>NZ_JAXHGM010000001.1:0-44226 GCF_034808145.1 Halorubellus amylolyticus
ACACAAACCCGTCTTCCCGCTTCACTTCCTAGTAAGTTAGACATTTAGCCGCTCTTACTAGCGTCTAAACACGCCCCTCCTCTGTATGTTCGTAATGGCAAACGGTAAGGTTGACTTCTTCAACGACACAGGCGGCTACGGTTTCATTTCGACTGACGACGGCGACCTCGACGACGACGAAGACGTGTTCTTCCACATGGAGGATGTCGGCGGCGAAGACCTCACGGAAGGTACTGAGGTCGAATTCGACATCGAGTCCTCGCCCAAGGGGCCTCGCGCGGCGAACGTCGTCCGGCAGTAATACCGGGACAGAACTGTCGTTCACGGCGACAGACACCACTCTCGATTTTTCAAACGGTCACACGCCCAAGCTGACGCTATCTGTACACGTTGTCCCGAACGAACCGGTGTTCTGGGTGCGGTCGCGAGTGAGCCGTCCGGACGCTCTGTCTGCAGGTTTCGGGGGCGAGCGGGAACCGTCGCTCGCTACTGCGGGTACTCCTGCTCGAAGACGTTCGCGACCACGGGCTCGTCGTCGTCCGCTCCCTCGCTCGTGGCGGCGTCGTCGTCGCTCCCGGGGCTGACGCTCCCGGTGCGGTAGCCGTGGAGGTCGAGCGTGACGTGCTCGAACCCGATCTCGGTGAGGCGCTCGCGGACGGCCTGGGCGAAGTCGCGGTCGAGTGCGACGTCGAGTTCGTCGGGGGCGACCTCGATGCGGGCGAGGCCGTCGTGGTCGCGGACGCGGAACTGCGAGAACCCCCACTCGCGCAGCGCTGCCTCCGCTTGCTCGACCCGGGAGAGGCGCTCCTCGGTGACCTCGATGCCGGTCGGGATGCGCGACGAGAGGCACGCCATCGACGGCTTGTCCGCCACCGACAGGTCGTACTCGTCGGCGACCGCTCGGACGTCGTCCTTGTCGAGGCCGTGTTCGAGCAGCGGCGAGTACGCGTCGAGTTCGTCGACGGCCTGCAGGCCGGGGCGGTGGCCGCCGTCGGCGTCGCTCGCGTTCGTCCCGTCGCAGACGACGTCGATGCCGCGCTCCTTGGCGCGCTCGAACATCCGCCCGAGGCGCATCGTCCGGCAGTGATAGCAGCGGTCGCCGTCGTTCGCGACGAAGTCCGGCGAGTCCAGTTCGCTGAACTCGACGACGTCGTGCTCGATACCGATCTCGTCGGCGACCCGTGCCGCGTCGTCGAGCTCGGCGTCGGGAAGCGTCTCGCTCTTGGCGGTACAGGCGACGGCGTCGTCGCCGAGCGCGTCGTGGGCGACGGCCGCGACCACGCTCGAATCCACGCCACCGCTGAACGCGACGAGGACGCCGTCGCGCTCGCGGAGGTCCGCGCGCATCGCCTCGACCTTCGCCCCGATGTCGGTCATGGCACGCTCGTAGTCGCCGCGCACGCAAAAGCGCCGTGGGTCGCGGCTGCCGTCTCGTCCGGGTCGCGGTTGCCGTCCCGTCCGGGCGACGGTCGCCGTTCCTCCGGGTCGCGGTTGCTAGCCGGTACACGCCCCGTCGCCGCGGCTCGTGGATGTGGCGGCGTGGCAAGCGACTCTCGAACCTGAAGTCTTTTACCCGAATCTTCGTTATGCCACGCTCACCATGACCCGTTTCGTGACTCACGACGAGCCAGCGGCGCAACTGCTCCACAGCGAACCACCCGGAGGGTCCTCCTAGGATGACCCGCTGCCGTCGAACCCGTGCTGTTCCCCGCCCCGCTCGTTCTCCCGAACTCGACCTCGACCGTCCAGCAACCGCGTTCCCGGACGCGACACCGACCCTGGTGGCCGCGGCCCGAACGGAGGCCTGACGTCGATGAGTTCATCGTCGACGGCCAGTCGCGTCCAGAAGCGCTTCCTCAAGTACCAGCACCTGTTCGTGTTCACCGCGCCGGTGCTGTTCGTCGCGAGCGTCCTCCTGTTCGCACCCACGGACGGTGCGACCGGGACGAGCTACTGGCTCCAGTACTGGTGGCTGTTCCCCGTCTTCCTCACGGGCGCGACCGTCGTGAACACCGTCGGTATCAGCGGGAGCGCGCTGTTCGTGCCGTTCTTCATCTTCCTGTTCCCGATCTTCGAGTCCGGGAGCCTCGACCCGGGCATGTGGGCGGCGGTCGCGCTCGAACCGGAGACGCTCGTGAAGGTCGGGCTCATCAGCGAGGCGTTCGGGCTCTCGTCGTCGAGCGTCGCGTTCATCCAGTACGGGCTCGTCGACCGGAAGCTCGCGCTCACCATCGTCGCGGGGAGCGTCCCGTTCGTCGTCGCGGGCGCCGTCATCTCCTTCCTCATCCCGGCGTGGGTGTTCCATCTCCTGCTCGGCGTCGCGCTCACGGCGGCCGCGTACCTCCTGATGCGCGCGGACCTCGAGCACGAGGAACCCGGTGAGGACGACGCCGATGCGGGCGAGACCGCGGCCGCGGCCGACGGCGGGGTCGCGGACCGCGACCTGCCGGACGACGACGACAAGCTCGGGCCGGCCGGCGTCCGCACGGACGCCGACGGGACCGTGACGCGCGTCGACCGCGAGGGCGACGACTACGAGTACACGCGCGGCGGCTACCTGCGTCGGTTCGCGAACTACAGCGTCGGCGGGACGTTCCAGGGGCTCGCCGGCTTCGGGTCCGGCGAACTCGGTATCGTGTCGATGCTCGGGACGAAGGTGCCCGTGCGGGTCGCCATCGGCACGAACCACATCGTCGTCGCGACCACGGCCATCCTCGCGTCGCTCGTGCACGTCTTCGGCGGCGGCGTCCTCGTCGACCTCGTCCCGAGCCTGGAGGGCACCGTGCACTCGCTGAGTCTCGCGTCGACGCCGTGGAACATGGTCGTGTTCACCGTCCCGGCGACGGTGACGGGCGGCCAGATCGCGCCGTACGTCTCGAACGCACTGGAGACGAGTACGATAAAGAAGGGCGTCGCGGGCCTGTTCGGCGTCATCTCGCTCGCGCTGTTCGGGATGGCCATGGGGGGCCTGTGATGTACGACGACATCCTGCTGCCGACGGACGGGAGCGAGGGGACGACCGCGGCGACGACGCACGCCGCCGAGCTCGCGAGCACGTACGACGCGACGGTGCACGTGCTGTCGGTCGCGGACTCCCGCAACCGGTTCGAGAGCCCGACGTCGGGTATCGCGCCGGAGGCGTGGGACGAGGAGCAGCGGAACCGCGCGGAGGCCGCGATCGACGCGACCGTCGACGCGCTCGGCGACGGCGTCGACGTCCACCGCGTCCTCCGCGAGGGCGTCCCGCACGAGGAGGTCGTCGCGTACGTCGACGACGCCGACGTCGACGTCGTCGTGATGGGGACCCACGGCCGCACCGGCCTCGACCACTACCTCATCGGGAGCGTCACGGAGAAGGTCGTCAGGCAGTCGTCGGCGCCCGTGCTGTCGGTTCGCCTCGACGAGTAGTCCCGTTCGACCGACGGCGCTTCGGCTGGTCGGTCGCGGGCGAGTGATGGCGAAAGCGGACCCGTTCTCTCGGCGTCGCGCGACGCCTGACCCCGGTCAGCGGCCGGCGTCGAACCGCATCTGGACGTAGCGGTCGGCCCACTCGCGGTCGTGGCGCCGCAACCGGTCGACGAGCGCGCGAAGCGGCCCTCGGTTCGCACGGTCGTCGTCTCGTCCACGCACCCCGGCCGGGTCATTCTCGTGACTCATACGAAGGACGTGTGTGCCATGGAGTGTGTAACGTCATAAACGTTGGTGCCATCCTCGGAACGTGGGTGCCTCGGGGGCCTGTACCGGGCATACAGCGCCGCTTCGAGTTGCAGGATTCCCGGCCTTCACGGCCCGAGACGCGTATTTGTCAGAGTAATCGCTACCGGATTCTCGAAGGCGGCGTGCCACGGTAGGGGTCTGTTGGTCGCGCTGGAGGGCCGGTTGCTGGTCGCGCCCGGGTCGAGGCGGGACTGGTCGAGGCGGTCGCGCCGCGCCGTCAGAGGTGGTCGAGGAAGGCGTCGAACGCGCCGCTGTCGGCGTGGAGGTGGCAGTACGTGCCGAGGGTGCGGTACTCGGTGAGGCCGTCCTGCTGGTCGTGGATGCCGGTGCCGCGGTCGACGTCGAACGCGAACCGCGCGTCGTCGTCGACGTCGGCGGTCGAGTAGTGGAACTCGTGGCCGCGACGCGTCTCGCCGACGTCGGCGGTGAGGGTGCGGTCTCGCGCGCGGAGTTCGACGTGGTCGAGCGCCTGATAGCGGTCGCACATCCGGACGTCGGCGGGGAGGACGCCCGCCATCTCGTGGACGTCGCCGTCGGTCGTGGCGAGCGACCGCGAGAGCGCCATGAGGCCGCCGCACTCGCCGAGGACGGGCCGGCCGTCGGCCGCGGCGGCGGCGAGCTGGTCGAGCGCGGGCGACGCGGCGAGTGCGTCCGCGTGCAGCTCGGGGTAGCCGCCGGGGAGGTAGACGGCGTCGCACGCGGGGAGGTCGTCCCCCGCGGTCGGCGCGAACGGCTCGACGGTCGCGCGCTCGCGGAGCCGCTCGATCGTCGCGGGGTACGCGAACCGGAACGCGTCGTCGCGCGCGACCGCGACCGTCGCGTCCGTCGGCGCCGTGCTCGCTCCGGCGGGCGGTTCGGCGTCCGGCCGCGGCGGAGCGCGTGCGAGGTCCCGGATGCGGTCGACGCGGACGTGCTCGGCGGCGTCGTCGAGCGCGTCGCCGTCGAGCGGCGACTCGTCGCCCATGTGGAGGCCGAGGTGTCGGTCGGGTATCTCGAGCGATTCGAGCGGTGGAATCCGCCCGAGGTACGCGAGGTCGTCGGGGAGCGCGTCGCGGATGCCGGCCTCGTGACGGCCGCCGTGCGCGCGCTGGGCGAGCACGCCGGCGACGTCGACGTCTTCGCCCGCGCCGGCGTGCTCGGCGTACCGCCGGAAGCCGAGTGCGGTCGCGGCGACGCTCTCCATCCCGGCCTTCGCGTCGACGACGAGGACGACGGGGAGGTCGAGCGCGCTGGCGACGGCGGCGGTGCTCGAGCAGTCGCCGTCGTAGAGCCCCATCACGCCCTCGACGACGCAGACGTCGCCGTCGCCGCGATGGTAGTTCCGGCGGAGGCCGTCGTCGCCCTGGAGCCACGCGTCGAGCGTCCGCGACGGCCGTTCGGCGACCTGCGCGTGGTGACTCGGGTCGACGAAGTCGGGGCCGGCCTTCGCGGGCTGGACGGTCGCGCCGTCGCGCTGGAGCGCGTGGACGACGGCGAGCGTGGCGACGGTCTTCCCGACGCCGGAGCGCGTTCCGCCGAGGACGACGCCGTTCATGCAGGCATCGTCGCTCTCGGCGCCCTTGTCAGCGTCGCCGTCGACGTGGGCTGCGTCGCGGGCGTCGCCGTCATCGTGGGGCGCCCTCGCCGTCGGTCGCGATCGGGCGTTCCGTCGCCCCAGCTCGGCCGTCGAACGCGCCGGCGGCGGTGGCGTCGGTGCCGGCGAGGGCGCGCTGGCGTTCGACCTCGGCGTGCACGGCGTCCGTGATGCGGGGGTGGGCGCCGAGCGGGTCGGCGTACGCGATGCCGCCGCGGTCGAGTTCGAGCTCGTCGGGGATGCGTCGTTCCGTGACCTCGGTTCGCGTGACGAACAGGGGGACGGCGACCGCGCGCGGGTTCGTGGCGGTGTAGCGCACGCACTCGACGGCGGGGTTCTGGAGGAGGTAGCACGTGAGCACCTCGCCGTATCCGGAGCGTTCGCGGAGGCGCGCGGCGTGGTGGTCGGCGGTCTGGCGCTGGTAGGGGAGCGAGCTGGAGCCGAACGCGACGAGGATGAGCGTGGCGTCGTCGTCGGCGGGGACGCGCGCGGTGGCGCGGTCCGCGACGACCTCGGTGAGCGCGGGGCTCTGGCCGAGGGGCTCGCAGTACGTGACGTCGCCGGGGACGGTGGCGAGCGCGGTCGGGATGCGCGAGACGGTGTCGTGGCTGTGTGCGGCGCACATCGGGACGGCGTACGTGGTCTCGGCGTCGACGCGTTCGAGGTCGTCCGCGAGGTCGCGGACGGGGTCGTGCTCGTACGTGGCGACGTGTACGTCGACGTCGTCGACGCGGCGGTCCAGTCGCTCGGCGTGCACGTCGAGCACGTCGGAGGCGTTTCTCGTACCGCGGCCGATGAGGAGGATTGCGTCTGTTGTCATGGATCGCCAGTTGAGCAACTAAACTTTAGGTAGCTCAAACTTGCTTGTCTTTAGCGTCGGGTGGCTCCGACAAATACGTTGCGGTGAACGAGTAACACGGCGACGGTCCCGACGGACGCCGCCACCCCGGTACCGGCGTATTGGGCCGCTATCCGCCGCGTTGCACCCGCTACCCGACGCGTTACATCCGCTATCCGAACACGCTGCGACGGCTATCCGGCATCGGCGCGAACGACCAGCACTGAGAGGTCCGAGAACGACGAGTCGCTCCCGGCGTCCGCCGCCGGTGCGGCGTCGTCGCCCGGTCCGGTGCTGTCCGCGGCGAGCTCGCCGAGCGTCGACCGCGTCACCGTCTCCTCGGCGTGCGTCAACCGCTCCAGGACGAGCGCGGACAGGGCCGGGTCGGCGCCGGCGTCGACGAGGTCGGCGGCGACGGCCTCGGGCATCAGGTCGAACGGCCGCGGGAGCACGAGCAGGTGGCGGTCGCCCACGTCGGCGCGCAACCGCTCCAGGTCCGGCTCGACGTCGCCGCTCTTGTGCAGCGTCACGAACGTCGACGCCTCCATCGGCGCCCGCGCACGACTCGCCGCCACCTGGAGCGACGAGATCCCCGGCACGACCCGGACCGGCGCGTCGACCGCGCGCTCGACCTTCCCGACGAACTGGTACCCGGAGTGGTTCGGGTCACCCATCAGGACCGCCGTCCCGCGCGCGCCGTCGGCGACGCGGTCGGCGAACGCCGCGAGCGTCTCGCCCTCGTCCCGGTACCCGCACGCGAGCACCTCGCCGGTCGCGTGCTCGGCGACGAACTCGACGACCGTCTCGAACCCGACGACGACGTCCGCCTCGCGGATCGCGCGCTCGCCGCGCGGCGTCAGGAACTCGGGGTTCCCCGGCCCGACCCCGACCGCGTGGACGGGCGGCGTCTCGTCGGCGGCGGCGTCGACGGCCGCCGACCGCGACCCTGTCGCCGGCGCCTCGGGCGCGCTCGCGGCGAACGCCGCCGGGTCCGGGCCGGCGTCGAGGTCGTACTCGTCGGTCACGAGAGCTCCACCTCGCCGTCGCGGACGTCGCTCGCGACGTGCACGAGCTCGTTCGTCAACCCGGCGGCGAGCCCGCTCCCGCCGCGACGCCCGACGGTCGTGATCGCCGGCACGCCGTGCGTCGCGGCGACCTCGCGGAGGCGCTCGCGGCTCTCAGCGGCCTTCACGAACCCGACCGGCGTCGCGACGACGACCGCGGGCCGCGTGCCGTCGGCGATGCAGTCCGCGAGCGCGAGCGCCGCGGTCGGCGCGTTCCCGACCACCGCGATCGCGTCCTCGTACGCGCCCTCGGCGTCGAGCTCGAGCACGGACGCCGCGGTGCGCGTCATCCCCGTCCGCTCCGCGAGCTCGCGACCGTTCCCGATCGCCTTCCGGACCGCGCAGTCGTGCCCGCGTCCCGTGATCCCGGCCTCGACCATCGTGATGTCGGTGACGATATCGCGCTCGTCGAGGACGGCTCGCGCACCGGCCCGGACCGGAACCGAGTCGTCGGGCTCGCCGTCGTCGCGCTCGCCCGTGAACCGCACGAGATGCTGGAACTCCGGGTCGCCGGTCGCGTGCACGCTCTTCTGGCGGACGCGGTCCGCGAGCGTCTCGTCCGGCACGAGCTCGCGGACGCGGTCCATGCTCGTCTCCGCGATCGCCATCGCGTCCGCGGTCGTCGCACCGAGGTCCGCGTACGCCTCGCCGTCGTGCTCGGCGTCCGCACCAGCGCCGCTGCCGTTCGGCTGCCCGGTACCGTCAGTCGTCATCGCCACGCACCTCCGCCTGGGCCGCGGCGGCGTCGCGCGCCTCGATGTCGCCGTCGACGCGGAGGTTCACGTCCCGGAGGCGGTCCGCGGTCGCGTCGTCGGCGTCCCAGAGCCCGCGGTCGATCGCCTCGAGGAGCGTGTCCGTGATGGACTCGAGCGCCCACGGGTTCACGTCCCGCAGCCACTCCTGGCGGTCCGCGTCGAACGCGTACTTCTCCGCGACGTCCCGCCAGAGCCCGTCGCTCACGACGCCCGTCGTCGCGTCCCACCCGAGGACGACGTCGACCGTCGACGACAGGTCGCCCGCGCCCTTGTAGTCGTGCTCGGTCATCGAGTCGAGCCACTCGGGATTGAGGACGCGGGCGCGCATCGCCTTCCGGACCTTCTCCTCGTTCGTGTAGACGTCGACGTTGTCCGGGTCGCTGGAGTCCCCGACGTAGCTCGCGGGCTCCTCGCCCGCGATCTCCGAGACCGCGGTGATGAACCCGCCGTGGAACGCGTACCAGTCGGAGCTGTCGAACTCGTCCTGCTCGGCGGTGTCCTCGATCTTCACGGTGGCGTCGACGTTCCCGAGGCGACGCTCGAACGCGTCGCGGGCCTCGGTGGTCGTCCCGCGCGACCCGAGCGCGTACCCGCCCCACTCGACGTAGACGTCCGCGAGGTCGCCGCGGTCCTCCCAGTTCCCCTCGTCGACCGCCTTGTTCGTGCCGGCGCCGTACCCGCCGGGGCGCGTCGTGAACACGCGATGGCGCGCGGCCGCGTCCGGGTCGTCGACGCCCTCGGCTTCGAGGCGCTCGCGTTCCGCCTCGACGTGCTTCTTCACGTAGTTCTCGTCGTGGGACTCGTCCAGTTCGACGACCGCGTCCACCGCGTCGTGGACGACGCTCGCGGCCTGCGGGAACGCGTCCCGGAACAGCCCGGAGACGCGCGTCGTCACGTCGATCCGCGGCCGACCGAGCTCCTCGAGCGGGATCGGTTCGACGTCGTCGACGCGGCCCGCGTCGGTCCACTCCGGTTCGACGCCCATGAGCGCGAGCACCTGCGCGATCGTCTCGCCCCTGGTGCGGACCGTCGGCGTCCCCCACGCGACCACCCCGACCTCCTCGGGGTACGCGCCCTCGTCCGCCCGGTGGCGGTCCGCGACGTCGTCGGCGACCTGCCTGCCGACGTGCCACGCGGACCGAGCCGGGACCTTCCGCGGGTCGAGCGTGTAGAAGTTCCGCGCCGTCGGCAGCAGGTCGACGCCGCCGCGCGTCGGCGCACCGCTGCCACCCGGTGGGACGTACTCGCCGGCGAGCGCGTCCGCAGTACGGGGCACCTCGTCGCTCGCCCCGCGGACGCGCGGCGCCACCTCCTCGCAGACGAACGCGAGCGCGTCCCGGAGGGCCTCGTGCGCGCCGGGGTCGGCGCGCGCGTCCCCGAGCGGTTCGAGGTCGACGACGAGGAGGTTCGCGTTCACCTCGTCGTCCGGCCCGCCCTCGCGCTCGCTCGCCGGGACGTCGAACCCGTTCTCGGCGAGCGTCTCGACGAGTTCGACGCTCGTCTCGTACACCTCGTCCGCCGCCTCGGCGTACGTCATCCCGAGCGCGTCGTCGTACGCGCCCGGGTCATCGAGCATGCGCTGGTGGTCGACGCCGAGCACGCCCGCGACGCTCTCGCGGAGGCTCGGCCCGCCCGGGTTCTCCAGGCGCGTGAGCGCGACCAGGTACTCGACGAGCCGGTCGCCATCGGGCGGTTCACTCATCGTGTGCAGGCCCATCCGGATCTGCGTTGTCTTCACGTCCGTGACGTACTCGTGCACGCGCTCGACGAGCTCGTCGACGTCGACGCTCGCTCGCGAGTCGCTTCGCTCCTCGCTCGCGTTATCCGTGGCGTTCCACGCCACGCTATCGCCGGCGACCTCGCCCTCCGCGAGCGTACTGCCGGCTTCGTCCGGCCCGCGGACGTCGACCGTCTCGTCTATCTCGCCCGCGATACCGAGTTCGACCGCGAGGTCGAGATCGTCGACGAGTTCGCGGAGGCGGTCGGCGAGCGCCTCGCCGTCGTCGCTCCGGGCGTCTTCCATGCCCGCCTCGCGGTACCGGTCCGCGTGTTCCTCGAGCTCCGCGAGCTCGTCGTACGTCCCCGCGTTCCGCATCACCGGCGTCAGGTAGTCAACGACGGCGGCGTACGACCGGCGCTTGGCCTGCGTGCCCTCGCCGGGGTTGTTCACGATGTAGGGGTAGACGTTCGGGAGGTCGTCGACGAGCTGGTCGGGCGCGCTCTCGCCGTCCAGCCCGACGGTCTTCCCGGGGAGCCACTCGAGGCTCCCGTGTGTGCCGAGGTGGACAACTGCGTCCGCCGCGAACGCCTCGCGGAGCCACGCGTAGAACGCGACGTAGTCGTGGGGCGGCTGGAGCGCCGAGTCGTGGTACACCTTCGAGGGGTCCATCCCGAACCCGCGCGGGGGCTGGACGGTGACGAGGACGTTCCCGAACTCGACGCCCGGGATGGCGAACGGCCGGTCGGGGACGTCGCCCCACTCCTCGCGGACGTTCGCCCGGAACCCCTCGTCGAGGTCGGCGAACCACTCGCGGTACTGGGTCGTGGAGACGACGTCGACGCTCAGGTCGCGGACGTCCTGGGGGGCGACCCAGCGGTCGTCGAGCGTCAACTGCGCCGTGAGCCGCTCGACGAGCGCCTGGCCGGAATCCGGCGTCTTCCCAGCAAGGTCGTACCCGCGGTCGTCGAGCTCCGCGAGGAGGTTCACGGTGCTCGCGGGACTGTCGAGGCCGAACGCGGTCCCGATGCCGTCGTCGCTCGGCGGGTAGTTGTGGAGGACGACCGCGACGCGCTTCTCGTCGTTCGGGACGTGCCGGAGGCGCGCCCAGTTCGCGGCGAGGCGGGCGGCGTGGTCGACGCGGTCGTCGATCGGGAAGTGCTGCTTGGGCGCGCTCCCGATGTCGGCCGCGTCCTCGGTGCGCTCCTTCCCGCTGATCGGGTGCGTGATGACGTTCCCGTCGAACTCGGGGAGGGCGACGGAGAGCGCGAGCTCGAACCCCATGACGCCGGTGTCGCTCCCCGCGTACCGGGAGCGCGAGCGCATCGTCGTCACGGTCTGGATGACCGGCACGCCGAGGCGGTCGAGGAACACGTCCGCGGCGTCGGTGCCCTCGTCGTCGGCGTCGCGGCCGCGTTCGTCCATGGAGAGCGAGAACATGAACGAGGAGAGGACGGCGTCGACGACCGGGTCGCCGTCGTCGTCGAGCAGCCATTCCTCGGTGACGCGCTCGGCGTTCCACTGCTCGTCGGTGTCGGTCGCGGGGTTGCAGAAGACCGGGAGGGCGTCGACGCCCTGCGCTTCGAGCGCGCGGACCTGCGCGTCGACGTACCGCGTGTTCTCGTGCGTCCAGTGGGACTCGTAGAACCAGATCGCGACCGTCGGAATCTCGGGGTCGAACGACGCTCGGAGGTCGTCGTAGGCGGCGCCGGGATGGTCGGGGTGGTAGACGCCCTCCGTGGGCAGGGTCACGGGGTCGTCGTACGCGACCGGGTCCGGGCCGTACTCGTCGGCGAGATAGCGCACGCAGTTCGCGACGTTGCTCGCACCGCCCTTCTGGAGGTACTCGCAGACGCGGTCGCGGGCGGCGGCGTGGACGGTGGTGTCCTCGACGGCGTACGCGTCGCCGGTCGATTCGACGACGAGCGGGACGCCGGCGTCGCCGAGGCGGGAGACGGCGTGCTCGTAGCCGGGCATGCTGTCCTCGGCGCCGTGCAGCCAGAAGACGGCGGCTGTGGCGTCCTCGAGGTTGTCGAGGAAGGCGTCGACGTCGGCCTGGTCGTCGAGGTCGCTCTCGGAGCGGACGACGAGGTCGACGTCGGTCTGGGCGGCGGCGCGCTGGACGGCGCCGAGTTCGTTGTCGGTCGCGGTGTACAGGCCGATGTGTGGCATAACGTTGTTAAACCTCGATTGTGCTAATCCAAATATGGTTGATTACGGTGGCGGCAAAAAGGTGTCGCCCGACCCTCGGCGGGCGCTCTCGTTCGGCGAGATCGTCGGGCAGGCCGACCTCAAGCAGGCGTTACTCGCGGTCGCGGCGAACGACGCGCTCGACGGCCTCCTCGTCCGCGGCGAGAAGGGCACCGCGAAGTCCACCGCGGTCCGCGCGCTCGCAGCCCTCCTCCCCGAACAGCACGCCGTCGCCGACTGCCCGTACGGCTGCCCGCCCGACGACCCGCGAGCGCAGTGCGAGACCTGCCGCGGCCGCGACGACCCGCCGACCGAGACGCGGTCGGTCCCGCTCGTCACGCTCCCCCTCGGCGCGTCCCGCGAGCGCGTCGTCGGCACGCTCTCCGTCGCGGACGCGCTCGCCGGCGACCACGAGTTCGACCCCGGCCTGCTCGCCCGCGCGAACCGCGGCATCCTCTACGTCGACGAGGTGAACCTCCTCGACGACCACCTCGTCGACGTCCTCCTCGACGCCGCCGCGAGCGGCACGAACCGCGTGGAGCGCGACGGCGTCAGCGTCGCGCACCCCGCGCGGTTCACGCTCGTCGGCACGATGAACCCCGAGGAGGGCGAGCTCCGCCCCCAGCTCCGCGACCGCTTCGCGCTCCAGGCCACCGTCGAGGGCTGCCAGGACCTCGACGACCGCGTCGCCGTCATCGACCGCGCGCTCGACCGCCCGACGCGCGACGCGTCCACGACGGCGCCCGCTCCCGATGCCGACACGTTAGACCTCGCGACGGCGTCGACCGCGACCGTCCGCGAACGCCTCCGCGACGCCCGCGAGCGCCTCCCGCGCGTCGAGCTCCCGACCGAGTACGCCCGCGACGTCGCCGCACTCTGCCGGGACGCGGGCGTCGACGGGCACCGCGGCGACATCGCGACCGCGCGAGCCGCACGCACCGTCGCGGCGCTCGACGAGCGCACCACCGTCGCCGAACCCGACCTCGAACGCGCCGCGGCGCTCGCACTCCCCCATCGCCTCCAGTCGCGCCCCTTCGAGGACGCACCGGACCCCGACGACCTCCTCGACGAGCACTTCGCCGACGACGCGGACGACGGCGACGGCGATGGCCAACGCGGAGACGACGACGGCGACCGGGGAGACGATGGCGACGGCGGACCCGGGGACCGCAGCGATGGTGAGCGCGGCGGCGACGGCGAACGCGGCGCGGACGACGCTGGCGACGAAGCGGGAGGGAGCGAGAGCGAGCCCGCCGGAAGCGAGAGCGTGGGCGACTCCGGAACGACGGACGCGGCCGGCGCGACCGCGGACGGCGAAGGCGGCGAGGCTCCGGATGCCGAGACCGGCGACGACGGGGACGCCGACGACGGGAGCGGCGACGATGCGGACGGCGACGGTGGTGGCGGGGACGCCGCGGAGCGCATCGATGGCGCGCCGGCGGCGGGCGCGACCCCCGGTGCGAGCGACGACTCCGACCAGGACGGGGTGCCGGCGATGCTCGGGCAGGCGAGCGCCGACGTCGGGGCCGCTCGCGCACCGGAGCTCGACGTCCCGGACGCGGGAGACCCCTCGCGGCCGGGGTCAGGGTCGCGGTCGGGGTCGCGTTCGTCGTCGCGGTCGTCCACGGACGGTGACGGTGCGCGCGTCCGGAGTCGTCCCGCCGACGGGACGACCGGCGTCGACGCGGCGGCGTCGGTCCGGGCGGCAGCCGCCCGCGGCGCGGACGGCGTCGAGTCCCGCGACCTCCGGGCGTCGGTCCGGTCGAGCGACGCGAGCGCGCTCGTCGTGTTCGTCGTGGACGCGAGCGCGTCGATGCGCCCGGCGATGCGCGCCGCGAAGGGCACCGTCCTGGAGCTCCTCCAGGACGCGTACCAGGCGCGCGACGAGGTCGCGTTCGTGGCTTTCGCCGGCGACGACGCGAGCGTGCTCCTGCCGCCGACGGACAGCGTCACGCTCGCCGCCCGGCACCTGAAGGACCTCCCGACGGGCGACCGCACGCCCCTCCCGGCCGGGCTCCGGACCGCCGGCGACGTCCTCGAGCGCGCGGCTCCGGCCGCGAGCGTGGTGGTGCTCGTGAGCGACGGTCGCGCGAACGTCGCCGACGGCAGTCCGACGCGGGAGACGCGCGACGCCGCCGCTCGGCTCCGCGCGGCCGGCTCGCACGTCGTCGTCGTCGACGCGGGCAGCGACGGCGAACGCGCCGCCTTGACGACCGCAATCGCCGAGGAGACCGACGGGGAGCGCGTTCCGCTCGACGCGTTGACCGCCGAGCGCGTCGACGCGGCCGTCGGCGACGCGCTCGACGAGCGCTGACGGGCGCCGCCGCGTCTCGCTCGCTCTCGGTCGCGTCTCCTCGCTCGTGTCTCCGCACCTCGCGTCCCCGCTGGCTCCCGAGAAAGCGAGCTTGCGGCCCTCCGGAAGTTTTACAATCTGACTTGGTCTTTTGCAAGTGTAGTTTAGAATGGCGACTGCCAACGACACCGTCGACGCCCGACTCGAACAGGCCCGCACCGAACTCAAGCCGACGCAGGTCGCCACCGGCCTCGCGCTCGCCGCCGCCCTCGGCTTCGCGCTGCTGTTCGTGCAGGAACCGACGCTCCACGACGCCATGCACAACTTCCGGCACGCCGCCGGCGTCACCTGCCACTGAGATGTTCGGCGTTCACGTCCGACGCGGCCTCCAGGCGGGCGCGCTCGCCGGCCTCGCGTTCGGCCTCCTCGTCGCCCTCGTCGCGAACCCGCTCGTCGGGTACGCCGACGAGCTCGCCCACGCCGACGGCGGCCACGCGGAAGCGAACGACGCGCACCGCGACGACGCCGAAGCCGCGCACGCCGACGGCGATACGACGCACCAGAGCGACCACCACGAGAGCGCGGTCTCGATGCCCACGACGAACGCCGTGAGCGTCCTCGCGGGCGTCCTCTGGGGCGTTCTCCTCGGCGGCGTCGTCTTCGGCGCCGCGTTCGCGCTCCTCGAACCCGCGATTCCCGGCTCGGGAGCGACGCGGAGCTACGTCCTCGCCGCCGCCGGATTCGTGACGGTCTCGGGCGCCCCCTGGCTCGTCCTGCCCCCGCAGCCGCCGGGCGTCGAGCACGCGCTCGCCACCGACGCGCGCATCGCGCTCTACGCGGCCATGATGGTCGCCGGCGCGCTCGCGTGCCTCCTCGCCGGCGGCACGTACCGGCGACTCCGCGCTCGGCGCGGCCGCGTCGTCGCGACCACGGGCGCGGCACTCTCGCTCGGCGTCCTCGCCGTCCCAGCCCTGCTCGCGCCCTCGGTCGGCGTCTCGCACTCGCTCCCGGGCGCCCTCGCGACCGGCCTCACCGGCCTCGTCGTGGTCGGCCAGGCGCTCCTCTGGCTGCTCCTCGCGACTGTACACGCCCTCCTCCGGCAGCGCGACCGCGACGCCACCGGTGGGTCGACCAGCGACGAAACCGAGAACGCACACGCGCCAGGCACGACCGACGGCGCGCTCGCCGCGGACTGATGGACGAGCCAACGCCAGACTGATGCGCGAACGCACCACGGACGTCATGGAGAACGGATTCGCCGCGCACGTCCTCGTCTGCACGACCGACCGCGACGGCGACTACGCGTGCTGCGCCGACGCCAGCGGCGACGCGGTCGCCGACGCCGTCCGGGCGTGGCTCCGCGACCGCGGCGTCTTCTGGTCGCGCGTCCACGTCGCCGAGACGAGCTGCCTCGGCCTCTGCAGTGAGAACGGGACCGCGGTCGCGATACAGCCCCGGAACGAGTGGTACTCGGACGTCCGGCCCGCGGACGTCCCCGACCTCCTCGCGGCCGCGTTCGGCCCCGACGCCGAGCGGGTCGCGGACACCGCGTAGCCGCGACTCGCCGCCCGACTACGCGTTCCGGTCGCCGAGAACGAGTCTGTAGCTGCCGCGCTCGCGGTCGTCGTCGTGGTACGCGACCGGTTCCGTGACTGCCGCGACCGCAGCCTCGCCGTCGGTGACCGCGCCGTCGTCGGCGTCGACCGCGGCGACGATACCGGGCGTCTCCAGCGTCCACGCGTGACCGTCCGCGACGTCGAACGCGCGGAGGCCGTGCACGTCTGCGTCGCGCGTCCGGAAGTGCTGTGCGCCCGGCACCACGACGGCCGTCCCGACGGCGCCGAGCTCGCTCGCGAACCCGCCGACGTCGGCGGTCCACGCGACCTCGCCGTCGCCGGTGAGGCCGACCGCGGCGTGCTCGCGCGGATGCAGCGCCCCGGTCTCCCGGTCGTCGCTCGTCGAGTACGTGTTCCCCGTGACGACGACCGCGCCGTCGCTCGTCGCGTGCACGTGGTTCGGGTACGCGTACAGCGTCTCGCCGTCGACACGGCGCTCGCCGGCGACGTCCGCGCACCACGCCTCGGCGCCGTCGCCGCGCAGGCGGTACGCGCAGTGGTCGCCGTGGCTCGCGACGACCGCGCCGTCGCCGACGAGCGACACGTCGCCGACGCGACGCCCCCCGTCGGTTCCGGGGTCCCACCGCCACCGCTCCACGCCCGACGCGGCGTCCAGGACGACCAGGCCGTCCTGGTGCGCGCCCGGACAGCGGTTGTACGCGACCGCGACCCGGTCGTCCGCGACGTCGAGCGCGATCGGCGACGCGTCGGCCGCGAACGACCACGCGACCTCGCCGCCGGCGTCGAACGCGTACACGACGCTCTCGAACGCGCGCTCGGCGGAACCCTGCTCGCTGCTTTCGCGCTCGTAGCGCCGGCTCGCCGCGTACAGCCGGTCGCCGTCGGTCGCGAGCGCCGCGACGAACGGCCGGAAGAATCGCGTCTCGCGTTGCGGGCGCCCGACGTCCGCCGCGGTCGCGTACTCCCAGCGACGCTCGCCGGTCTCGCGGTCGTACACGCGGACGCGACCGGCCGGGCCGCGCTCGCCGACCGCGACCGCATCGCCCCCGAACGCGGCCGCGGCCACCACCGCAGTCGCCTCGCCCGCACCGGGTCGTTCGGCGCGCCAGCGCTCGTCGAGCGAGTCCCGGTCGTACGCGACCACGTCGCCGTCGGTCATCCCGACAACGACCAGGTCGTCGGCGAGCGCGACCGCGGACCGACGGCCCGCGTGCCGCGAGCGCGCCGGCCGCACGTCACCGAGCGCGACCGCGCGGAACCCCGGCGCCACGCCGGCCGCTTCGGCATCTCGTGGGCTCGCGTCCCGCGGCGCATCTTGTGGGGTCGCATCTCGCGGCGCGTCAGTCATCGACGGGGAACGTCTCGTGGAGGACGTCGTGCGCGTCCCCGAGGCCGTCGAGGACGTGCTCGCCCTGGTTCGTGAGGCGCTTCACGGCGCGCTCGGCGTCGCGGACCGCGACGAGACGCCCGCGCTTGTAGTCGTACGCCGGATCGTCGGGGTCGGTTGCGGCGACCTCCTCTTCCAGGTCGACGAGCGCCGCGTCCAGGTGGCGTTCGACCTCGGCGAGCGACGTCGCGGTCGCCAGGCCCTCTATCGGGCCGTCGAGGTGGCCGTCGAGTTCGGTCATCGCGTGCTCTCGGGCGCTCCGGTCGCTCGTCCCGAGGACGTTCATCAGTCCGAGTCGTAGTGCTTCGATTTCGTAGCAGCTCATGGTGAATCAGGTACGTGAATATGGGTCGGTCAGAGGGTCTGGTCGACGAGTTCGGAGACGATGCGGTCCCGGTCGAGGTGCGAGGCGACGACGCGGTCGGCGTCCTCGGCGTCGACGTCGCCGTACCAGACGCCGTCCGGGTAGACGGCGACCATCGGGCCGTCGCCGCAGCGGCCGAGGCACGACGACCGCGTGATGCGAGCGTCGCACGCGTCGGAATCGCGCGCGGCCTGCCGGAGACGCTCGAGGACGGCGGGCGCGCCGTCCGCGGCGCACGTCTGGTTCGTGCAGACCGCGACGTGCTTCTCGGGCGCGTCGTGCACGTGCGGGTCGTCGTCGACGTCGTCGCGGTCGGCGTGGGACGCCTGATGCGTGAGCGCGCGCAGCATCGCTCGCGCCCCGCCGACGTCCGCCTCGTAGCCGTCGAGCTCGACCTTGTACTTGCACGTGTCGCAGGACATCTCCACGCTCCCCGTGCGGGCCTCCTGCCAGCGGTCGCCGAGGACGTCCAGGAGGCGGTCGTCGGTCCCGAGCGGGTCGCCGGCGGCCGCGTCGACGTACGGCGTCGCGTCGTCGAACTCGCGGGTCCGCTCGCGGACGCGCTCCGTGAGGACGCCGTCGCCGAGCATGTAGGGGAGGACGACGACCGCGTCCGGGCGGTGCTTCGCGACCGCGTGAAGCGTCGACTCGAGCTGGGGCTCGGTGACGCCGACGAACGACGCGGTCACGCGCTCGAACGCGCGACCCTCGTACAGGAGTCGTGCGAGCTTGTGCGCGTCGCCGTTCGCGTCCGGGTCGCTGGAGCCGCGCGCGCAGACGACGACCGCGACGTCCGCGCGCTCGCGGTCGACGCCGAGGCCGTCCTCGACGCGGGCGGCGCGGTCGTCGAGCAGGTCGACGAGCGCCGGATGCACGCCCAGGTGGCCGCCGGCGTCGATCGCGAGGTCGTCGTGCTCCGCCCTGGCGTCGCGGACCGCGAGCGGCACGTCGTTCTTCACGTGACTCGCCGCGAACAGCGACAGCTGGACGACCGATAGTCGCGAGACGCTCGACGCCAGCCCGGAGATCGCCTCGGGAATCGAGGGACTGGCGAGCTCGAGGAAGCCGGCGTCGACGGGGACGCCGAGGCGGTCCTCGAGGTTCGCGGCGAGGGTCCGGACCTGCTCGTTGGACTTCTCGCGTCGCGAGCCGTGCCCGACGAGCAGCACCGCCTCGTCGTCCAGTCCCGCGCGTGCCGGGGCGGCGCTCGCTCCCGCACCACCGCTCGCGTTCGCGGTCATGGTTCGAGGTCGCCGACGGCTTGGCCGGTCGCGCGCTCGACGCTCCGCCGGAGCTTCCGGCGTCGCGCAGCCGAGTACAGCCCGGTGTCGTCGCTGCCCGCATACACCCACTCGGCGAACGCGGCGGCGTCCGCGTCGTCGGCGAGCCCGAACCAGTACCCGCCGTCGGACGTCTCGGCGCGCTCGCCGACGGGGAGGTGCGGGTCGGCGGCGTCGAGCAGCCCCCGGGTCGTCTCCAGGAGCGCGGGGTCGTCGTGCACGAACGACACGCCGACCGACCCCGTGGACTCGCGGAAGCAGACCGTCCCACAGGCTTCGAGGAGGCCGCGCAGGAGCTGTGGGCGGTACGCGTCGAACGCGTCGAACCGATACCCGCCGGGGTGGTCGTCGACCGGCAGGCCGAGCGCGGCGCTCGCGCGGTCCGCTGCCGTCCCGAACACGCGGAGCTCGTACGCATCCTCGAACCGCACGACTGAGGCGTCGTGCGCGGACTCGCGCGCCACGACATCGTGGTCGTGCGCGGTCCGGTCGGCGCCGGCGACCGCCGCGAGCGCGTCCGCGGCCGACTCGTCCGCCGTCCGCACGACGACGCAGTCCTCGGTCACGTCGCCGTCGCCCGCCACGCGCCCCCAGAGGTACGCCGTCCCCGGGGTCGCCGCGAGCAGGTCGTCGACCGGCTCCGGCGTCGACGCCGCCGACTCCCGGTCCGCCGTCGCCTCGGCGTCGCGGGACTCAGGCATCGCCGCCCTCCGTCGCCGCGACGCCAGGTGCGTCGTCCTCGCCGTCGCTCTCAGGCACGACCTCGATCGCGTCGACCGGGCAGGCGCGTGCGGCCTGCCGGACGTCACCGAGCCGGTCGTCCGCGAACGACGCGACCTCGACGTCGCCCGTGGCGTCGACCACACCCGCGTCGACCTCGCTCGCGTCCATGCTCGCGAGCCCGTCGTCGGCCTCGACGAACCGGTCGTCGCGGACGAGGCACGCGAACACGCCGTCGCACGCACCGCGGTCGAGACGCACGCGGTACTCAGTAGTCATACTTGGACTCGTAGCCGCGCGGGGTCACCATCCGGTCGTCCCAGACGTACGTCTCCTCGTTCCCGACGACGAGCGTCGTCGTCATGTCGACGAGGTCGGTCTCGCCGAGGTCCGCGAGCTCGCGGAGCTCGACGACCTCGACGCGCTCGTCGTCGCGGCCGGCGCCGTGGACGACGCCGACCGGCGTGTCCGGCGCGCGGTGCTCTTCGAGGATCTCGCAGCACTTCGCGTAGTTCTCGCGGCGCTTCCGACTCCACGGGTTGTATATCGTGATCGTGAACCCTTCCTTCGCGGCGGCGTGCAGCCGCGACTCGATCGTCGGCATGTCCGTCAGGTGGTCCGAGAGCGAGATGCTGACGGTGTCGTTCACGAGCGGGGCGCCGAGGCGCGCGCCGCAGGACTGCGCCGCGGGGACGCCCGGTACGACCTCGAAGTCGACCATGCTGGCGGTCGCACCCTTCGACTCGAGTATCTCCAGCGCGAGCCCGGCGAGCGCGTACACGTTCGGGTCGCCGCTCCCGATGATAGCGACGTCCTTCCCGGCGAGTGCGCGGTCGATAGCTTCCTCGGTTCGGGACACCTCGCCGCACATCGGGGTGTCGTAGAGTTCGTCGGCGGCCTCGGTGACCTCGTCGGGGAGCAGTTCGACGTACGTCGTGTACCCGACGATGTGCTCGGCGTCCATGAGCGTCGACCGCGCCCGTCCGGTCATCCCCTCTGGCTGGCCGGGGCCGAGGCCGACCGCGACGAGCCGCCCGGGGTCGCTCTGGAAGTCGTCGACGGTCGCGGAGATCTTCTCGTCGGTCGCCTCGCCCTTCGTGCTCTCGCACCCCGAGGACGAACTCGACGAACCGTCCGAGTCCGACGCCCCGCACTTCGAGGTGCGCTCCTCGGCCTCGTCGGTGCCGGTGCTCGCGCCGCAGCTCGATTCGGTGTCTGTGCTCCCGTCCGCAGTCGTGTCGGTGGTGTCGTCGTCGGTGGTCATTGTCAGAAGTCGTCGACGTCACGCCCGCCGCGCGGGGTGACGAGGTGCTCGCCGTGGTCGTTCTCCCAGACCTCGGTCTCGTGCGTGCCGACGAGGATGGACGTCCCCATCCCGCCGACCTCGTCGTCGTGCTCGGTCGCCGCGCCGAGCGTCGTGATGGTGTGCGTCTCGTCCGCGAGGTTCCGGCCGGCGTCGCCGCGCCCGGCGTCGTTGAAGATCGCGACCGGGACGTCGTCGCTGCGTTCCTCGCGGAGGACGTCGATCGCGCGCTCGTAGTCCCGCCAGCAGTTGTAGAGGACGACGACGAACCCGCTGATCGCGGCCGCACGCAGCTTCTCCTCGATCTCCGCCCAGCCGCGCCACTTGTCAGAGAGCGAGATCGTGCAGAAGTCGTTCGAGAGCGGCGCGCCGAGGTTCGCCGCGCCGCCGAGCGCCGCCGTGACGCCCGGGACGACCTCGATCGGGACGTCGGTCGCGTCCTCGGCGTCCGCCATCGTGAACAGGAGGTCGCTCTTCCCGTACACGTTCGGGTCGCCGCCGGAGACGTGCGCGACGTCCTGGCCGGCGCGAACGCGCGAGAACGCCTCCTTGGCGAGCTCGACCTGTCGCCCCATCGACGACCGGACGAGCGTCTGCCGGCTCCCGTCCGGACGCTCCAGGACCGTCCCGTCCGACCACGCCTCCGGGGTCGCGTCGACGTCGTCGGGCGCGTCGCCCCCACTCGCCGACGCACCTGTCGCCCCGCCGTCGGTCGCCGGCTCGTCGTCGGTCGCCGCCTCGACCGCGGCGGAGTCCGGCGGGAGCGTGCCGTCGCGCCGCAGGAACTCCTGGTAGAGGTTCGACGCGACCACGCAGTCCGCGGTCGCGACCACGTCCGTCGCGCGCTGGGTCATCGCGTGCGGGAGCCCCGGGCCGATACCGACGACGTACAGCGTCCCGCGGTCGTCGCCGTCGGCGGTCGTGTTCACGTCGTCACCCGTCTCCGAACCGTCGGCGTCTGCGGGTGCGGCGGTCGAATCCGGCATCCTATCGCCCCACCGCGACGGTCACGGCGTCGTCGAACCGCTCCTTCTCCCGAGCGAGGTCGTGCTCGCGGCCGCCGGCGAGCGCGGCGGCTTCCGCGATCCCCGGCCACCCGATGAGTTCCATAGAGCGCGACGGCGACGGCCCCTCGAACTCGAGGAGCACGTCCTTCTCGAACAGCACGACGCCCGCGTCGATTTCCCGGGCGGCCGCGTACAGGCCATCCTCGCCTTCCTTCCGGGTGGCGGTCGCGACGAAGTCGACGTCCGCGAACCCGCGGTCGAGGGCGTCGAGCGCGTGCTCCCACGCGTCCAGGACCTGGGCCTTCTCGACGCCCGAGACGGTGCCGGTCCCGAGGACGACGCCGTCCTCGCCGTTGCGCTTCAGGACCGTGACGTCGTCGTCGACGAGGACCGCCCGCGGCCCGTCCAGGCGCGCGACCGGCCCGAGCTCCTCGTTCAGGACCGCGAGGTTCGTCGCGACCGTCGAATCGCCGTTCACGACGTGCGCGTCCAGCGCCTTCGCCTTGCTCTCGACGCCCTGCTTGCCCGCGGCCTCGCTCGCGGTCGTCATCGCCGGCACCGCACCGAGCTTCGAGAGGTCGTGAGCGACCTGGTTCGCGCCGTGATGCCCGCCCGTGATCGGGATGGCCCACGTCAACTGCTCGTCGACGACGACGATGGCGGGGTCGTCCCACTTGTCGTCGAGCAACGGAGCGGTCTTCCGCATCGCGATTCCAGATGCCATCAGACCGACGAAGCAGTCGTACTCGCCCCAGTGCTCGGCGAACACGTCGCCGTGGTACTCGACGATATCCACGGTCTCGTACCCGTCGCCGATGCCGTCGCGTATCTCCCGCGCGACGTCGAGCTTGCGCTCGAAGCTGATTATCGCGATCTCATCGGCCACCTCGCCGTCCGAATCCGGCGTCGAACAGTGCCCGCTCGACGCGTCGTCGTTCGTCGCTTCCTCGTCAGCGGTCGCGTCGTCCGAATCAGTACTCATGAGTCAGTCGTCAGCCTCCGTCTCCGCGCCGTCGCCGGCTCGACTATCGGTCTCGTCGCGGTTCGCCCAGTCGCCGTAGAGGTACGAGCGCTCGTAACCGGTCTTCCGCGGCGCGTCGCCGATCAGGACGAGCGCGGACGCCCGATAACCCGCTTCGTCCACCTTCTCGCCGATCGTCGCGATCGTGCCTTCGACGACGTCCTCGTCCGGCCACGACGCGTGATAGACGACGGTCACTGGGGTGTCGGGGTCGTGGCCGTCGTCGAGCAGTCGCTGCATGGTGTCGGCGACCGCGTGCGTCCCGAGGTAGATGCACGTCGTCACGTCCCCCATCTCGAGGAACTCGCTGATGTGGTCCTCGTCGGGGTCGAGCGTCTTCCCCTGCGGGCGCGTGAACGCGACGTGGTTCGCGACGCCGTTCAGCGTGAGCTGCGTGCGGAGCGTCGCGCTCGCCGCGAACGCGGACGTCACGCCCGGGACGACGTACGTCGGCACGCCCTCGTGTTCGAGCGCGTCCATCTGCTCGACGGCCGCGCCGTAGATCGCTGGGTCGCCGCTGTGCAACCGGACGACCTCGCGGCCGTCCTCGTAGGCGTCGCGCATCAGCGGGACCAGCTCCTCGAGGTCCTTGCCGACGCTCGACACCTGCTCGGCGTCCGCGCAGTAGGCCTCCAGGAGGTCGCTGTTCACGAGCGACCCGGCGTGCACGACGAGGTCCGCGTCCTCGACGAGCGCCTTCCCGGTGACCGTCAGGAGCCCGGGGTCCCCCGGTCCCGCGCCGACGAACGGGATGCCGTCCTGGACCTCGCCCGCGGTCCGCGCCGCGACGCGCGGATCGCGTTCGGTCGCTCGCGTCGCGGTCTCGGCGTCGATCGCGTCCTGGGGTTCCGTCGACGCGTCGTCCGGCGCGGTCGACGACTGCTGCGGGTCCGTCATCGCGACCCCACCCCCGAGACCTCGTCGCCGCACGCCTCGCCGACCGCGCGTTCCGCGGCCGCGACGTCGGGTTCGGTCGCGGGCTCGTCGTCGACGTCCCCGCTGTCGGTCGACGACGCGGCGTCCGTGCCGCCGTCGGTCGCTTCGGTCGCGCGCTCGAACGCCGCAGTCGCGGGCTCGTCGTCGACGTCGCCGCGCTCGGCGTACGCCAGCGTGTAGTAGTCGCGGTCGGCGAGCGCGTCGGGGTCGTCGGTCACGACCGTCTCGCCCTGGTCCATGTAGAGCCGACGGCCGTAGACGACGTCGTAGCCGGCGTCGACGAGCCCCTCGTGGGTCGCCGGGACGTCCGTGACCTTGAACAGGAGCAACCGGTCGGGGCCGGTGGGCGCGGCGCCGCGTGCGGCCTCGCGGAGCGCGACGTTCGCCCCGGCGCGAACCTCGACGCCGAGCGCGGTCGTGAACGCGGTCACGGCGCTCACGCCCGGAACGGTCTCCACGTCGACGTCCGCGTGGAACGCGTCGAGCGTCCGCCGGAGGTGCCCGAACGTCGAGTACACGTTCGGGTCGCCGAGCGTCACGAACGCCGCGGTGCCGTCGCGAGCGCGCGGCGCGATCTCCGCCGCCGCCCGCTTCCAGGCGCGCCGGAGTTCGTCCTCGTCCCGGGTCATCGGGAAGTCGACGTCGCCGATCCGCGACTCGGGGACGTGCTCGGTCGCGACCGACCGCGACAGCCGCCCCGGCGAGTACACGACGTCCGCGTCCGCGAGGACGCGGCGACCGCGGACCGTCAGGAGGTCCGCGTCGCCCGGTCCGAGGCCGACGCCGTACAGCGTCATCGCTCGCCTCCGCCGGCCTCGGCAGCGTCGTCGCCGCCGGCGCTGCTGGTGCCGCCGACGAGGACGTAGACGGGGTTGTTCGCGTCGAAGCTCGTCGCGCCGGCGAGCTCGTAGCCGCGGCTCACCTGCACCTGGAGGATCTCGTCGAGGAGCCCGCGGTCGCGGAACGCGCGCGTCGCGTCGCCGGCGACCTCGAGCCGCGAGACGTTCATGACGACGCGGTCGACGCCGGTCTCGACGGCGTGGTCGAGCACGGCCTGGTAGTTCCGGCTGCCGCCGAGGAACAGCGCGTCCGCGTCGGCCGGGAGCCCGTCTGGCGCCTCCGCGTCGCGGAGGACGACGTCCGCGTCGACGTCGTTCGCGTCGAGGTTGCGTCTGGTGGTCTCGAGCCGACCGGGTTTGCGTTCGAGCGCGGTGACGCGGCCGGCGCGTCGCGCGGCGGCGATCGTGACGGCGCCCGTGCACGAGCCGACCTCGGCGAGGTGGTCGGTCGGCTCGAGCGAGAGCTTGTCGAGGACGATCGCCCTGACCTCGGCCTTCGTCGGCCCGGCCTTCGCGTCGTGGGGGAGCGATACTGATGCCATCGCGGAACACAACCAACGTGACCCACAAAACAATTTTGGTTGAATTAGGGAAAGTTTGATTGTCGAAGCGCCGCCGTGAACCGGTTCCGAACAAGCCAGGACGCACCTCCGAAACCCGACTTGCAGCCGCGAGCTTGGACCCCGGCCGCTCCGACCGCCGAGAACGAGACCGGTTCCGCGGTCGAAACCGCGACGTCGACCCCCGAGGCACCCAGTCACAGCCGACCCCGGCACTGCTGGCGCTCCAGGCCGGTCGAACGCGCGGACAACTCTGGTTGAGTCGACGCGCTGCGGCGACGACCGGCGCACTCGACCGCCGGCAGTGACGCGGTCGCGGGCCGAGTAGAAGAGCCGTGGCGGCGGTTTCAGCGGTGGCGCGGTCGCGGACTTCGCGGCGGCGGTCGTATCGGTGGTTCAGGCGGTGGCGCGGTCGCGGACTTCGCGGCGGCGGTCCTGGCGGTGGTCGAGCGCGGCCTCGCGGAGCGCGACCTCGGCCTCCGTCGGGCACTCGAGGGCGGGGACGGGCGCGCTCCCGCCGTCTTGGTCGACGGCGACCATCGTGAAGAACGACGTCGCGGTCGCCTCGTAGTGGCCGGTCTCCGGTCGTTCCGCGTGAACGTCGACCTTGACGTCCACGCTCGTCTCGCCGGTCGCGAACACGTATCCCTGCACGGTGACGATGTCGCCGAGGTCGATCGGTGCGCGGAAGTCGACGTGGTCCATCGCGGCGGTCACCACCTGCTCGCGCGCGAACCGGCGACCGGCGACCGCGGCGCAGATGTCCATCCAGTGGAGGACCGCCCCGCCGAGCGCACGCCCGAGGTTGTTCGTGTCGTCGGGCATCAATATCTCGGAGAGCTCGGTGTAGGACTCCGCGAGGCTGGTGGTCTCAGAGTCGTGGTCGTACATGCACGAACTCACCCCATCCATCCCGATAAAACCACTCGAATTAACTTAGGACAAGTCGAGTTGATTCCACTCGGCCGCGGCCCTGGCGCGCCGACGCACGCGCCCCGACCTCGGCCTCAGAGGCGCTCGCTGATCGCTCGCGCGGTCCGCTCGCCGACGCCGTCGACGCCCTCGAGCTCGTCGACGCTCGCCGCACGCACGTTCTCCACGCTCCCGAACCGCCCCAGCAGGCGCTTTCGCGTCTCCGGGCCGACGCCGGGGACGTCGTCGAGGACCGTCGACACGTCGTCGCGGACGCTCTGATGGTACTGGACCGCGAACCGATGCGCCTCGTCGCGCACGCGCCGCAGGAGCTGGAGCTTCGCGTCGCCGTCCCAGTCGTGCTCGCGTCGCGGCGTCACCACCGTCTCCTCGCGCTTCGCGAGCGCGACCGCTGGCACGTCCCAGCCCGCGTCGTCGAGCGCCGTCATCGCGGCATCGAGCTGGCCGCGCCCACCGTCTATCAGGAGCAGGTCCGGGTCCGGCCGGTCGTCCCGGCCCGCGACCGCGCGCTCGGCGCGCCACGCGACGAGCTCGCGCATCCGCGCGTAGTCGTCGTTCCCCTCCGCGAGCTTCTTCCGTCGGTAATCCGGCTTCTCGGCGCTCCCGTCGACGAACGTCACGTTCGACCCGACGACCGCCGTCCCGCCCGCGTGACTCACGTCGAACCCCTCGATGCGGTCGGCCGCGTCCAGGTCGAGTGCGACCGCCAGCTCGCGCGACGCGTCCCTAGTGCCGGTCGCCGTCCGCGCGTTCTTCAACGCCAGGTCGACGAGCTTCGCCTCCCGGCCCGCGCCCGGGACGCGGGTCGCGACGCCCGCCGCGTCCAGCCACGCCGCGACCTCGTCGTCGCCATGGGGCTCCGGGAGGAGGACGGCGTCCGGGAGCTCGCGCTCCGCGTAGTACTGGACGAGGAACGCCGCCAGCACCGCCGGCACCGGCTCCGCGGCGTCGACGGTCCCACCGGCACCCTCGCTCTCGCCGGGGACGTCGATGCGATGCCGGTCGCGCTCGACGAGCTGCCCGCCTTCCGCGTGGAGTCTGGCGACCGTCGCCCGGTCGCCGTCGATGGCGACCCCGAGCACGTCGACGTGGCGCTCGTAGTCGTCGCCGTCGCCGCCCGCGGCCGACACCGCCTCGCCGCCAGCGCCGTGGAACGACTCGACGACCGCCAGGCGGTCCCGGAGGTTCGCCGCGCGCTCGAACGCCTGGTCGGCGGCCGCGGCCTCCATCTCGCGCCGCAACGGGTCCGCGAGCACGCCCGTCTCGCCCCTGCAGAACCGCTTCGCGGACTCGACGTCGTCGAGGTACTCGCCCGTCGATATCTCGCCCGTACAGGGCGCGGTACAGAGCCCGACCTCGTGGTCCAGGCACGGGCGCTCGCGGTTCGCGAACTTGTGGTCCGAACAGCCACGGACGCCGAACGTCTCCCGTAACGCCTTCACGACCGTCTCCACGTCGCCCTTGTCCGTGTACGGCCCGAACACGGTCGCGTCGTCGTCCGGGTCCCGCGTCACCTCGATACGCGGGACCGCGTGGTCGGTGAACTGCACGAGCGGGTACGACTTGTCGTCCTTCAGGCGGACGTTGTACCGCGGCTGATGGCGCTTGATGAGGTTCGCCTCCAACAGCAGCGCCTGCGTCTCGGTGTCGGTCTCCGCGACCTCCAGCGCGTCCGCGCGCTCGACCATCCGTCGGATGCGCGCCGACCGCGGGTCCGCGTACGACCGCACCCGAGCACGCAGGTCCACCGCCTTCCCGACGTACAGCACGGCGTCGTCGGCGTGGAACTGGTAGACGCCCGGCTCGGTGGGGAGGTCGCTCGCGCGCTCGCGGACCGTCGCCGCGTCCATCGCCAGTCCCTAGCGGTCTCGCGGACATAGGCGTGACGTCCCGATTGCGACGATCCGCGACGCGTCACACTGCCTGAAGGGCCCGCCGGAGCTCGGCGGCTGACGCCCCGGGGTCGCCGGTGACGCGGAGGCGGACGTCGTCGTCGCCGGCGACGCCGACGGAGACGACCCGCTCGCGCGAGTCGACGTACCGGTAGCCGTGGTACGCGGCGACGACGCAGCACAGCGCGCCGACGACGGCGACCGCCTCGTCGACGAGCGCGAGCGCGGCGACGACGTCCGAGAACAGCGACACGATACCGCCGGTACCGCCGACCGCGCCCGCCTCCAGGCTCTCGGGCGTCGACACGAACGACCCGACCTCTACGAGGAGCCCGCCCGCGACGCAGGCCGCCCCGAGCACGCCCCAGACGACCGCTCGCGCGAGCCGACGCCCGTCGCTCTCGCGCCCGGCGGTGACGCCCTCGACGTTCGGGTGGTCGACGTGCCGGTAGTTCGCCGCGTCGTCGCCGGCGTCCCGGAACGCGAGGACGCGATGGCTCGTCACGTACACGCGGTTCGCGCCGACGTCCACCGTCTCGTGGACGGTCTCGCCGTCGTACAGGAGGTCGTTCACGCGGTCGCGCCACGACATCACGCCGAGGGTTCCGCGGCCGCGAGCATATCCCTTCGGGCTCGGAGTCGCCGGACTCGCGATGCCGACACGGACGCGCCACCACTGCCAGCGCCGTGGCGTTCGCGACCGCCGCCACCGGCGGGGAGGGCAAGCGGTATGTGGGTCCGCGTCGCGTCGGCTAGGCGTGACGAAGCGACTCTCCCGCCGCGACGGCCCTCCACCGAGCAGTCGATTCTCCCGCCGCGACGCGCTCGCCGCACTCGGGACGGTGGCGACGAGCGCAGCGACCGCGGGCTGCCTGACCGACGCTCTCGGTGGCGGCGGTGCGAGCGTGACGTCGACGACCGCGTTCGCGCAGTTCCGCGGCGGCCTCCGCCGACAGGGCGTCTACCCGGACGCCACGGTCCCGCAGGACCCCGGCCGCGAGTGGGCGCTCCGGGACGTGAACACGGCCGAGCACACCGCGGCGAAGGCGAGCGCGGTCCCGCTCCCGGGCGGCGACCTCCTCTGTCCCGGCGACTCGGGGTTCCTGTGGCGCGTGACCCCCGGCGGCGACGTCGTCTGGCGGACCGAGGTGACGGACGCCTCCCGCGGGATGCACGGGACGCCCGCGGTCGTCGACGGGTACGCGTTCGTCGGCGCGTACGACGGCATCCTGAGCGCGCTCGACGTCGAGACCGGCGACCTGGCGTGGCGCGCCGACCTCGGGGACGCCATCGGCTCCAGTCCCGCGTACCACGACGGCACGGTGTTCATCGCCGTCGAGTACGCCGAACCGAGCGGTGCGATGTTCGGTATCGACGCCGAGTCCGGCGACGTCGTCTGGGAGGACCAGCGGATCACGGACCACCCGCACTCGACGTGCGCCATCGACCGGGACGCGGGCCGGCTCGTCGTCGGGTCGAACGACGGGTTCCTCTACGCGTGGAGCTATCCCGACCTCGCGTTCCAGTGGCGGTTCGAGACCGACCGACCGATCAAGGGACCGGTGGCGACGCACGACGGCGGCGCGTTCTTCGGGTCGTGGGACCGCGACGTCTACCGCGTCGCGCTCGCCGACGGCACGGAGACGTGGTCGGAACGCACGAGCGCCATCGTCATGTCCGGGCCCGCGGTCGCACCCGAGCGCGGCGTCGCGTACGTCGGGAGCAAGGACGGACGGCTGTACGCGCTCGAAGCGGCCTCGGGGAAGGAACGATGGTCGTACGACGCGGGCGACGCGATAATCGGGTGTCCGACGGTCGCCGGCGACCGCGTCCTCGTCGGGTCGTACGGCGCGCGCCTGCACGCCGTCGACGCCGCGTCCGGTGACGCCGTCTGGCACGCCGAGGGCGTCGGGCGCGTCACGAGCACGCCCCGCGTCGTCGACGGCGCGGTGTACTTCACCGACCGCGCCAGCGACACGTACCTCGACGACGAGAGCGGGAAGACCGGCGGACTTTACAAGCTCGCCGACGGCGCGTAGTCGCGCCAGAGCGGGCGACCGGGTCGGTCCGGGCACCGTCGTCGCGGACGACCACGCCGTCGGAACGGTCGCGTCGGCGTCGTCGCGTTCCCGAGGATACAAGCCCGCGGTGCGGGAACGAAGCGGTATGACCGACGACGCAGCCGCCGACGAGAACGCGGACGAGGGCGACGCGACCGACGGGGACGTGCGCTGCTGGCTCGTGGAGCGCGAGTACACCGACAAGGGCCTCGTGACGCTCGTGTACGCCGAACCCGGCGGGGAGCGCGCCGCGACCATGCAGCGCTCCTCGAACATGCTCGCGCGGACGGACGTCACCGCCGCCCGCGACGTCGACCGCGACGAGCTCGAACCCGTCGACGACCCCGACGTCCGCGACCGGTACGCGACCGAGGTCGAACGCACCAGCGAGAGCCACGCGCCCGACGACGCGCTGTAGCCGGCGCGGTGGTGTGGCCGCCGTGGTAGTGTGGCTGGCGCGGGAGTGTAGCCGACGCGGTGGCGTCGCCGGCACGGTTCGGCGTCTCGGGCTGGCACCGTCTCTTCGGTACCTGTCAGCGACGGCTGGCGGTGACGTCCGCCACCGGTAAGTGTCTGATTACGTTGGTTTCTTTCGATAAACGGTGGTTAGACTGGTGTGTATACCGTGTTCAAAACGTGACACGAAGTTTCAGTCTATCTATAAGTACTCTGCGGTCGTCTACTAGGTATATGACTTCAGCCATCAGCATCGCCGGTCTCACGAAGCGATTCCCGGGTGACGTCCTCGCGCTCGAGAACGTCGACCTCGAGGTTCACGAGGGCGAGATATTCGGGTTCCTCGGGCCGAACGGCGCCGGGAAGTCCACGACCATCAACGTCCTCCTGGACTTCGTGCGCCCCACCTCCGGGACCGTCAGCGTCCTCGGGATGAACCCCCAGCGCGAGGGCGTCGCGCTCCGCCAGCGCGTCGGCGTCCTCCCCGACGGCTTCCACGTCTACGACCGCCTCACCGGCCGCCAGCACGTCCAGTTCGCGGTCGACTCCAAGCGCGTCGACGAGGACGTGGACGCCCTCCTCGACCGCGTCGACATCCTCGACGCCGCCGACCGCAAGGCCGGCGGCTACTCGAAGGGGATGAAGCAACGCCTCGTGCTCGCGATGGCGCTCGTCGGCGACCCCGACATCCTCGTCCTCGACGAACCCACCACGGGCCTCGACCCGAACGGCGCCCGCGAGATCCGCGAGATCATCCGCGAGGAAGCGGCGCGCGGCGCGACCGTGTTCTTCTCGAGCCACATCCTCGAACAGGTGGAGGCGGTCTGCGACCGCGTCTGCATCCTCGACGACGGGCGCGTCGTCGCCGTCGACACCATCGAGAACCTCCGCGAGAGCGTCGACGCCGACGCCCGCATGACCGTCGAACTCGACGCCGTCCCCACCCCCGCGGTGCTCGACGCCGTCGAAGCCGTCGCCGGTGTGACCGCCGTCACCGCCAGCGACTCGACCCTCACCGTCGCGTGCGACCCCGGCGTGAAGACCCGCGTCCTCGACGCCATCGAAGCGCAGGGCGTCGACGTCCGCGACTTCGCCACCGACCGCACCAGCCTCGAGGACCTGTTCATGACCTACACCAGCCACGACACCGACGACGAACTGACCGCCGGCAGCGAGACCGACCGCGCCGCGGCCGACGCACCGACCACGGACGCGACCACGACCGACGGGAGCGAGGACGACGCCGAAACTGACGCGGCCGAGCCCTCGGAGGTGTCGCGATGAGCGTCACCGCCATCGCCCGGAAGGACTTCCAGGACGCCCGCGGTTCGCGCGCGCTCTGGCTCCTCACGGCGCTGTTCGTGCTGTTCGCGGCGTTCATGGTGTGGGCGTTCAGCGAGTTCGAAGCCGGCGGCGTCGGCGCGGACCCCGACCTCGCCGCGCTCGGGTTCTACGACTTCCTCGCCGCCAGCGCCGCGCTGTTCGTGAGCGTCACCGCGCTCGTCGTCGCGTACAAGGCCGTCGCCGGCGAGCGCGACAGCGGGAGTGCCAAACTCCTGCTCGGCCTCCCGCACTCCCGCAGGGACGTCGTCCTCGGGAAGGTGTTCGGCCGGAGCCTCACCATGGCCATCCCCGTCCTCCTCGGGTTCGGGCTCGCGTTCGGCCTCGCGTTCTGGCTGCTCGGGAGCGTGAGCCTCGTGGACTACGCGCTGTTCGTCGGCGTCACCGTCCTGTTCGCGTTCGCGTACGTCAGCCTCATGGTCGCCATCTCCGCGAGCGTCTCGACGACGAGTCGCGCCAGCGCGCTCGCGTTCGGCACCTTCGTCGTCCTCGAACTCGTCTGGGGGCTCGTCGCCACCGGCGCCGTCTACCTCGCGAACGGCTTCGCGCTCCCCGCGACCATCGCCCAGTACCCCGACTGGTACTTCGGAATCACGAGCTTCGCGCCCTCCGCGGCCTACCAGTCCGCGGTCGCCGCGGTCGTCGACGCCAGCAGCAGCGGCGGCCTCGCCGGCAGCGACGCCGTCTACCTCGACCCCTGGTTCGGGTTCGTCTGGCTCGCCGTCTGGGCGATCGTCCCGCTCGCACTCGCGTACGGCAAGTTCACCCGGGCCGACCTCTGAGTCGCCTCGACCCGATTCGGTCTTCGTTTCTTTCGACGCCGACGCGTCCGAGCGACCGCGTCTACCCTCCACCGAGCCGGGTCGACCCGCGACCGAGCGATTCAATCCGCCGGCGCGGGTACGTCGACGCGTGCCTTCGCTCCTCGACAACGACGCGGTCCGCTGGACCGTCGCATCCGTCCTCCTGTTCGCACCCGCCGGGGTCGTCCTGTCGCTGGCGACGCCGCCGGACGCGAGCGCGCTCGCGACGCTCCTGCTCGGCGTGAACGCCATCTTCGCGTGGACGGTCGGCTACTGGCTCGTCTACCGCGGCGGCCTCGAACGCCTCGGCGTCGCCGGCGAGTAGTCACCGACGGGTTCGTTCGAGCGACGCCATCGTCGACACGTACATCAGGACGACGCCGGCGACGAAGTACCCGAGGACGAACGTAACCCCGACCGCGTCCGTACTCGTTGCGGCGTCCCGCTGGACGCTCAAGAAGGCGTGCTGCCAGAACGTGAGCGCCGCGAAGCCCGCGAGCACCGCACCGAGCGAGAAGGCGGCCGCCGGCCGCAGATGCTCGCGTGCCCGCGTCGCGAAACCGCGTCCCATCTCCATACCCGCTCGATTTCCCCGTCGAGCCATGTGTTCTTCGGTCCGACCGACCACCCCGCCCCTCCGGTAGCCTCTTGTGCGTTCCTCGACACGTGCGGGGTATGGCAGCTATCGAACTCCGCGACGTGACCAAGCGCTTCGGGACGGTCACGGCCCTGGACGGCCTCGACCTCGAGGTGCGCGAGGGCGAGGTGTTCGGGTTCCTCGGCCCGAACGGCGCGGGGAAGTCCACGACCATCGACATCCTGCTCGACTACGTCCGGCCGACGAGCGGGACCGCGACGGTGTTCGGGCACGACGCGCAGGCGGCGCCGACGGCGGTCCGCGAGCGCGTCGGCATCCTCCCGGACGGCTACGGCTCGCTCGGCCGGATGACCGGGCGCGAGCAGCTCGAGTTCACCATCGAGGCGCGACGCGGCCGCGAGCACCCCGACGAGATACTGGAGCGCGTCGGCCTCGCCGACGACGGCGACCGTCAGGTCCGCACGTACTCCAAGGGGATGGCTCAGCGACTGATGCTCGGGATGGCGCTCGTCGGCGACCCCGACCTCCTCGTGCTCGACGAACCGACGACCGGACTCGACCCCGCCGGCGCACGCATGATGCGCGACGTCATCGACGACGCCGTCAGCGACGGCCGGACCGTGTTCTTCTCCAGTCACATCCTCGGGCAGGTCGAGGCGGTCGCGGACCGCGTCGGCATCCTCTACGGCGGCGACCTCGTCGCCGTCGACACCATCGACGCGCTCCGCGAGACCGCGGGCGCGACCGGCGGCGTCACCGTCACGCTCGACGAACGCCCCGACACGCTCCGGAACGCCGTCGCCGGCCTCCGCGGCGTCACCGACGTCACCGTCGACCGCGACGACCAGGGGCGCCCGGTCGTCGACGCCGCCTGCACCGCCGCCGCGAAGGGCCGCGTCGTCAAGACGTGCTACGACGACGGCGCGGACGTCCGCGACGTCGACACGCGCGAAGCCAGCCTCGAGGAGCTGTTCGTCGCGTACACGAACGACGACGCGACCGCGAGCAGTGCCAGCGGCGGGACCAGAACCGGCGACGGGACCGCGGCCAGGGACGCGTCCGCGACCACCCGCGGAGGTGGGTCGTGATGTGGCGGCTCGTCGCGCGCAAGGACGTCCGCGACAGCGTCCGGGAACGCCAACTCCACGTCGGCGTCGCCCTGTTCGCGATCGTCGGTGCCATCGCTGGGTACCTCTACGCGAGCAGCTACGACCCCACCTACGTCGACCGGCCCGGCCTCCGGTTCCTCGGCGTCCTCGTCGGCGCCGCCCTGTTCCTCGCGCCCATCGCCGCCATCATGCTCGCGCAGGGCCGCATCGTCGACAAACGCACCCGCGGCGAGCTCGTCGTCCTCCTCGGGATGCCGTTCTCGCGCCGCGACGTCGTCCTCGGGAGCCTCGCCGGCCGGTTCGCGGTCACCGCCGCCGTCGTGACGTGCCTGTTCGCGTTCGCGACCGCCGTCGCCGGACTCATGCTCGCCCCCATCCCGCTCCTGCGGCTCCTCGCCGCCCTCGCCGTCCTCGTCGCGTTCGCCGGCGTCTTCGCCGCGCTCGGCACCGCGATATCGGCGGCGGTCACGGGGACGACGCGCGCCGCCGTGCTCGCCGTCGGCACCTACCTGTTCTTCGTGTTCCGCCTCCACGACATCCTCTGGCGACTCCTCGTGAACGGCGTGTACGGCACGCAGGACGCGCCCGCGACCCTCCTCCCGGCCGTCGCCCAGTTCGGGCCGTTCACCGCCCTCCGGAACGTCGTCGTCGGCGTCTACCCCGACATCGCCGGGGCGTTCGGGTACTTCGGCGCGCAGCCGCCGACGGACCTGACGCTCCTCGCGGAACCGTCGGTCGGCGTCGTCGTCCTCGTCCTCTGGGCGACCGCGCCGCTGTACGTCGCGTTCGAACGCTTCCAGGGGGCGGACCTGTGACCGCGACCGTCACGTGCTTCCTCGACGACGAGCGCCGTCGGCGGTTTGCGCGCCTCCGCGCTCGCGCCTACGTCGGCCCGCGACCGGGCGTCGTCGCCGTCGACGGCGACGGCCGGCTCGTCGTTCACCTCCCCGAGGGTACCGAGCCGAACGCGCGCGTCCTCGCCGGGCACGTCCTCGGACCGGGAGAGCGCGCCGCGGCCATCGTCGCGACCGACCGCGACGGGGAGTCCGTCGAACTCGGCTACGTCTACCAGGGTCGCGACGACGGCGGCCTCCAGCGCCTCGCCGCGGAACTCGGGGATGGTGGCGATGCCGGAAGCGACGCGCACGCCGCCATCAGGCGCCAGTTCGGCCTGGACGCCGCCCGCGACCCGATCGGCCTCCGCGAGCGCCTCGAACGCGAGTACGGCCCGGACTACCGGCCGCTCGACGAACTCCACTTCTACGCGCAGCAGCTCGCGGACGCCGCCGACCCCGACGTCGTCCTCAGCGACCCCGCGATACGGGGCGACCCCCGCGAGCGCGTCCGCGAACTCGTCGCCGACCTCGACGACGACGCGCTCACCGCCGCGTTCGAGGAGGGGGACTGGACGTGGCTCGCCAGCCTCGCCGCCGACCGCACGAGCAGACCACCGGTCGCGTACGAACCCGACGACCACGACGTCGTTTGAACTGACTGCTCCAGCATCCGACGGCCGCCAGGCCGGCGGTTTGGGAGGTGCTGGTGTCGGTTACTCGCCGGGCCACTCGTCGACGCCGTGGTCCTCGAGAAGTTCGTGGAGCTCGCTCTCGTCGAGGGTGGGGACGCCCTCGTCGTCGGCGTCGCTCGTCTTGCTCGCGCCGGGATTGTCCCCGGTGACGAGGTAGTCGGTGTTCCCGGAGACGCTCCCCGTCGCGCTCCCGCCGTGGTCCTCGACGACCGCCTCGAACTCGCTCCGCGGGGCGGAGAGCGAGCCCGTGAAGACGAACGTCACCCCGTCGAGCTCCTCGCCCGCGACCCCCTCCGCTTCCAGTGGAGACACGTGCACGAGGAGGTCGTCGAGCACCGCCGCGTTCGCCTCGCTCTCGAAGAAGTCCACGAGCTGGGTGGCGACTGCGTCGCCGACGCCGTCGACCGCCGTCAGCGCCTCGCGGTCGTCGCTCGCCGCGGCGTCGCGGAGCGCGTCGAACGTCCCGAAGTGTCGCGCGAGCCGGTCGGCGAGCTCCGGGCCGACCTCCTGGATGCCGAGCGCGGCGACGAAGTCCGCGAGCGCGGGCTCGCGGGTCGCGTCCAGTTCCGCGACGAGCTTCTCGGCGCTGCGCTCGCCCCAGCCCTCGAGCGCCGCCAGGTCGCCCTCGGTGAGCTCGTAGAGGTCGGCGACGCCGTCCTCGACGAGGCCCGCGTCCACGAGCTGACTCACAGTCTCCTCGCCGAGCCCCTCGACGTCCAGGCCCTTGTCGCTCCCGTAGTACTCGACGCTCCGCCGGAGCTGTGCGGGACACCCGAGGCCGCCCGTGCAGTACGCCATCGGACCCTCGCGCTCGACGGGACTCCCGCAGACCGGGCACGTCTCCGGGAGCTCGTAGGGGCCGTCGCTGTTCCGTTCGACGACCGCGTCGACGTACGGGATGACGTCGCCGGCGCGCTGCACGCGCACCACGTCGCCGACGCCGACGCCCAGGTCCTCGACCTCGTCGAAGTTGTGGAGGCTCGCCCTGGAGACCGTCACCCCGCCGACGTCCACGGGCTCCAGGAGCGCCACGGGCGTCAACCGGCCGGTGCGGCCAACCTGCACGGTCACGTTCGCGACCGGCGTCTCCTCGTCCCTGGCGGGGAACTTGTACGCCTTCGCCCACCGCGGCGCACGCGCCGTCGCCCCCAACTCCTCGCGGGCCGCCGCGGAGTCGACCTTCACGACCACGCCGTCGACCTCGTAGTCCAGGTCGTCGCGCTCGGCGAGCAGGTCGTCGCGATACCGGATGGCGTCCTCGACGCTCGCGCCCGTCTCCACGCGCTCGCAGACCGGCAGGCCGAGGTCGCGGAACGCGTCGAGCGCCGCGCTGTGCGTCTCCCAGGGGTCGCTCGAATCGAGCGCGTCGAAGAAGAATATCGAGAGCGGGCGCTCCGCGACCACGGACGGGTCCTGCTGGCGGACCGTGCCCGCGGTCGCGTTCCGCGGGTTCGCGAACGGGTCGTCGCCGCGCTCCACGCGCTCGGTGTTGTACTCCGTGAACGCCTCGCGAGGCATGTACACCTCGCCGCGGACCGCGAGGAACGCCGGCGGACTCCCGCGCAACCGCTGCGGGACGGCGGCGATCGTCCGCGCGTTCCGCGTCACGTCGTCGCCCTCGTCGCCGTCGCCGCGCGTCGTCGCCCGCACCAGTTCACCGTCCTCGTACACCACCTCGAGGCTCACGCCGTCGAACTTCGGCTCCAGCACGTACTCGACGTCGCCGACCTCGCGGCGCACCCGGTCGTCGAACTCGCGGACGCCCGCCGCCGTGTCGGTGTGGTCGATGGAGAGCATCGGCGCGACGTGCTCGACCGTCTCGAACGCCTCGACGGGCTCCCCGCCGACGCGGTTCGACGGCGACCCCTCGATATCGAGGTCGAACGCGTCCTCCAGGTCCAGCAACCGCGCGAACAGCGCGTCGTACGCGCGGTCCGCTATCTCGGGGTCGTGGTCGACGTAGTACCGGTAATCGTGGAACTCCAGGGCCTCCCGGAGCGCTTCGGCCTGCTCGCGCGCGGTCGCCTCGTCGAGGTCGTCGACGGGCTCGAAGTCGGTGTCGGGCTCGCGAACGAACGGATTGTCCGCCGGCTCGCCCTCGGCCGCGTCGCTCCCCGACCCATCCCTCGCCGTCTCGCTCGCGTCGCTCGAAGTCACTACCCGCGGCTACGCCCGCATCCGCCTAAAACGCTCGCAGTTCCGCTCGCTACCCACCCGGACACGCGACCGAGCGTCGAGAACGAGTCAGGCGATGTGGCCTTCTTCGCGGAGCTGTTCGGCGTCCTGCTTCTCGTAGCGGTACGTGATGTCGGCCTTCTCGTCCTGCCAGTCCCACGGGTCGACGAGCACGACGTCGTCCTCGCGGATCCAGACGCGCTTCTGCATCTTCCCGGGGATGCGAGCGGTGCGCTCGACGCCGTCCGCGCACCTGACTTTCACCCGGTTCGCGCCGAGCATATCCGTCACGGTAGCGAACACCTCGTCGTCGTCGGGCATCCGGAGGTCGTTCCGTCCCCCGTCGTCGTTGTCGCTCATACCGTCCGGTTCTCACGCGACATTTTTAACTGGTTCCCTCGCGGCCGACGCCGCGTCGCCGCCGACCGGGCTCTCTGTCGTCACGACCGCTCGCGGACCGGTTCCGCCGCCCTCCGTCACGACCACCCGCGGAGCGCTCCACGGGTCGCCACGACCGCCCGTGGACCGGCAGGTTTAGGCCGTCCCGCGGACCAAGCCGGGGACATGAGTCAACGAAGCGGCGGTCTCGGTCGCATGGCGAAGATGCTTGGCGTCTCGGGATTCCTCGGCCTGCTGTGCATCCTCGGCGGCATCGCAGCGATCGCCAGCCAGAACCTCGTCATCGGCGGCGGCGTCGCGCTCGTCCTCGCCGGCCTCGGGCTCTTCGTCCGCGCCGTCGTCTCCGGCCTCATGGGGATGATGGGCATGGGCGGCATGATGTGAGGGAGGTCGAGCACGACGGCACCCTCGGTATCCGCCGGCAGACGTGGTTTGATGCAGTTCCTCGCCCAAGGGACGGTATGGATACCGACCAGTTGAAGGAACTCGTCCCGCACTACCTCGCGATGATTCTCCTCGTCTTCGCCGTCCTCACCGTCGTTCGGACGGCGGTCGGCGACCTCGGGTTCTGGGGGGAGCTGGTGGTCGTCGTGGCGATCGCCTTCGCGTACCGGCCCGCCGTGGTCCGGCTCGGCGTCGCACCGACCGTCTGGGAGTGACGACCCGGCGCTCGCGCAGTCCGGGCCGGCCGAGTGCGCCGTTCGATGCCGACCGTCCGCTGGGCGCCCCGCCGATTCCGTGCGTCGGCATCATCCCCGCGCCGTTGCGGTGCTCGGCTGTCACTCCGTTCCGCCTCACAACGACCTACTCGACGCCATCACCCACGTCCAGCGCCGGAAACTGCTGCGCGAACCGTTGATTCACAACCCACAGGACGACGAGCCCGTCGTCGTCGATGCGGACCAATCGGCGGCCGAGGAACTCACGCGACTCATCGAGATGCGGCACGCCCACCTTCCGCTACTGGAGGAGTACGGCTTCATCGTCTGGAACCAGAAAACCAACGAGGTGTCGAAAGGCCGGCACTTCGAGGAGAGACGCCCGCTGCTGGAGTTGGTCGCCGACCACGAAGACGAACTCCCCGACGGGTGGCTGTAGCACGCTCCACGCCCGGGACGGACCGGTCGATATAGTCTCTGCGCGGCGCTCAACTCCGACGCTGGTCCTTCTTCGTCTCCGCGCGATGCTCGCTGATGAGCTGGTCGAGCTGTTCGGCCTTCTGCTCCTTCCGGCGTTCCGCGGCGCGGTCGTGCCAGTCGTCGACGACCGCCTCGACGTCGTCCTCGCGCGCGACCGCGAGCTCGTCGACCTCCTGCATCGCGACGTCGTCGGCCGGCCCGACCGGAACCGCCGCGTCGAACAGCACGCTGTCGGCCATCTCCGAGAGGCCGCCGTCGCCGACGAGCACCACGCGCGGCTCGAACGCCGCGAGCTTCTCCGCCGTCGACCGCCCCGCACCCGCCGCGTCCCGCAGAAAGACGACGTCGTCGGTCGCGAGCCCGTACGCCTCGTGCGCGTCGTCGATCGCCGCCTTCGTGAACTCCTCCACGGGCTTGACCGGCACCAGCCCCTGCTTCTTCTCCTCGACGTCCGCGAAGTTCGAGTGATCGAGCTTCCACAGCTCCTTCAGGCGCGCGAGCTTCCCCTCCAGCTCCTCGATGCGTTCGTCGCGCTCGTCGACGTCCCGTTCGAGCGCGTCGTTCCGGCGCTCCAACCGGGAGACGGTCCGACGCTCCCGGGCGTCGCGACGCTCCTCGCGCCGGGACTCCTCCAGCTCGCCCTCCAACTCCTCGATGCGGTCGTCCTTCTCTGCGACCGCCGACTCCAGCTCCTCGACGTGTCCCTGGAGGCGCTCGACCTGGCGCTCCAGGGTCCTGATGCGTTTCTCCTCCGCGCTCAGCTCGCGCTCGACGTGCTCGCTGCCGTCGTCGTCCCCACCGCCGTCCCCGTCGCTCGCCGTGAGGTCCTCGACGACCGCCTCCACCGACTCCTCGCCCGCGACCACGCGCGCCGTCACCTCGCCGCGGTCGAGCCGCGGCGGCGTCTTCCGCGCCACGCGCTCGAACTGGTCCTCGTGGTCGTCGAACGCGAACAACGCCGCCGCCAACGCGTCCCGCTCGTGGTCGTTCTCGTACCCCTCCTCGCGGGTGCGATGCTGCTTCTCGTCGACCGGCAGGTCGCTATCCGGTATCCAGCCGGCGGCGTCGAAGCTCCGCCGTATCTTCTCGACCGTGTTCGGCATCGGCTCCACGTCCGCCGCGACGAGGACGGGTCGCCCGCGTTCGACGATCCACTCGATGACCGCCGCCGTGTCCGCGGTCCGCGTCGACAGCACGTCCAGCACGCTCCCGTCGAGGGAGACGATGGCGACCGCGGTCGTCGTCCCCGGGTCGACGCCGACGAGGACGTGGTCGCGGCGCTTCGCGAGCGGCTCGAACTCGATGCCGTCCCGGCGCTCGCGCTCGATCTCCACGCGCACGTCCCCGGACCGATGCCGGCTCACGGGGATGTCCTGCGGGCGTCCCTCGACGTGGAAGAGCGCCTGCGAGAACCCGCCGTACTTCTCGGTCACCTCGCGCTCGTACTCGAGGCCCGCGTCGTCGAGCTCGCTCCCGACCTCGCGAGCGCGCGTCTTCACGCTCCCGTGGATGCGGCGCGTGAACCGGTCCTCCGACCAGCCGCCCTTCCCCGTGGAGCGGCCGCGAGCGACCTTCACGGTCGTCTCGTCGGTGAACGCCGACACCTCCACGCCGACGTTCCCCGCCGCCAGCCGCGCGGCGGCCTCGGCCTCCTGCATCGGGTCCTTCCCGTAGGGCACACCGTGGCGTTTCGCGACGCGCGACAGCGGCTCGGGCTGCTCCGCGCCCGTCACCTGCACGAGCTTCGTGCCCGCCGGCAGCTCGCCGAGGAAGTGCACCAGAGCGTCCTTGTCCGCGGCGAGCTCGTACATGTTGTCCGTCGCGACGATACCCGGCTCCTCGTCGGCGATGCGCCGCCGGAGCTTCCGCAGCGTGACGACGTCGCGCTCGACGTCGTACCCGTCGTCGTCCGCGCTCGACTCGAGGACGACGAGCGCGTACGACGGCGCGTCCCCGCGCACGTCCCCGCTCTGGACGTCCACGCCGAAGACGACGCTGTCCAGTGCGCTGGTTCTCGCACTCACTACCCGGTCGTAGGGGCGAGACGCGTAAAAGCTCCGCGGGGGTGCCGGTTTCGCGGGACCCGACGGCTCCCGGCGATCAGTCGTCGGCGTCGGGGAACGGCACGTCGAACGTCTCGCCGTCGCGGGGAACCCACGAGTGGCCGTCGAACGCCTCGGCCGCTTCGACCTCGTGCGCGGAGGCGTCGCCGGCGTACCGCGAGGAGATGTGGACGAGCGCGAGCCGCTTCGCGTTCGCCTGCTGCGCGATACTCCCGGCCTGCGCGGCCGTCGAGTGCGCGGTCGACTCGGCGCGGTCCTCGCACTCGTCGGTGAACGTCGCGTCGTGCACGAGCAGGTCCGCGTCCGCTGCCGCGTCGACCGTGCTCCCGGTCGGCGTCGTATCGCCCGTGTAGACGACCGTCCGCCCCGGCCGCGGGTCGCCGACGACCTCCTCGGGCTCGACGACCGTACCGTCCTCGAGTTCGACCGGCTCGCCGCGGTGGAGCTTCGAGTACTTCGGACCCGGTTCGATACCGAGCTCCGTCTCGGCCTTCTCTCGGTCGAACCGTCCCTTCCGGTCGTCCTCCACGACCGCGTACCCGACCGCGTTCGTCCGATGGGTCACGTCGAACGCGCGGACCTCGTACCCGTCGCCGTCGAGCGCGACGTCGCCCGCCCGCACCTCTTTGACGCGAACGGGGAACCCCGGAGCGTTCCCGGTCGCGTTCAGGAGGCGTTTCGCGGTCTGGCGTTCGCCCGCCGGGACGTGCACGGCGAGCGGTCGGTCGCGCTCGTTGAAGTCCATCGTCTGCGTCAACCCGGGGATTCCGAGGACGTGATCGCCGTGCGTGTGCGTGACGAACAGGTGGTCGACGCCGAAGCCGGTCCCGTACCGCATCATCTGGCGCTGCGTGCCCTCGCCGCAGTCGAAGAGGAGGTCGTCGCCCTCGCGGGACACGAACAGCGCCGACGGGTTCCGCTCGGTGGTCGGGATGGCACCACTCGTCCCGAGGAACGTCACGCGTAAGGACATGCTCGTCCGGTTTTCGGGCGGCCACCGGGAAACCCGTATCGGAACGGCGGCGTCGACGGGCGCGGCCGCCGGGCCCGAACCGGTCCGAACCCACGCTCTCGAATCTCGATGCGGAACCGACCGTGGACGTCGCCGCTGCGGGCCGGTTCCGGCGACGGTTCGCGTCCGTTCAAACCGTTCACGCCGACTGAACGAGGCCGAACGTTCTATCCCGGTTATGACCGAGTAGTGTGTACGTACTCTCGACGATGACCACGAAGAACGCTATCGGCGCGATCGCCGTGGCAGCCCTCCTCGTGCTGGCGGGCTGTTCCACTGCGGTACCCGGGACGACCACGGGAGCACAGGCGACGACCGACGATACCGGCTCGATGGACGCGAGCGACTCGGCGGACCTCACGTTCTACGTGAGCGACCGCCCGGGCGCCATCGAGGACTTCGAGCACCTGAACGTCACCATCACGAAGATCGGCCTGCACGAGGCCGGCGGTGACGACGGCGCGGACGACGCCGAGTCCGCGAACGAGACGACCGACGCGGACGAGGACAGCGAGGGCAGTGCGTCCGCGAACGATACGACCGAAGCGGACGCGAACGCCGACCTCGGCGACGTCGAGACCACGACGGTCGACGACCCGAACGAGACGACCGTCGAGATGAACGACACCGACACCGAGACCGACGACTCCGAGGAGACGGAGGAGCCAGAAGAGACCGAGGAGACCGAAGAGCCTGAAGAGACCGAGGACTCCGAGGAGACCGACGAATCCGACGACGAGTCCAAAGACGAGGACGCCGAGGGCGACGAGTCGTCCGAGAAGGACGGCTGGGTCATGCACGACGTCGACAACGCGACCGTCGACCTGACGAAGCTCCAGGCCGCGAACGCGACCGCCATCTCGAACGTGTCGGTGCCCGCCGGCGAGTACGACAAGGTGTTCGTGTACGTGAGCGACATCAACGCGACGCTCACGAACGGCGAGAGCGTGAACGTCAAGCTCCCGAGCCAGAAGCTCCAGCTCAACAAGAACTTCGAGCTGTCGGCGAACTCCTCGCCGGATTTCGTGTTCGACATCAACGTCCACAAGGCGGGGAACTCCGGGAAGTACATCCTCCGTCCGATCGTGAGCGAGTCCGGGACGGGCGACCAGGTCGAGATCGAGAAGGTCGACAAGAACGGGAAGCCCGAGAACCCCGGGAACAGCGGCGCGAAGGGGAAGGACAAGGCCGACGACGGTGAGGATGACGGCGACGACGAATCCAACGAGAGCGAGTCCGAGACCGAGAGCGCCCTCGAGGCGACGCTCGACGGGAAGGTCCGCGCCGGCGAGACGGTCACGCTCTCCGTGACGGACGCGAACGGCTCCGTCGCGAACGCGACCGTCGCGGTGAACGGCGAGACCGTCGGCGAGACCGGTACCGACGGGACGCTCGCGTTCGAGGTACCCGACACCGAGGAGCTCGCGGTCAAGGTGACCGCGGGCGACGCCGAGGTCGAACTCGAACGCAAGGTCAAGGGCGGGAACGGCGGCGGTAACGGGAACGGGAACGGGAACGGCCAGTTGGTCGGCGGGTACGCGGTAGTCTGACCGACCGACGGCGGCGGTTCGTGCGGG
>NZ_JAXHGM010000001.1:44320-776026 GCF_034808145.1 Halorubellus amylolyticus
TGCGGTCTGTTTCTGTCGGTAGTTCCTGCGGTCGGTTCGTGCGGTCTGTTTCTGTCGGTAGTTCCTGCGGTCGGTTCGTGCGGTCTGTTTCTGTCGGTAGTTCCTGCGGTCGGTTCGTGGCGAGGACGCGCCACGGGACGAGGTTCACTCACAGTGTGAACCGAGTGGGTGGTCCGCGCTGCTCGCTTCACTCGCGCGACCACAACGGCCCGCGCCGACCGGTGGCGTGGCGTACGCAACCGACAGAAATGTACCGCGGCCGCGACTACGACGTGGTGATGGACGCGCCGCTGTGGACCGACCGACACGCGCCGACGCTCGCGGACCTCCCGCAGGAGGACGCTCGCGAGTACCTCCAGCACGCCGTGGACGACCCGATCAACCTCGTGCTGTACGGGCCGGCGGGCGTCGGGAAGACCGCCGCCGCGCGAGCGCTCGCTCGCGAGAGCCACGCGGACCCGGAGAACGACCTCGTGGAGATCAACGTCGCGGACTTCTTCGACCGGACGAAGACCGAGATCACGAACGACCCGCGGTTCGCCTCGTTCCTCCGCGGGAAGTCGGACTACTCGAAGCGCGACATGATCAATCACGTCCTGAAGGAGTCCGCGAGCTATCAGCCCGTGAGCGGGCACTACAAGACGGTCGTGCTCGACAACGCGGAGGCGGTTCGCATCGACTTCCAGCAGGCGCTCCGGCGGGTGATGGAGCAGTACCACGAGGCGACGCAGTTCGTGGTGACGACGCGCCAACCGACGAAGCTCATCCCGCCGATCCGCTCGCGGTGCTTCCCGGTGTCGATGCCGGCGGCGAGTCACGGCGCGCTCGTCGACGTCCTCGAGCGCGTCTGCGAGCGCGAGGGCGTCGAGTACGACGCGGACGGCCTGGAGTACGTCGCCGGGTACGCGGACGGCGACGTGCGCGAGGCGGTGCTGGCGGCGCAGACGACGTACGAGGGCGAGGGCGAGGTGTCGATGCAGGCCGCCTACGAGGTGCTGGGCGACGTCGCGCACGAGGAGCAGGTCCAAGAGATGCTGGACGCCGCCGAGGCGGGCGAGTTCACGGACGCCAGGGGCGTGCTCGACGACCTCCTCGTCGACGAGGGCTACGAGGGGCACGAGGTCCTGGAGGTCGTGCTCGACGAGGCCAGGTCGCGGTACGACGGCGAGCGCCTCGCGACGCTCTACGAACTCGCCGGCCAGATCGACCTCGACATGACCGAGGGGTCGAGCGACCGCGTGCACCTCTCGCACCTGCTCGCGGAGCTCGGTCGCGAGGACGGGCCGCGCGTCGACACCTGAGTCGCTCGCGCCAGGGGTTTTTGCGATGCGTGTGCGAAGGCGTGGTATGCCAACGCTCGCCGAGACGTACCTCGAGAACCGCCAGCGCGTGCAGCCGAATCACGCGAACAACTACGACGCCGTCCACGGCGGGAACCTGATGAAGTGGATGGACGAGGTGGGGGCGATGAGCGCGATGCGGTTCGCCGGCGCGCCGTGCGTGACCGCCGCGGTCGACGAGTTCAGCTTCGAGCGACCGATTCCGGTCGGTGACACCGCGGTCATCGAGGCGTACGTGTTCGACGCGGGGCGGACGAGCGTCCGCGTGTTCCTGCGCGCGTACCGCGAGGACCCGCTGACGGGCGACCGGTCGAGGACGACGGCGGCGTGCTTCACGTTCGTCGCCGTGGACGCGGACGGGGCGCCGACGGCCGTGCCCGCGCTCGACGTCGACTCCGAGGACGAACGCGAGCTGCAGGCGACCGCGCGCGACCTCGCGGAGTGACGGAGGGGCGACCACGAGGGGTGACGGCGCCGTCGTCGCTATCGAGGGTGTGGGGTCGACCAACAGACATATTCTGTGGGGTCTCGCAGCCCTCCGCATGACAGAGGCCGGTCGGTTCGAGCGGGCGGGCGTCGTCGTCGGCGTCCTGCTGGTCGCGGTGTTCGTCGTCGCGTTGCTCGGAGACGTCACCGCGACGGCGGCTCGGACGCCGTTCGCGGTCGTCGTGCTGGCGCTCGGCGCGCTCGCGGGCGTCGTCGCCGCGACCTCGGGCGTCCTCGACTACGAGACGGTGTGGGCGTTCGCGCTCGGCGCGTGGCTCGTCGCGGTCCCGCTCGTCTCGCTCGCGCCAGAAGGCCGTCTCGCGGTGCTCGTCGCGTCGAACGTCTTCCTCGACGACGCGGGCTACCGCGTGCTCGTCCTCGCCGTCGCCGGCGTCGGCGGCGCGATGGCCGCCGCGGGCTACGACCGCTACGCGTAGCTCGCCGGCGTCGACCCCGCGCGAGGAACCGCCGTCAGACGGCGCTTGCGTCGAACCCCTGCGAGGAACCGCTATCAGACGGCGCGTGCGTCGACGTCGTCGTCGTCAAGCACGAGCACGTACCGGTCGAGGCTCGCGTGCACGCGCCGCTGGAACGCCGCGTCGACCGTCCAGCCCGCGTCCAGAGCCGCGTCGCGCCAGTCGCGGTCCGCGACGAGCACGCAGCGGTCCGCGACGCGCCGGCTCTCGGCGAGGGCGCCCGCGACGAGGTCGTCGAGCCCGTGGGTCTCGATCTTCGACTGACGGCCGTACGGCGCGTCGAACACGACGCCGGAGACGGCGTCGTCGCGGAGCGCGAGCCGGGTGGCGTCGCCGCGCATCGTCGCCCAGTCCCCGGGCGTCGGGCGGCCGGCGTCGTCGGCGGCCCCCCGTTCCCCGTCGTCGTCGAGGAACGCGGCGAGGTTCTCGCGCGCGCCGGCCGCCATCTTCGCCTGCGCGTCGACGCCGAGGACGTCCGCGCCGACGAGCCCGGCCTCGACGAGGACGCCGCCGGTCCCGCACATCGGGTCGAGCACGGTCGCGCCGGGACGGGCGCCGGCGAGGTTCGCTATCGCGCGCGCCAGCAGCGGGTCCATGCTCCCCGGCTGGAAGAACGGCCGGTCCGTCGGCCGCCGGTCGCCGAAGTCCCGCACCGACGCCGCGGTCTCCCAGCCGACCGCGCAGACGCCCGCGTCCCCGCGCTGGCGGCCAGCGGGCGCGTCCTCGGCCGGTTCGCCCTCGCCTTCCGGGTCGGTCTCGGGTGCGAACGCGACGCGCAGGACGTGGTCGGGGTCGTCGAGGTCGACGTCGAACCCGCGGTCGACGAGGACGCCGCCGAGTTCGCGCTCGGCGTCGCTCGTCGACACGCCGGTCCCGCCGCGGACGTCGCGCGCGCGAACCGCGACCGAGCCCTCGCGGGCGAGCGGGGCGGCGTCGAGGAGCGCGCGCGCCGACGGTATCGAGGCGTCGCCGGTCCCGACGAGCTCGCTCGCGCGCCGGGTATACGCCAGCCCGCGGACGCGCTCGGGGACGACCGCGTCGGCGGTCGCGAGGCCGACGCCGAGCCGCGAGACGCCCGTCGCTGCCGTCGCCGCCTCGCGGCGCGCGAACGCGTCGTCCTCGCCGCCGAGTTCCAGCAGGTACACGACCGCCCGTACCTCGCCGTCGCCCAAAAGGCGTTCGAACACCGCCTCAAGTGCCCCTTAAGACCGGGTTCGTGCCGGCGAACCGTCGAGAAACCGGGGGGACTGTCGGTCGCGGTACGTTCACCGCAGCACCAACCTTTATAAGCCTTAAATACGACTTTAAGAGCGAACGATGACCGACGACGACCCCAAGGACACCATCAACATCGAGAACGTCGTTGCCTCCACCGGCATCGGCCAGGAGCTCGACCTCCAGTCCGTCGCCATGGACCTCGAAGGCGCAGACTACGACCCCGAGCAGTTCCCCGGTCTCGTCTACCGGACACAGGAACCGAAGTCGGCGGCACTCATCTTCCGCAGCGGGAAGATCGTCTGCACCGGCGCGAAGTCCACCGACGACGTCCACGAGAGCCTCCGCATCGTCTTCGACAAGCTCCGCGACCTCAAGATCGACGTGCAGGACGACCCCGAGATCGTCGTGCAGAACATCGTCACGAGCGCGGACCTCGGCCGGAACCTCAACCTGAACGCGATCGCTATCGGTCTCGGCCTCGAGAACATCGAGTACGAGCCCGAGCAGTTCCCCGGCCTCGTCTACCGGCTCGACGACCCCGAGGTCGTCGCGCTCCTGTTCGGCTCCGGGAAGCTCGTCATCACCGGCGGGAAGAAGCCCGACGACGCGCGGCACGCCGTCGACAAGATCGTCTCGCGGCTCGAGGACCTCGGCCTGCTGGACTCCTAGCGACGCGACTCCTCGCGACCCCTCCGCGACCCGTTCTCGACGCGCCACCCAGCAGCGACCACGCACAGCCAGGCGTCTCGACTCGACGAGTCCGCCGCCGCGGACGGCAGCGGATGTGGTCGACGGCGGATGCGGTCGGCAGCGGATGCGGTCGGCGGTGGACCCGGTCGGCGACCTCGTGACCGTCCCGTCGCGAGTCCGGAAGGGCGGGACTGAAATCCCGTCGGTTCCTTACGTCGAGTGATGGTGCTCTCGCCCGCGCAACTCGACCCGGTCGCCGGCAGTCCGGTCGCCTTCATCGGGACGTTCCTCGTCGCCGCGGCCTTCTACTCGCTGACGCTGTTCGTCGCCGCGAGGTACGTCCTCGGTGACGCGCCACTGAAACGCGCCGTTGCCGTCGGCGTGGTGCTCGCGGTCGCGTCGATGCTCCTCCAGCGGTACGAGCCCGCGATCGTCATCGCGATGACGCTCGGACTGGACGCGTTCGCGATATCCGCGATCTACCGGCTGTCCTGGCGGTCGACGGCGCTCGTCGCGGTCGCGCACTACACGGTCGCCGTCATCGCCGGTATCACCGTCTACAACCTCGTCGCGCTCCTCCAGACCGCGCCCGCCTGAACGCACGAACCGCCGCACCGTCGGCTGGCCGACCGGAACGCCGGGCTTTTTGTACGGTACCGGCCGTAGGTCGCGCCATGAGCACTTCCGAGGTCGAGATGGACGCAGACGACCGCGCGAAGTTCGCGCGCGGTGGCGTGTTCCTCCTCGTCGGTGGCCTCGTCGTCGCCGCGTTCGCGGTCGCGGGCGTGGAATCGTCGCCGTCGCTGTACGCCGGCCTCGTCGGCGGGGCGCTCGCACTCGCCGTCGCGTCCGTGCTGTCGAGCGAACCGGTGGTGCGCGCGGTGTGGTTCGCGCCCGGCGTCGCGGCGGTCGGCGTCGGCGTCACCGACCTGTTCTCGCTCCCGCAACTCGTCGTCGGTGGCCTCCTCGTCGCGCTCGGCGTCGTCCAACTGGTCACCGCCGGCCTCCTCGAGAAGCAGTTCTGAGGGTTCGGTCCCGGAGTCGACTCGGAAGGTGAAGCGAGGACGTCCCGTCGTGCGACGCGGCGAGGACGTCCCGTCGTGGTCACTCGACGAGGCGTTCGATCTCGGTGACGAGGATGTCGCTCGCACCCGCTCCCTTCAGGCGGTTGATGGTCTCGAAGACGTCGGCGTCGTCGACGACGACGTGGACGGCGACCTTGTCCTTGCCGGCGACGTCCATGACGGTCGGGCCGCCCATGCCGGGGATGACGTCGCGGATGGCGTCGAGGTCCGATTCGTTCGCGTTCATCATCAGGTAGCGTTTGCCGTCGGCGGCGAGGACGCTCGCGAGCGCGGTCCGGACCTGCTCGGTCTTGCCGTCGTCGACGACGTCGCTGCGCGCGAACAGGTGCACGCTGGAGGCGAGGACCTCGTCGATGATGGCGAGTCGGTTCACCTGGAGGGTGGTGCCGGTGCTGGTGATGTCGACGATGGCGTCGGCCATGTCGACGTGCGGCGTGAGTTCGGTGGCGCCGGTGACCTCGACGACCTCGGCCTCGATGCTTCGTTCCGCGAAGTACTCGCGAGTGAGCCGCGGGAACTCGGTGGCGACGGTGGCGCCGTCGAGGTCGTACGGCGTCTCCACGTCGCCGTCCTCGGGGGCGGCGAGGACGAGCCGGCACTCGCCGAACTCGAGGTCGAGGAGCGCTTCGACGTTCTCGTGTCCGGCCTCCTCGGCCTGGTCGAGGCCGGTGATGCCGAGGTCGGCGGCGCCGTCGGCGACGTACTCGGGGATGTCGGCTGCTCGCGCGAACAGCACGGAGACGTCGGGGTCGACGGTGTCCGCGTACAGTTTCCGGTCGGCGCCGTCCACCACGGGGAGGCCCGCTCGTTCGAGGAGGGAGATCGAGGGGTCGTGAATCCGACCCTTGTTGGGTACCGCGATGCGCATACCGCTGTTTCACGCGGCCGCCGCAAACCGCTTTCCCTCCCGGCAGCGAGGGTGGCCGCATCGTCGATACTTTGTGGCCGTCGTCCGAGGCCGACGTATGGACCGGTCCCTCCTCGGCGCCGTCCTGTTCGGTGCCTCGCTCGGCCTCGGCGCGTACCGGGTCCTCGTCTCGAACTGGTTCGTCGTCGCGGGCGTCGCGGCGGTCTACGCCGGCGCGGCGTACTTCTACCTCGCGTTCGACGTGTCGCTGCTCGGCCAGGCCACCCGATTCGACGACCGCACGCACAGGGCCGGGTACGCGATCGGCCTGTTCGGCGTCAGCATCAGCTCCATCGCGCTCGCCCAGTACTACGGCGCTGGCCGCGATACCGGTCTCCCGGTCGTCGTCGTCCTGGTCGGCGTGATCGCGTTCCTGGACCTCGCCTCGAAGGCCCGCCAGCAGGCCGACGGTCGCGCCTGACGACCCCGCGGTGGTCGCGACACCACCCGGAGCGGCACTCGGACAACGAACCCGGAAGCGACATGGGATACCGGCATGAAGCCGCGGGCATGAGTACGCTCTGCGTATCCGGTGGGCGCGTCCTGCTCCCGGACCACGACGTCGTGCGGGCGGACGTGCTGGTCGACCAGACCGCGGGAACGATTCTGGAGGTGGGCGAGGACCTGTCGGGCGACGAGACGCTCGACGCCACCGGCTCGCTCGTGCTGCCGGGGCTCGTGAACGCGCACACGCACGCCGCGATGACGCTCCTGCGGGGTATCGCGGACGACAAACCGCTGGACGCGTGGCTCCGGGAGGACATCTGGCCGGTGGAGGCGGCGCTCACGAGCGAGGACGTCCGCGCCGGAACCGAGCTCGCGGCGGTGGAGATGATCCGGAGCGGGACGACCGCGTTCGCGGACATGTACTTCGAGTGCGAGGCGGTCGTCGACGCCGTCGACCGCGCCGGGCTCCGCGCGACCGTCGGGCACGGCGTCGTCACCGTCGGGAAGGACGACGAGGCCGCGCGCGCGGACGCCGCCGAGTCCATCGCGGTCGCCGAGGAGCTCGACGGCGCGGCGGACGGCCGCGTGTCCACGGCGTTCATGCCGCACTCGCTCACCACCGTCGACCCCGAGATACTGCGCGAGCACGTCCGGAAGGCGCGCGAGGCAGGCGTGCCAGTGCACTTCCACGCGAACGAGACGACCGACGAGGTCGCGCCGATCGTCGACGAGTACGACCGCCGACCGCTGGCGTGGGCGCGCGAGCAGGGCCTCCTCGACGCCGAGGACTTCCTCGCGCACGGCGTCCACACGACGAGCGACGAGCACGACCTGCTCGCCGAGACCGGCGCGGGCGTCGTGCACTGTCCGGCGTCGAACATGAAGCTCGCGAGCGGGATGGCGCCCGTGCAGGCGATGCGGGACGCGGGCGTGACGGTCGCGCTCGGCACCGACGGCGCCGCGTCGAACAACGACCTCGACGTCTTCGACGAGATGCGCGACGCCGCGATGCTCGGGAAGCTCGCCGCCGACGACGCGAGCGCCGTCCCCGCCGGCGCCGTCGTCGAGATGGCGACCCGGGGCGGCGCCGACGTCCTCGGTATCGACTCCGGCCGGGTCGAGGCGGGCGCGAACGCCGACCTCGCCGTGCTCGACCTCGACGCCGCCCACCTCACGCCCGAGCACGACCTCGTCAGTCACCTCGCGTACGCCGCCCGCGGCAGCGACGTCCGCCACACCGTCTGCGACGGCGACGTCCTCATGCGCGACCGCGACCTCACCACGCTCGACGCCGCCGCCGTCCGCGAGCGCGCCAGCGACCACGCTACCGAACTCGTCGAACGCGCCTGACTCATCCAGCGTCCGGTCGCGGTCGCGTTCATCGCACTGACACCGGGTCCACTCCGGGACGCCGTCACGACCGGCGACGCCTCGTACACGCGGACGTTCCTGAACTGTGAGTTCGAGTACTCTCCCTCGTCCGGGTTCCCCGGGCAACTCGTCTGTGAGGTGGGTTCAACCCTGTCGTCGCAGTCCATGATGAACACGAGGTGGTTCGTCTGCCCCAGTCGCCCGTTGTCCCCGTACAGCTCTCCGATGGGGATTTCGTAGCGGACCCAGCCGTCGCCGAGGTCGTAGTAGTCGCCCGTGGCGCCCGAGACGCTGGAGACCTTCTTGCCCCATTTCTGGGTACCGAACACCCGCACGATCCTGTCTTCTACCTGGCTTTTGTTCTCCTGCAGGCCGATGCCGTGAATCTCGCCGCGCGCCGTGCTGTTGAACTCGAACGCGAGCATCGTTTCCTCGGTGACGTCGTACGAGTAATCGACGTACTTCCACTGATTGCCCGAGAGCCGCACCGTCGCCCCGCCGGCTTCGACGGTCGTCTCGCCGGTACCGTCCTGTCTGGAGAGGAACGGCTTCGTCGGGTCGCCCGCCGCCATGTCGACGACGTCCGGCGATCCGGACGGAAGCGACACGGACCGTTCGACGACCACGGACCCGGACGGCCGATGGACGAGGTGGACGGTCGTCGGGCCGTCCAGCAGGAACGCCGTCCGCAGTTCGTCGCCCGCTTCTACGACGCCGCCGCTCGTCCCCGACCGGTCGTCGAACGCCGACAGCGGCGTGCGCGTCGTCGTCCCGGCGTCGCGCACGACGACGTCGAACTCGTCGACCGCGAGCGGGTCCCCGCCGTCGTGCCCGAGCACCAGTCGCTGTGCGTTCTCGCCGTCGGCGACCGCGGTCACCGTCACGCTCGCGGACGGCGCTCGCTCCTCGCCGGTCGGCGCCAGGTCGAACACGAACACGCCGGTCGCGCCAACCACGACGAGCGTCAACGCGACCATCAACAGCGTCCCCAGCGGCGACGTCGCCCCACGACCACTCCCCTTGCGCATACGTCCCATCCACGCGCGACGGCAATGAAACGTTCGTTCGCTGACGTGCCCGACGGCGAACGCACGGCACTCCCGACCGAGGACGAACGCCCCGACCGAGACATGGTTGAACGACGAGAACGGTCCTTGAACGTCCTAACGGTCTCTGGAGCCGTCTCAGTGGCCGGGTGAACGGAACGAACGAGGTGCCCGGTTTATGCAGGTATCCGCGTTGTTACCAGGTGATGCCAGACTCCAGAACGACCGCGCTGTTCGGCGTGCTCGTCATGCTGGTCGCCGCCGTCGGCCCGATGGTCGGCGCCGCCGCACCCACGGACACGACCGCGACGACAGCCATCGACGACGACACCGACCTCGCCGTCAGCCCAGACAACGAGACCGACGTCGATGAGAACGAGACCGACGTCGATGAGAACGAGACCGACGTCGATGAGAACGAGACGGACGAGGACGTGATGGACGGGAACGAGACGAGCTCCGAGGCGGCGATGAAGGAGTTCGTCGTCGGCCTCCAGCGCGTCATCGCGAACGCGACGAACGACACGAACGCGTCGGCGCCCGGTCGCGTCATCGCGTCGTACGTCGTCGCGAACAACCCCGGGAACGCGCCGGCCCACGCAGGGCCGCCGAGCGGCACCCCCGGCGCCGATGCGGGGAACGAGACGAACGCGTCCGCCGGCGGACCCCCCGAGGGAACGCCGGGCGCGAGCGCCGGGAACGGCTCCAGCGGCGGCCTGCCGAACGGGACGCCCGGTGGCGCACCGACCGGCAACGAGACGGACGACGGCGCACCCGGTAACGGCGGCGGGAACGGCAACGGCGGCGGGAACGGCAACGGCGGCGGGAATGGGAACGGCAACGGCCCGAAGCAGGTCACTGCCACGACCACCGTCGCAGCCGACCTCGCCGCACACGCCGCGGCCGCCGTGACCGCGACGCCGTTCGACTACTGACACGGCACGCACCGGACAGGCCCAACCGACCCCTCACACCGCCCCGCGGACTCCGCAGCCCGACGGCACGGTCCTCTCCCCTCGCGGTGCCGCTTCTCTCCACTCGCGACGCACTCCCCCCGCGTCGTACCACTCGAACGACCCACAGCACCGCGACCGCGACACTACCACACCGCGACGCCCGCACCCGCGACCGCCCTGCACATCGACCGAGACGAACACTCGCCTGGCGGCGGCCGTAGAAGAGAACGACCCGTCAGTCTCCGCCGATTGCACAACGAGAAACGGCCGCCTGGCGGCGGCCGTACAAGAGAACGACCAGTCAATCCGACACGAGTTCGGACTCCTCGACGCCCTCGACGGCGGCGGCCGCGAGCGGCAGTCGGACCGTGAACTTCGCGCCGCCGTCCGGGCGGTTCTCGACGTCGATCGTGCCATCGTAGGACGCCACGAGCTCGCGGACGAGGTACAGCCCGAACCCGGTGCCCGGCGAATCGAAGCCCTTCTCGCCCTTCTCGAAGATGGCGTCGCGCATCGCCTCGTCGACCCCCGGGCCGTCGTCGGCGACCGTCACCACCGCCTCGTCACCGTCGACGCGAGCCGTCACCTCGACGGTCGGCTCCGGCGAGTCGTTGTGCTGGACCGCGTTCGACAACAGGTTCTCGAACACCTCCGGCAGGAGGTCGTTCCCGACGACGCGAACGTCCGGCGGCGGGTCGTACGCCACCGTCGCATCGTCGTACGCCTTCCGCGCCTTCTCCACCTCGCTCGACAGGACCGCATCCAGCACGACGGGCTCCGTCCGCTCGCCGTCCTCCTCCGTCAACACCTGCATGAACGACCGCATCGTCTCGATGAGGTCGACCATGTCCCGGACGCGCGACTGGACCGTCTCCAGGTGCTCCGCGACCTCCGGGTCGACGCGCCCCGACAGGAGGCCGGCGCGCGCCTCCACGACGTTCATCCCGTTCAGGAGGTTGTGCCGGATGATGCGGTTCATGAACTCCAGCCGCTCGCGCTCGTGCTCCAACTGCTGCTCGCGCTCCCGGCGCTCGGTCATGTCCCGCGTCACCTTCAGGAACCCGCGGAGGTCACCGTCCGCGTCCCGGAGCGCCGTGATGGACACCGTCGCCCAGAACCGCGACCCGTCCTTCCGGACGCGCCAGCCCTCCGTCTCCGTCCGCCCGAGCTCTCGCGCCTCCGACAGCAACCGCTCCGGCTCACCTGCCTCCCGAGCCGCCTCCGGGTAGAACATCCGGACGTGCTCGCCGAGGACCTCCGACGGCTCGTAGCCCTTGATCTGGCGTGCACCACGGTTCCAGGACGCCACGTGCCCGTCGGCGTTCAGGCGGAAGATCGCGTACTCCTCGACGTCACCGACGAGCGACGCGAACTGCTCTCTGGTCTCCCGGAGCACCTGCTCGCGCTCGTCGCGCCGGCGCGCCAACGCCAGTTCGTTCCCGACCCAGTTCCCCATCAACTCCAGGACCGTCATCTCCCAGTCGTCGACGGGCTCGCCCGGCTCCGGGCCGTAGAACGCGAGCGTCCCGTACTGCTCGCCGTCGACGTGCACGGGCATCCCGACGTACGACTCCACGTCGACGTCCGCGTGCGACAGACAGTCCGTGAGCTCCGCCGCTTCCGCGGAGAGGTGCGCGAACCGCTGGCTCTCGCCCGTCTCGACGACGCGCCGACACACCGTGTCCGAGAGCGGGTACGTCTCGCCCTCCGCGAGCGGCCAGTCGCGCGGACTCGCCGCCCGAACGTGGACGTCCTCGTCCTCGACGCGCGCCAGCAGCGCGAACTCCAGACCGAGTTGCTTCCGACCGACGTCCAGCAGCGACGCGATGCGTTCGTCGACGTCCGCGGACCGATCCATCAGGACGCCGTGAAGCTCACGGAGGACGCGCTCCCGGTCCTCGAGTCGCGCAGCCGTCTCCTTCTGCGCGGTCACGTCCGTGTAGTGCTCGATACGGCCGCCCTCGTAGAGCCCGGACTCGATGGGTCGACTCCGGTGCTCCAGCCAGCGTTCCTCGCGACCGTCACCCGGGAGGACGTGGCACTCGAACCGCTCCTCGCCCCGCGACCCGTCCGCGTCGTACACCGCTTCGAGTCGCTCGCGGAACCGGGTCGGTTCCGCGACCGCGGCCGCCGTCTCCGAGAGCACCTCGCGCTTCGGGCGCCCCATGATGGCGTCGCGGTCCACGCCGAAGTAGTCCGCGACGGCCTCGTTCACCCACACAACGTCGCCGTCGGCGTCCAGAACGAACAGCGCAACGTCACTGGAGTCGAGGACGTCCTCCGTCATCGACCGATACCGCTCCTCGCTGCGCTCCAGCTCGCGGCGGTCCTGCGAACGCATCACGCTGTAGATTCCGATGAACGACCCGAGGACGAGCCCGACCGCGGCGTTACTCGACGCGATGACGCCCACGTCCGTCCCGTTCTGGTAGAACAACTGGATGCCGAGCACCCACGCCTGGAGCGCGAGCACGCCGGCGCTGACGACGAGGCTCCACGTCGCCACGCGGAGGACGTGCCTGCCGTTCCAGTCGTTCAGGTACAGCCAGCCGACGACCACGCCGAACGCCACCAGGAGGAGCCCGGGGAACGAGAACTCGACGAGCGAGATGAAAAGCGACGCGCCGTCGCTCACGACGTCCGCGTACACGTCGTACAGCTGTGCGACCGCGACGACGACCCCGAGTGCGAGGAGGACGAACACGCCGATCCGCCGCTGGAGGTCGTCGCTGATGTCCATACTCAATCATGGGTGGAGCGGACCGCAAAGACACCCCACCTAATTCTCTAGCCCTGACACTCTAACCGGGGCGACCGGCGCTGCTGCGGCTCGCTCCCGTCCTCCCCGCCGCCGTCGCCGAGTTCGGGAACCCCGTCGCGTTCACCGACCACCAGGTGCGTTCCCGGGGCCACCTCGCGTTCACCGGCAAGTGCGCGCTCGCTCGGAGCGACCGCATCGACCTCCGGGTACCGGCACCTCCGCACCCCGGTACCGACGAACCGACTGGGGGAAATCCGCGATAATCAGGCGCTGTTGGTCGCGATGCGGGGCGATTCGGGCTGGTGGACGCTGCACCGGGACGAATCCGGCTTCGGTAGGGTTTTGCCGTCGCCTCCGCTGGTATCGCCTATGACAGACTACCCGTCGGTGACCGCGCAACTCGACGACCCCGACGCCGCTCGCGAAGAGGGCCGTCGGAAGATGGAGTGGGCGCGCCAGCACATGCCCATCCTCGAGGCGCTCCGCGAGGACTTCGAGGCCGACCAGCCCTTCGCCGGGCAGCGTATCGCGATGGCGATGCACGTCGAGGCGAAGACCGCGAACCTCGTCGAACTCCTCGCCGACGGCGGCGCGGAGGTCGCGATCACGGGCTGCAATCCCCTCAGCACGCACGACGACGTCTCCGCGGCACTGGACGCGCACGACGCCATCACGAGCTACGCGGTCCGCGGCGTGGACGACGACGAGTACTACGAGGCCATCGAGGCGGTCATCGACGTCGACCCCACCGTCACCGTTGACGACGGCATGGACCTCGTCGCCGCCATCCACGAGGACTACCCGGAGCTCATCGACAGCATCCTCGGCGGTGCCGAGGAGACGACGACGGGCGTCCACCGCCTGCGCGCGATGGACGACGACGACGCGCTCGACTACCCCGTGTTCGCGGTGAACGACACGCCGATGAAGCGGCTGTTCGACAACGTCCACGGCACCGGCGAGTCGAGCCTCGCGAGCATCGCGATGACGACGAACCTCTCCTGGGCGGGGAAGAACGTCGTCGTCGCCGGCTACGGCTACTGCGGGAAGGGCGTCGCGCAGAAGGCCAGCGGCCAGAACGCGAACGTCGTCGTCACGGAGGTCGAGCCCCGGCGCGCGCTCGAAGCGCACATGGAGGGCTACGACGTCATGCCGATGAGCGAGGCCGCCGAGATCGGCGACGTCTTCATCACGACCACGGGGAACCGCGACGTCGTCGTCGACGAGCACTTCGAGCAGATGAAGGACGGCGTCCTCCTCGCGAACGCCGGCCACTTCGACATCGAGATCGACCTGGACGCCCTCGACGACAAGGCCGTCGACCGCTACGAGGCCCGCGACGGCGTCGACGCCTACGAGATGGCCGACGGCCGCCGCCTGAACGTCCTCGCCGAAGGCCGCCTCGTGAACCTCGCCGCCCCCATCGCCCTCGGCCACCCCGTCGAGGTCATGGACCAGTCCTTCGGCATCCAGGCCGTCTGCGTCCGCGAACTCGTCGAGAACCCCGACGCGTACGACGCCGGCGTCCACGACGTCCCCGACGAACTCGACAAGGAGGTCGCCGAGATCAAGCTCGACGCCGAAGGCGTCGACTTCGACGCGCTCACCGACGAACAAGCCGAGTACATGGGCAGCTGGCAGCACGGGACCTAACGGCCCGCCGAGCATACGGCGGCCGCCAGGCCGCCGTTTCCCCGGAGTCGGTCGCGGTGCGGTCGTTGCGCGGTCGCGGTTCTGGGGGTGTCGTGGTGGTCTGCGTTCGGTTTCTCGCTGCCTGGTGTCTGGTGTTCGCAGCGCGGTTTCACTTTCACCCTGCTTTCCGGTGGTTTATGCGCGTCGGCGAGTGACGTGTGGTCATGAGTGCGAGTCGGAAGGGGAATCGGCGTGAGCGCGAGCTCGTGAACGCGCTTGACGACGCCGGGTTCGCGGTGATGCGTGCGCCGGCGTCGGGGGCGGCGACCGAGCGCGAGCTCCCGGACGTGCTGGCGGGGAACGCCGAGGACTTCTACGCGATCGAGGCGAAGTCCTCGTCGGGGCGCCCCATCTACCTGGAGGGAGAGGAGGTCGAGAACCTCGTGTACTTCGCGCGGAACTTCGGCGCGAAACCACGTATCGCGGTGCGGTTCGACCGCGAGGACTGGTACTTCTTCCACCCGGGCGACCTCTACACGACCGACAAGGGGAGTTATCGCGTGAAGAAGGAGACGGCGCTCGCGGACGGGACGGACTTCGACGAGCTCGTCGGTGACACCGAGCGGACGAGCATCGGCGACTTCGACGACTGAGGGACGGACGGGTCGCTCGTCGGTGATCGCCGGCAGCGAGAACGCGGGGGATGACAGGATAGCGCCGGCGTCGGTCCGGCGTCGCTACTCCTCGACGACGACCGTCGCCTCCATCCCGGCGGCGGCGTGCGGGATGCAGTAGTACTCGTGCGTGCCGACGGTCTCGAACGTGTGGACGAACGTACTGCCGGACGCGACCGCGCCCTTCCCGTTCTCCCACCCGGTCTCGGCCGCTTCCTGCGAGTCGAAGCCGCCGGACGCCCAGTAGTCGGCGTCGCTCGGGATGCCGTCGGCCTTCGCGGTGACGCTGTGCGCTTCACCGGCGACGTGCTCGAACGCCACTTTGTCGCCCTTCGAGACCGTGAGTTCGGCGGGGTCGAACGAGACCGCCTTCACGTCGACGACGTGGTCCGCGTCCGCGGGGACGCCCTCGACGACGTTCGGGCCGCCCTCCAGGTCGGTCTCCGCCTCGCTCTCGCCGCTTCCGGACGCGTCGACCGGCGCCGACTCGACGGCGCCGACGACCGCGAACTGCGCGCGCGTCGTCGCCGTCGCGTACGCCGACAGCGCCCCGTCGACGCCCGAGCCGTCGCCGGTCGCCTCGACGAGCGCGTTCAGCTTCGCCTCGAACGTCTCGTACGCGCCCTCGTCGCCGTCCTCGAGGAGCTCGTGGACCTCGGCGTTCTCGAACGCGGCGAACGCGTCGCTCGCGATGGCGTTCGCGGCGCCACCGAACGACCCGCCGGCGTTCGCGACGACCGCGTAGATGCCTTCGACGGCCTTCGCGTGGTACGCGACCGCCGCCGAGTAGACGTCGCTGTCGTTCTCCGCGGCGGTCGTCACGCCACCGAGTGCCTCCTCGAAGCCCTCGTAGAGCTCCTCGTCGGCGGCCTCGAGCGCCTCGTGGAATCCACCGGCGCCGCTCTCGAAGAACTCGAACGCCTCCTGGACGGTCGCCGCGGCGCGCGGGAGCTTCCCGAGCGCCGCCAGGTTCGAGGCGTCGAACGCGCGAGCGGCCATGTAGCCCGAGGCGGCGGCGCTGACCTGCGCCGTGGCGCCGGCGCCGGTCTCGAACGCGAACAGCGCGTCCAGCGCCCCGGTCGCGTGCGTCTCCACGCCCGAGTCGTTCGTGCTCGACAGCGCCTCCCGTAGGGATTCGAGGTGGCCCTCGAAGGACTCGTAGGTCTCCGCGTCCCAGGACTCGACGGCCTCGTGGAGCCCGAGTTCGTCGGCCTCGAACCGACCGAAGACGGACTCGACGACGCCCGCGGCCGTGTTGTTCTGGCCAGACCCGTAGAGTGCGAGTGCGTCCTCGAGCCGCGTCCGGAAGAACGACGCCTGGAGGACGGCCGCGCCCGTTCCGCCGGCGAGCGCGCCGATGCCCGCGCGGAGGTTCGACTCGACCGTCGCGACCGCGTCGTCGACGCCCGACGAGTCACCGTCCTCGATGGCGGACTTGAGTGACTCGAGGCCGCGCTCGAAGCCCTCGTACGCCTCGTGGTCGGCGTCCTCCAGGGCTTCGTGGGCGCGAGCGCCCTCGAAGTCCGCGAAGATGTCGCCGGCGAGCGTCGCGGCGGCGTCGGTCTCGCCGCGCGCCGCGAGCCAGCGCGCGTCGAACGCGGCGTGCCGGTAGACGTTCAGCGCCGCGGCGTGCGCGTACGCCGTCGACGGGCCGCCCATGCCGGCGAGCGTCGCCGCGTCGAACCCGCGCGCCTGCATCGTCGCGAGCTCGCCGGCGCCCGCGTTCTCCGCGTGCCCAGCCATCGCGTACGACCCCTCGATGGCCGCGCTCAGCGCCTCGTCGGCCTTCGCCGCCACCGTCTCGGTGTCTCCCGAACCGGTCGCGTCCTGGGTCGCCTCGACGGCGGCCTCGAAGGACTCGTAGGCCTCGGGTGCGGCCGCCTCGACGTCCTCGTAGGCGCCCGAGCCCTCGAACGCGGCCTTCGTGTCCGCGGCGACGGTCGCCGCGGCCGCGTACTTCTCGGCGGCGGCGAGGTAGCGCGCGTTCGCGACGCGAGCGCCGAGCCGCTGGAGGTCCAGCGCGTGCGTCGTCGTCCCACCGACGAGGGTCTCCTGAGCCTCGTAGAGGTGGTTCGCGGCGGTCTCGTGGGCGGCCTTCGCGCCGTCGGGGTCTCCCTCCTCGGCTTTCGTCTTGAACGTCCCGAGCGCGCTCTCGAAGCCCTCGTAGTGTTCTTCCGAGGTCTCCTCGAGCATCTCGTGGGCGCCGTACTCGCCGTTCGCCTGCTCGAAGTTCGCGAAGACGTCCGCGCTGACGTCCGCGGCCGCGTCGAACTCCCCAGCGGTGACGAGCGCGCGGGCGTCGTCGAGCCGCGAGCGCATCGCCGACCACTCCGCGGCGACCGCGACCTTCGCGGACACGTCCGCGGCGGCGCTGGACTCCTCGTCATCGTCGCTCGCGGTGCCCTCGCCGTCCGTGGAGCCGTCGGTCGGTTCACCGTCTGTACCCGTCGCGTCGTCGGCCGTACTGGAGCACCCTGCGAGCGCCGCCGCGCCGGCGGTCGCGCCGAGCGAGCGGAGCAGTCTCCGTCTATCGAGTTCCATACCGGATTTAGGCCTGCCTAAAGAATAAAAAGCCGTCGGTTCTTTGGCTGGCCTAAAAACGCCGCTGTCGTGCGGTTTGCTGTGTCGCCTGTTCACTCATGACGCCCTCCCGCGCCGGAGTCACGACCCGCCTCGCCGCGGTCTGGCGCGCCGCGCGTCGGGTCCTCGCCCGCGACAGCCCCGCCGTCCACGCGTTCCAGTCGCGACAGCGGGAACGAGTACACGCGCAACGACGCCGGCCGCGGCCCGTCGCCGTCCACGCGGACCGACGGGTACACCGCGGCGACGACCGGGTCGTCGTCCGGGTACGCCGCGTTCGTCTCGTAGTCCGCCACCGTGACGTCCCGTCCCGGAATCGCGACCTCGTCCGCGCGCTCGGGCGACACCGCGACGACGAGCACGACCTCGCCCGTCTCGCGGTCGCGGGCCCGCTCCCCGACCGCGAACGCGTGCGTCTCGCAGAGGTGCGGCTCCGGCGCGCCCGGGGGGACGAGGGCGAACGCGCCACAGGACGCGCACGTCGACGCGACGTGACTCGGCGGCGCCACCGCACCCGCGGTTATCTCGATGGCGACCCGCCGCAGGTGCTTGCAGCGCGCGCCCCTGATGGCGTGATCCGGACACGAACACCGTCCCTCGGTGACGTCCACGAGGTAGTCGTGCCCGCTCTCGCTGTGGACCGCGTACCGGCCACTCCCGAGAGCCAGCACCGTCATCGCCTCCGTGCGCGCCCGAACCGACCGTTCGTCGAGCGCGTCCTCGCGGCCGCCGTCGGTCGCGCCCCCGGCGCTCGCCCCGTCCGGGGCGTTGCGGTCGCTCGGCGACGCGGAACGGTCGTCGAACTGCTCGGTTCGTGACGCGGGTGTGTTTCGAGTGTGCGTCATAGGTATCCAGGGAGCACGACCCGTCGCGGCCGTGCATCCGTCGACTAGAAACAGGGGTTCGAGCGACTTCAAGCCTCTCACGCGCGCTCGCGCGAGAAAAAGTGAATGACGACGGTGGCTGGAGTCTGGCCGTGGCGCTGCGGACCGACCGAGGCCTTCAGGAGGCTCCAGCGCGTACGCGCCGTCGATGGCTTCCGTGGTCGCGAGCGTCGCCCTGCACGCCGCTCCAACTGTCGGCCCGGCGTACGCCGCCGTGCTCGTGCTCGCGAGCCTCGGGAGCGCCGCCCTCGGCGGCCTCGCGCTCGCCGCGTTCGCGCGCCGCCGCACCAGTCCGTACCTCTTCGTCGCGCTCGCCGTGCTCGCGCTCGGCGCGCGGAGCGCGCTCGGCTGGCTCGGGATGGTCGGCGGCCTCTCCGCGACCACGCACCACACCGCCGAACACGGCCTCGACGTCGTCATGGTCGCGCTCGTCGTCGCCGCCGTCTGGTACGCCCGAAGCGTCCGCCCCACGACCACGTCCTGACCGCCACACCCACAGACACCCGCATGACCGACACCAGAACCAGCATCGAACGCACCGTCGCCGCCACCCCGGGCGTGCACTTCAACGAACTCGTCCGCGACACCGCGTACGCGCCCGGACAGGTCCAGTACCACGTCCGCGACCTCGTCGACGCCGGCGTGCTCGCCCGCGAGGAACTGTTCGGTCGCACGCACTACTATCCCCCCGAGTACGACGCCTTCCAGCGGCGCGTGCTCGCGCTCGTCCGCCGCGAGACCACCCGCGACGTCCTGCTCGCGTGCCTCGACGACGCCTCGAACCGCCCCGCGGACGTCGCCGACCGCGTCGGCATCGCCCGCAGCACGCTCGAACACCACGTCGCCAACCTCGAAGACGCCGGCGTCCTCGAGAAGCACCGCGACAGGCGCGGTCGCGTCACGCTCGCGCTCGCCCGCCCCCAGCGGACCGCCGACCTCCTCGAGACCGTCGAACCCAGCGTCTCCGACAAGCTCGTCGACCGCTTCGCGCGCCTCGTCGACGACCTCCTCGCCGCCGAGTGAACGCTCGCCGTCGACGACCTCCTCGACGCCGACTGACTCGTTGGGCTTCGCCGTCGACAACACCCAGGACCCACCGCAGCCTCGCGGGGCGGGACCCGCTCGGCAGCGAGGCAGTTTGCCGCGCGCCAGAGGCGCGCGTTCTCGGACTTCCTCGACCGCACCACACCGCAGCCTCGCGGGACGGGACCCGCTCGGCAGCGAGGCAGTTTGCCGCGCGCCAGAGGCGCGCGTTTTCCTGCCTCGTTTTCGACGTGCGTACCACGGGGTACAAGAAAGCCCAGTGCCTAGCGCCGCGCATGGACCCACGAGACGGTCGCGGACTCGACCGACGCGAGTTCGTGAAATCGGCGGTCGCCATCGGCGGGGCGAGCGCGCTCTCGGCGTGCCTCGACCGCCTCCCCGGCGGCGGTCGCGACGTCCCGAAGGGCGGCGACCCGTCGTCGCTCCCGGCGCGCCAGCACGCCTGGAACGAGTTCCTCGCCACGGACGAGCACGGGAACGACGTCAACGCGCGCCACCACGTCCTCGCGTACCTCGACTACGCCGGCGACGGCACGCCCACCGAGAGCGAGCGCGAGACCGTCGAGACCGCCCTCCGCAGCCTCGAACGCGCCTACGAGTACTCGAACGACGGCCTGCTGTTCACCGTCGGGTACTCGCCGTCGTACTTCGACCGGTTCGACGAGTCGCTCCCCGACAGCGTCGACCTCCCCGCGCCCGAGGCGCTGTCGTCGTTCGAGGACCCGACGCTCGACGAACAGGACGCGGTCGTGCACCTCGCGAGCGACCACGGCGACGTCGTCCTCGAGGCCGAACAGGCGCTGCTCGGCGAGCGCGAGGCCGCGAACGACCGCGAGATGGACGCGTCCGTCGCCGGCGTCCTCGAGGAGGCCGACCGCCGCACCGGCTTCGTCGGGAAGGGCCTCCCCGCCGAGCACAGCGACGTCGACGGCATCCCCGACGACGCGGACATCGACGAGGACGCCCCGCTATACATGGGGTTCAAGTCGGGCTTCACGAAGAATCAGGCGGCCGAGGACGCCGTCACCATCCAGTCCGGGCCGTTCGCGGACGCTACCACCCAGCACGTCTCGAAGATCAGGCTTCGACTCGACGACTGGTACGGCGAACAGGACCAGGAGGACCGCGTCGCCGAGATGTTCTGTCCCGCGCACGCCGAGAACGACGTCGTCGAGGGCGTCGGCGAGAACCTCGGGGACGGCTCGAAGGTGAGCGAGTGTCCCGCGCACCTCGACGAGACCGCCCAGGAGTACGGGCGCGTCGGCCACAACCAGAAGACCGCGCGCGCCAGGGACGAGAACGACAACCCGCGCATCCTCCGACGTGACTTCGACTCCACCGACGACGGCAGAGCCGGCCTCCACTTCCTCGCGGTCCAGCGCACCATCACGGACTTCGTGGAGACGCGCGAGGCGATGAACGGCACCGACGCCACCGAGAACCCCGCCATCCGCCAGCGCGTCAACAACGGCATCCTCGAGTACACGTTCGTCCACCGGCGCGGCAACTTCCTCCTCCCGCCCCGGCAGCATCGCGCGCTCCCGGCGCCGCGCCCCGAATGACGCATCGACGCCTCGACCGGACCCCCGGTATTCGACCCGCGAACCACGCGATTTCGAGTCCTAAACCACAACCCGCTTCTGCGTGACTCCCCGACTCTCGTGCATGGATAGACGCACGTTCCTCCGGTCGGCCGGCGCGGCCACGACCGCGAGCGCGCTCGGCGCGACGGCGGGCTGTCTGGGGCTGCTGGAGACGCGCTCCGCGCGCGCACCGCCCGTGCTCGAGGACCGCCCGAACGCGGTGTACTACCCGACCCACGTCGAGGGCATGGAGATGGGCGAGATGGGCAAGTCCGGCGACTACGCCGTGATGGCGATGTACTCGTACTCGCATCGGTTCTGGAACGTCAACGGGACGACCGTCGAGAAGACGCCCATCCAGGAGGGCGACGACGCGCACATCATGGTGAACGTGTTCGACCCGAAGACCAAGCAGGTCCTCCCGGACGCCGGCGTCAGCATCGAGATATCGAGCGACGGCGATACCGTCAGTCAGGAGACCATCTACCCGATGCTCTCCCAGCCGATGGCGTTCCACTACGGCGCGAACTTCGACATCGGCGACGTCGACGCGGCGACGCTCACGGTCGACGTGTCCGTCAGCGGCGTCACGTCCGGGGGCGTCGTCACCGCCGGCGAGTACGCCGGGCGGTTCGAGGAGCGAGCGACCATCCCGGTGGAACTCCCCTACAGCGAGGCCACGAAGGAGAACATCTCCTTCGAGCAGACCCCGGAGAGAGCCGGCGAGCGCACGGCGCAGGAACCCATGGGGATGGACATGCCCCTTGGCGTCGCGCCCGCAGCGGGCGACCTCCCCGGGCGCGTCCTCGGCGACCCCGCGAACGGCGAGCCGAAGAGCGGCGACGCCGTGTTCGCGACGACCGTCGTCGACGCCGACCGCTTCGACGGCCGCTACCTCGCAGTCAGCCCGCGCACGCCCTACAACGGCTACATCATCCCGCGGATGGGCATCCAGGCGACCGTCGAGCGCGACGGCGACGTCGTCTACGACGACGCGCTCGACCGCGTCCTCGACCCCGAACTCGGCTACCACTACGGGCGTCCCGTCGACGTCCGGTCCGGCGACGAGGTCACGCTCTCGGTGACGACGCCCGCGCAGGTCGCGCGCCACGAGGGCTACGAGACCGCGTTCCTCGAGTTCGACGACGTCACGCTCACCGCCTGAGCGCCCGGAACGCGCTGACCGCGAGTTAGACACCCTTTTGTTCCCGCCCCGGTTCAGGTTGCCTATGGACCGTCAAGACTGGACCGAGGTCGCCGTCTCCATCGGCTCGGTTCTCGTCATGCTCGCCATCTTCGTCGGCATCGGCCTGACCTACGGCGACGCGCAGGGCGTCCTCACCGTCGACGGCGGGTTCGTGCTCGCCGGCGCCATCATGTTCTTCGTGCTGTTCATGGTCGGTATCGGGTACGGACTCGCGTACTTCCTGAAGCCCGACGAGGACGACAACGGCAACCCGGCCTGACGACGAACGCGACCTTTCCTTCGACCCGTCGACGCGCCGCGAGCGGTCAGTCGCCCGCGGACTCGACGCGCGCCTCGTAGTACGAGAGCGGATGCTGGACGTCCGCGCAGAGGTCGTCCTTGTTCACGCAGTCCCCGTACGCGTCCATCGTCTTGCACGAGGGGAGCGGGTACTCGACGCCGCGTTCGCCAGCGACGCGCTCGATCCCGTAGCGGACGCGCTGAGCAAGCACGGGGTCCTCGCCCTCGGCGACGTCGAGGAGTTCGAGGACGTCCTCGTCGTCCATCCCGATGGCGGCGCAGAACGAGCACAGCGAGAACCACGAGTGCGCCGGGAGCGTCTCGCCGTCGCGAGCGCGCTCCAGGAGCGCCTGCACGCACGGCGGGAACAGCTCCGGGACGACGCGGTCGATGTCCACGGCGACGTCGATGTCCGCGAGCACCTCCTCGACGCGCCCGACCGCCGCGGCGAGCGCGTCCGCGATGGCGTCGGGGACCGACAGCGGGAGTCCGTCGGCGACGCGGTCCTCGATGGCTTGCCGGAGCAGGACGAGCAGCTCGTCGCGGTCGACGGGGACCTCGCCGTCGGCGAGCTCGCGGCGGTTCAACCGCCACGCGTCACCGTCGAGGTTCGAGGACAGCCGGAGGTACGCCGTCACGTCCACGCGGTACGCGTCCTCGCCGCCGACCGGTTCGACGGCGTCGTCGAGCCCGAACTCCGCGAGCAACCCCGACAGCGACACCTCGCCGCCCGAACCGTAGGACAGGTCCGCGTTCTCCGTGACGTCCGCGCGGATGCGTTCGACCGCGGTCGCCGCCTCCGCCTGCGCGTACGTCCGCGTCACCGCGGGCTCGTCGACGAGCGACACGAGCACGCGCGCGACCGGGTACGAGAGCAGTTCCGTGCGCGTCCGCCGCCGGGGCGCGCCCACGTCGCCCTCCGTGAGCGCGGCCGTGACGCGGTCGACCGCGCGGTCGACCGCCGGCGCGTCCCCGCGAGCGACGAGCTCGCCGAGGTCCACGGCCGCGTCGTCGACCGCCTCCCGCGCGCTCTCGAAGAACGGGTATCGCGCGTGCAACGACTCCATGCCAGGGTCTTACCGAGCGCCGTCGAATAAGCGCGACGGTCCGCGCCAGCGCAGTCGAGCGGGTCGACCGCGAGCGCCGCCGCGGGCCGCTCGACGGTCGCACTGGCACGGCGGTCGGCCGGGCGTTCGACGGGCGAGCCCGCCCGCGATTGAACGGGCGTGGGGGTTTACGGTTGCGCGCGCTCGACTCGGGGTATGCGACTGTTCGTGAGCGTCGACCTCCCCGACGCACTCGCCCCCGCCGTCGCCGACGTCCAATCGCTGTTCGCGGACGCCGCCGGCGTCGACCCCACGGACCCCGACGGCGTGCACGTCACGCTCAAGTTCCTCGGTGAGACCCCCGAGCATCGCCTCGACGCGGTCGCGGACGCCGTCGAGCGCGCCGTCGCCGACGCCGACGTCGACCCGTTCGAGGTCGAGTACGGCGACCTCGGCGTGTTCCCGAGCCTCGACTACATCAGCGTCGTCTGGCTCGGCGTCCGCCGCGGCGACCTAGAGCTCGCGCACCTCCACGACGCCATCGAACGCGAGACCACCGCGCTCGGGTACGACCCCGAGGACCACGACTTCACGCCGCACGCCACCATCGCTCGCGTCCGCCACGGCGGCGGCAAGGACCACGTCCAGTCGGTCGTCGTCGAGGCGGAACCGACCGTCGGTACCACGACCGTCGACGAGGTCCACCTCACCGAGAGCACGCTCACCGACGACGGCCCGCGGTACGAGACCCTGCGAGCGTTCGAGCTCTGACCTGCTCCCATCCCTGGCTCGTGCGCCCGTTCGACGGCCGGGTGCGGGACCGACGGCGTCCATCACCGAACCGAAAGGACAACCCTATAAGGTCTCACGCGATAGTCTCGGCCACTATGAGCAAGAAGTCGAAGGCGAAGAAGAAGCGCCTCGCCAAGCTCGACCGACAGAACAGTCGGGTGCCGGCGTGGGTCATGCTCAAGACCGACATGGAGACGCAGCGGAACTACAAGCGCCGGAACTGGCGGCGTAACGACACGGACGAGTAACGATGAGCGCAGAAGAATTCGAAGAGCGCGTCGTCACCGTCCCGCTCCGAGACGCCAAAGCCGAAGCGAAGCACAAGCGCGCGGACAAGGCCATGACGCTCGTCCGCGAGCACCTCGCGCAGCACTTCAAGGTCGACGAAGACCAGGTCCGCCTCGACCCCTCCATCAACGAGGCCATCTGGTCCCGCGGCCGGAAGAAGCCCCCGAGTAAGGTTCGCGTGCGCGCAGCGCCGTTCGACGTGGACGGCGACCGCGTCGTCGAAGCCGAGTACGCAGAATAACGGTGCTACGCACCGCGTTCGTCGGATCACCGTACGTCGGCGTGTTCGCTCGCGCCACCGACACCGTACTCGTCGTTCGACCGGACGTCGACGACGAGCTCGTCGACGCGCTCGCCGACGAGCTCGCGGTTCCAGCGATCGCGACGAACATCGGCGGGTCCGCGACCGTCGGGTCGCTCGTCGCCGGGAACTCGAAGGGGCTCGTGGTCACGGGCCGCGTCCGCGACCGCGAGCGCGACCGCCTCGCGGACGCCGTCGACGTCGACGTCGGCGTGCTCCCGGGTCGTCGGAACGCCGCGGGGAACGTCGTGCTCGCGAACGACGCGGGCGCGTACGTCCACCCCGAGCTGAGTGACGACGCCGTCGCGGTCGTCGAGGAGACGCTCGACGTCCCCGTCGAACGCGGCGAGCTCGGTGGCGTTCGGACCGTCGGCACCGCGGCGGTGGCGACGAACGACGGCGTGCTCTGTCACCCGAAGGCCACGGAGGAAGAGCTCGCGGCGCTCGACGAGCACCTCGGCGTGCACGCCGACGTCGGGACCGTGAACTTCGGCGCGCCGCTCGTCGGCTCGGGCCTGCTCGCGAACGACAACGGGTACGTGGTCGGCGAGGACACGAGCGGCCCCGAGCTGACGCGCATCGAGCAGACGCTCGGCTTCATCGACTGAGCGGCGTTCCGCTCGGTCGCGAGACGCTTCTTCTTCACGCCAAGGCGTCGACGGCGAGCGACGCACGTGCACGCGGTCGCCAGTCGACGCTCGCGGGTGAGACGCCGGAGAGTGCGGCGCTCGCGGATGGGACGCCGTGGAGCTCGCCGCTCGCGGGCGCGACGCGGGTGGTGTCGTCGGTGACGTTGACGTCGTCGTACGTGACGGAGATGACGTACCCGTTCTCGACGTCCGGGTCGGCGTACGTGAGGCCGCCGCCACCGCCGTCGGGAGCGCCGTCGCCGTCCTCGTCGGCGGTGACCTGGTTCCGGAGGGACTCGTCGAAGTGGAACTCGGCCTGCTGCTCGAAGGTCACGGTCCCGCCGACGAGCGCCCCCCAGACGTCCACGCGCTTCCCGAGGCTGATGGTGCCGTCGTCGGCGGCGTTCCCCGGCCCGTACAGGACGCCCGTGAACGTCGTCGGGTTCGACGGCGTGGTGTCGGCGAACGTCGCGCCACACCCGGCCTTGCACGCGACGACGAGCGCGTTCGACCGGTACGTTCGCGTGCCGCCGTCGACGACGCGGACGGTCGCGCCCTCGCCGACGAACAGCTGGTCGCCCGCGGTCGTCGACTCGGCGACGAACGCGTGCACCTGGCCGTCGCCCGTGACGGTCACGGTCGCGTCCGCCTCGATGTCGACGTCGCCCGCGACGGCGAGCACGACGTCGCCGTCGGTCGTGTCGAACGTGAGGTCGTGCCCCGCGGGCACGGTCAGCTCGTCGAGGTAGTACACGCCGCTCTCGACGGTCGCGTCCGACCCCGCGTACTGGACGCCCGAGGCGTCGACCGCGGGCTCGTCCTCGTTCGTGTTGTACGTGCTCGCGGTCCCGACCGTCTGGTCGATTGTCGCGTCGAGCGGGGGAATCGACGGGACCTGGGTGCCGTTGCCCCACGCCCCCGTGATGTGGCCGGTGCGGTCGCCCTCCTCGGACGGGGTCAGTGCCGTCGTGGGACCGCCCGCGGTGGAGTTGTTCACGTACACGTCGCCGTTCACGCAGTGGTCGCCGCCCGCGGCACAGGACGACGACAGCGACACCGACCCCTCCGCGTACACGTTCCCCTCGATGGTCGCGCCGTTGGCCTGCACGGCGACGTCGCCGCGCGTCAGGACGGTCCCCCCGCTGTCGTACGTCGGCGTGCCACCGTCCCACGGCCCCGTCGTGCTGTCGTAGCTGTCGACCGTCGCGTGCCGCGTCTGCAGGAGGAGTTCGCCAGAGGACGCCGTCGAGAAGATGGCGCCGTACACCTGAACGCCCTCGAACGTGTACTGGTCCGGGTGAACGCCGGCCCCCAGCGGTGCGGTGACGGACGCCGTCCGCGTTCCGGCGTCGACGGTGTGGGTGGCGACCGGGCCGAACTCGCGCTCGAAGTACCGATGCCACGCGCGATAGTTGTCGCTGCCCGCGACCGTGATGGTGACCTCGCGGACGTACTCGAGGTCGACGGCGCCGTCGTCGGTGAGGCAGAGGTCGGCCTGGACGCCGTCGTCGGCGCGGTCGGCGCTCGCGAGGAACTCGCTGCCGTGGACGTCGCCGGTGACGTTCGGGACCGAGAACGACACCGTCCGGATCGGGTGGCCGTTCACGTGCTCCGTGCGGTAGTCGAGCGCGGGCGACTGCACGACGGTCGTCCCGCTCGCGGACCGCCTGAAGATGCCGCCCGCCTGGTACGCGACCGCGCCGTCCGACCCGGCGTCGACGACGACCGTCCCGAGGTCGGTCTCGGCCGTGCACGCCGCGCGACCGTTCACCTGCACGCGCAGTCGACCGTCGGGCTCGACGCGCACGTCCTCGGTCGCGTCCCCGAGGTCGACGAGCTCTCGTGCGTCGCGCCCGGCGTGTGCGACCGACGCGAACGTCGCCCCGGCCGCCTGCAGAGACGTCTCCGCGCTGTCGGCGGCGGACGCGTCCTGGACGGACGCCTTCGCGTCCATCCCGGTGACGAACACGATACCGGCACCGGCGGCGACGATGCCCAGAAGGAGGACGACGCCGACGAGCGGAGCGACCGCGCGAGCGTGCCCCCGACCCCAGCCGAGCATCTGCATGATAGTTACCAGTTGGCATAGACTGGGGTTAGTTAGAAGCCAGCTAGCCAGACGGGAACGAGAGCCTACGCCCCCGGAACGACCGCTTACGCGCCCGAACAGACGCCGCCGCGGCCACCGGAGCGCCAGCGACGACCGAAACGACGGCCATCGTCGCCCGGACCGCCCGTAGACGCGACCTACCCGGAGCGACGACCGTGACGCACGCGTCCCGCCGAGAGGACCGTGGTAGACACGTGCTGCCGCCGACGACCATGGTGTACGCGTACCGCCGGATATCTCGGGCGTCGACGCGGCGAACGCACCGCAACGGCGGGATATTGAAGTGAGAAGATTCTTCCCCCTAGGCGACGGATTCGACTACATGAGTCAGTTCACTATCCGCGGGACGTTCCAGACGAAGCGCGGACAGAACAACTTCGAGACGACGATCGACGCGACGAACGAGAACGTCGCCCGCGAACACACGTACGCCAACTTCGGCAGCCGTCACGGCTGCACGCGTCAGCAGGTCGAGATCGAGGAGGTCGAAGCACAATGATGGGCGGTGGTGGCGGCGGCGGCGAACTCCAGCAGCTCTCCCAGGAACTCCAGCAGATTCAGGAAGAGATCGAGGGGCTCGAAGCGGACATCCAGGAGCTCCGCGACGAGAAGACCGAGATGGACGAGGCCATCGAAGCGCTCGAGACGCTCGAGACGGGGTCGACGGTGCAGGTCCCCCTCGGCGGCGACGCGTACGTTCGCGCGGAGGTCCAGGACCTCGACGAGGTCGTCGTCGGACTCGGCGGCGGGTACGCGGCCGAGCAGTCCGAGAGCGACGCTATCGAGACGCTCGAGACGAAGAAGGGCGTCGTCGACGACAAGATCGACGCCGTCTCCGAGGACATCGACGACCTCGAGGCCGAATCCAGCGAACTCGAGGAGAAGGCCCAGCAGATGCAGCAACAGCAGATGCAGCAGCAGATGCAGCAGATGCAGCAGCAGGAAGGCGACGACGAGTAAGGCCCGATGTTCGACAGTCTGAAGGAGAAGCTCGGGAGCTTCCGGAAGGACGCCGAGGAGGCGGCCGAGGAGAACGCCGAGGAGCTCGACCCCGAGGACGCCGAGGTCGCCGAGGGCGAGGCCGTTGACGCGGCCGACGTCGACGGCGAGGAAGCCTCGGCTGCCGTCGACGCGACGGCCGACGCGACCGCGTCGACGGACGAAGCGACCGCTGCCGCGAGCGACGCGGACGCCCCGGACGCGGACGTGGCCGACGCGGACCCGAGCGCCTCGGACGTCGACGCGGACGCGGCCGATGACGACGGGGTCGGTGACGACGCGGCCGCGGACGACGACGATGCGGCCGCGGACGGCGACGAGTCGTCGAAGTCGACCGGGTTCGCGCGGAAGGCGAAGTCCCTCGCCACCGGGAAGTTCGTCATCGAGGAGGAGGACCTCGAAGGCCCCCTCCAGGAGCTCGAGATCGCGCTCCTGTCGTCGGACGTCGAGATGGGAGTCGCCCAGCAGATCCTCGACAACATCCGCGAGGACCTCGTCGGCGAGACGCGGAAGTTCACGGAGTCGACCGGGAGCGTCGTCGAGTCGGCGCTCCGTGACGCGTTGTACGACGTCATCAGCGTCGGGCAGTTCGACTTCGAGCAGCGCGTCGCCGACGCCGAGAAGCCGATGGTCATCATCTTCACTGGCGTGAACGGCGTCGGGAAGACGACGAGCATCGCGAAGATGGCGCGGTACTTCGAGGAGCGCGGCATGTCCTCGGTCATGGCGAACGGCGACACGTACCGCGCGGGGGCGAACGAGCAGATCCGCGAGCACGCCGACGCGCTCGGGAAGAAGCTCATCGCGCACGAGCAGGGCGGTGACCCGGCGGCGGTCATCTACGACGCCGTGGAGTACGCGAACGCGAACGACGTGGACGTCGTCCTCGGCGACACCGCGGGTCGATTGCACACGAACGAGGGCCTGATGGACCAGCTCGAGAAGATCGGGCGGGTCGTCGGGCCGGACATGACGCTGTTCGTGGACGAGGCGGTCGCGGGTCAGGACGCCGTGCAGCGCGCGAAGCAGTTCGACGACGCGGCCGAGATCGACGGCGCCATCCTGACGAAGGCGGACGCTGACTCCAACGGTGGGGCCGCCATCTCCGTCGCGCACGTCACCGGGAAGCCCATCCTCTTCCTCGGTGTCGGCCAGGGCTACGATCACCTGGAGCGGTTCGACCCGGACCGGATGGTCGACCGGCTGCTCGACGACGAGTGACCGGTCGCCTCGATACGTTCTCGCCGTTACCGCGGGTGGCGGTCGCGCCGTCCGTCCTCGCGGCCGCGGCTACAACGGCTAAGTCCCTCCACGTGTTAGAGGCTCGATAGCAGATGCCAGAAGACCAGGAGACGACCGTGCTCGTCGTCGACGACGAGGAGAAGCTCGCGAACATGTTCACGCTCTGGTTGCGCGGGGACTACGACGTTCGCACGGTGTACGAGGGGGAGGCGTTCCTCGCGGAGGTGGACGAGGACGTCGACGTGGTGCTGCTGGACCGACGGATGCCGGGGTACTCGGGCGACGACGTCCTGGAGATGCTGGGGCGACGGGACGCGGACCCGGCGGTCATCGTCGTCACCGCAATCGACCCGGAGCTGGACGTGCTCGAGATGCCGTTCGACGACTACCTCGTCAAGCCCGTGCAGCACGACGAGCTCGTGGACGCCATCGAACTCCAGATGCGGGCGCGCGAGCACGACGCGGACCTCCAGCGGTTCCTGCGGCTCGATACGAAGCGACGGGTGTTGCTCACCGAGCACCGCGAGATGGCGCTCTCGGGGCGCCCCGAGTGGGAGTCGCTCATCGAGGAGTACGACGAACTGAGGGACCGACTCCAGCGCACGGTCGACGACTTCGAGTCCGTGGTCGAGGCGTACCGGTCGTCGCACCGCGGTCGCACGTAACGCGCTCGGCCGTCTCCGCCGGTCGCGGCACCGTCGGCTCGTTCGATCCCCGTCGAGCGGAACGCGGTCGCTCGCGGGTGGCGTGCGAAAGTGGTGATGGAAGTGGAGGATGACAGCCAGCGTCGGTTACTGACTGACCTACAGCCAGCGGTGGCGAGGCACCAGCTGCGTACAGAACTGGGTAGTCCCCCGTGAAAAAGCTATCGCGAAGACAGTTCCTATCCGCCTGTCGAGGTGTTCGGCCGTCGACCCGGTCGGGCTCCGTGCGCGAGAAAAAGGCCTTTAGGTGGGAGCCACGTACCTGCGTCCAATAATGGTACTCGACGACCTCGGAAGCTCTCTGCGGGGCACGCTCGACACGCTCCGCGGGAAATCACGCATCTCGGAGGAAGACGTCGAGGAGGTCGTCAAGGAGATCCAGCGCTCGCTCCTGCAGGCCGACGTCGACGTCTCCCTCGTGATGGACCTCTCGGACCGCATCAAGGAGCGGTCCCTCGACGAGGAACCGCCGAAGGGCACGACCGCCCGCGACCACGTCCTCCGTATCGTCTACGAGGAGCTCGTGGACATGGTCGGCGAGTCCACGGAGATCCCCCTCGAGAACCAGACGATCCTGCTCGCCGGCCTCCAGGGGTCGGGGAAGACCACGTCCGCGGCGAAGATGGCGTGGTGGTTCTCGAAGAAGGGGCTTCGGCCGGCGGTCATCCAGACGGACACGTTCCGCCCGGGTGCGTACGACCAGGCGAAGGAGATGTGTCGCCGTGCGGAGGTCGAGTTCTACGGCGACCCGGACTGCGACGACCCCGTCCAGATCGCTCGCGAGGGCCTGGAGGCGACGAGCGACGCGGAGGTGCACATCGTGGACACGGCGGGTCGGCACGCGCTCGAGGACGACCTCATCAGCGAGATCGAGGAGATCGACCGGACGGTCGACCCGGACCGGTCGCTGCTCGTGCTCGACGCCGCCATCGGGCAGGGAGCGAAGGACCAGGCGAGCCAGTTCGACGAGTCCATCGGGATCGACGGCGTCGTCATCACGAAGCTCGACGGGACGGCGAAAGGTGGCGGGGCGTTGACGGCGGTCGACCAGACCGATTCCTCGATCGGGTTCCTCGGTACCGGCGAGGAGGTGAAGGACATCGAGCGCTTCGAGCCCGAGAGCTTCATCTCTCGCCTGCTGGGGATGGGCGACCTGAAGCAGCTCACGGAGCGCGTGGAGCGCGCGATGGCGGAGACGGGCGAGGGCGAGGAGGACGACTGGGACCCGGAGGACATGCTGAAGGGGGAGTTCACGCTGAAGGACATGCAGAAGCAACTGGAGGCGATGAACAACATGGGGCCGCTCGACCAGGTCATGGACATGATTCCGGGGATGGGCGGCGGCATCAAGGACCAGTTGCCGGACGACGCGATGGACGTCACGCAGGACCGGATGCGGCGGTTCGAGATCATCATGGATTCGATGACCGAGAAGGAGATGGAGAACCCGCGTGGCGTCGGGCAGACGCAGGTCGAGCGCATCGCTCGCGGGTCGGGGTGCGAGGAGGAGGAGGTCCGCGAGCTCCTCCAGCAGCACAAGATGATGGAGCGCACCCTCAAGCAGTTCCAGGGTGGGATGGACGGTGACATGCAGCGGATGATGAAGAAGATGCAGGGCGAGGGCGGTGGCGGTATGGGCGGCATGGGCGGTGGCGGCATGGGGCCGTTCGGCGACTGAACGGTGGGGCTGGGTTCGCTCCGGGACCGCGTCGCGCGCCTCGACGCGCTCGCGTTGACGGCCGCGATCTGGTTCCTCGCGAAGTTCCTCCGGTATCTCTTCCCGCCCTTGTTCCCGACGCTCACCGTCGAGTATGGCGTGTCGAACGCGGTCGTCGGTGGGGCGTTCACGGCGCTGATGCTCGCGTACGCGGCGATGCAGTTACCGTCGGGCGTGCTCGCGGATCGGTTCGGTGGGTGGCGCGTGGTGGCGGCGGGCGCGGCTCTCGCGGCGGTCGCGTCGCTCGCGCTCGCCGCGCCGCTCGTGACTGGCTCGCGACTCCCGTTCGCGGTCCTCGTCGCGGCGATGGTACTCGTCGGGGTCGGCACTGGGATGCACAAGACCGTCGCCGTCCCGCTCCTGTCGCGGATCTACTCGCGGCGACGCGGCCGGGCGCTCGGCGTCCTCGACACGTTCGGGGCGTTCGGTGGCGTGGTCGCACCGGTCGCGGTGGTCGCGGCGACGACCGGCGCTCTCGCGGACGCGCTCGACTGGCCGGCCGTGTTCCTCGCCGCGGGCGCGACCGGGTTCGTTCTCGCGGGCGCGTTCGTGCTCCGCGTCCCCGAGCGAGTGGGTGCCGTCGGTGACGGCGACCCCGACAGCGCGACGTCGCTCTCGGCGTACGTGGGTTCGTTCGCGGACCGCGACGTCGCCGCGTTCGTCGCCGTCACCGTCCTGTTCTCGTTCACGTACAACGGCGCCGTCGCCTTCCTCCCGACGTACCTCGTCGAGGCCGGCGAGCTCTCGACGGGGACTGCGGGGGCCGTGTACGCGGCGCTGTTCGCGGTCAGCGTCGTCCAGGTCGGGACGGGTGCGGCGAGCGACCGCGTCGGTCGCCTCCCGGTCATCGGTGGGACGCTCGCGCTCGCCGCGGCCGCGCTCGTGGTCGTCGTCGCCGTCCCGACCGCGGGCGTCCTCGTCGTCGGCGCGAGCGTCGTCGCGTTCGGCCTCGGCAGTCACGGCTTCCGTCCCGTCAGGGGCGCGTACCTCGTGGAGCTCGTCCCGGACGACGTCGCCGGTGGCGCGCTCGGCGTCGTCCGTACCGCCATCATGGGCGTCGGCGCGATAGCGCCCGCGACCGTCGGCGTCCTCGCGGAGGCGTTCGGGTTCCGGGTCGCGTTCGCCGCGCTCCTGGCCGCGCTCGTCGGTGCGCTCGTCGCGCTCGCCGCGGTCGCGGTGCTCTCGGAGTGAATCTCCGACTCGAATCTTGGCCGTCGCGCTCGACTACTCGTCGCCGGCGTCGGCGAGCGCTGTGCGAGCGCGGTCGACCGACTCGACGACCCGTTCGAGCGCGTCGGTCTCGAGCGCGTTCCGCGGTGCGGTGAGCCCGGAGACGCCGACCTCGCCGTCGATGACGGCGCGTCGCTCGGTCCCGACCGGGTAGCGCTCGCGGTGGTCGTCGATGCCCGGCATCGGGTTCTCCCAGCCGACGACGTGCGGCCACAGCGAGTCCTGCAGGCCGATGACGTCCTGGTCGTCCGCGGCGTCGACGGGGAGGTCGTCGGTGTCCTCGTGGCGTTCGACGTGCAGGTCGAAGTCGATGTCCGGTCGCGTGAGGCGGACGCGCGCGTCGGCGTCCTCGATGGGGGCGTTCACGTTCAGGACGTCGACGTCGTCGAAGACGCCGGCGTCGAGCGCGCTCGCGACGACCTCGCGGGCGACGCGCGCCGGCGGGTCGAAGTCGTGGTCGTCGGGCGGATGCACGTGGAAGTCCCGCGTGTGGTACGCCGACACCGCGACCGCGGGCGTGCCGAGGAACGCGGCCTCCATCGCCGCGCCGACGGTCCCGCTCCGACCGAGGACGTACGCCCCGAGGTTCGGGCCGTGGTTGCAACCGGAGACGACGAGATCGAACTCGGTGTCGAGTCCGCGGAGCGCGTACGCGACGCAGTCCGCTGGCGTCCCGTCGACCGCGTACCCCCACGGGTGGGGTTCGCGCGTGACGTACTGCGAGCGGTCGCGGCCGACGCCGGACTGGTTCTCGGCGGGCGCGACGACGGTGACGTCGCCGAGCGCCCGTAGTTCCTCGTAGAGCGCGGCGAGTCCGTCCGCGTCGATGCCGTCGTCGTTCGTCAGCAGCACCTCTGTCATTGCGAGGACGTTGGCGTGCCGAGAGAAACGGCTTTCGACCGCGGGACGTCACCGGCTCCGGAGTCTACAGTGGGTCGTTCCGGGTGGAGATTCCGGCCGCCGGCCGTCGCGCCGTCGGCGACGACGTACTCGAAGCGAAGGGGTCCGGTCGAGCGGCCCGGTCGTACGGTACGAACCGTTCCTGTGAGAGTGATTCTCAATGCGGGGTGGGTTTCGGACGGAACCGACGACGTCCCGAAACCGGCGTAGTCCCGCGATTACACAGTCGAAACGAGGGGGTTCGAGCGGTCTGGACGACGCGACCCACCAGTCCCAGTCGTGTGCGTAACGTTGACAATGAATGGGTGATTTCGGACCGAGTCACAGCCACCTCGAATCGACCGTCGTCGTGCGGTCCCGGACCCGAAACGGGGGGGTTCGCCGTGGCCGACCTCCGACATCTCCAGAGCGCTCCCGAGCGATACCGAGCGAACCCCACCGCTCACGGGGACCGTCTCCAGTGGAACACCAGCCGAGACACCCCGACGCCCGACGGGGGTCTAGACGTGAAACGAAGGGGTTCGAGGACCGCGAACTCGCGCCTCGACGGCGGCTATCGACGCCCGCGAGCTAGTCGACGATGATGTCGTCGTCGTCGACCGTCGGCTCGCTCGCGTTCTCGGGTTGCATCTCCACCTGATACCGGTCGATCCAGCCCGCGAAACAGTCCGGGCACAACCGCTGGGAGTCTATCTGTGTGCGGTCGACCGCCAGCCGCACCGTCCGCGCCAGCGCGTCGGACACCGCGTCCCCGCAGTCGTCGCACGCGTCCTCGGTCATGCCCGCTACGTGCACGCCACCGCTAATAAACCCCCGTTCCGTGCGACCGCGGACACACCCCGAGCGGACGGGGCCACGAGCACGACCTACGTCGTGCGGAACGCGCGGTCGCCCGCGTCACCGAGCCCCGGGACGATGAAGCCGTTCTCGTCGAGCTCGTCGTCTATCGCGACTGTCAACAGGTCCGCGTCCGGGCACTGCTCGGCGACGCGAACCAGGCCCTCCGGCGCCGACACCGCCGACAGCGCGATGAGATGCTCGGGCTCGGGCGCGTTCTCCAAGACGTGCTCGAGCACGCGCCCCATCGTCGACCCCGTCGCGAGCATCGGGTCCGCGACGATGACGGTATCCTCCTCGGTTATCTCCGGGAGCTTCACGTAGTCGACCGTGATGGGGAACTCGCCGTCCTCGTTCCGCCCGGCCTCCTCGTCGCGGCTCGCGGAGATGACGCCCTGGCGAGCGCGCGGGAACGCCTTCAGGAGTCCCTCGACGAACGGCGTCGCCGCCCGCAGCACGTTCACGATGACGACGTCGTCGAGGCCCTTCACGCGCTCGCCCATCGTCTCCGCCATCGGCGTCTCTATCTGGACGTACTCCGTCTCCATCCGGCCGTCGATGATCTCGTACCCGCAGATGCGGCCGAGCTTCACGAGGCCCTTCCGGAACGCCACCTGCTCGGTCTCGACGCTTCGGAGCTTCGAGAGCGTGTCCTTCGCGAGCGCGTGCGTGACGAGGTACGCCTCGTCGCGGTTCTCGATGGTCATACCCGACAACGCGACGTCCGCGAAGTAAATCCATTCGGTCTCCCGACCGCGCCTCGAACGGTCCGCCCCCGAGCGCACGCCGCTCGACCGCCGCGCCCCAGCGTCGTGGTATCGAGCGGCGTGGAACACTTATCCCGGTTCGCGCCGTACGTCGCTCCCAACCGAATGGAAGAGAGCATCTCCGGGTTCAAGGTCCGTGGGTCGTGGTCGGACGTCGTCGAGCACGGCGAACGCGTCACGCGGGCGCTCCGGGACCTCGACGTTCCCTACGACGAGTACGCGGGCGCGTTCGACGAGTGGGAGGAGTGGCGACCGAAACATCACGAGGACATCGACGACGACGTCGCGCCGAAGACCGCCGACCAGGCGAGCGTGGAGGAGGGCGAGGGCGAGAAGGCCGGGAAGGAACCCGGCGAGGACGTCCAGTCCGCGGGCGAGAAGATAAGCGAGTCCTACGACCGCCTGGAGGACGGCGAGACGGACGACGCCGTCGAGGAGTGGCGCAAGTCCATCGGGTACGTCGCCCGCGCCGCCGACTCCGCCGGCCGGAAGGCCCTGCGGAAGGTCGAGGACACCGTCTACCAGCACGTGATGACCCAGCTCGCGCCGTACTACTTCGACAACGCGCTCGTGTCCGCGAACATCCAGCAGACCGGCGGTGACGACGACACGTTCGTGTTCGAGGTGAACGTGAACGACGACGACCTCAAGGAGCAGGTCGCGGAACGGCTCTACGAGTACGAGGACACCGTCGACCGCTGGCACGTCGACACCGAGAAGGACACCGAGACCGTCGAGGCCGCCGAGGGCGTCGAACCGCCGCAGTCGACGACCGACGGACGGTCCCGACCGGACTCGAACTAGCGGTCGTGGCGGTCGGCGTCATCGACGTCGCGTGCGTCGTCGTCGCGGCCGCGAGTGATGCGGCCGCCGTGAGTCTCATAGTTGCGAGCGTCGGGTTCGCGGCGGTCGGCATCCCGGGGCGTCGACGGGTCGTCACTTCGACCACTCCCGCGGTCGAACCGGCCGTCGACGAGGTCGACGACGAACGCGGCGGTCGCCCCGGTGGTCGCGGCGGCCAGCGGCGCGGCGAGGACCGTCGCGAGCGCGATGGTGAGGACGCCGGCGCGGACGACCGTGGACGCGGGCAGGGAGACGAGTGCGGCGAGCAGGAGGTACTGGCCGCCGAAGCTCGCGTACGCGCCGCCGTCGGTCGCCAGGTCGACGCTCCGGGAGAGCGCGTCGACCGCGTCGCGGTCCTCGACGACGACGAGGAACGGCGCGGCGTACAGCGCGTACCCGAGGGCGAGGACGAGCGGGAACGCGAGCACGACGAGCGGACCGAGCGCGAGCGCGGCCGCGACGAGGACGAGTCCGACCGCGGCGAGTGCGAGCGCGATGCCGAACAGGGGCGCGAAGTACCGCGACAGCGCCGCGTCGACGCGCGTCTCGCCGCGCCCCGGGCGGACGCGCTCGACGACCCGCGGGACGTACACCGCGGTCAGCGCCGCGTTCACGAGCATGCCGACGACGAACGCGACCGGGCGGACGAACACGCCCTCGGGCGTCGGGACGTTCACGAACGACCACAGCGTCGCGAACCCCGTCGGGAACGAGAACGTCACGCCACCGCCGGGTCCGGCGCGTAACACGCGCAGCGCGTTCTCGAACTGGAGGGCCGTACCGACGACCGGCAGCGCGAGCAGGAGCGCGTCCGACCGCACGCGCCCCCACGCCGCCTGCACGTACTCGGGGAGGGAGACCATGGACGCGAGCGGTTCGCCCGGCCGGCACTCGAACGTTCGGGTTCGAGGTCCAGGGTCCACGCGGCGCCCCGCGACCCGGCGTCTCTCGCCCGAAGTTCTTTGTTCGAACGACGACTTGACCGCGTATGGTCGCGCAGCCGACCGTCGCGCACCTCGACGACGACGAGGCGTTCCTCGACCTCGCCGAACGGTTCCTCGAACGCAAGGGACTGGACGTGCGCACGTACGCCGACCCCGACGCGGCACTCGACGCGCTCGACGACGTCGAGTGCGTCGTCTGCGACTACGACATGCCGGCGTGCGACGGCCTCGACTTCCTCGAGCGCGTCCGCGAGCGCGACCCCGACGTCCCGTTCGTCCTCTTCACGGGGAAAGGGAGCGAGGCGGTGGCGAGCACCGCCATCTCCGCGGGCGTCAGCGACTACGTCCAGAAGGGCGGCACGGACGCCTGGACGCTGCTCGCGAACCGCGTCGAGCGCGCCGTCTCCGAGTACCGCGCGCAGCGCGAACTCCGCGAGCGCGCCGACCGCTTCGAAGCGATCTTCGAGCGCCACGCCTCCCCGATGCTGCTCGTCGACCCCGACACCGGCCGCATCGAGCGCGCGAACCACGCCGCCTGCGAGTTCTACGGGTACGACGCCGACGCGTTCACCGGCCTCGACGTCGACGACATCAACGCCCTCCCGGCCGACGAGGTCGCCGAACGCCGCGTGGCCGCGGACGCCGGCGACGAGAACCACTTCGAGTTCGAGCACGAACTCGCCGACGGCGAGGTCCGCGCCGTCGACGTCTACACCACGCCCGTCAGCGTCGACGGCGACGACGTCCTCTTCTCCATCGTCCACGACGCCAGCGAGCGCTGACCGCGGCCGCCCGCCTCCCGTCGGCTCGACGACCTCGCTGCCGGAGACGACGCCTACTTGTACCGTCCCACACTCGAAGCTATACGAAATGGTGGACGCCGGGACGCTCGGCACGCTCGCGATCGCCGGACTCGCCAGTCTGTTCATGGCGTGGACCATCGGCGCGGGCTCGTCGGGCTCCACGCCGTTCGCGCCCGCGGTCGGCGCGAACGCCATCGGCGTGATGCGCGCCGGGTTCGTCGTCGGCATCCTCGGCTTCGCCGGCGCCGTCCTCCAGGGCGCGAACGTCACCGAAGCCGTCGGCAGCGAACTCGTCCTGAACACCGCGCTGTCCGCCGAAGCCGCGACCGTCGGGTTGCTCGTCGCCGCCGCCCTCGTCGCGCTCGGCGTCTACACGGGCTACCCGATCGCGACCGCGTTCACCGTCACGGGCGCGGTCGTCGGCGTCGGCCTCGCGATGGGCGGCGACCCCGCCGTCGCGAAGTACCAGGAACTCGTCGCCGTCTGGGTCTCCATCCCGTTCGTCGGCGGGTTCGTCGCGTACGTCACCGCCCGATTGCTTCGCGCCGAGGCCGTCTCCGAGCGCGCCGTCGTCCCCGTCCTCGCCGCGATCGTCGGCGCGATCGTCGCGAACGTCGGGTTCACGCTCCTCGGCCCCAGTGGCGAGACGCGCTCCATCGCGGCCGCCGCCGCGGCCGCGCTCGGCGTCGTCTCCACGACGGGCGTCGTCGCGGTCACCGCCGCCATCGCGCTCGCGGTCGCCGGACTCCTCGCACTCGACCTCCGGAGCGACGAGGCCGCCGGCCAGCGGCACTTCCTCGTCGCGCTCGGCGGGCTCGTCGCGTTCTCCGCGGGCGGCAGCCAGGTCGGCCTCGCCATCGGCCCGCTCACGCCCCTCGTCGGGGAAGGCCAGGCCGTCGTCGTTCCCCTCGTCGCCCTCCTGCTCGCCGGCGGCCTCGGCCTCCTCGTCGGCTCGTGGACGGGCGCCCCCCGGATGATAAAGGCACTCAGTCAGGACTACTCGTCGCTCGGCCCACGCCGCTCCATCGCCGCCCTCATCCCCGCGTTCTCCATCGCGCAGGTCGCCATCTTCCTCGGCGTCCCCGTCTCGTTCAACGAGATCATCGTCTCCACCATCGTCGGCAGCGGGTACGCCGCCGGCTCCAGCGGCGTCAGCCGCGAGAAGATGCTGAAGACCGTCGCCGCGTGGATCGGCTCGCTCGCCCTCTCCTTCGTCGTCGCCTACGGCGGGTTCTGGGCCGTCGACGCACTCCTCGTCTGACCGGTCCCCGCGTCACGACCGAGCGTGGGTTCCGCGTGCGAGTCACTCCGTCGGCACTTCGCCGGGTTCGACGTCCGCGTCCGCGTCCGGTTCGTCGTCGGCCTCCTCCTCGGGGAGGAGCGTCAGTCGCGCCTTCATGATGCGCGTGTTCTCGACCTGCTCGACGGTGATGCGGACGCGCCCGTACTCCATGACCTCGCCCTCCTCGACGAGGCGCCCGGAGCGATTGAAGATGAACCCCGCGATGGTCTCGAACTCCTCGCCCTCCGGCAGCTCGATGTCGAGGAACTCGTTGACCTCCTCGATGTTCACCTCGCCCTTCACGAGGACCTCGTCCTCGCTCACCTGCTCGATGGGTTCCTCCTCCTCGCCTTCGAGGATCTCGCCGACGATCTCCTCGATCATGTCCTCCATCGTCACCAGGCCCTCGGTCGTGCCGAACTCGTCGATGACGATGACCATGTGCATGCGGTTCTCGCGCATCTCCGCCATCAGCTCGTCCGCGTTCTTGGACTCGGGGACGTGCAGCGTCGGCTGGATGATGTCGCCGAGCTCCAGGTCGCCGTTCTCGCCGTAGTTCAGGTCGCGGACGAGGTCGCGGATGTGGACGACGCCGATGATGTTGTCGAGACTCCCCTCGTAGACGGGGAGGCGTGCGTGCCCGCCGTGGATACACTGCTGGATCGCTTCCTCGATGGGGGCCTCCTTCGAGATCGCGTCCATGTCGAGGCGCGGGGTCATCACCTCCTTCGAGATGGTGTTGTTGAACCGGAAGATGCGCTGGAGCATCTCGCGCTCGTCCTCCTCGATGACGCCCTCGCGCTCCCCGGTCTCGATCATGTCCTGTATCTCGTCGCGCGTGACGTAGCTCGTCTCGATCGCCGACCGCCCGCCCGTTATCTTGTTCACGACGCGGGTGAGGTAGTCGAACAGGACGATCAGCGGCAACAGCAGGTACTCCGAGAACTTCAGCGGTTTCGCGATGCGTAGCGCCCACGACTCGGTGTTCTCGACCGCGTAGGACTTCGGCGCGCTCTCCCCGAACAGGAGCACGAGCGCCGTGATGCCGAACGTCGCGGCGAGGACTGCCTGTCCCTGCGTCATGTAGATTCCGAACAGACCCGTCGCAATCGAGGACATCGCGATGTTCACGATGTTGTTCCCGACGAGGATCGTCACCAGGAGCCGGTGCGGATCGTCCTTCAGTTCCTTGACGGTCTCCGCCCCGTACCGTCCGTCCTCGACGAGCGCGTCGATGCGGTGCGCGGCGAGCGAGAACATCGCGATCTCGGAAGACGAGAAGAACGCCGAGAGCACGATGAGCACCCCGATCGTGGCGCTTCCGAGCACCGCGACGGTGGTCTCGGAGACCTCGATGCCGACGAACGGAACGGTATACGCGGCTAGCAACGCAGATACGACACTAAGCGATGAACCCATTCAACTCCGAAGCTTCGGGTCCCGGTGGATTAACTCTTTTCTTGTCGGTGACACGGCCCTCGACGTCTCCGACCGTCGGCGCGTGCCTGCCGCGTCCCAAGCCCCTTAGTCTCGCGACGACCGAGTACGCGTATGACCGAGAACGCACCGATAACGCTCTATCGACTGCAGGCGTGCCCGTTCTGCGAGCGCGTCGTCCGCGTGCTCGACGAGTACGACCTCGACTATCGCTCGCGGTTCGTCGAACCGCTGCACTCGCGGCGGAACGTCCTCCAGCGCGTCAGCGGCAGTCGCACCGCGCCCGCCATCGTCGACGAGTCGACGGGCGTGACGATGAGCGAGTCCGCGAACATCGTCGAGTACCTGCACGCGACGTACGGCGACGAGCGCGCGACCGACGGCGGCGAGGACGTGGCGACCGACGGCGGGTCGACCGCCGACGCCGAGTCCCCTGCGGCGGACGGAGGTGACGCCTGATGGTCGACCTCGACTTCGATGTCGTCTCACTCCCCGACGCCGACCACCCCGAGGTCGGCGACACCGCCCCCGACTTCACGCGACCGCTCGTCAACGACGAGTACTGGGAGGACCGCAGCCTCGACTCGCTGCTCGACGACGGCCCAGTGCTGCTCGTGTTCACGACGATGAACGGCGCGTTCCCGGCGACGTACACGTGGAACGAGCTCCGCGAGCGCGACTGGGAGACCGACCACGACGTCTCCGTCGTGGGCGTCACGATAAGCGACCCCTACGACACGACCGAGACCATCCGCGACCGCGAGATCGACTACCCGATATTCAGCGACCCGCAGAACGGCGTCGCGGAGGCGTACGGCGTCGTCCACGACCTCGACGGGATGACGGGCGTCACCGAACCGCGACCGAGCGTGTTCCTCCTCGACGCCGAACGCACCGTCGAGTACGCCTGGACCGCGGGCGAGTGGCCGGACTTCCCGCCGTACGACGACGTCGCGGACGCGCTCGACGACGCCTGAGCGACCGGTCGCGTCACGCGAGGCGCCACCGGACACGCTCCCGGTCGCATCTCGAAGCGCTCAGTCGCCCGCGAGCAGGCGGGACGCGACGAGACAGTCGATTGCGAGCAGGGCGAGGCCCGCGACGGCCCACAGGGCGAACACCGCGCTCCGTCCGAGTCCGACGCCCCCGTCGAGCACCGCGAGCGGGTCGCTGGCGGGAAGGTACAGGATCGTCCACCCGGCGAAGAACACGTGGTTCAGGACGAGCGTCCGCTCGTCGAAGCCGACGTCCATTCGTTCGTCCGTGGACGCGAACGCAGTTCACTCTTTCAGTTCCGGGGCGACGCGAGCGTCACCGCGACCACTCGCCGGGGCGAGAACCAGCGGATTCTTGCGTTCGCCCGCCGTACCTCGTAGTGATGTCACGCGGAGACGACTCGACAGCTGCACGCGACGACGAGGTGACTGCCGCCGCGGCCGCCATCGCCGCCGGCGACCTCGTCGTGTATCCGACCGAGACCGTGTACGGCCTCGGCGCCGACGCGCTGAACGCCGACGCCGTCGAGCGCGCGTTCGACGCGAAGGGCCGGGACCGCTCGAAACCGCTCTCGCTCGGCGTGCCGAACGTCGCCGCCGCCCGCGAGCACGTGCACGCCGACGACCACACGATGGCGTTCATGCAGGCGTTCCTCCCCGGCCCCGTCACCGTCCTCTGCGAGCGCGCCGACCACGTCCCGGACGTCCTCGTCGCCGGCGGCGAGCGCGTCGGCGTCCGCGTTCCCGCGCACGACCTCGCGCTCGACCTCTACGCGGCCGCCGGCACGCCCGTCACCGCGACGAGCGCGAACCGCTCGGGGCACCCGAGCGTCCGCCACCCCGACGACCTCGACCCCGACTTTCTGGCAGCAGTCGATACCGTCCTCGACGGTGGCCGCACCGACGGCAGCGAGAGCACCGTCGTCGACCCCGCGACCGGGGAAATCCACCGTCGCGGGGCGCTCGCTGGCGCAATCGAAGCCTGGCTCGACGAGCACTGACTCCCCCGCCTCGGGAGAAGATATTCACGGGGCGCGGTCGACGATTCCGACAATGCGTCGACGAACTCGCATCGCCTGCTGTCTCGTGGTCGTCCTCGCGACCGCCGGGTGCCTGACCGCCGGCGGCGTCTCGAACGACGCGGCCACGGAGCGGGCGCTCGACGCCGAGGAGGCGTACATCACCGACCGGTTCGAGGACGCGCCCTGCGTCGAGAGCTGGAGTCCCACCTCGTTCGTCGGCATCGAGGAGGAGGCGACGGTCGTGAACCGGACCGCCGACGGCGTCCACGTCGACGTCACGCACCCGGTCTCGTACGCGACCGACGACGAGGAGGCCGACGTCGCGACCGACGCCACGTACCTCGTGACCGAGGACGCCGTCCGACGGCTCGGCGGCACGAACGTCTCGCCGTGCTGACCCGACCCGAGTACCAGCCGCTCAGCGTCCGGTGAGCCGCGACCGGAGCGTGCCGGTGCGAACGCCGCACTCGTCGGCGTAGTCGCAGGGTCCGCACTTCGACGCGTCGTCGCCGTCGAGGCGCGCGGGCGGTGCGTCGAGCTCTCGGACCGTTCGAATCGCCTCCCGGTACGCCGCCTTCTTCCGCGTCGTGAGGCGGACGCGGCGCACCACGCCGTACGCGGGATACTCGACGATCGCCTCGTCGACCCGACGCTCGCGCTCCCACGCGAGCGCCTTCGCCGCGGCGACCGCCCACACCGCGTGGGGCTCCCAGACGCCCTGCTCGGGCGGACGCCCCGTGGAGACGAGCGACGGGAGCGGCGGGTCCGGCAGGACCTTCGACGCGACGCCGTGGCACTCGCGCCCCGAGAGGAACACCTCGGTCCCGGCTGGCTCGCAGAGGTCCGGGAACCGCGGTTCGCGCTTGCGGACGCCGCGGACGCGCTCGCGCCACCGCTCGACCGGGACCTTCAGGAGAGACTCGTCCACGCTACCCGAGGTGTCGTCGTCGGACGGACGCGGGTCGGCGAGCGCGTCGTCGTACCGCGTGGCGAGCGCACGGACGGCGTCGACGTGCGCCGGCGGCGACCGGTCGTCGCGCTGGCGGGCGTACCAGAGCTGTCGCGGGCAGTACGCGGCGGTCCGGAGGTCGCTGAACGCGAGCACGCCGACGTTCGCGCCCCATCGCACAAAAGAGCGCGGGGGTGGTCGTCGGGCGAGGCGGGCGCGGTCGTGGAGCGTGGTCGTCGGACGGTGCGGGACCGGTCGCGGGACGGCGCGCGGCTAGAAGTCGACGTCGACCTCCATCCCCTCGGTCGCCTCGTCGAGGCCGTCCTCGCGAGCGGCGTCGAGGTCCGTGGAGAGCGCGGCGTCCGTGAGGACGTCGTCGAACGCGTCCCGGTACCGGTCGTTCGCGGCGCGCGAGCGCTCTCTCGCGTCGAGCGCGAGCACGTACCTGCGCGCGGTGCGCTCGTCCACGTCGAACGCGGTCTCGACGGCGTCCAGGCCGTCCTCGCGGGCGTCACGGAGGACGGCGACGGGGTCGCGGTCGTCGTCGACGGCCGCGTCGCCTTCGGCGGGGAGGTCGTCGTCGTCGACGAGGTGACAGTCCGTGCGGGCGACGAACACCTCGAACGCGTCGACGTCGGCGTCGAGCTCGCCGGCGATGGCGTCGTCGTCCGCGCCGTCGTAGACGAGCTGGACGAGTTCGACGAGCGCGTCGTCGTCGAGGTCGGTCCCGAACCCGTAGCGGTCCCGGAGGGTCTCGACGACGTCGTGGAGGGCGGCGTCGACGTCTGGGCGGTCTGTGAGGGAGCCACGGGACTCCTCCTGGGACTCGGTGACGGTGTCGTCACCGGCGACGTCCATGAAGATGTCACGCAGTTCCTCGGTCTTGCGGTCCATCACCGAGCACTCAACCGCTCGCGGTACATAAACGTACCACACCTTTCGAGCCCGGTAACATCCGTCTACGCACCGGTTCGGCGGACAGCAGTCCGTCTACCCACCGGTTCGGCTGACAACCATCGGCTACGACGCACGACGGGCACCGCCGCTCTCGGAAGTCCGTCGCTGGTCCTCCGGAGGTCACGACCAAGCGTCGACCCGGGGGTGAATCGCACGAAGGCAGCCCACTCCGACGTAGAAACCCTCAACTCCGGGAGGATTCTCGCAAGACGGGAGCGGTCCACCGACCGAGTGTGGCAAGATTTAAGCCCGAATCGCCCGGGTGATAGACTATGACAGTTCCGCTGGTACCGCTCGCCCAAGAGACGACCCGCCCGACGTTCTGGCAGATCAGTCACGTCGGCGAGGTCGTCTTCTACTACCTCGCCGCCGTCGCCATCGTCGTCTTCTGCTACGGCGTCTACGGTCGCTTCGCGCGCTACGCGCAAGGCGACGAGGACTGGTTCGAGCGCACCAACGACCTCGGCCGTCGCGTCCTCGAGGCGACGAAGATCGTCGCCTCGAACGAGAAACAGTTCGACAGGGACCTCTACGCCGGCGTGATGCACACGTTCATCCTCTGGGGGTTCCTCACGCTCACCATCGGGACGGGCATCCTCGCGGTGGACATGGACGGCTACCAGAAGTTCACGAAGTACGTCCTGAGCAACGAGGCGTCGTTCTTCGTCGGCGACTTCTACCTCGCGTACTCGCTCGTGATGGACGCGATGGGGCTCCTGTTCGTCGTCGGCGTCGGCATGGCCATCTACCGGCGGTACGTCGAACGGAACGGCCGCCTCTGGGGGAAGCACACGAGCGCCGAGGACGACCTCTTCGTGTGGACGCTGTTCTACCTCGGCGTCGGCGGCTACCTCACCGAGGGCGTCCGCATCCTCGGCACGGGCTTCCCGGACTTCGAGAACGTGAGCTTCGTCGGCTGGTTCGTCGCCGACGTCCTCGCGGCAGCGGGGGTGACCGAGTCGATGGCGACCGCCGTCTACCCGCTCACGTGGTGGACTCACGCCGTCGTCGCGCTCGTGTTCGTCGCCGCCATCCCGTACGCGAAGCCGTTCCACATGATCTCGAGCTTCGCGAACGTCGTCACGCGCGACGAGAAGGCCGGCAAGCGCCTCCCCGGCGTCCCGGCGGACCTCGACGCGGACACGGGCGCGGAGAGCATCGACTCCTTCAGCTGGAAGGAGATCCTCGACCAGGACGCGTGCACGAAGTGCGGCCGCTGCTCGTCGGTGTGTCCGGCGAACGCGAGCGGCCGGAACCTCGACCCGCGCGACGTCATCCTCGACCTCAAGCAGTACCGGGAGAACCTCGACGCCGGCGGCGACGAGAAGGCCATCGTCGCCGACGGCGGCTCCTCGGTCATCCAGGCGGAGACGATGGAGTCCTGCATGTCCTGCATGGCGTGCATGGACGCCTGTCCCGTCGAGATCGAGCACCTGAAGTCGTTCACGCGGATGAACCGCGAGCTCACGGACGCGGGCGAGATCGACTCGAACCTCCAGGACGTCTTCCAGAACGTCATGCAGAAGGGGAACACGTTCGGTGACCCGCAGCGGAAGCGCGCGGACTGGGCGGACCCCCTCGACTTCGAGGTCACCGATGCCCGCGAGGAGGAGGTCGAGTACCTCTGGTACGTCGGCGACTACCCGAGCTACGACGACCGGAACAAGAAGGTCGCGCGGTCGCTCGCGACCATCCTCCAGGAGGCAGACGTCTCCTTCGGTATCCTGTTCGACGACGAGAAGTACGACGGGAACGACATCCGCAGGGTCGGCGAGGAGTTCCTGTACGTCGAACTCGCCGGGCATCACGTCGAGTCGTTCGAGGACTGCGAGTTCGAGAAGCTCGTCTGCACGGACCCGCACAGCTACAACACGTTCAAGAACGAGTACCCGGAGGTCGACTTCGAGGAGTTCGCGGACGACCCGATGATGCCCTTCGAGTTCGAAGGGCAGTGGAACGCGGACGGCGAGATCGACGTCCGCCACTGGACGCAGGTCGTCGAGGAGCTCGTCGAGCGGAACGCGCTCGGGCTCTCCGGCACGGAACTGGATTACACGGTCACGTACCACGACCCGTGTCACCTCGGCCGGTACAACGACGAGTACGAGGCGCCCCGCGAGCTCGTGCAGGCGACGGGCTGCGAGCTCCACGAGATGCCCCGGAACCGCGCGGACTCGTTCTGCTGCGGTGGCGGCGGCGGTGGGCTGTGGATGGAGGTCGAGGAGGAGACGAAGCCGAGCGAGGAACGCCTCCGCGAAGCCCTGGAGGACACGGACGCCGGGAGTGCGGTCGAGAAGTTCGTCGTGGCGTGCCCGATGTGCATGACGATGTACGAGGACGGGCGGAAGACCGGCGGGTTCGAGGACGACATCGAGGTCGTCGACGTCGCGGAACTCATCGTCGAGGCACTCGACGTCGACGCTCAGATCGAGGTCTGAGGGCGGTCGGTCGTTCCGGTCGTCTGGATGGCGGTCCGTGGGCGTCGGTCGTCCAGCGTGACCGACGGTCTGGTGTCTCGGAGTGGCCATGGTGCGGTCGCTGTTCTCTGGAGTCGATGGAGGTGGAGAGCGATGGGTTCGGGTGGAGTCGGGGAATCAGGCGATGCGGTCGGCGATGCCGGCCGCGATGGGGATGCGCGTCCTCTTGCCCTGGTACGCGCGGAGCATGAGGAACAGCCAGAGGCCGAACCCGGCGAGTGCGACGAGCAGCCAGAGCAGGCTGATGACGAGGGAGACGAGCCCGAAGGCGAGAGTGGCGGTGGTCCCGGCCCCGCCGAGGACGCTGAGGACGGTCGTGACGATGGTGGTGGCGATGGCGAGGACGAAGAAGCCGACGGAGACGACGATGCTCTGTGCGGCGTGGAACCGGACGAACTCGTCCTCGGGTTCGAGGACGTAGAAGACGATGCCGGTGAGGGCGCCGAACAGGTACGCGAGTGCGCCGGCGACGTTCGAGTCGAGGCCGGTGCTGGTGGGTTGCTGGACGGTCTCTGTGCTGTGCTCGGTGGTGGACGTGTCGGTGTTGACGTCTTCGGTTGCCATAATGTGGCTCGGTACCAATTACCGCACGCGACGTAATAAATACGGCAGATGTGTAAGAAATAACATGGTTATAGTATGGTTCTTATACGGCTACGAACCGGACGTAGTGGTCACAAAGCGGCCACTAGAGGTAGACATACGACCGGAAAATATAGGCTACCGTATGTTTTCGCGTGAGTTCAGGCCTCGACGCTCTCGTCGAGGTCGACCGCGACCGAGTCCGAGTCCTCGCGGACGACGTCCTCGACGCCCTCGACGTCGTCGGAGAGCATGCGGCGTGCGATGGTCCGGATACCGACCGCGAGCACGACGAGGAACGCCGCGCGTCCGAGCGTGCGGCCGATAGACCGACTCGAACCGTCGACATCGTCCATCTCCATCTCGACGTCCACGTCGCCGTCTATGTCTTCGTCCGTGTCGTCGAGCAGCTCCGCGGCCGCCTCCGGCGTCGAACCGACGGCGTTGCTGAATCGGGCGTCGTCGAGGTGCAGCTCCAGGAGTGTGAACTTCTTGACCATGAACACTGATACGACGGCCGAGGCGATATACTTAGTGTGACACCTGGTGGCCACGTTCTCGACACCCGGTCACCAGGTGGTTCCACGCGCGACCGTCGACCGGAGCCACCAGGTCAGCTCTCGCGCTCCCGCCAGTCGGACTCCAACAACCCGAAGTAGAGCGTGTCGACGTACTCGCCGTCGACGAACTGGTTCTCGCGGAGCCGTCCCTCCCGCTCGAACCCGAGCTTCTCCCAAACCCGCCGGGAGGCGTCGTTCGTCGCCATCACGCGCGCCTGCACCCGGTGGAGGTTCCGCTCGTCGAACGCGTACGCGACGAGCAGCCGGCTCGCCTCGGTCCCGTACCCCTCGCCCCAGTGGTCGGGATGGACGGCGATGGCGACCTCGCCCCAGCGCGTCCGCTCGTGGATCTTGAAGAGGGCGATGTCCCCGACCGCCTCGGGCTCATCGTCGTCGCCCTCGACGCAGATGAGGAGGTTCACCGAGTCGTCGTCGCTGACGACCTCCTCGTAGAACTCCTCGGTGCCGTGCATCGTCGTCGGCGTCGCCGACGTCAGCGGCCGCCGAACCCGCGGGTCGTTCACGTTCTCGTTCAGGAGTTCGAGGTCGTCCTCTTCGACGGTGTGGAGGGAGACGCGGTCGCCACGGAGGAAGGCTGCACCAGGCATACTCCCCGGTTCCTGTGACGCCACAAAAGGCGTTGGGGCGGCGTGAGAGTGCGTCCCGCGGTCAGTCGCGCCGGTCGCGCCACTCGTCGGCGAGGACGCCGTAGACGTGCATGTCGCGGTACTCGCCGTCCATGAACTCGCTCTCGCGGTGGACGCCCTCGTGCTCGAACCCGAGCTTCTCCCAGATGCGCTTCGAGCCGTCGTTCCCCTCGATGTGCTTCGCCATCATCCGGTGGACGTTCCGCTCGTCGAACGCGTAGTCGACGAACCGCTCGCAGGCCTCGGTCCCGTACCCCTCGCCCCAGTACGGCTGCGCGACCCAGACGCCGATCTCGGCCTCGCGCGTCCGGTCGTCGACGTGCAGCCCGACCTCCCCCACGGGCTCCGGGTCGCCGTCGTCGTCCTCGCGGCAGACGAGGAGGCCGGTGCCGTCGTCGTCCTCGAAGAGGTACGTCTCGACGTCGTCGCGGTTCTCCGGGTACGGCCAGATGTACGATTGATGCACGGCGGGTGGGTTCTTGTGCTCGTGGACGAAGTCCACGTCCTCCTCCTCTATCGTCCGCAGCGTCAACCGGTCGGTCTCCAGGAAGCGTGCGCCGGGCATACGACGACGATTCGACGCCGCGAGAAAAGCCCTTGTGGGTGTGTGCGGGTCCGTGACGGGGGTCAGAGGGCGCCGAGTTCGAGGACGCCGAGCCACGCGAGCGCGAGCCACGTCTGGAACAGGACGCTCCCGACCGCGGAGAGCGCGACGAACTCGACGTCGTCCATGTCCGCGAAGCCAGCGGGGACGGTGAGCATCCCGCGCGTGAACAGCAGCGCGTTCGAGAGGAGGACGGCGGCGCGCCCCCAGCGGTCGAACCAGCCTTCGAAGCGCGCGAGCCGGCTCTCGCTCACGCGGAACCACGTCCGCTCCAGGAGCCAGTCGCGACCGGTGCGCTTCGCGAGCGTGAACAGCGCGTACTGGCCGACGGTCGCGCCGGCGGCGGCGACGAGGACGAGGGCCGCGATGGTCCGGAGGTCGCCGGTGCTCGCGGCGAGCAACTGGATGCTCGCGGGTACGAGCGCCTCGCTCGGCGCGAAGTACAGGAGCATCGCGCCTTCGAGGACGAGGATGGCGAACAGCGCGACCATCCCGTATCGGTCGAGGTACGCCCGTGCGAGGGACTCGTCGCCGACGAGGAACAGCGCGACGCCGGCGGCGGCGAGGAGCGCGAACCCGACGGCGACCGCGAGCGGCCCGTATTCCGCGAGCAGCCATCGCAGGCCGTCATCTCGCGGTTGCGTGCCGTCGGCGACGTCGGTCGTCATTCGACATACAGTCACGAGTCGGCAGGTAAATGCGTTGTGTCACGCAGCCCTGTGACGCGACCACTCACGACCCCTGGCTCGCTGGCGGCGCCCCCGTGACGACGGGGTGCGTCCCGTGACGACGGAGTGGGTCCCGTGGTTCGCTCGCGGTGGTCGTCGTCGAGAGCGCTACGCTTACCCCGGGCGACCCCGGAGTGACCGGTATGGAGCGTACCGAGCGTCCGCGCCGCCTCCGGAAGGACGGCGTGCGCGAGCTGGTGAGCGAGACGACGGTGGACGCGACGGACCTCGTCGCGCCCGTGTTCGTGGACGCGACGACGGACGAGCGCGTCCCGATCGAGTCGATGCCGGGCCACGAGCGCGTGCCGGTCGAGGAGGCGGTGGCGCGCGTCGAGGAGGTCCTGGAGACGGGCGTGGAGGCCGTGATGCTGTTCGGAATCCCCGAATCCAAGGACGAGACCGGGTCGCGTGCGTGGGCCGGCGACGGCGTCGTGCAGGAGGCGACGCGGCGGGTGACGGACGCGACGGACGCGTACGTCATCACGGACGTGTGTCTCTGCGAGTACACCGAGCACGGGCACTGTGGGGTATTGGAGCCTCACGCACACGAGCACGCCGAGCTCACGGTCGAGAACGACGAGACGCTGCCGTTGCTCGGGAGCGTCGCGGTGAGTCACGCCAAGGCGGGCGCGGACATGGTGGCGCCGTCGGGGATGATGGACGGGATGGTCGGCACGATCCGCGGAGCGCTCGACGATTCCGGGCACGCGGACGTCCCCATCCTCTCGTACGCGGCGAAGTACGAGTCGGCGTACTACGGGCCGTTCCGGGACGCCGCGGACGGTGCGCCCGCGTTCGGTGACCGCCGGCACTACCAGATGGACCCCGCGAACCGCCGGGAGGCCGGGCGGGAGGTCCGGCTGGACGTCGAGGAGGGCGCGGACGTCCTCATGGTCAAGCCCGCACTCCCGTACCTGGATATCGTCGCGGACGTCCGCCGAGAGTTCGACCGGCCGGTGGCGGCGTACAACGTCTCCGGCGAGTACGCGATGCTGCACGCCGCCGCGGAGAAGGGCTGGCTCGACCTCGAAGCCACGGCCAGGGAGTCCGTGCTCTCGATCAAGCGTGCCGGCGCGGACCTCGTCGTGACGTACTTCGCGGAACTGCTCGCCGAGAGCGACGACTGAGGCGGTCAGCGCGTCGCTCACGCGGGACGATTCGTTCGCCCGGCGGCTACGTTCTCGGGTCCGCTCGACCGCTACGTCGGGTGGTCGAATCGAGCCTGGTGGGTCGATCGTGAACGACCGCGAGTTTGGAAATCGTTATGATGCACGGCTGTCGGTGTGGGTACATGAACAGGCGAGATGTTCTGAAGCGGACCGCGGCTGCGACGGCAGCGGGCGGGATGGCATCGGTAGCTGGCTGTGGCGTGCTCGGGAGCTGTGGCCCCGGCGAGAACGAGATCGGTGCGCTGGCGGAGCGAGCGCGCGAGCAGGAGGAGGAGAACGAGACCGAGGGCGGGGAGGGCTCGGAATCGCAGACGACCGAGGAGCTCCCGCGGGTCGTCGGGTCGATCGAGAAGGCGACGCAGTCCGAGATCATCGTCGACGACGGCACCGGGCGTGCGTCCCTCCAGACGCTCGGTGGCGGGTTCCAGCTGCAGAACATCGAGAACGGCGACTGCGCGTACGCCGTCGGGTTCCCCATCGAACCCGAGGCGGAGACGGACGCCGACGTGACGATCATCGTCACGGACATCGGCCTGGAGGAGTAGCGTCACGGCCGCCGGGCTGGAGGGGTCGCGTCGCGGGTGCGGTCGCGACCCGGTCGTCGACGCCGTGAAGCCGTTCTGGTCGGGTCTCTGCGGTCGCGCGTGCAAGATTTGCCGGCCTCGAAGGTCGACGCTTGCTTGCGGTTCTCCAGTCCGAATCAGAGTGCCGTGGTGACGCGTGTCACTGGGGTCGGTCTTCCGGAGCGTCCGCGGAGTCGACGAACGTCGGATTCCGTGCTGGCGAACGCCCGGTTTCTGGACGCTTTACATCCTTAAACAGACTTGATTCGATTGAAGTTCGTACGAACGTCCATCATGGTGTTGGTATTGTGGACGTTCGGTAACGCTAATCCTTATGTACTGTGCTATGATGACGACTATCCGTGACTCGGAACACGAACGCGTGTAAATGCGGACGTATCGTGGACGAACGGTCAGCCACTGACGGAACGGGTGGCGGGTTCGAGGACTCGTCGACGGACCCCGGCTCGGCAGCGCGGCGCACGGCCGACGCCGACGCGGCGGAGCCGCGCGCGGTCAACGACGACCTGCTCGCGACGCTCGCGGAGGTCGAGCTCTGATGCTCGACGGCCTCGCACTCCAGGTCGACCCCACCGCCGTCGCGAACAGCATCAACGCCGTCTGGGTGCTCGTCGTCTCCTTCCTGATCTTCTTCATGCAGCCCGGCTTCGCGCTCCTCGAAGCCGGCCAGGTACGCGCGAAGAACGTCGGGAACGTCCTCATGAAGAACATGACCGACTGGGGGCTCGGCGTCCTCGTGTACTTCGTCGTCGGCGCCGGCTTCGCCGGCGTCGTCGCCGCACTCACGTCGGGGTCGGCGTTCGACGTCATGGGCGCGTTCTCGCACGTCGGCGCCGCGGACTCCTGGATCGGCTGGGTGTTCGGCGCCGTCTTCGCGATGACCGCGGCGACGATCGTCTCCGGCGCCGTCGCCGAACGCATGGACTTCAAAGCCTACGTCCTGTTCGTCGTCGCCATCACCGCCATCATCTACCCGACCGTCCAGGGCCTCACCTGGGCGGGCGGCCTCCTCTCCGGCCCGGTCGAGGGCGGCACCGGCGGGTTCCTCGGTGAAGCGCTCGGCGTCGGCTACCTCGACTTCGCCGGCGCGACCGTCGTCCACATGGTCGGCGGCCTCGCCGGCCTCGTCGCCGCGAAGATGGTCGGCCCGCGCAAGGGCCGGTTCGACGAGAACGGCGACAGCCAGCCCATCCCCGGGCACTCGATGCTGCTCGCGGTCCTGGGAACGCTCATCCTCGCGTTCGGCTGGTACGCGTTCAACGTCGGCACGCAGGCGACCGTGCTCTCGGTCGCCGACGACGGCTCCGTCGCGTTCATGGGCGCCGCACTCGGTCGCGTCGTCCTCGTCACCACGCTCGGCATGGGCGCCGGGTCGGTCGCCGCGATGCTCGTCTCGACGTTCTGGCAGGGCAAACCCGACCCGCTCTGGATGGCCAACGGCCTGCTCGCCGGGCTCGTCGCGGTCACGGGCGCCGTCCCGCACGTCACGTGGTGGGGCGGCCTCGTCATCGGCGCCATCGGCGGTGCGCTCGTCCTGCCCGCGTACCGGTGGACGGTCGACTCCCTCAAGATCGACGACGTCTGCGGCGTCTTCGCGGTGCACGGCGCGGCCGGCGGCGTCGGCACCATCCTCATCCCGTTCTTCGGCGCGTCCAGTAGCGGGGTCGCCATCCTCGGCGACGGCTGGGCGTTCCTCGGCGTCGACCAGCTCGCGATGCAGGTCGTCGGCGTCGCCGTCATCGGCACGTGGACGGTGCTCGCGACCGGCGGCGTGTTCCTCGCGCTCGACGCACTCGTCGGCCTCCGCGTCACCGAGGAGGAGGAGGAAGCGGGCCTGGACGCGGGCGAACACGGCATCTCGACGTACCCCGAGTTCGTCGGGGACGCCAGCCCCGAGTCCGGTCGCGCGACGGTGACGACCGACGGCGGCACGAACGTCCGCACCGACGGCGGCGCCGACGCGGTCGACACCACGGACGCGACCGCGGATGCCTCGGACGCTGCCACGGGAGGTGAGAGCGATGACTGACAGCGACATCGAGATGGTCGTCGCCATCATCCGCCCCGACCGCCTCACGGAGGTCAAGCGCGCGCTCTCCGAAGCCGGTGCACCGTCGCTGACGGTCACGGACGTCTCCGGGCGCGGCAGTCAGCCCGCGAAGAAGAGCCAGTGGCGCGGCGAGGAGTACGTCGTCGACCTCCACCAGAAGGTGAAGGTGGAGACAGTCGTCGCGGAGGTCCCCGCCGAGGACGTCGTCGACGCCATCGCGGAGGCCGCACACACCGGCGAGAAGGGCGACGGGAAGATATTCGTCCTCCCGGTCGCGGACGCCTACCAGGTCCGGACCGGCAAGACCGGCACCGACGCCGTCTGACGGCGCCCTCTCGCCACGCACGACCACCGATTCGAGTTCGTTCCTCGGTTCCTCGTTCGACCCGGTCCCTCGACTCGACCCTGTTCCTCGACCCGCCGCTTCGACTCGGTTCGACGCCTCGCTGCTTCGACTCGGTCGTAGACGCCGGCAAGAGTCACCACACTCCACTTGGCTAAGGGCGTCGACGCCCTAGAGGGGTCTATGACAGACGAAGCAGCCGACGATACCGACGACCGCGGGTTCGCCACCGAGTCGCTGCACGCCGGGCAGGAGCCGGACTCGGCGACGGGCGCGCGCGCGCCGCCGCTCTACCAGACGACGAGCTACGTGTTCGAGGACGCCGAGGACGCGGCGAGCCAGTTCGCGCTCGAGAAACCCGGGTACATCTACTCGCGCCTGATGAACCCGACCGTGGAGACGCTTCAGGAGCGTCTCGCGGCGCTCGAGGGCGGCGTCGGCGCGGTCGCGACGTCCTCGGGGATGGCGGCACTGAACCTCGTCACGTTCCTGCTCGCGGACGCCGGCGACAACGTCGTCTCCTCGAAGTCGCTGTACGGCGGCACCGCGACGTACCTCACGCACAGCGTCGAACGCAACGGCGTGACGACGCGGTTCGTGGACGCGCTCGACTACGACGCCTACGATGAGGCCATCGACGAGGACACCGCGTACGTCCACCTGGAGACCATCGGGAACCCCGCGCTGGACACGCCGGACATCGAGCGCGTCGCGGACATCGCGCACGACCACGACGTCCCGCTGTTCGTCGACAACACGTTCGCCACACCGCACCTCTGCAACCCCATCGAGTACGGCGCGGACCTCGTCTGGGAGTCCACGACGAAGTGGATCCACGGCTCGGGGACGACCGTCGGCGGGGTCGTCGTCGACGGCGGGACGTTCGACTGGGGCGAGCACGCCGCCAAGTTCCCGGAGATCGGCGGGGAGAACCCCGCGTATCACGGCGTGAACTTCGCGGAGACGTTCGGCGACGCGGCGTTCACGTACGCCGCCATCGCGCGCGGCCTCCGCGACCTCGGGAACCAGCAGAGCCCGTTCGACGCCTGGCAGACCCTGCAGGGCTTGGAGACGCTCCCGCTCCGCGTCGACCGCCACTGCGAGAACGCGATGACCGTCGCCGAGTACCTCCAGGACCACGAGGACGTCGCGTGGGTGAACTACCCCGGCCTCGAATCCCACCCGACTCACGAGAACGCGAAGAAGTACCTCGACGGCGGCTACGGCGGCATGATCACGTTCGGCCTCGAGGACGGCTACGAGGCCGCCCGCGGCACCGTCGAGAACACGAACCTCGCGAGTCTGCTCGCGAACGTCGGCGACGCGAAGACCCTCATCATCCACCCCGCGTCGACGACCCACCAGCAGCTCACCGACGAGGAACAGGAGGAGGCCGGCGTCACCGACGACCTCGTCCGCCTCTCCGTCGGTATCGAGGACCCCGCGGACATCGTCGCCGACCTCGCCGACGCCATCGAGACCGCCTCCAACTGAGCACGCGTCCGGCGGCCGTCAGGACGTCGTTTCGGGAGTCGAGCTGCCCACCCTGTCGAAATTCTCACTCGGTGACAGCGGCCGTCTCGGTCGCGTCAACTCGCCGCGGCTCTCGTCCTCCGAAGTAGTAGAGGTGGCGTCCACGTGACGGAGATAGCTTGCGCGTGTTGGTCGTGTCAATCGAAGACCGTCGCGAGCGCAGAGACGAGTACGGCGGCGACGGTTCCGACGAGGAGGCCGACGACCGCAGCCGCAATCACCGAAAGGTACAGTGACGACGCCGTGACGGCCACGACCACAGCGATAACTACCGGGAGTTGCAGCGCAAACCGGGAGGCAAATCCGAAAGTCGTCTCGGATGGAGCGGCCATGTTCGATGACTGTTAGCTCTAGCAAAAAATCTTCCCTCTCGATAGGTTCGCAAGAGCACGCAACAGCAGCGTTGCACGCACCTCACCCGAACCGAGCGATGGTTTCGAACTGGGCCTCTGCTCCGGCTGCAGCACGCAGTTTCTGTCAACGGCTGCGAGTTTCGGCGGCACCGGGTCTCGAACGCGTTCAGTCGCCGGTCGCTGGCTGGGGGTCGTCGGCGAGGGCGTCGCGGATGGCGGCGCGTTTGACGAGCGCGAACCCGAGGGCGACGACGACGAACCCGAGCCCGGTCTGCGCGGAGAGCGCGTCGTCGAGCACGAGCCAGCCGACGAGCGCGGCGAACACGGGCGCGACGTACCCGACGAGGTTGATCTCGACGGGGCCGAGGCGGTCCAGTAGCTCGAAGTACAGGAGGTAGCCGACGACGCCGGCGGCGAGGACGAGGTACGTGAACGCGACCGCGAACCGCGTGGAGACAGTGACGGCCTGGGTCTCGCCGGCGAGGACGCTGCCGGCGTGGAGGAGCGGGCCGCCGACGAGCATCATCCAGCCCTGGCGGGCGGCGACGCCGAGTCCGGGCGTGGTGCGCCGGAGGCCGACGGCGGCGAGTGCGAACGCGATCGCGGACGCGGCGAGGAGGCCGACGCCGACGGGGTCCGGAGAGTCAACCGCGCCTGGCGCGGGGACGGCGAGGACGGCGACGCCGACCGCGCCCAGGCAGATGCCGGCGACGCGCGCCGGCGTCGGCCGAGCCTCGTTCAGGAACGCGACCGCGAACGCCACGCTCCAGATGGGGACCGTGGCGAGCACGACCGCGCCAACTGCGCCGGTGACGCGCGCCTGCCCGGCGAACAGCAGGCCGTTGTGGATGGCGACGATGCCGACGCCACCGACGAGCACCGTCCGCAGGTCCGCGCGCGTCGGTCGGACCCGCTGCCCGCGGACGACGGCGTACGCGAGGACGACGACGCCGATCGCGTCGAACCGCAACGCCGCCATCAACAGCGGGTCGACGCCCGCTTTCGCCGCCGTGATCGCGGGATAGCTGGCGCCCCAGAGCGCGGCGAGCGCGAGGAACCCCAGCGCGTTCTCGTGACGGGTCACACGTCGACCGAAGCGGCCGCCTGGCATAGCATTTGCGTGGTGGGAACTCTCAACGCGACTGGTCTGGGCATCGTTCGAACGTGTGCGTCGCCGTCCGGTTCGGGACCGGGGCGACCATGGACGCCAGGCAGGGGTCGAGTGCTGGTTGCGGTCTCGACACGCACTTGTGGGGTGGGTTCGAATCGCCTCGCATGACCAGTGACGAGTCGCGGCGGCTGTACGACCGCGCGCTGTCCGTCCTCGCGGGGGGCGTGAACTCCTCGGTGCGCGCGACGATGCCGTACCCGTTCTTCGTCGAGAAGGGCGACGGCGGGCACGTCGTGGACGCGGACGGGAACCGCTATCTCGACTACGTGAACGGCTACGGCCCGCTCCTGTACGGCCATTCGCCGCCCGATGACGTCCAGGCGGCGGTCCAGAAGCACGCGAGCCAGGGACCGATGTACGGTGCGCCGACGGAGATAGAGGTGGAGCACGCGGAGTTCGTGGCGCGGCACGTGCCGAGCGTCGAGATGCTGCGGTTCGTGAACTCCGGGACCGAGGCGACCGTCTCGGCGGTGCGGCTCGCTCGCGGGTACACGGGCCGGGACAAGATCGTGGTGATGCAGGGCGGCTACCACGGCGCGCAGGAGTCGACGCTCGTCGAGGGCGAACCCGGCGACGTGCATCCGTCGACGCGCGGCATCCCCGAGGAGTTCGCGCAGCACACGATTCCGGTGCCGTTCAACGACACGGAGGCGGCTATCGAGGTGTTCCAGGAGCACGGCGACGACATCGCGGCGGTCCTCACCGAACCCATCCTCGGGAACAAGGGCATCGTGATGCCGGTGGACGGCTACCACGAGACGCTCCGCGACCTCTGCGACGACTACGGGTCACTCCTCGTGTTCGACGAGGTCATCACGGGATTCCGCGTCGGTGGCCTGCAGTGCGCGCAGGGAAAGTTCGGCGTGACGCCGGACGTGACGACGTTCGGGAAGATCATCGGCGGCGGGTTCCCGGTGGGCGCCATCGGTGGGCGCGCGGAGCTCATCGAGCAGTTCTCGCCGAGCGGGCCCGTGTTCCAGTCCGGGACGTTCAGCGGGCATCCGGTGACGATGGCGGCGGGGCACGCGTACCTCAAGTACGCGGCGGAGAACGACGTCTACGAGCACGTGAACGCGCTCGGCGAGCAGCTCCGGGCGGGCCTCACCGAGATCTGCCGCGAGCAGGCGCCGGAGTACACGGTGGTGGGGACGGATTCGATGTTCAAGGTGCTGTTCACGCGCGAGGCGCCCGAGGACTTCGAGGGGCACTGCGAGGCGGGCTGTTCGCAGCGCGAGGACTGCCCGCGGTTCGACGTGTGCCCGAAGACGGGTGCGGACGTCGCGGCGTGCGACACGGAACGCTGGGAGCGCGTGTTCTGGCAGGAGATGAAAGAGCAGGGCGTGTTCCTCACCGCGAACCAGTACGAGTCCCAGTTCGTGTCGTACGCTCACACCGAGGCCGACATCGAGGAGACCCTGGACGCGTACCGCGAGGCGCTGTAGCTGTCTCGGGGGCTGGCAGGCCCCGCGTGGCTGCTCGGGGGGTCGCGGCGGTGCGGGGCGCGACGGTCTGGGCCGCTCGCGAACCGCGGCTACGTCACGGCGGGGCTGGCCGCGGGTTGGTTCTTGAACGTTTGGGCGCGACGGCGGCGGGTCATCGCTGATTAGCGTCGGTCATCGGGCGCGGACCGGAACGCGAAAGTTCGCGGCGTGGACCGGAACGCGAAAGCCGGCGGGGGTGCTTGCTGGGGGTGTGAACGTTCGCTCGCTCGTGGCGAATCGGCTCGTGGTGGTTGGAGTGGTCGCCGTGGTGATGGTGGGGATGGCGTACTTCGGGGCGCTGTGGCGGCCGGTGGCGGTCGTGCTCGGTGGTGGCGTCGGCCTCATCGGGTCCATCGTCGCGGAGCGCATCCCGAAGGCGGCCGAGGTCCTGGACGACGTGCCGCCGCCGTTGTTCGCGCTCGCCGGGGTCGCGTTCGCGTGGGGTGGGGCGGAGTACGCGCCGGCGCTCGCCATCTCCGCGTTCGCGGGAATCGCGTCGGGGTACGTCGTCGCGACGGCGGCGTTCGTCGCCGCGGACGCCTGAGGACGGCGGTCCGGTTGGGATCGTGACGCGTGGCGCGCGCAAACGGACGTACTTTTCCCCGCTCGCCGCCGACTGGCGTGTATATGCGAACGAAGGGGACGATACGGCTGGCGACGCGTGGCTCGGACCTCGCGCGCCGGCAGGCGGCGACGGTGGCGGAGGCCCTCGAGGACCGCCGGTACGAGGTCGAACTCGTGGAGGTCTCGACCGAGGGCGACCGCGTCCGCGACGAGCTCATCCAGGACCTCGGGAAGACGGGCGCGTTCGTCCGGTCGCTCGACGAGCAGGTGCTCGCGGGTGACGTGGACGCGGCCGTGCACTCGATGAAGGACATGCCGACGGACAGTCCGGACGACCTCGTCGTCGCGGGCGTCCCCGAGCGCGCACCGCCCGGTGACGTGCTCGTGACCCCCGATGGGAGCGCGCTCGACGACCTCCCGGACGGCGCGACGGTCGGGACGAGCTCGCTCCGCCGGAAGGCGCAGTTGCTGTCGTCGCGCCCGGACCTCGACGTCGTCCCGCTCCGCGGGAACGTCGACACGCGCGTCGAGAAGCTGCTCGCAACCAGCCTGCAGGACGAACACGAGCGCCGGACCGCGGCCGAGGCGGCCGAGCGCGGCGACGCCGGCGACGTCCCCGACGGCATCGAGCTCGACGACGTGGACCTCGACGCGGCAGCGTACGCGTTCGAGCGCACCGTCGAGGAGTGGTTCGACTCGCTGAGCGAGGTGCGGCGCCGCGCGATGGAGCGCGACCCGGACCACGAGCTCGACGCGATCGTGCTCGCGGAAGCGGGCCTGGAGCGCATCGGGCTCGCGCATCACGTCGAGACCGAGCGCCTCCCGCTCCGCGAGTTCGTCCCCGCCGCGGGCCAGGGCGCGCTCGCGGTGACGTCGCGCGACGACGACGTCGGCGAGGCCATCCACGGCGTCCTCGACCACGCCCGGACGCGCGTCGAGACGACCGCGGAACGCAGCGTCCTCGCGGGCCTGAACGGCGGCTGTATCGCGCCTATCGGCGTGTACGGCGTCGTCCAGGGTGCGCACGTCAGCGTCACCGCGGCGGTGTACGACGAGCGCGGCGAGGAGACGGTCGTGGAGACGCGGGACCTCCCCGTCGAGTCCCACGCGACCGCGGCCCGCGAGTTCGCGGCGGACCTCCGCGAGCGCGGTGCGGCCGACCTCGTCGCGCAGGCTCGCGAGGACTGACCGATGGTCGAGGACTCCCCCGTGGATTCGGCTGGCGAGGGCGCGAGCGAGCGCGACGTCGGGACGGTGTACCTCGTCGGGTCCGGGCCCGGCGACCCCGGGCTGTTGACGGTGCGGGCTCGCGAGGTCATCGACGACGCGGACGTGGTGCTGCACGACAAGCTCCCGGGCCCGGAGATACTCGAGTCGATCCCCGAGGGCAAGCGCGAGGACGTCGGGAAGCGCGCTGGCGGCGAGTGGACGCCCCAGGAGTACACCAATCGGCGGCTGGTCGAACTCGCCGAACGGGGCGAGACCGTCGCCCGGCTGAAGGGCGGTGACCCGTTCGTGTTCGGACGCGGCGGCGAGGAGGCCGAGCACCTCGCCGAGCACGGGGTCCCCTTCGAGGTCGTGCCGGGCGTCACGTCCGCCATCGGTGGCGTGGGCGTCGCCGGCATCCCGGTCACGCACCGCGACCACGCCTCCAGCGTCTCGTTCGTCACCGGTCACGAGGACCCGACGAAGGCGGAGTCGGCGGTCGATTGGGAGGCGCTCGCGGCGACCGGCGGCACGCTCGTCGTCCTGATGGGCGTCGGGAAGCTCCCGGAGTACTCGGGGGCGCTGCTCGACGCGGGCATGGACCCGGCGACCCCGATCGCGCTCGTCGAACGCGCGACGTGGCCGGACATGCGCGTCGCCACCGGCACCCTCGGGACGGCCGAGGCGACCCGGGACGACGCCGGCGTCGAACCGCCCGCCGTCACCGTCATCGGCGAGGTCGCGGCGAGCCACGACCGGCTCCGCGCGTTCCTCGCGAACGACCGCGTCACGACGGTTCTCGGCGACGGAACGGACGAGGCCGACGCGACGGACGGTACCGGCGACGACGCGACGGACGGCACTGACGACGCGGAGGGCGAGCGATGACGACGCGGGACACCACGGTCGCCGTCTTCCGGCCGGACGACGGCCGGCTCGCGGCGGCCGCGGACCTCGTCGAGTCCCTCGGCGCGACGCCGATAGCGGACCCGATGCTCGCGGTGGCCGCGACGGACGCCGCCCCGCGCGAGGACGCCGACGTCGTCGTGCTCACGAGCAAGACCGGCGTCGACCTCGCCGCTGACGCCGGGTTCGACGCGCGCGACGCGGTCGTCGCCGCCATCGGCGACACGACCGCGGGCCGCCTGCGCGACCGCGGGTACGACGTCGACGTCGTCCCCGACGAGTTCACGTCGACCGGCCTGGTCGCCGCGCTCGAATCGCGCGTCGACGGCGCGAGGGTCGAGGTCGCGCGCAGCGACCACGGCTCGCCGGTCCTCGTCGACGGCCTCGAAGCCGCCGGCGCGTTCGTCCACGAGACCGTCCTCTACGAGCTCACGCGCCCCGAGGGCAGCGGCGAGTCCGCCGCGCTCGCCGCGAGCGGCGACCTCGACGCCGCCTGCTTCACGTCGACGCTCACCGTTGAGCACTTCCTCGACGCCGCCGCCGACCGCGGCGTCCGCGAGGACGCCATCGCGGGCCTGAACGACGCCACGGTCGGCGTCATCGGTCCGCCGACGCGCGACGCGGCCGAATCCCACGGTATCGACGTCGACGTCGTCCCGGACGTCGCGGACTTCGACGCGCTCGCCACCGCCGTCGTCGAGGCCGCCGCGCCGACGTACCACGGCTAACCGGCCGTCGACTCCGTCTCCTCGTCAGCGTCCCCGCTCTCGGGAGCGGCGGGACCGTCCCCGGCGACCGTCAGGGGAGCGTCGACGTCTCGGAGTCGACCGCTCGACACCGCAGTGCCGCGGCTACCCGGTTCTCACGCGAAGAAGACTACCGACGCGCACCGACTGCGTGCAAAAAAGCCGTACGGTACGGGTGGTCGTTCGGTGTGGGTCGGTCGCTACACGTTCTGTAGCAGTTCCATCACTTCGGGGTCACAACGATAAGGCGACACTCGCCGTAGTGTGGAGCGTGACCCAGCAACCTCGTTCGTCCACGGACGCGTCCACACGAGGCGCGGACGAGACCGACGAACCGACCGACTCCCAGCGTGCGGCCATCGACGCATCCGACCTCGAACTGACCTACGCCGACGGTACCCAGGCGGTCAAACGCGTCGACCTCCGGGTTCCCGAAGGCGAGTTCTTCGGGTTCCTCGGGCCGAACGGCGCCGGGAAGACGACGACGATCAAGGTCCTCGCGACGCTGCTCTCGCCGACCGGCGGAGACGTCACCGTCAACGGCTTCGACGTCACCGCCGAACCGCGAGCGGTCCGCGAGTCCATCGGGTACATGGCTCAGGAGACGAGCGTCGACCCCGAGCTCACCGCCGAGGAGAACATCCGGTTCGCGTGCGAGGCCTACGGCGTCCCGAAGGCCGACCGCGAGGACCGCATCGCCGACCTCCTCGACCTCGTCGACCTCGCCGACGTCGCGGACAAGCGCGCCGACGGGTTCTCCGGCGGCATGAAGAAGCGCCTCGACGCCGCGACCGCGCTCGTCCACCGGCCGCCGCTCGTGTTCCTCGACGAACCCACCACGGGCCTGGACCCCAAGGCCCGGAACCGGCTCTGGGAGTACTTCGAGGACATCAACGACCGCGGCACCACCATCTTCCTCACCACGCAGTACCTCGAGGAGGCGGACGCGCTCTGCGACCGCCTCGCGGTCATCCTCGACGGCGAGATCGTCGCGGACGGCTCGCCGACCGACCTCAAGCGACGGGTCGGCGGCGAGGTGCTCGAGGTCTCGCTGGAGGACGGCGCGGACGCGTACGACCGCGCCGCTGCCATCGCCGACGACATGGCGGTGTTCGGTGACGCGGCCGTGGAGACGACCGACGACGGCATCACCGTCACGAGCGAGGTCGCGCGCGAACACGGCACCGACCTCCTCGTCGCCCTCCGCGACGCCGACCTCGTCGTCACCGGGTTCAACGTCCGCGCACCGACGCTCGACGACGTCTTCCTCGCCATCACCGGCGAACACCTCGACGCGGACGTCGCGGACGACGCCGCCGCCACGGAGGGCGACCGATGACCGACGACGCGCGCACCGACGGCGAGCGAACGCCGAACGCGGACGCCCGCGCCGACGGCGGGACCGCGAACGCGAGCGCCGACCGTCCCGTCAGGCGCTCACGGAACACGTTCCGCGGCGACGCCTGGGTGAACTTCAAACGCTGGAACCTGAAGGCGGTACGGAATCCGTTCGTGCTCGTCGTCTCGCTCGCCCAACCCATCATCTTCCTCGTGCTCTTCACGGAGGTGTTCGGGAACGTCGCCGGCGCCGCCGTCAGCCAGGGACTCGGCGACGTCAGCTACGAGACGTACCTCGTGCCCGCCATCACCATCCAGGTGAGCCTCGCGGCCGCCGTCACCTCCGGCATCGGGCTCGTGAACGACATCGAGGAGGGGATGTTCGAGAAGGTCCTCGTGTCGCCGATGAGCCGCACCGCGGTGTTCGTCGGGAAGACCGCCGCCGAGGTGTTCCGCATCGCCGTCCAGGTCGCCATCATCCTCGGCCTCGGCGTCCTCCTGGGCGCCGATATCGCGACCGGCGTCGTCGGCGCCGTCGGCATCGTCGCCGTCGGCGTCCTGTTCTCGCTGTGGTTCGTCGCGCTCTCGAACTCGCTCGCCGTCATCACGAAGGACCAGGAGTCGACCATCATCGCCGCGAACCTCCTCCAGTTCCCGCTGCTCTTCCTCTCCTCCGCGTTCCTCCCACTGGAGACGCTCCCCGAGTGGATACAGACGTTCGCGCGGTTCAACCCCGTGACGTACGGCGTCGACACCGCGCGCGCCATCATGCTCGACCGCGACGTCATGACCGTCATCGACGTCACCGCGTTCGACGGCGCACTGAACGCCGTCGTCCCCGGCGTCGCCGTCCTCGCCGCGCTCGCGCTCGCACTCGGCGCCGTCGCCGTCTACCTGCTGTCGAGCTCCACGAGCTCGAGCGTGAAGTGACCGCTCAGGCCGCTGGCAGTTCGACGACGACCTCCGCGCCGCCCGCGTCGCTCTCCCCGATACGCACGTCGCCGCCGTAGGCGTCGACCATCGAGGCGACGAAGTACAGCCCGAAGCCGGTTCCGCCCGCGGGACCGGCGGTCTCGCCGCGTTCGAGCACGCGCTCGGGCTCGTCGATACCGGGGCCGTCGTCGGCGATCGCGACCGCGACCGTCTCCGCTTGTTCCTCGACCGTGACCTCGATCGTGGTGGCGCCGTCGCCGCCGTGTTCGACCGCGTTCGTCATCAGGTTCTTGAGGACGTCCCCGAGGAGGTCGTCGGCGAACACGAACGTGTCGTCCGGCGCGTCGACGTCGACGGTGACGTCGCCGGCCATCGCTCGCACGCGCTCGACCTCCGAAGCGAGCTCGTCGACGACGTCGACGACCGCCCGGTCGCGGCCGTCGTCGTCGGTCACGGCCGCGAGCACGGACCGCACCTTCGTCGCCAGGTTGATTATCTTGTCCGTCCGGTCGACGATGTCCGCCGCGGCCGTCGCCTGCTCGCCGTCGACCTCGCGGGACAACCGCGCCGCCCGCGACCGGATGAGCTGCAGGTCGTTCCCCATGTCGTGCCGGAGCATGCTGTTGAAGAACTCTATCTGCTCGGTCCGCTGGCGGAGCTCGCGCTCCTGCTTCTTGCGCTCTATCGCGTACCGGAGCGACCGCGACAGCGTCCGCGGGTCGATCTCGTCCTTCACCAGGTAGTCCTGCGCGCCGGTCTGGATGGCTTCGACGGCGAGCTCGCGGTCGTCCAGTCCCGTGAGCACGACGACCGGCGCGTCCGGCTCCGCGTCGAGCGCCCGCTTCAGCGTCTCCAGTCCCTTGCTCTCCGGGAGCCCGAGGTCGAGGAACACGCAGTCGAACGACCGCTCCCCGAGGGCGGACAGCGTCTCCGTCAACGACTCGACGTGCGTCAACTCGACGTCCGCGCCGACCTCGCCGAACGACTCCCGCGCGAAGTGATGCTCGATGAGCTTCGCGTCCCCCGGGTTGTCCTCCACGATCAGGATGCACGTCGACCCCGCCGCCGTCGCATCCTCACCTCTCGCGTCCGACCCCGTCATCGTCGCTCCGGCGGATACCTGACGACGGACAGCCAGAACCCCTCGATGCGGTCGACGACGTCGAGGAGGCCGTCGAAGTCCACGGGCTTCGTGAGGTACGCGTTCGCGTTGTGGTCGTAGCTCTTCGCGATGTCCGCCTCGGCGCTGGAACTCGTCAGGACGACCGTCGGCACGCGCTGCAACTGCGGGTCGTCGGTCATCTCCTTCAGGACCTCGTCGCCGCTCTTCCGCGGCATGTTCAGGTCGAGCAAGAGCAGGTCGACGGGCTCGGCGTCCGCGTACTCGCCCTCCTGCCGGAGGTACTGCAACGCCTCCTCGCCGTCGTTCACGACGTTGAAGTTGTTCAGTACCTGTCCCTGTTCGAACGCCTTCTCGGTGAGCTTGACGTCGCCGGGGTTGTCCTCGGCGAGCAGTATCTCGATGGGGTCTGCGTCTGGAGTCATGGCGTGACCTCGTGCATTGGTTCGGTGACCGCATCCTTCGGTATCGTGAACGAAAACGTTGCACCTTCACCCGGCTCGGACGTCACCCAGATATCGCCCCCGTGCCGGTGCACGATGCGTTCGACGACCGCCAGTCCGATTCCGCCGCCGTCACCCGAAGCGGACCGATGGTCGGTCTCGAATATCTCGAACACCGCATCCTGGCGGTCGTCCGGGATGCCGACGCCGTCGTCCGCGACGCTGAACGCGTACGCGTCCTCGCGCTCCTCGCACTCGACGACCACCGTCGGTGCGTCCTCGCCCGCGTGCTCCAACGCGTTCTTCACGAGGTTCTGGAACACCTGCCCGAGCTGGTCGCGGTCCCCTCGGAGCGTCGGCAGGTCGTCGACGGTGACCTCGGCGCCGGTCTCGTCGACGCGGAGCTCCAGGTTCTGCAGGACGTCGTCGAGCACGGCGTCGACGTCGACCGACTCGAAGTCGTCGGCGTGCGTCTCCACGCGCGAGTACGTCAGGAGCGCGTCTATCATCGACCGCATCCGGTCGGCGCCGTCGACCGCGAACTCCATGTACTCCTCGGCCTCGTCGTCGAACGCGTCGCCGTACTCGCGAGCGAGCAGGTCGACGTAGCTCGACACCATCCGCAGGGGCTCCTGGAGGTCGTGGCTCGCGACGTACGCGAACTGCTGGAGGCTCTCGTTCGACCGTTCGAGCTCGCGCTGGTAGCGCTCCAGGGCCTGCTCGCGGTCCGCGCGATCCAGCGCCGCGATGGTGTTGTTCCGGAGCACCGCGAGGAGGTTCACCTCCACGTCCGAGTACGCGGTCACGTCAGGCCGACCGATGGTCAGCAGGCCGTGACTGCCCAGCGGTGCGAACGCGACCGTCCCGAGCGCGCCCTCGCCGCTCCCGCCGTCGTCGAGCGCCCGGTAGTCCTCGACGACCGTCGTCTCGTTCCCCCGGAACACGTCGTACTCGCGGGTTCCCGGCCCGAACGTCGTCAGGTCGGCGACGGACTCGCCGTCGACGGTGTCGAGCGCCGCGTCCGTCGCCGCCATCGGCACGAGCGCGTCCCGGTCGTCGTCGTACGCCCAGACCGCGCTCATCGGCTCGTCGAGGACGTCCTGCGCGATGCTCACAGCCTCCGCCGCGACGCCATCGGGCGTCGACGGGTACATGAGGCGTCGGGTCGCCGTACTCAGCGTCTCCAGGCGCTTCTCCTGCCGGTGGCGTTCGGTGACGTCAACTGACACCCCGATGGCACCGGTCACCGCCCCGTCCTCGTAGAGCGGGCGCGCCCACGTCCGGAAGAACGCCGACCCGAACTCGGTCTCGAAGGAGACCGACTCGCCGGCGAGCGCTCGCACCAACCCGTCGACGACGGTCTCGTTCCCGTCGTACAACTCGAACGCGTCCTCGCCCACGACCTCGTCCTCGGCCATCCCGAGTCGCCCGAGCGCGTTCCCCTTCGAGAGCGTGAACGTCCCGTCCGCGTCGACGGCGAACAACACGAGCGGGACGTTGTCCAGGACGGCTTGGAGTCGCTGCTGGTTCCGACGGAGTTCGCGCTCCCGGCGCTCGCGCTCCGTGACGTCGATCCCGTGCACGACGACGGTCTCCACCTCGCCGTCCGTGACGACCGGTCGAGCGGTCACCGCGGCGGTCAACTCCTCGCCGTCCGGCGTCAGGTGCGTGGCGTCGAAGTCCACGGTCTCGCCGCCGGCCGCACGCTCGATCGCGTCGCGCAGCTTCGCGCGGGACGCCGCGTCGTACGCCCACCACGGCGTCTCCCAGAACGGCTCGCCGCGCACGTCGTCGGCGTCGACGTCGGCGAGGTCGAGCGCCGTCTCGTTCGCCTCGATGAGCGTTCCGTCGGGCTCCACCACGCCGATCAAGCTCGACGGGGCGTTGAACAGCGCGTTCGCGCGCCGCTGCCGCTCCACCAGCTCGGTCCGCTGACGGCCGCGCTCCAGTTCGGTCCCGATCCAGCCGGCGACGACGTCCACGAACATCCGTTCGGCCTGCGAGAACGGCCGCGTCCGCGGCGACGACCCGGCGAAGCAGACCGTCCCGTGGACCTCGCCGTCGACCACGACCTGCTTGCCGACGTAGCGCTCCATGCCGAAGCGCTCGTAGGCCTCGGTGTCGGCCATCACCTCGCCGGCGTCGCGGACCGTGCAGAGGCCGTCGGTCGCGTCCTCGCCGTAGGTCAGCTGGCAGTACGTCTCCGCGAGCGGCGCGGTTGCGCCCGCCCGGAGCGTCTCGTGGTTGCCGAGGGACTGCGTGACGGTCTGGACGTCGTCCTCGATGGCGGTGAGGTACGCGTACTCCATGTCCAGGAACCGACACCCGGTCTCGAGCATCGCCGCGATCTTCGACTCGGTGCTGCCGTCGCCCATCTGGTTCTCGTGGAGATCGCGGAGTGCCGCCCGGCTCTCGTGGAGCGCGTCGGTCTGCTCGCGCTGCCCGGTGACGTCCCTGAGGAACGACAGCAGGCGCTCCTCTTCGCGGAGCTGTGCGCGCGCCATGGAGACGTCCACCCAGCGTCGGTCGCCGTCGGCGCGCTCGACCTGCCACTGGAACCGCGTCTCACCGGTCTCCAGTGCCTCCCAGATGGCGTCGCGTGCGTCCGCGCCGGACAGTGTCGAGCCGGTGCCGTCGACGGTCTCGACGCCCGACCCGAGCGCTTCGATGGAGAGGCCGACGAGGGCCTCGCTGTCGTACCCGAGCAGTCGCTCGGCGGCGTCGTTCGCGTCGACGACGCGGCCGTCGTCGACGTCGTGGACGAGGATGGCGTCCCGGGACACCTCGAAGAGGTCCCGCTGTCGCGGGTCCCGGTCGGAGTCGCTCGCTGTCGTCCCCGGGTCGTGCTCGCTCATACGTCCCCGACGGACCCCGCGATGAAATGAGCTTGGGCCACGCCACGCATCACTGGGCGCCGAGTCGGGCCCATACACCCGATTCAGACGATTCGATATAGCGACTATCGATTTATCGGTGCGTTCGAGGGTGGCTTCGTCGAACCCACCGGAACCGCCACTTCGCCGTCGAACGCCCCGAGACCAGGCACAGCACCGGCGACCGACCACGAGAACCGAGCGCGACGACACGACGACGACCACAGCCGACCATCCCCGCATCCGCGACCACAAACCGCGTTCGACTGGCTCGCTCGACGACGCACCCGTCCGACCGCGTCGGCGAGCTCCCCGGCGCCCCGCCAGCAGCTCGCGGTCGTCAACGGCTCCGCCAGCTGCTCGCGGTCGTCAACGGCTCCGCCAGCTGCTCGCGGTCGTCAACGGCTCCGCCAGCAGCGTCGGCGCAACCGTCAGCGCCCCCGCCAGCAGCCCCGACCGGGCGCGCGTCGCGGGCACGACGGTCCCCGACCCGTCGTCCCCGTCTCCCGGGGGCGACGACCACTCCCAGAACCGTTCCCGAGGCCGCCGCCGCAGACAACGCCCACGCGACGGTTCCCGTGTGTGCGAGGCCGCGAACGCCGCTCACCGGTCCCCCCACCTTCGGTCCGACCGACGGACACACGGGACGGTGCCTCTGGGTCGACCCCTGGGACCGTCCGCGAGCGCCCCGGTGACGACCACGGCCACGGCGATACCCCGCGTGCACGTCCGAGACGCGCGGAAACCGGTCGGTCACGCTCGCATCGTGCGACGACCTCCCGAACCAGCCACAGTCCGTGCGAACCGACCACAGGTCTCCTAAGCCGACCGTAATCCGCATCGAACCGGCCGCAGTCCTGTGATTCTCGTTCTCGCCTGGCGGCGACCGACCGACGGGCGTCTGACGCTATCAACCGCAATCGACGATACGAAACCGGTCTAAGGCCGTCAACGACGACCGCGACGAGACGGGGTTTCACGTGCATTCCGAGCGACGACCGACATATGCCAGCCGACGACGACGCCGCCGTCGCCGCCGAATTCGACGACCTCGCGGGATGGTGCGAGGACTCCTCCCCGCTCTACGAGCGCCTCTGCGCGATTGCCGCCACCGACGCGTTCCTGCTCGACGTCGCCGCCGACCACACCCCCGGCCAGCCCGCCCCCCAGCTCCTGCTCGCCGCCATCCAGGCGGCACTGTTCGCGAGCGACGACGCCGACGACCCCGGAACGGTCGACGGCTCGCTCGCCGCGTACTACCCCTCGGTCGTCGACGACGCCCGCGACCCCGACGACGCGCTCGCCGACGCCGTCCGCGCGTTCGTCCGAACGAACGAGACCACCGTCCGCGACCACGTGCGCTCGCGGCGCGTCCAGACCAACGCCGTCCGACGATGTAGCGCGCTCTACCCCGGGTACGCGACCGTCGCCGAACGCGTCGACGCCCCGCTCGCCATCCTGGAGGTCGGGTCGAGCGCCGGCCTGAACCTGAACTGGGACCGCTACCGGTACGCCTACCGGAGCGAGCACGAGGACGCGGCCGGCGACGACGTCCGCGAGCACGTCGTCGGAGACGCGGACGCTCCGTTCACCGTCACCAGCGACCTGCGCGGCGACGCCGTCCCGCCGCTCCCCAGCGACCCGCCCGCGGTCGCCGGCCGCGTCGGCGTCGACGTGAACCCGCTCGACTCGACCGAACTCGTGGACGCACGGTGGCTGCGCTCGCTCGTCTGGCCGGAACACCGCGACCGGCGGCGCGTCCTCGACGGCGCGCTCGCCGTCGCCCGAGACCACCCGCCCGACGTCGTCGAAGGAGACGCCGTCATCGACCTCCACGCCGTCGCCGACCACCTCCCCGCGGACGCACCGCTCGTCGTCGCCCACAGCCTCGTCCTCTACCAGTTCGACGACGACGCCCGCGAGGCGTTCCACGACGCCGTCGCCGCCCTCGCCGCCAAACGCGACGCACCGACCTACCACCTCGCGGGCGAACGCCCCGACCCCGACCGCGAGAACGGCATCCAGTTGCGACTCGCCCGCGTCGACGCTACTGACTCCCGAGCCGTCGACGCTACTGACTCCCGAGCCGTGGAGACTGACTCCCGAGCCGTCGACGCTACTGACTCCCGAGCCGTCGACGCTACTGACTCCCGAGCCGTCGACGCTACTGACTCCCGAGCCGTCGAGAGCGAGCACCTCGGGACGTTCGAACAGCACGGGGCGTGGGTCGCCTGGCGGGACGCGAACGACCGCACGGATGCCCCCGAGAACGCCGACGGTCAGGCGGTCGTCCACGAGGACGTCTGACCGCGTCACCGGGACCGCGGACCCGGGAGTTTAACCCCGAAGCCGCGACTACATCGAGTGATGGCAGGTCCCGTCCCCGAACTCGAAGCGCCCGCGGCGGCGTGCGCGGCCCGTATCCACGTCGCCGACCGCGTCCTCCTCGCGTCGCACATCGACGCCGACGGGCTCACGAGCGCCGCGGTCGCCTCCACGGCGCTCGCGCGCGCGAACGTCGCCCACGAAGTCGTGTTCAAGAAGCAACTGGACGAGACCGAGATTGCGAGCATCGCCGCTCGCGACGAACGCGTCGTGCTGTTCACGGACTTCGGGAGCGGCCAGCTCGACGTCATCGCCGAACACGAAGCACGCGGGGAGTTCGTGCCGATAATCGCGGACCACCACCAGCCCGCGGACGCCGACACCGAGTTCCACCTGAACCCGCTGCTCGTGGGGTTGAACGGCGCGACGGAACTCTCCGGGGCCGGCGCAGCGTACGTGCTCGCTCGCGCGCTCGAACCCGACGGCGTGGACAACCGCGACCTCGCCGCGCTCGCCGTCGTCGGCGCCGTCGGCGACATGCAGGAGTCCGGCGGCGAGCTCGTCGGCGCGAACGCCGGTATCGTCGACGAAGGGGTGGCAGTCGGGTCACTCGACACGGCGAAGGACCTCGCGGTGTACGGCAAGCAGACGCGCCCGCTCCCGAAGCTCCTGGAGTACGCGAGCGACGTCTCGATACCGGGAATCACGAACGACCCCGATGGCGTCCGGCGGTTCCTCGACGACGTGGACGTGGACTGTTACGGCGACGGCGACTGGCGGACGTGGGTCGACCTCTCCATGGCCGAACGCGAGGCGGTCGCGAGCGCGCTCATCCAGCACGCCATCCGCCGGGGCGTGCCCGCGCGCCGCATCGAGGAGCTCGTCGCGACGTCGTACACGCTCCCGAACGAACCCGAAGGGACGGAACTTCGGGACGCGAGCGAGTTCTCGACGCTCCTGAACGCCACCGCGCGGTACGAGCGGGCGGACGTCGGCCTCGCGGTCTGCCTCGGCGACCGCACCGGCGCGCTCGAACGCGCCCGCGAACTCCTCCGGAACCACCGCCGGAACCTCAGCGAGGGCGTGACCTTCGTCGAGAACGAGGGCGTCACGCACGAGGACCACGTCCAGTGGTTCGACGCGGACGACCGCATCCGCGAGACCATCGTCGGCATCGTCGCCGGGATGGCGCTTGGCGCCGACGGCGTGGCGCGGGACCGCCCCATCCTCGCGTTCGCGAACGAGGACGACGAGCACGTGAAGGTGTCCTCGCGCGGCACGCACGCGCTCGTCCGGGACGGCCTCGACCTCTCGGTCGTCATGAAGGAGGCGTCGCGCGCGGTCGGCGGCGACGGCGGCGGGCACGACGTCGCCGCCGGCGCGACCATCCCGCGCGGCGAACGCGAGGCGTTCGTCGCCGAAGCCGACCGGATCGTCGGCGAGCAACTCGGCTGACAGAGCGACGTCCGAGCTATCGCTCGGCGGTATCGTGCGTCGAAAGAGAGGTGCGGGCGGTGGTGGCAGGGTGACGTGGGATGACGCGTGGTGGCGCGACGACCGACGCCCGCGAGTCGGTCGGGGTGCTCGCCTACTCAGTTCGAGGGTTCGGGGAGCTTGGCCATCTGCTCCTCCTGGCGGCGCTTGCCGAGCGCGAAGTAGTTGTTTGGCTTGACGAAGGTGTCCTGGCCGAAGTCGCTGAGGACCATGCGGATGACGGCGGCCTCCTGCTCGCTGGTGCCCTGCCACGTGTAACAGTGGAGGTCACGGCTGAGGGGGTACGCCGTCGAGTCCAGGCCGTTCTGGTCGTCCTGATAGCTGTAGGTGGTGCCCTCCCACTCGAGGGCGATGGGGGCGAGGCCGTCGGTGTCGATGAACGCGAGCGCGAGGTAGCTGATGGCGTTGTCGGCCTGCGCGATGGCCTGTGCGAGCCGCTGGTTCTGGCCGAAGCGGTTCGCGACGGAGGTGTCCTCCTCGGGGTTGCCGAAGACGTTGCTCACGAAGCTGGTACGCGTCCCGGAGCCCTTGACGCGGCCGAGCACCTGGATCTCCCTGTCGGGGCCGCCGAGCTCGCTCCAGTTCGAGATGCGGCCCTTGTAGAGGTCCTTGAGCTGGTCGCCGGTGATCTGGTCGACGCCGGCGTCGGCGATCTCCTGGGAGACGACGAGGGGCTGGCCGTCGACGCCGACGACGTGGTCGACGAAGTCGTCGTAGGAGTCGCGGTCGGGGAGCTCGTCCTCGACGTTCCCCGAGGAGTTCCCGATGTCGTGCTGGCCGTTCATGACCTTCTCGACGCCGGTCCCCGAGTGCGACAGGCCGACGGTGAACTGGAACGCCGGGTCGCCGTCCTCGCCCTCGAAGCCGTAGAGGCCGCCCCAGTAGTCGGCGAGGTTCTCGTCGGTGTCGATGCCGTACTCGCCGTGCGGCCAGTACTCAGTGTCGTCGGCGGGCCGGTTCGCGTTCCAGTACGACGCCGCGGTGTTCATGATGGGGTAGACCGTCGAGGAGCCACCGGAGGTCAGCGTTCCGGGACCCGTCGACGAGGAGTCGCTCCCCGAGCCGTCGCTCTGGGACGTCGTCGACTCGCCGCCCGAGGAGTCGTCGTCCGCTTCGGTCTCGCTCCCGGAGTCCCCCATACAACCGGCGACTGCGGTGACGCCGGCGACGCCAGATGTGGCGATGAACTTCCGCCGCGATACGACGTCAGCAACCCGCTGTGACTTGTCGGCCATCACTGGGTACTCGCTCCATATCAAGTAAAGCGGTTTATAATAGGGGTACAGGTGGTTCAGAGTGCCATATTGGGGTCTTAGCACTATGCCCGGTTCTGACTCGAACTGGGGGACTCGTACCGGAACTAGCTGGTTCCTATCGGCACTGCCGCCACCCAACCGATGGTGTGTGGTACTGACACATGGATAGACGTGGGAGGCGTCGAACGGTCGCGGCGTCTCAGTCGTAGAAGCGCTCCGGGACGTACGGCGCGACCGGGGCCGGGAGCGCGCGAGCGACCGACGCCCAGAGCGCCGCCAGGCGCTTCCGAAGTGCGACGTACGCCACGGACACCGCGAGGACCGCGGCGACGAACGCCGGAATCGGGTCCGGGAGCGTCGTCGCGGGCATCACGGCGAGCACGCCGGCGAGCCCGAGGTCGTGAGGCGACCCGTCGTAGGGCACGAGCCGACGCGGTTCGAGCCACGCGCCGTGGTAGTGACTGTAGACCGCGCGCTCGCTCCCCGCCTCCCACGGCCGGAGCTCCAGGCCACCGCCGAAGACGTCCATGCCGGCGTGCAGTGCCGCTGCCGCGAGGAACGTCGCAGCACCGACCGTCCACGTCGACGGCACCGCTACCGCTATCGCGACCGCCGGCGCCGCCACCACCCACCCGTACACGGGGTAGTGGAGCGTCCTCCGATGCCCGCGGTAGATGTCGAGGTCCGGTGCGACGCTCCCCGCGACGGCGGCCACCACCACGACCGCCGCGGACTCGGGTGCGACCACCGCGATCGCCGCCCCGAGGAACGCCCCAGCCAGCGCGTGTGTCGTCCCCATCATGGATGAGCCAGTACGAGCCGCGAGTATTTGCACCTTTTTGTCACCCCGTGTCGTACCCGAGGCCGTGAACCCCCTCCGCAGCGCGCTCCTGGACTCGCGAGCCGTCACGCGAGCCGCACGCGCCGGCATCGTCGCCGTCCTCGTCGCGGGCGCGTTCACGCGGAACGTCTCCGTCATCGTGAACGCGACCGGCGCACTCGCCGTATCCTACCTCCCCGGCGTCATCCGACGCGACCTCGACGTCCCGCTCCCACCGTGGACCGCCGCCTACGTCGCCGTCGCCGTCCTCCTGCACGGCGTCGGGATGGTCGCGCTCTACGACGACGTCTGGTGGTGGGATCACCTCACGCACGTCCTGTCGGCGACCGTCGTCGGCGGCGTCGGCTACCTCGCCGTCACCGCGTTCGACGAACACGACCGCCGCGTCCACATCCCACAGCCGTACCTCGGCGCGTACGTCGTCGCGTTCGCGCTCGCCGCAGGCGTCCTCTGGGAGGTCGGCGAGGAGGCGATGCGCGCACTCGCCATCGCCGCCGGGTTCGACCCCGTCCTCGTCGTGTACGGTCTCGAGGACTCCGTGCTCGACCTCGTGTTCGACGCCGCCGGCGGCGTCGTCGTCGCGCTGTTCGGCCACGGCCCTCTCGCGGAACCAGCGGGATACCTCGCCGATCGACTCCGCGACTGACCCCGTACCGGGCCGACGACGAGACGCGGTCGCCGGCACGTCACGGACGACCGGCCGTCGCCGGTACGTCACGGTCGACTCTCAGCCGCTGGCGCGTCGCGTTGGTCGGCACGTACGTTCAAGCGCCCGGGTTCCGAACGCCGAACCGTGTCGCGTTCACCTATCCTCGCGCCGGACGTCGACCGCGGTCGAGTCCTCGCGTACGCGGCGGCGCTCGCGGTGCTCGCCGCGGTCGTCGTCGCCGGACTCGACCGTGCGTTCGCCGACGTCGCGTCGCTCGACGCGCTCCGCGCGTTCGTCCTGTCGTTCGGCCCGGGCGCCCCCGTCGCGTTCGTTCTCGCGCAGGCGACGCAGGTCGTCGTCGCGCCCATCCCCGGCCAGCTGTTCGCGTTCCTCGCCGGCTACCTGTTCGGCCCGTGGCGCGGGCTCGCGTACAGCCTCCTCGGTGCGACCATCGGGACGTACGCCGCCGTCCGGATCGCGACCGCACTCGGTCGCGAGCACGTCGAACGGATCGTCGACGACGACGCGCTCGCCGACCTGGACGCGGTCGTCGAACGCCGCGGACTCCTCGCCGTGTTCCTCGTATTCCTCGTCCCCGGCGTCCCGGACGACGTCGTCTGCTTCACCGCGGGCCTCCTCGGACTCGACGCCCGCGACGTCGCCGTCGTCTCCGTCCTCGGCCGCGCCCCGGGCTACCTCCTCCTCACGACCGCCGGTTCGGGCGTCGCCACAGACGCGTACGCCACGACCGCGGTCCTCCTCGGGGTCACCGGCGCCGCGACGCTCCTCGCGTACCGCGAACGCGACCGCATCTACCGCGTGCTCGCCGACGACGATTCGGGCCCCGAGTAGCGACGCGCACGCGCTCGACGACGAGAACGGGCGAGCGCCGTCAGTGACGGTGGTCGGAACTGCGAGTGCGGTCGGTAGCGGTCGCCGGAACTGCGAGTGCGGTCGGTAGCGGTCGCCGGAACTGCGAGTGCGGTCAGTGGCGGTCGTCCCACGCCGAGAGGTCCTCGGTCCGTAGCTCCGCCTCCGCGTGCCACTCGCGCGGCCGGAACGACACCGCGAAGAGCGCGGCGTACGCGAGCACGACCACGGCGGTCGTCACGCGACCCGATACCGTCCCGATCGCGGCACTCGTCGGCCACGCCGCGGTCGCCATCACGGTCACGCGCACCACCCACGCGCCGACGAGCACCGAGAACAACGGGAGGTACACGCGCCGCAGGCGGTGCGCGAGCGCCTCCTCCGCCGATATCTTCAACGTCGGCTCGCGGTAGTCGTCGCTCAGGCGCTCGCGCCAGCGGTCGTCCCGGACCTGCTCTCGCGGGTCCAGCCCGTGCGCGATGACGTTCTCCTGGAGGACGCGCACCCGGCTCCGCCACACGTCGTACCCCCGGTACCGTCGCGCCTCGATGACGAGGAAGATACCGAGCATCACCGACCCCGCCAACAGGAGGTAGTGCGGGTGCCCGGGGCTGGAGAACGAGAACGTCAGGATCGCCGCGATGGTCGTCACCGCCCAGTTCGTCGTCCGGTCGAGGCGCTCGCGCCAGAACTTCATCCGGTGTATCTCGCCGCGGTACAGGTGCGCGAGCGACGACCCCGGCCCCATCTCCTCCTCGAACATCCCGCGGCCGATGTCGCGCGCCGCACCGACGGTCGGGTCCACGCCCCCGGCATCGCGGGTGTCCTCCTCGGCACCGCCGGCCGTCGAATCCGCCTCTCGGCGTGCGTGGTCGGCAGGCGACTCCTCCCGGCGTGCGTGGTCGGCGGAGGCGTCCGGCGGCGGCGAACCTGCGGCGTCCGTCGAGGTGTCTCCCGTCATCGAGCGGCGGCTCGACGAGTCACTCGCTGGCCGCGGTCGCTTCCTGCGCGGTGGCCTGCTCGTCGTACTTCTCGCGGAACTCGCCGATGAGCGTCCCCATCTTCGCGTACCACTCGTTGAGCATCGACTGCATGTCGTCCGCGACGTCGTCCGGGTTCACGGGCTTGTAGACGTGGTAGTACCCGCCCTGGTCGTAGTTCACCTGCTCCTGCTGGACGAACCCGGTCTGTTGGAGACGCTTGACGGCACGGTACGCCGTCGAGCGCTCCCGGTCGACGCGGTCGGCGACCTCGTCGACCGTCAGCGGCTCCGGGCTCTCCACGATCGTCATGTAGACGTCCCTGTCGAGTTCTTTCAGGCCGTGGATGCACTCCAGCAGCCCCTCGCACTCCATGTCCTGCTGGAGGTACTCCTGCATCGAGTTTGCCATCGTTGTCTCGTCTTCGCACTCCGCGCGTAAAAGTCTTGTTCGGTGTGTGCAACACCGCGCACGGGCGCCGACGGGCGCCCGGTCAGTCCGCGGTCTGCGTGGTCGGCTGCGTCGTCTCGGTCCGGAGCTCGCGGATCGAGCTCACGACGACCGCGCCACTCACGAGGAGCGCCGCGCCGACGATGATGGCGAGACTCACGAGGTCCAGCACGGGCATCTCGACGATACCACCGATCTCGCGGACCGCGACCGCGGTCGCGCCGAGCAGGAGCATCACGCCGAAGTACACCTTGATCTCGGACTCCTCGACGAGACTCGTCGCGGCCGCACCCATGCGAGCGCCGAGCGCGCTCCCGGCGAGCAGCGGCGCGACGATGGCGAGGTCGACCGCCCCGTCGATGGCGTACAGGAAGCTCCCGATACCGCCCGAGAACACGATCTCGAAGAGGTCGGTGCCGACCGCGACCGGGACGGGGACGCCGATGAGGTAGAACAGCGCGGGCATCCGGATGAACCCGCCCCCGACGCCGAGGAACCCCGAGAGGAGGCCCGTGAGGAACGCGACCGCGAGGATCATCCAGAGCGAGACGCGGACGCCACCGCGGAGCTTCATCATCGGCGGGACGCGGTACGACTGGATCTTCTTCGCGATGTCCGGGATGTCGTCGGCGTCCAGTTCCTCGTCGTCCGCCGAGGCGTCGTGACTCACGCCGCCGTCGCCGTCACCGCCGCCCTTGAGCGCGTTGTACGTGATGAACACCCCGATGGCGCCGAGCAGGAACACGTACGAGACGCTGACGACGGTGTTCGCGACCCCGATGTCCTGCAGCCAGTGCAGTCCGAGCTTCCCGACCTCGATGCCGGCGGTCGTGCCGGCGATCATCAGGACGCCGAGCTTGTAGTCGACCTGCCCGAGGTCGCGGTGCTTGAGCGTCGCGATGACGGAGGTCCCGAACACGAACGCGAGTCCGGACGCGACGGCGACGTCGGTCTCGTACCCCATGACGAGGAGCGCGGGGGTGACGAGGAACGACCCGCCCATCCCGAAGAACCCGAAGAGCAGGCCGATGAGGAGGCCGAAGCCACTGAACATCACGAGCAGCGAGAGGGCGACCCCGAACACCTCCATGGTCAGTCACCCCGCAGGAACGCGGTGAGCCGCCTTCCGAGTAGCTTCTCGAGGGCGCCGTAGCCCACGTAGAGCAGTACCGCCTCGAGCAGTACGATGCCGATGAGCGTCGCCCCGTCGACGACGCCCTGGGAGATCTCAATGCCGAACATCGACGAACACCTGCTTCAGTATTGTGTGGAGCATGGATTTCTGTGCAGTCGACCGTAGCCGACAACGGGCCTTAACGGTTTTGGGAAGAGCGTACAATACTATATCTCGCTACCCAACCCATCGCCATCCATAACTTACGCATGACTACACCCCCTGAACCCGACGACTCACTGACTATTCGACAGCCGGTCCGACCCCTGATGGCCCACGGCACCGCGCGCCCGAGCGAGAGGCCGACCGTCTCGGTCGCCCGAGCGACCACTGGCGCACGCTCGAGACTCACCCTGTGAACCAGCTACCCGCCGCGACGAACGGCACGACACCCGCCATCACGATAGTGGAATAATGGAACGACTGAAAAAGAGTGACCGAGACGGAGCGACCGGCGAAGCTCGACCGAGACGGAGCGACCGTGAAGGTCCGACCGACGACACGGCTCGACCGTTTCCGGGACACACAGCGACTCAAGCGGGTACCTGCGCCGAGCGCCGCGGCCGTCGAGGTGCAACGGGGCCCGAGGAACGCGTTCCGAGGCGGCGGTTCGCGGCGCGAAAAAATCGGACGAGTCGACGGACGTTCCCGGGGCTCCGGTCAGTCCGCGGTCGTCGTCCCCGCCTCCGCGTCGCTCGTGCTCCACTGACGCCAGAGCGCCTGCGCGTACGCGCCGACGAACATCGCACCGATCGCCCACAGGATGGTCAGGTTCCCGATACCGACGCTCGCGTACGCCGCCCCCGGACAGATGCCAGAGAGCCCCCAGCCGACGCCGAAGACGACGCCGCCCGCCAGGACGTTCCGGTCGAACGACTTCAACCGCCGAGCGTACTCGCGGCCCGTCAAGGGCGCGGACCGCCCCGTCTTGCTCAGGAGCCAGAACGCCGCACCCGCGACGATGCTCCCGCCGAACATCACGAACACGAGCCCGAAGTCCTCGAACTGCAGGAACTTCAGGACGACCTCCGGCTTCGCCATCTCGCTCACCGCGAGCCCGACGCCGAACACCAGCCCACCGACGAGGATGAGGAGGTTGAACAGCAGACCGCGGTCGTTCGGCTCGACCGCGCTCATGGCCGCACCCCCATCGCGAACACCAACTGCGCGGTCCCGACCGCGACCAGGAGGAACGTGGCGACGTTCACGAGCGACGTCTGCGAGAGCGACCCGACGCCGCAGACGCCGTGCCCGCTCGTGCACCCCTTCCCGACTCGCGTGCCGACACCGACGAGGAACCCGCCGACGACGAGCCGCCACGGCTCCACGCGCGTCGAGTAGCTGAAGTCACCGGTCACGTACGTGTACGCGGCCGCACCCAGGACGATTCCGAGCGTGAACACCACGCGCCAGTCGCGGGACGCGACGTACTTCCGGCGCTGGAACCGGTCCAGGTTCGAGGCGTACGACCACGTCGACTCCAGGAACGTGCTCGCACCCGCGATGATCCCGGTACCGACGTAGATGATGACGACGCCGAGCCCGACGAGCGCGCCACCGACCGCGTACTGCGCGATCCCGTTCGGGAAGAGAGTCTCGAGCATCCTACTCGGTCATCGCGTCCTTGCTGGCCGCGCAGTTGTTCGGCCCGAGCTCCAGCTCGAACGCCTCGTCGGCGTCCGGGTCCTGTTCACCGAGGTTCGTCGCGATGATGTCCTCGTAGTTCGCCGGCCGCGACGGCATGTCGCTGAGGACGAAGTCGACGAAGTCCTCCCTGTCCATCGTGAGCGCGCTCATCTCGTCGAACAGTTCCCCGAGCGTCGCGGTGTACGTGCCGTCCTCGGCAGGCGTTGCCGCGTCGGAGAAGTGCCCGGGGGCGACGACGACGTCGTCGTCGAACTCGCGGAGGGTCTGCAGGGAGTCGTACAGGAGTCGCGCGGCGTCGGGTGCGCCCTCGTCGCCGTCCTCCAGGTCCGGGCGCGCGACGCTCTCCGTGAACAGGAAGTCGCCGGTGAAGAGGGCGGCGTCGTCGACGAGGTAGCTCGTCATCCCGGTCGTGTGCCCGGGCGTGAACACCGCCTCGACGGCGACGTCACCGACGGTGAGTTCGTCACCGTCTTCGAGGACGACGTCGGGGTCGAACGCCGCGCCCCGGTCGAGGGACGCCTGCGGGTACGCTGCCTCCACCGACCCGACCTCGTCGGCGAGTTCGCGCGCGCCACTGACGTGGTCGGCGTGGATGTGGGTGTCGACCGCGTACGCGATCTCCGCGCCGTAGTCCGCGGCGTCGACGACGTACCGGTCGGTGAACTCGCGGAGCGGGTCGGCGACGAGCGCCTCTCCGTCGGAGACGACCATGTGGGACAGGCAGCCGCTCGAGGGCCGCTGGTACTGGAGGACGGTCGCGTCGGTGTCCGCGTCGACCTCGGTCGCGAAGTACAGGCGCGCCCACTCGTTCATGCCGCCGTCGAGGTTCAGGGCGTCGTAGCCCGCCTCGGCGAGCTGTGCGGCGATGTACTCGCTGGCCCCGCCCTTCGCGCAGACGACGACGACCGGGTCGCCGTCGGGCACGCGGTCGAGGAGGTCGTCGTCGATGTCGTCGAGGAACTCGAAGTACGGCACGTTCGCGACGTCGACGTTCTCGCCGTCGATGTGCCAGTCGTCGTACTCCGAGCTGGCGCGGACGTCGAGGAGTGTCACCTCGTCGTCGCGCTCGACCTGCTCGTAGAGAGTTTCGGCGTCGATGCTGTCGACGGTTGCGTCCGTCTCCGGGAACAGTTGCTCGCTCATCTTCGGTCGAGTGTATCCGACCGCCGCACTTAACGGTTTGGATAGTTGTACGCAACATCCACAATACTACTGTTCGGTTGGAGGGGCGTTCGTCTCGGTGTATGCACACGAACGCGCGCACCAATAAGCCTCAGAAGCCTCCTTTGGTCGCTTTTGGACGAGCGGAACCGATGCGAGGAACTCAATGGACTTCGGAAACGCCTACCAGACACCGTCAGATATTTAGTGTGCAGTGCAATATTGTGGGGTACACACAACGATGAGTGTAGACATCAGTGCCACCGAGACGCTCGACGTGAAAGGCGAGAACTGCCCGATGCCGGTCGTCAAGACCAAGCAGGCGATCGACGACCTCGCGGTCGACGACGTCCTCGAGGTCGTCGCGACCGACTCCGGCTCGATGAGCGACATCGCCGGCTGGGCGGACACCACGAACGGTGTCGAACTACTCGACCAGGTCGAGGGCGACGACCTGTACACGCACTACGTGCGGAAGACCGAGTGAGATGAGCACCGAGACCGACGCGACCGACACCGAGGACGCTGCCGCGACGGCCACGAGCGGCGTGGACCCCGAGACAGTCGCCGCGCTCGAATCCCGCATCGACGAACTCGAGGCCGAAATCGCGGACGTCCGCGCGGACGAGGGCGACGACCAGGGGAAGATGGTGATCATCGCGACGAAGGGGACGCTCGACATGGCGTACCCGCCGCTGATACTCGCTAGCACCGCCGCGGCGTTCGGCTGGGACGTCACCGTCTTCCACACGTTCTGGGGACTGGACATTCTCCACGAGGAGCGCTCGCAGAACCTCCAGCTCAGTGCTGTCGGGAACCCGAGCATGCCGATGCCGAACGCGCTCGGCGCGCTTCCCGGCATGGATCGACTCACGACGAAGATGATGGAGAAACGCATCGCGGACAACGACACGGCGTCTATCCAGGAGCTCATCGACACGAGTCTGGACATGGGCGTCGAGTTCCAGGCGTGCCAGATGACGATCGACCTCATGGACTACGACGAGGACGACTTCTTCGACGGCGTCACCACCGGCGTCGGCGCCGCCAGCGCACTCGGCGATATGGGAGACGCCGACGTCCAGCTCCTCGTCTGAGCCGCCCGGACCTCTCGAGAACTCGTTCTTCCGTCCGCAGCACCCATAGCAGCGGCGTCGCGGTGCCCCCGCCCATCACGACGCCCACCGGATTTCGTATCGCGATATGTGATTTATGCTGTGGTGTCCGGCCGATCGGGGGCGATTCCCCGAAGCCCACGAGCTGACGACGCTCATCGCCCATATCGCCCGAATCTCGATGCCCGGGCGGGCTTCGCCGACTGCGGGCCGGGGTGCGTGGGTGGGTCGTGGAGTCGCCCTCGACCTGCAGGGCCGCGCACGCGCGGGACACTCTGTTCGGTCCGGGCTTGACGTCCAGTGCAGGAGTCCGTCGACTTCGACACCCGGTAGGGGGGTTCGTCGCTCAGTGTCGGGGCACTCGGTGGGTGGGAAGGGTCTGCCGGAACGAGAACGCAAGTCCACGACTTCGGGATGAGGTCGGTGGTATCTCCGACGCCTCGGGAACCTTCGGTATCGGCCGAACCGGTCAGTCACGGCTCGCGAGGCACCCGTCAGCCGTCGCGGCGAACTCCGCCTCGGACTGGTGGCTGTTGAACGGTCCGCTACCGGTCGTCGCGGTCGGTCCTCGGTTCGCCTTCCCTCGTCTCCCGAGTCCGGTGTGGGAGGGGACCCGTCATCGCGTCTGCGCAGCCAGCACCCGCTATCGCCGAGAATCCCGCGTTCGACACCGTCGACGCTCGTGGACGGAACGAGCGGTCGCGACGGCGGAGCGCCAGCGGCGGTCCTGGAGCGGAATTCGTGAGGTCGCTCGGATTCGCGCTGTCGAATCGGTGCCCCAGTCGCTGCGGTGACCTGGGGCGTCTCCGGGTGACCTGGGGCGAGTACCACCGCGCACAGCATGACCTGCATGGCTCGCGAGGCGGACGCTGGACTCCTGGTGTCATCTGGGCCTGATTCTAACGTTCCGAGCCTCTCTCTGGGGCGAGACCGGCTGTTCGCCCGGTACCGCCGAACCACTCCGATAAATTCCATAATGCGATACAGAACCGCTTTCTCCCGGTCAGTCGATGACGGACCGTCTTCCGTCCGGAAGCGGGTCGCGTCCGGCCGATGGTCGCGTCGAGTCGCTGTCCGGCGAGCGTCGCGGTTCAGCGACCGAGCGCGACGTCTCCAGGAACCGTGCGGCCCTCCGAGCCGGTGCCGATGGACTCCTCGGGTCGATACGCCGCGAGCGTCCGGAGGAGGTCGAGCTCCTGCTGGAGAGCGTCGTCGCCGACCGCGTCCATCTCGCGCTCGAAGTGCTCGGCGAACGCGCCGATGCGGTCGCGGTACTCGCGCGAGACGCTGAGCGGGTCGCTCTGTTGTTCCCACTCGCCGAGGTGGTCGTCGTCGTACACCGGAACGCCATCCGCGGTGGGCTCGCCGTCGCGCTCGCGCTCCGCGACCATCCAGCTCTTCAGGAGGTCCGCGTACCGCGAGAGCAACACGGCCTTCCGGACGCCCGTGTTCGCGAACTCGTCGGGGCCGCCGTCGGGGAACTCGACCGTCGTCTCGCGCTCGCTGCGCTCGCCGGTTCGATCCTCCCAGCTCGCGCGAAGGCGGAGCGAGCCGTCACCGGAGCCGTCGTCGGTCCGCGAGACCTTCGCGAGCACGACACCGCCCTTGGTCCGCCCGTCCGCGGTCGGCGACGCGAACAGCGTGTTCACGGAGAGCATCCGGCCGGTCGACTCGTCAGCCGCCGACGACCCGTACACCCGCTCTATCTCGTAGCCGTCGGCGTCGAGGTCGAGCGACAGGTCGAACACGAGCGGCGTCACCATGTACTCGAACTGCTCCACGACGCGCTCGCGGAACTGCGCGGGCGAGTGCACCGAGTAGTAGTTCGCGCCGCGGACGCTCGTTATCTCGTCGACGATCTCGGTGTTGAAGTCCACGCCGACGCCGACGAACGTCGCGTGCACGTTCCGCTCCGCGGCGGCGGTCGCCAGTCGTCCGCGCAGCCCCTCGTCGCTCGTCTCGCCGACGTTCGGCATCGCGTCCGTCAGGACGATCATGCGGTTCTCGTACGTCGTCTGGTCCGCGTTCGCGTGCGGATCCAGGAGCGAGAGGGCGTCGTCCATGCCGGCGTCGAGGTTCGTGCCGCCGCCGGGCCGGATGTCCTCTTCGATGTGGCCGCGGATGGCGTCCATGTCCGTCTCGGCGACTGGATTCAGGGGTTTCGCGACCGCGGCGTCGGAGTTGTAGAGGACGACGCCGAGGCGGTCGCCGGGACGGAGCTTCTCCGTGACCGACGCGAGCGCGTCCTTCGCGACCGCCATCTTCGACTCGCTTCCGGAGGCTTCGACGGTCTGCTTGTTCCCGTACTGGTCGTAGTAGTACTCGTCGAACGAGGACCCCATCGACCCGGAGATATCGAGCACGAGCACGAGGTTCAGGCGCTTCCGGTCGAACGAGTCAGCGTCCAGACCCGAGTTCAGGCCGACCGAGAGGTAGCGTTCGGTCTCCTCCGAGAGCGGGTCCGCGGTGACCGCGGGCGCGTACCGCGGACAGAACAGGTCGCTGCACGCGCCGGCGTCGCCCGTGTCGAAGTAGTAGTCGTAGAACAACCCCTCGTAGGAGAGCGAGGACGGGATGGGGAGGTAGTCGTTCTCGACGTTCCGCCGGAACGTGTTCGCGTCCTTCGCGCCGCCGGCGGCGAGCCCGACCGATTCCGTGGCGCCACCGCCGGACGAGGCGGCCTGGAACGTGGCGTTCGACCCGCCGCCGGCGCCGCCGGCGCCACCGTCGCCGCCGAGGTCGCCGGGGGAGTACTGCCAGTCGTCGACGACCCGTCCGTCGTCGTCGGTCGACGGGGGCACGTTCCCGATACGTCCGTTACAGCCGGCGAGCGCCGCCGTCGCGGCGGTCGCGAGCGAGAGGACCGTCCGTCTGCTGTGCGGGGACATACGGACACGATGGGCCGCCACCACCATAACACGTAGACTAGCTGAAACGACGATTTCACCTGTCTGGACGTTCGACGCGGCCGAAACGCTCCCGTCGAACGACCATCGGGCACGCGAAACGCCTCACTTTTCACTCGCCGCCGCCGACAGTCACGCATGACCGACCTCGACCCCGAGACGTTCGAGGAGGAGAAGTACGTCGACTACTTCCCGAAGCTCCAGCAGGCGTACAAGAACGCGTTCAACCGCGTGAACGAGCAGTACGACGCCGAGCTCGTGCACGCCATCGACCAGCAGGTGCTCAACGAGAGCGAACCGCACTACGAGGGCGACGGCGAGTTCACCATCGACGTCCCCGACGACCCCTACGAGCGCCTGGAGGGCGTGCTCGCCGACCGCGAGAAGTTCGACGCCGTCCTCGACGCCTACCTCGACGAGATCGAGGTCGAACTGAAGCGCGTCTTCAGCGTCTGAACGCCGCCACGACCGCCGCCGCTCCGCTTCCCCCGCATCTCTCTGGCCCTCGCCAGCTCGACTCGTACCCTTGACAACTCAAACAACAGATATTCAATGGTTCGCGGGGGACGTTCGAGGGATGCGCCCTCCACTCGACCTCCGCGACTGCAGTTACATCGCGGTGCCGCTCATCGTCTCCGCCATCGCCGGGATGGCGTCCGAACTGTCACCCTACCCTGTTCGAACGGACCTCGTGCACGCGCTCGAAGGTGGTACCGTCGCGCTCTTCCAGCCGCTCGTCGACCCCGCGATCACGACGTTGTTCGTCGCGACCTACCTGCTCGCGTACCCCGCACTCCTCCTCTGGACGTACGTCGCGGTGAAGCGCCAGCAGGGACGGTCGCGAGCGCTCGACTACGTCGTCACGTACACGACGACCATCGTCGTCTCGATACCGTTCTTCTACTTCGTGCCCGTGGGCGTCACCGGGTACTTCCTCGACGGCGTCCAGCCCGTTCTCTACGAGTCCACGGGCCCGATACAGGCGTTCATGCTGAACGTCGACACGCTCCAGAAGGCGCTGCCGAGCCTGCACGCCGGCCTCGCGGCGAGCGCGTCCCTGCACGCACCCCGCGGCTACGAGCGTGCGAGCTGGACGGTCACGGGCGTCGTGCTCGCGTCCACGCTCTACCTCGGCATCCACTGGCTGACCGACCTCGCCCTCGGCCTCGGGCTCGCGTACGCGTCCTACCGTCTCACGCCGTCGATCCGCGCCGCGCTCGCTCGCGCCGGCGCCGGCCACGAGCCCGCACCCGCGAGCGGCGACTGAACGACCCGACGGTCACCAGACGGCCCGGCGGTCACCACCCACCGCCCGGCGGACCGCCGCCGGTCGCACGGACTCGGTCGACCGACCGCGACCGGCCGTTCGCGCTCACCCGGCCGACGGCGGTCGGTTCCGGGGGACGGTCGCACCCGGCGGCCGAACGCGTCAGTCCAAAGGCCTAAGCCCGTTCACGGGCTAGTCCGCACCATGAGTACGGAGACCCAGGACGGCGACGACCTCGAGGAGCGCGTGACGAACTTCCTTCGCCGGAACTTCCCCCAGATCCAGATGCACGGCGGGAACGCCGCCATCACCGACCTCGACCGCGAGACCGGCGAGGTCTCCATCCAGCTCGGCGGCGCGTGCTCGGGCTGCGGTATCTCTCCGATGACCATCCAGGCGATCAAGTCCCGCATGGTCAAGGAGATCCCCGAGATCGAGACCGTGCACGCCGACACGGGCATGGACGGCGGCGGCGGCGGTGGCGGTGGCATGAGCCCGTCGTTCCCCGGTCACGAGGGCGACGACGGCGACGGCGACGAAGGCCCGCAGGCACCGTTCTAGCGGTTCGAGCGCGCCGGCCACTCCTCCTCGCGACGCAGCACGCGCCGAGAGCGACCGCGACAGCAGCTCGCCGAAAACAACAGTTCTTAGTCGTTGCTTCACTCGAAGGCCGGTATGGACCGCACCGAGACCGGGCGGAACGTCCTCTTCGTCGTGCTGGACACGGTCCGCAAGGACCACCTCTCGGTCTACGACTACGACCGCCCGACGACGCCCGCCCTCGAGGACTTCGCCGACGAGGCGGCCGTCTACGAGCAAGCCGTCTCCCCCGCCCCGTGGACGCTCCCCGTGCACGCGTCGATGTTCACGGGCCTCTATCCGAGCGAGCACGGCGCCAGCCAGGAGAACCCGTACCTGGAGGACGCCACGACGCTCGCGCAATCTCTCTCCGATTCGCACCGTTCGGCGTGCTACTCGTCGAACGCGTGGATCACGCCGTACACGCACCTCACCGACGGGTTCGACGACCAGGACAACTTCTTCGAGGTGATGCCCGGCGACCTCCTCTCCGGGCCGCTCGCGTCCGTCTGGAAGACGATGAACGACAACGACCAGTTGCGGAAGGTCGCGGACTGGCTGGTCAGCGTCGGGAACAAGATCCACGAGTACACCGCCAGCGGCGAGGGCGCGGACTCGAAGACGCCGGAGGTCATCGACAAGACCCGAGAGTTCATCGCGGACGCCGAGGCCGACGGCGAGAACTGGTTCCAGTTCATCAACCTGATGGACGCCCACCTCCCCTATCACCCGCCCGAGGAGTACGCCGAGGAGTTCGCGCCCGGCGTCGACTCGACCGCTGTCTGCCAGAACTCCAAGGAGTACAACTGCGGCGCCAGGGACATCGACGACGACGAGTGGACGGACATCCAGGGGCTGTACGACGCCGAGATACGCCACATGGACGCCCAGCTCGACCGGTTGTTCTCGTGGATGCGAGCCGAGGGCGTCTGGGAGGACACGATGGTCGTCGTCTGCGCCGACCACGGCGAGCTGTTCGGCGAACACGACCTGTACGGGCACGAGTTCTGCATCTACGACCCGCTCGTGAACGTCCCCTGTCTGGTCAAACACCCCGACCTCGACTCGGGGCGGTACGACGACCAGTTCGAGACCCTCGACCTCTACGACACCGTCCTCGACCACGCCGGCGGGGACGACCCGGCGGCACTCACGCGAGAGCCGCAAGCCCGAGCGTTCGACCCGGCGCGCTCGCTGCTGCGCGACGACCACCGTACCTTCGACACGCCGGCGTACGAGGGCGCGGACCGCGACCGCGGCGAGTACGCGTTCGTCGAGTACTACCGCCCCGTCGTCGAACTCAAGCAGCTCGAACAGAAGGCGAGCGGCGCCGGTATCGCGCTCGACGAGGAGTCGCGGTTCTACTCGCGGATGCGCGCCAGCCGCCGGACGGACGCGAAGTACATCCGGAACGAGCGCATCGCCGACGAGTTCTACCGCCTCGAGGGCGACCCCGAGGAGGCGGCCGACCTCGCCGGCGACGCCCGCGAGCACGCGAGCGAACTCGACGAAGCGGCGCTGGAGGCGACCGAGGCGGCGCTCGCGGCGTTCGAGGAGCGTCGCGGCGGCGAGTGGAAGTCCGTCGACGACGACGACGTCCTCTCGGACATGAGCGACGACGCGAAGGACCGCCTGCAGGACCTCGGGTACCTCGAGTAACCTTGGCCGACGACCACCGACGAGGCTCAGCTATGACAGGAGGATCATCGACGCCAGGAGGACGAGACACGTGACGCGAACGGACGGGTCGCTCGCGGACGTGTTCGGCCGGCAGACCATCGTGAAGATCGCGGTCGGGTTCGCCATCGCCATCGCGCTCCTGGCGATACTCGCGACCGCGATCGGGTGGCGGTCCGCGCTCGCGGAACTCCGGAGCGCGAACCCCGTCTACGTCGCGCTCGGCTGTCTGTCGACCGCGCTCGGGCTGATGGCGTGGGGGAAGGCGTGGCAGGTCGTGCTGCGCGTCGGTAACATCGACGCGCCGTACCGCAAGCTCGTGGTGACGTACTTCGCGGCGACGTTCGCGAACTACGTCACGCCGCTCGGGCAGGCCGGCGGCGAGCCGTTCATCGCGTACGTCCTCTCGCGGGACACCGAGGCGGACTACGAGCAGAGTCTCGCGAGCGTCGTCACCGCCGACCTCCTGAACCTCCTGCCGTTCTTCAACTTCGCCGCGGTCGGGACCGCGTACCTCGTGCTCTCCTCGGGGTTCGGCGGGAACGGGACGGCGGACGGGCTCGCGGTCGCGCTCGGCGCGATGGCGGTCGGCGTCCCCGGTATCGTCTGGGCGGGCTGGCACTGGCGGGACGCCGTGGAATCGCTCGTGCTCTCGCTCGTGAAACCGGTGACGAGCGTCACGAACCGCATCACCGTCGACGGGACGCGAGACCGCATCGAGCGGTTCTACGAGAGCGTCGAACGCATCGCGAGCGACCCCCGCCAGCTCCTCGTCGCACTCGCGTTCTCGTACGTCGGATGGCTGTTGTTCGCACTCCCGATGTGGTTCGCCGTGCAGGCCGTCAGCGCGCCCGTCGGCCTCCTGATGGTGCTGTTCATCGTGCCGGCGAGCACCATCGCCGGCCTCGTCCCCACGCCGGGCGGGCTCGCCGCCGTCGAGGGCGCCATCATCGGGCTGATCGTGAGTCTCACCGCGACCACTGGCGCGACCGCGACCGCCGTCACCACGCTGTACCGCCTCGAAAGCTACGTGTTCGCGCTCGTGCTCGGCGGTATCGCCGCGTTCTGGGTGACGTACCGGACGTAGCTCGCTGACCGGACGCGGTCGGCGACCGCCCCGCGACCACCGCCGGCTACGGTTCGCGGACGCCGACGCCGGCCTCCCACGCTCGCAGCAGCCTCGTCAGCACGCGGTTCGTGGGGACGTCGAGGTCGAGCTCGCGGCGCGCCTCGCGGGCGGCGTCGACGACGTAGCCGTTGATCGCGTCGACCTCCGTCCGCCGCCCGGCCTCGACGTCCTGGCGCATCGACGACGTGTTCGTCGCCGTTCCGTCGGCGACGGCTTCGACGCGCGCCACGGCCTCGCGGTTCGACAGCGAGACGCCGCGCGCTCTCGCGACCCGCGCGGTCTCCCGCGCCGCCCCGCGAGCGAGTTCGTTCGCGTCCCCGGAGAGCAGCGCGCCGTTGTCGACGCGCGCGAGCGCCGTCACCGCGTTGATGCCGGCGTTCACCGCGAGCTTCGCCCAGAGCCGCCGGGGCATGTCCCCGACCGCGTCGCAGTCGAACCCGACCGCGTCGAACGCCGCCGCGAGCGGCTCCGCGGTCGACGATCCGCCACCGTCGGCCGCGCCGACGACGACCTCGCCGCGGCCCGTGCACTCGACGACGCCCGGCTCTCGGAGTATCGCGCCACAGGTCGCGGTACCTGCCAGGACGTCGGCGTCGAGGTGGGCGGCGAGGGTCTCCTCGTTCCCCATGCCGTTCTGGAGCGAGCACACCGCGTCGAAGTCGCCGGTCGCGAGCGCCGCCGCAGCGTCGGCGGTGTCGAACGCCTTCACGGTCACGAGCGCCACGTCCCCCGAGAGGCCCGTGCCGTCCGTCGTCGCGGCGGGCGTCGTCGACCCCTCGAACGCGCCCTCGACGCGGAGGCCGGAGTCGCGAACCGCGCCGACGTGCGGGTCGCGACCGACGAGCGTGACGTCGTGCTCGCGCGCCAGTACGCCACCGAGTAGCGACCCGAGACTCCCCGCGCCGAAGACGACGATGTCCATGCTCGACACTACCGTCGTCGCGCGAGAAAAACGCTCCCGTCGCCGCGCAACGACCCCGGGCGACGACCGCGTCCGCGGCTAGTCCTCCGTCCAGTAGTAGATGTCCTCGCGCTCGGTTCCACAGTTCGGGCACGCCTCCGGGAGGTCGCCGTCGAGCTGCCCCATCTCGCCGCACTCCCAGCACCGCCACATCAACTCCGCCTCCCCGAAGTCGTGGCCCGCACGCGAGTGCTCGATGCTCCACCCCTCGACGCCGTCCTCCGCGGTGACGTAGAACCCGTGCTCGTCGAACCCGCGGACGTGCCCGAGCAACTCGCCGTCCTCGCCGTACACCTTCGTGCCGAACTTGACGTCCGACCGCTCCTCGGACTGACTCATACCACGATAAACGGTACCACGGAACATAAGCTTCCGTCCCGGTCCGCAGTCCGCACCCTGTCAGATAGCGACCGAGTGACGACAGAACGATGTTCTCTCCGGGGAACCGGTCTGAAAATCGGGGTCCGCGACGGCAGTGACCGCTCTGGACGCGCCGTCAGTAGACGTTGACGTCCAGCTCCACGTCGCTATCGGAGGTGCTCGTGTGGAAGTTCCCGTACCCTTGGATGGTGTAGTACGCACCGTCGTCACCGGGGGTGTTCGGATACCCGTTCACGGTTCCTTCGATGGTGACGTAGTCGCCGCTCTCGCTGATATCCGCCCCGCAGCCGTTCTCGACGTCGACCCACTCGGCCTCGACGATTACCTTGAAATCGCCGTACCCTCTGACCGTGATGTTCCCGTCAGCGGCCGCGGTTGCACCTGTCTCCGCGCTCGCCGCCGACGCGGTCCCAGCGAGTCCGCCGACCGCAGCACTCGCCGCGACTGCACTCTTCTTGAGGACGCTACGTCTGCTCTCGGTCGTCTGGTGTTCGTCCGACATGCACTCCAGCATATCTCGAAAGCAGTATTATACTTTTCCAAATATTATCTGCTTAATTATTTATAATCTATTTTAATATACCCAAAAACACGGCCAGAAATACGCGTCCGCGTGGCTGGAGTTCGGAACAGAACGCCGATTTCAAAACTCGCGACAGGTCCTCAAGCATGAAGTATTCTGTAGCTGTCCGTTCTGGAAAACTACGAACTAGCGTACCAATATCGAGCACGCCAATCGGGGTACGAACGGCGAGGGCGCGACTGGTCTCGAATCGTTCCGGTCACCGAGTCACATGAAGTCCGCGATGCCGGACTGCTTGTTGTGGTCGTTCTCGAAGATGGATTCGAGCGCGCGCTCCAACTTCTCCAAGCGCTGCTTGGTGTAGGGGCGGCAGCCGAAGTCGTCGGCGACGTCGATGGCGGTCTGCATGTACTTGTTCACGCTGCCCTGGTGGACGGTGAGGTTCACGCGCCCGCCGCACTCGCGGCACTCGCCGGTGAGCGGCATCCGTCGGTACTTCTCGCCGCAATCGAGACACCGCGTCTCCTGACGCGCGAACGCCCGCAGGTTCCCGATGAGGTCCGGCAGGAAGTGCCCCTCGATGATGCGCTCGGCCACGTCCGTCTCGTCGACCGCGCGCAGGTTCCGAGAGAGGTGCAGTTGCGCGTCCATCTTCTCCTCCATCGACCCCAGCGTCTTGTACGCCGACAGGTCCGGGCCGAGCGCCAGGTCGCTCGTATCGTGCGTGTGGAAGAAGTCCGTGTACTCGCGCTCCGTATCGAGGTTCTCCTCCGCTATCGTCATCACGTCCTCGACGTCCTCCGGGTCCGCCATCTCCCGCGTCGCCTCGTAGAACTCCCGCGGGTACTCCCACATCACGTCCATGTTGTGCGCCTCGTCGTCGATCTCCGACGGATCGATTCGCGAAGACATGACCAGCGGCGCGTCCATCCTGCCGCCCCGCTGGTCCGGCAGGTAGGTTTTGCTAAAATTCAAAAGCCCATCTAGAAGGAGCATCACGCAATCTTCATCCCCGTCACAGTTGCGTCTTTTCGCGGCGTGGAAGTACGGGTGTGCGTAGCCGACGGCGGCGGTCGTGAACCCGACGACGCGGCCGACCGTTGCGGCGCTCGTGTGGGGAGCCATGCCGAAGACGAGTTCGCCGATGAGGTCGTCGCGGTCGTCGAACTCGTAGAAGCGGTCGAGGCCGTAGTACTGCGCGAGGAGGTCGTCGACGAAGTCCGCCGTCTTCAGCATGTGTTCGGCGGCGCCGTCGCTGAGGACGATGTCTTGCACCTTCAGCTCGACGAGCTGGTCGTCGTGCCTGAGGGCGTCGCCGTGGACGTCGGTCTCGTAGCCGAGGCCGCGGAACTGGTCGGCGGTGGCGTCGAGTTCGCTCGGGCGGACGGCGGTGACGGGGAGGTCCGTCATGTCGTAGCGGACGGTGCCGTCCTTGAACGACGTGACGCCGTGTTTCGCGCGGAGGACGCCCTTCTCCATTGGCTCGGGCGTCTTGTTCGCGCTCGAGAGGCCTTTGACGCCTTTGAGCATGTCGAACGCGTTCTCGCGTTCGCCGACCGCCAGCATGGCGTCCTGGTAGACTGCGTTCACGTCGACGTCGGTCGGTTCGACGCTCGTGCCGTCGGCGTCGCAGCGGTCGCAGTACACGCGTCCGGCCTCGTCCGGTTCGAGGTCCTGCTCGCAGAACGGACACCAGTACTCCGGTTCGGTTCGGGCGTTGCACTCGGGGCAGCGGGCGCGCCACGATTCGGTCCCGCAGTCCGTGCAGCGCCGGCGGCCGACCTGGGCTTCGACGATACCGGGCGTGGAGCGCATGTCGGGGGCGTGCTTGGCGGCGTCGCTCACCGAGCGCTGGCTCCCGCCGGCTTCGCCGATGGGGAACAGCGTGTGGACGGCCGGGGAGAGGTCGCGGGACTCGGACTTCTCCGGGCGCCCCATGCGGTTCCCGATCCGGGTCGGTGCGCGCTCCCGCAACTCGAACGGCGCGACCTCGTTCGCGGCTTCGATGGCGTTCTCGCCGTCGACGTACTCGCGAGCGCGCTCCGAGAGGTCGTCGGCGCTCCAGGGCTTCGCCAGGTGGACGGTCGGGCCGTCCGCGGACGGGTCGCGCGTCGGCTCGACGCCGAGCGACCGCGCGAGCGGCACCCAGTCGTCGACGCGGAGCTCGTCGTCGGTCTGGCGGTGCGTGACGAGGAGACGTTCGAGCACGCGTCGCGTCGTCTCCGTGCGTTCGAGCACGAGCACGCCGGGGTTGTCGGGGTCGACGGGCTCCCGTGCGTCGTCGTCCGTCTGGTCGACGGTCCCGTCGTTCGTCGCGTCCGCCCTCTCGTCCGCGCCGTCGTCGTCGCGAGCGAGCGTCCCGCCGTCGGCCACCGCGGGCTCGACCGCGGCGTCCGCGACCGCGTCCGCGAGCGTCTCGAAGTCCGCGACGCTCACGTCGTGGAACATGTACGTGTACTTCGGGTGCAACGGTGCGTCGTACGCCGTCGTCCACTCGAGCGCCTCGCTCGCCGTCGGGTCCGCGAGGTCGACGCGCGGCGAATCCGCGAGCGCCTGCACGTTACACTCGGTCGCGTCGAGGTCCTGCCGCCACCACTCGACCGTGTACGACGCCGGCGCGAGCGGGTGGTTGTTCTCCACGAACTCGCCGTAGTTCACGAGGTACTCGCCGAGGTCGAGGATGGACTCGACGCCGTTCCGGACCTCCTTCGCCTCCGCTGGGTCGTCGATCCGGCGGACGTCCCCGTTCGCGAGCCGGACCGTCGGCCCGTCGATGGAGTCCACGGGCACGACCCCGGCGGCCTTCCCCGGCCGCTCGGTCTTGATCTGCGTGCCCGTCGCGAGGAAGTCGTCGACGAGATGCATCGTCGCCGGATGCACGCCCGCCGTCGCGAACCCGTGATTCCGAGCGCGCCCGTACCGCAGTCGGAACCCGCCGGACTCGCTCGGATGCCCGAACACCGGCCGGCCAGCGATGAGGTCCCGCAGGAACTTCTTCGACGGCTCCGGTCGCGCCGGGCCGTCCTCCGCGTCGCCGTCGTCGTCGGCCGCGGGCACGTCGCCCTCGCCCTCGTTCGCGTCCGCGTCGTCGTCGCCGTCGTCGGCCGCGGCGTCGCCGTCGTCACCGCCGATGGTGCCGTCGATGAGGTCCTGGAGCCACGGCCAATCGACCTCCTCGAGCTGGCGCGTGTACCGCTGGATCTTCGGAGCTTTCAGTGCGATTCCCTCCGCGAGCACGAGGCACATCCCGCCGCGCGCCGAGTTCGTGTCCACGCGCTCCAGGTCCCGCCCACCCTGGACCTCCTCGTCGCCCGTCGCCTCCCCGTCGAGCATGATTGGCATGTGCTCGGCGATGAACTTCGTCTCCTTGTCCTTCGGCGAGTACTGCAACCCCGTCTCCTTGTCGTAGAGCGCGACCTCCTCGGCGTAGCGCTCCACCTCCGCGTCGCGAGCGTGGTACTCGTCGACGCCGAGGAGCGTCCGCGCGTAGTCCGCGACCAGCACCGACAGCGCCTGCGCGGTCCCACCCGCCGACCGGATCGGCCCCGCGTAGTAGATGTTGATGAACTCCGACCCGTCGTCGTTCTCCAGGAGCTCCACGCGGTCGATGCCCTCGATCGGGGCCGCGACGACGCCCTCGGTGAGGAGGGCGACCGCGGTCCGGACCGCCCCCTCGACCTTCCCCTCGCGGGTCTCGTAGTCACCGACCGACCCCTCGACGAAGTCCTCGACGAGCGCGAGCGCCGCCTCCTCGCGACTCATCTCGCCCTCGAGCTCGCGGACGCGCTCGGCCACCCCGTCGATACCGAGGATGTTCTCCACGCGATCCGCCATGTCCCGCGCCGTCGGGATCTCGACCTCCGGCTTCGGGTCCGCGCCCGTCGCCTTCGCGCGCTCGGCGACGTCGAACGCCTCGTCGAGCCGGGATTCGAGCCGCTCGAAGTACCGTTCGTCTGCCTCCCGCATCTATAACCAGAGGTCCAGGTCGGTGGTCGCGTCGTGCTCGCGAACGAGCTCGGTGTCGAACGCGGTCACGTACACCTCGCCGGCGAACACGGTCGCCGCGTCGAGATGCCCCGCCACCGACTCCCCGTCCGGTCGGGAGAGGACGGCGTGGGTGTGCGCGAACGGCTCGCCGTCCAGGTCGCTGAGGTTCCCGACGCACGCCGCGACCTCGAGGTGCTCGTCGAACTCGACGGGCTCGTACTCGCCCGCGTCCTGGTGGTAGTACCAGACCGTCGCATCCTGGACCGCGCCCAGTCCGACGAACCAGCCCGCGTCGATGTCCTCGACGGCGGCGAGCTCCTCCAGTTGGGCTCGCCAGTCCCGCCCGTTCTCGAGCCGAACGAGGTACTCCCCGACGGTCTCGACCTCCCGGTAGTTCATACGACCGTCCACGGAACGGGCGGGGAAAAAACTGACCAAGGTCACGCGCCACCGACGCGGGTCACCGGCGCGCTACTCGCGACGGGCGGTCGTCGCGAGTCCCGCCGCTAGCGGGTGGTTCGAGACGGTGGACGCGAGGGCGTCAACGCCAGTCCGGGAGGTCCGGAGCGTCGTCCGCCTGCATCGCGAGCCAGGCACCGTCTGCTGTGATGTCGGCGATTACGTACTCCTTACTGGAGCCCTCGCCGTCGACAGACGATACCACATCGTACCCACTGTTCGCGTCGGTGGGTCCAGACTCGGATGCGGCCATGTGCGTACCTGTCTCATGGAGGGGTATAAACGCTCCGAAAATACAGAGCGATTTATCGTCTCCCTGCGTGCCGTGGTCTCGATGCGGTCGAGATGGACGCTCTGCCGGGCGGATAACGCCGCGTTTCTGGCTGTCACGAGGGACGTTACCGCTGTACGGTACGGGACCGGCGCGCGGGACCCGAGCGGTCGACCTCGGTCCTCGAAAACGCGGGAGTGCACGGTGACGACGTGTTCAGATTCGTATATAATGTCTTCCGGGTAGCGGCAACAATTGGCGCTCGTGGTCGGGTCGAGCCCTCTGCCGATTCCAAATACAACTACAAGTACGTTTGGGTATGTAAAACCGGGACAGACCATAACGGTAATTTTAACCGAACCGTCGTCAAAGGAGTGCGTGGGATGACAGACAATAACAGCGTTCCCCGGCGTCGCTTCCTGCAGGCGACCGGTGGCGCAGCAACCGCAGCAGCCCTCGCGGGCTGTCTCGGTGGCGGCGACGAGACTGAAACAGAGCCCGAAGACACCAGCGACGACGGTGGCGACGGCACCACGACTGGCGAGGATGGCGGAGAGCCCAAGGGTAACGACCGCACCCTCCAGCTCATCAACTCGACCATCACCACGCTCGACCCCATCAAGGCGACCGACACCGCGTCCGGCTCGATCATCCAGAACGTGTTCGACGCCCTGATGAACTACCCGAACGGCGAGGTCGCCGTCGAGAACCTCCTCGCGGACGAGGTCTCCGTCTCGGACGACTACCGCACGTACACCTTCAAACTCAAGGAAGGAGTCGAGTACCACGGTGACAACGGCGAGGTCACCGCCGACGACGTCGTGTACGCCTTCGAGCGCCTCGCGGCCTCGGACAACTCCCGACGGTCGTACTTCATCCTCGCGTACGCACTCAACGTCATGCACGAGACCGACGGCGAGGGCGCGTACGTCCCAGGGTCGCTCAACGTAGCGGCGACCGGCGACTACGAGTTCAAGATGCGGCTCAAGAAGCCGTTCGCACCGACCCTCGAGATGCTCGCGTACACCTCGTTCTCGGTCATTCCGAAGAACATCGTCGGCGACATCGACGTCGTCCCCTCGGGCGGCTCGCTCGGCAGCGACGAGACCGAGGAACTCGGCGACGCGATGATGGAGCACAAGGAGTTCGCGACCAACAACCCCATCGGCGCCGGTCCCTACGAGTTCGATCACTGGGAGACCAGCCAGGAAGCCGAAATCGTCCGTAACGACAGCTACCACGGCGGCGAGGTCCTCAACGGCGGCGTCTACTGGAAGGTCATTCCGAAGGCAGAGACCCAGTACCAGTACGCCCAGAACAAGAACTCCGACCTCATCTCCATGCCGACGTCGAAGTACGACCCCGGCAAGGTGCAGATTGAGGGCACGGACGACCTCGGACGCAAGTACGGACAGTACGGCCCGATGGGCAACGGCGCGACTGCGAACTACCTTCAGGTCGCGACGATCAACACGTACTACGTCGGCTTCAACTGCGAGAACGTCGAGAAGCCGGTCCGGCAGGCCATCGCGCACGCGATGAACCAGCAGGAAGGTGTCGAGCAGGTGTTCAAGGGTCGCGGCAAGGCCGCGTACCACCTCACGCCGCCGAACATCTACCCCGGTGGCGCACCCGAGTACGACTCGCACGCCGAGAGCAGCTATCCCTACGGGTACAACAAGACCCAGATCAACAAGGCCAAGAGCGTCATGGAGGACGCCGGCTACGGTCCCGACAACAAGTACGAGGTCACGTTCACGACGTACCAGTCGCCGACGTGGCAGGGTCTCGGGAAGATCCTCCGCGACAAGCTCGCGTCCGCGCACGTCAACATGCAGCTCGAGGAGGCGCCGTTCTCGACGCTCCTCCAGCGTGGTCGTAACGGGAACCTCGAAGCGTACTCGCTGGGCTGGATCATGGACTGGCCGCGCCCGAACAACTTCCTCGGGCAGGCCGTCCCGGAACTCACGAACACCGACCAGGAGGGCGGTGCACAGGGCTTCTACCTGGACTGGGACGGCGACAACGGTGGCATGAGCAGCGCCGCACAGCAGGCCCAGAGCGCCTGGGAGACCATCCAGAACAACCCCGAGCCCACGGACTCCGCGCAGTCCAAGCGTGACACTGCGTACGTCCAGATGGAGGAAGCCATGTGGGAGGACATGGTCCTCCTTCCGATGTACCACGTCGCCGAGGAGCGCATGTGGTACGACTGGGTCGACATCCCGCGCTTCGGCGGTGGCGGTCCCTCGCGTCAGAAGCGCTGGAAGTTCGTGGTCGGCGAGCGCGACAAGTAACGTCTCGGCAGCCGACGCGTTTTCCGTTTTTTCGCGGCCATAGCGCCGCCTACGAGCCGATTATACTCAACGAAGGAACGCAAGACATAACCATGGGTGCGAAATACACTATCAGTAGAACAATGGTGATGGAAGTGGCTCACCGGAGGGCCGAAAAATGAGTCGGTGGTCGTACTTCGCGCGCCGACTGATACTGGCAATCCCGGTCGTGCTCTTCGGGACGACACTCACGTTCATGATCATCTACCTGGGTCCGATCGACCCAGTGTCGGCCATCCTCGGCCCGCAATCAAACACGCAGGCGTACGAGCAGATCGAGGCGCAACTCGGGCTCAACAAGCCGTTGTTCGGGCAGTACATCCAGTTCCTGACCGACCTCGCCATGTTCAACCTCGGCGAGTCGTGGGTCATCCAACCCGACACGAAGGCGATGGAACTGATCGGGAGTTTCGCACCGCGGACGCTCTGGCTGGGCTTCTGGTCGGTGCTGCTCCCGCTGTTCGTCGGTATCCCGCTCGGGTTCTACGCGGGACTGAATCCGAACACGTGGTCGGACTATCTCGCATCCCTCGGAGGGATCGTCTGGCGGTCCATGCCGAACTTCTGGCTGGGCGTGATCCTCCTGGCGGGACTCAGTCAGGACGACGTCCTCTTCGGGTTCAACTGGAAGACGTTCATCGTCGACACCGGCGTCATCGGTGCGCCACCACTCGACTTCTACAACGTCGAGGGCATCACGCGCATCAATGTTGGCGGGTCGACGTTGTTCCGACTGCCGTTCAAGTTCAAGTTCGAGACGTTCATCGAAGCGATCAAGCGCATCCTGCCGCCCGCGGTCGTCCTCGGGTCGGCGTCGATGGGGAACGAGATGCGACTCGGCCGTACCGCGGTCCTCGAGACGGTGAACTCGAACTACGTCGAGACCGCGCGAGCGAAGGGGCTTTCGAACGGGAAGATCGTCTGGAAGCACGTCTTCCGGAACGCGCTCATCCCGCTCGTGCCCATCATCCTGAACGAGGCGTTCCTCCTCATCGGTGGCTCGGTCATCCTCGAGACCATCTTCGGGATCAACGGCCTCGGCTGGCTGTTCTTCCAGGCGGTGACCCAGGCGGACCTGCCGCTTGCAGGGTCGCTGATGTACATCTTCATCCTGATAATCGTGTTCCTCAACATCCTGCAGGACTTCCTGTACACGATAATCGATCCGAGAGTGGGGTATGACAAATGAGTGAGACAGGAGAGACGTCGACGCTACGCGAGCGGGTTCTCGCGCATCCCGAGCCGGCGATGATCTGGCTCGCTGGCGCGTTGTTGCTGTTCCTCCCGCAGGCGAGTGCGTTCTTCGAGACGCTCTTGCTCTGGGGCAACATGGTGAACCCGTTCACGACGGGCTCGCTCGAGATCATGAGCTGGTACGTCGATACGATGGTCGACACGCTCGGCCCCGTCGGCGGCTACTTCATGGTCGCGGTCGGTGGACTCGCCGTGGTCTCGCTCGTCACGGTCCTCGTGAAGGCGTTCTTCATCCCGTTCTCCATCGTGGAGACGGCCGGCTGGGAGGACCTTCCGGTGAGTGCGGACCTCCTCGAGCGCACGATCGTGGGGGCCGCAATCACCGTGCTCGGGATCGTGCTCGTGTTCTCGCCGCTCGGTAGCGCGCTCCAGTCGCTGTTCGCAGTGCTCGCCGACATCGCGACCGTGTTCGCGGACCGCTGGACGTTGCTGTCGCGCGACGTGATGCCGAATCAGGGGTTCCAGCCGCCGGCGGGAGCGACCGACCAGTACTCGACGGGGGCACTCGGTCCGTACCACGGAACGTTCCTCGGCCTTGAGCCGGCGGTCGTGTGGGCCGTTCGGGTCGTGCTCGTGTACCTCTACGCGTTCCTCTGGATCGGCTGGACGTGGTTCGGGTACAAGACGTTCCGCCGGCACTACCGGTACGCCGACTGGACGCCGCGGGACGACATGATAGACCGGTTCTCGACGCACCGCTGGGGCCAGTTCGGGTTCGTCGTCGTCGCGATGTTCCTGACGATGGCGATCTTCGCACCGCCCCTCGGGCCGGTGACCGCACAGGAGAACATCCAGGAGCCGTACAGCTATCAAGTGAACTACACAGAGAACGAAACGGTGAAGAACATCACGCACGGTGGCGCGAACTCGGGGTCGCTCTCGCAGGGCGGTGACCGGAACGTCGGCGTCCTCCAGTACGACGACTTCGGTCGCTTCCACCCGATCGGGACGACGACGAACGGCAAGGACCTGTGGACGTTCATGACGATGGGGTCGCGCGTCAGCCTGTTCATCGGGCTGCTCGCCATCGTCGGAAGCGGGTTCATCGCCGCATCGCTCGCGCTCGTGACGGCGTACTACAAGGGACTGACGGACCTCGCGGTCGTCGTCCTCTCCGACGGTATCCAGGCGATGCCGGCGTTGCTCGTCCTCATCCTGTTGAGTACGGTGCTCGCCGGGCATCCGATATCGAAGGTGTACAACGGCGCGCTCGTGCTCGTCCTCATCTTCATCGCGATCCAGTGGGCCGGCCTGTGGCGCGCGTTGCGTGGGCCGGCGCTCCAGGTGTCCGAGCAGGAGTGGATCGACGCTGCGAAGAGCTACGGGCAGCGACCGACGACGACGATGAAGAAACACATGGCGCCGTACATCCTCGGGTACCTGCTCGTGTACGGGTCGCTGAACCTCGGTGGTATCATCATCAGCGTCGCGGCGCTGTCGTTCCTCGGTCTCGGTATCGAGCCGCCGGTCCCCGAGTGGGGTCGGATGGTGAACTCCGGACAGCCGTACGTCGCGTCGTTCTCGTGGCACATCGCGACCGTCCCCGGTATCATGGTCGTGCTCGTCGTCACGGGCTTCAACGCGTTCGGTGACGGGATCCGTGACGCCATCGACCCGCAGTCCGAAGGGGCGTCGGGTGACGAGGCCGCGGCCGCAGGGGGTGGTGGATGATGTCCACGCCCGAGCAAGTCCAGCGGTCCGACGCGGTGCTCAGCGTGAAGAACCTGCAGACGTCGTTCTTCACGGACAAGGAGACGATCCGCGCTGTCGACGGTATCAGCTTCGACATCCACGAGGCCGAGACGGTCGGTATCGTCGGCGAGTCCGGGTCCGGGAAGTCGGTGACGGCGCGGTCGATCATGGGGCTCGTCGAGAGCCCGGGGCGCGTGCTCCGCGGGAGCAGCGTCCAGTTCCGTGCGCCGAGAGCGGTCGAGCGGTTCGCGAACACGTTCGGCGGGGCGACCGTCGACCTCGGGGAGCTCTCCGAGAAGCACGACCTGGCGACGGCGCTCGACGACGCGTTCACGCAACTCGGCGCGAAGCCGAGCGAGGTGACGAACAACGAGCAGTACGCGAACAAGCCGGCCGAGCAAGTGAACCCCCAGCAGATGGTTGCCGACGGCGCGGTTCACTGGGACGACCTCATCACGTCCGGGTACGCCGACGACCTCGGTCTCATCGACGGGGACGACTTCGTGTTCGTCGAACGCGGCGACGTCTCGGGTGAGGCGTCCGTCGACTCGGGGTACATCGACGTGACGCGAGCGCACGACAAGGGTCTCCGGAAGCTCCGTGGCGGGAACATCGCGATGGTGTTCCAGGACCCGCTCACGTCACTGAACCCCGTGTACACGGTCGGGAATCAGATCAAGGAGGCGCTTCGCCTGCACCGTGGGCTTCGCGGTGCGGAGGCGACCGAGGAGGCGATCAACCTGCTCGAAGCGGTCGGGATTCCGGACTCGCGGCGGCGCGTCCGCGAGTACCCCCACCAGTTCAGTGGCGGGATGCGTCAGCGCGCGGTCATCGCGATGGCGCTCGCGTGCGACCCCGAGGTCCTGATTTGTGACGAGCCGACGACCGCGCTCGACGTCACCATCCAGGCGCAGATTCTGGAGCTCCTGGAGGAACTCCAGGAGGAACGTGGGCTGTCCATCATGTTCATCACGCACGACATGGGTGTCATCGCGGACATCTCCGATCGTGTGAACGTGATGTACGCCGGCGAGGTCGTGGAGACGGCGGACGTGGAGGACGTCTTCCACGACCCGAAGCATCCGTACACGCAGGGACTCCTGAAGTCGATCCCCGGCCAGCAGGATGGTGATCGCTTGCTGACCATCGAAGGTGACGTGCCGACGCCGAACGAAGACCCGACGTACTGTCGGTTCGCGCCGCGGTGTCCGGAGGCGTTCGAGGACTGCGAGGCGGTGCATCCCGAGCGCGTCGGCGTTGCCAACGATACCGACGACCACGTCGCGGCGTGCCTCCTGTATCCGGAGGACGTGACGCAGGCAGAGGCGATCGAACTCCACAAGGCGAAAGGAGGGCGTGACGAATGAGCAAACAAGCGATGTCCACGGCGCAGGCGACAGACGAGGAGCACGCGATGATCGAGGTCCGTAACCTGAAGACGTACTACGAGGGTGGCGGGCTGGTCTCGAGCAACCCCGTGAAGGCGGTCGACGGGGTGAACTTCGACATCCGGAGCGGTGAGACGCTCGGGCTCGTCGGCGAGTCCGGGTGTGGGAAGTCGACGCTCGGTCGGACGCTCGTGCAGCTTGAGGATGCGACGGCTGGCGTCAGTCGGTTCTCGAAGCCGGAGGTCGTACAGACGTTCGCGAACGGGAACCGGCGGCGGACGGTGTTCCTGCCGGACGTCTACGACGAGCACGACGCGGTCGAGCTCGTTCAGCAACTCCTGAACGACGGCGTGAAACCCCAGCTCATCACTGACGTGCCGAAGTTCGCGACGATCAGTGCGGACGAGGCGAACGCGAAGACGCTCGTCACGGAGGGGAACGTGACCGTCGAGTCCCTCGTCGACGAAGGGTTCGGTGAGCGGCTCGGACTGTACGGCGAGAAGGACTTCGTGTTCGTGGAGTCCGGGTCGAAGAGCGGTGACGGCGTGCAGGTCGACGCCGGGTACATCGACGTGACGTCGGCGCCGGACTACGCGTTGAAGAAGCTCCGCGGGAAGCAACTCGGGATCGTCTTCCAGGACCCCGAGTCGAGCCTGAACGACCGGATGACGGTCGGCGAGATCGTCCGGGAGCCGCTCGACGTCCACAGTTGGGGGACCAAGCGCGAGCGCCGCGAGCGCGTTCGCGAGCTCCTGGAGACGGTCGGGTTGCGCCCGGAGCACTACTTCCGGTACCCCCACCAGTTCAGTGGCGGGCAACGCCAGCGTATCGGGATCGCGCGAGCGCTCGCGCTGGAGCCGGACTTCCTGGTGCTCGACGAGCCGGTGAGCGCGCTGGACGTGTCCGTGCAGGCGAAGATCCTGAACCTCCTGGAGGACCTCCAGACGGAGTTCGGGTTGACGTACCTGTTCATCGCGCACGACCTGAGCGTCGTCAAGCACATCTGTGACCGGGTGGCGGTGATGTACCTCGGGCACATCATGGAGATCGGTGAGACCGGGGAGCTGTTCGAGGCGCCGGCGAACCCCTACACGCACTCGTTGCTGTCGGCGATCCCGGAACCGGACCCGAACTCGGAGAAGGAGCGGGTGACGCTGCGGGGCACGCCGCCGAGTCCGCGCGATCCGCCGAGCGGCTGTCCGTTCAGTACGCGCTGTCCGGCGAAGATCCGGCCGGAGGCGTACCGTGGGATGGACGACGAGGCGTGGGAGCGGATCGAGATCTTCCGGGAGGTCATCCGCGAGCGGACGCGTGCCGACCGGTCGTTCTCGGACCGCGTGCGCGAGTTCCTCGGGAAGGAGACGCGGTTCTCGGACATCTCGGAGATCACGGACGAGCTGTTCGGCGACGTTCAGGACAAGCTGCCGGAGAACGCGCGCCAGCACATCCGTGAGGCGTCGAGTTACGTCGACGCTGGGAACGACAATCAGGCGCGGAACTACCTCTTCGAGGAGTTCGGGAGCGCCTGCGACAAGGAGAAGCCGCGGCATCATTCGGTGACGGAGCTCCGGACGAGCTTCTGTCATCGTCACATCGACGAGTTCGAGGACAGCCAGTCGGTCTTCGAGCGCCTCTAGGATGTCCGCGTCGTCTTCGAAGGGCGTGTCGCCGGACGCCGTCGAGGCGTTCGCGTTGAAGGTCGTCGATCTGGCGACGTACGTGGTGGTCCTGCTGGCGGTGGTGTTCGCGCCGTTGTCCATCGTGGAGTGGACGGTGTTCGGTGGACTGGTGTTCACGAAGTGGCTGACGTTCGTCGTCGGTGCGGCGGTCGTGGCGTACGCGAGCCTGAAGCTGCGGCCGGATTCGCCGAAGAAGCGCGCGGCGTCGGTGGATGCGGGTGCGAGTCAGCCGACGGTCGGGAACGTCGAGGTGTCGGTCGTCCAGCGGGTTGCGGCGGCGGTGCCGCCGGCGCGGTGGACGGCGTTGTCGGTCGGTGAGCGGTTCTCGCCGAACGTGAAGCGGTTCGTCGGCGGGGTGGCGATCGCCGGGGCGTCGATGGCGATGGAGTTCGTGTTCGGTATCGGACTCGGCGCCTGAGCGGTGGGGTGCGGTGCTCTCGTTTTTCGCGTGCTACGGTGCAAGTGGTGGTGTCGCGGGGTCGATGCGATGGTGGCGTTTCGTCCTGGTCGTCGGCGCGTAGAGACACGCTTAACCGACTCGGGTGCGTCGTGCGAACCATGCCCGAAGCCCCCGATATCGACGAGGAGGACTTCACGCAAGCGGACCGGATCGCGTCGAACGCGGACGCCATCCGGGAGGCGTGGGAGGCGACGCTCGAGGACATGGAGGCGATGGCGGCGGCTCGCCGCGAGGACGGCTGGGAGGCGGTGTCGTGTATGGCGGTGGATACGGCCCCAACGAACCCGGACGCGGGCGACCGCGACGACTTCGGTCTGGTGTTCGTCCTCCCGAACAACATGGCCGAGGACTTCGAGGACGCCTACGAGGGCAAGGCGTTCCCGAAGTACGAGGTGTATCGCGCGTCTGACGAGGGTCGTGCGTACGTGGTCGTGGAGTATATCGACCCGGAGACGGAGACGGCGATCTTCGTCGCCGGCCAGTACGAGCTCCGGTTCGCGCCGGGGATGGTGAAGGCGGCGCGTCGCGAGGACGAGATGTACACGTACGCCCAGCTCATCGACGGGACGCGCGTCGGTGCGTTCGAGCACGATAGCGTCGACAAGTTCGTGCCGGAGATCGACCGCATCGAGGACTACCGGATGGAGTCGATGGACCCTCAGGAGGTCGCGAAGAAGCTCGACGACGTCGAGGCCGAGGACGTCGAGGACGGCGCGGTCGAGGACGCCTGAACGGTCGTTCGCGTCGTCGGACGAGGCGGTGCGTGCGCGCCGGCAGAAACAGGGGCTTTATTTCCGTTTTGACTGTAGGGTGCGTGTATGAACGTTGCCGACGCTATGACGACGCGCTCGGAGTTGGTTACGGTCGAGTTGCCCGGGACGCGCGACGACGTGCTCGAGTACCTCCAGGAGCACGGGTTCTCGTCGGTGCCCGTGGTGAAGCGGACCGAGGCCGGTGAGGAGTACCGCGGGCTCGTGTCTCGCGACGCGCTCATCGAGCACCCCGACGAGGACCAGCTCGCGATCTTGATGGACGACGTGCCGACGACGACGGCTGACGCGGACCTGACGGCGGTCGCGCGTCGGATGGTCGAGTCCGGTGCGCGGCGGATGCCGGTCGTCGACGGCGAGCTCGAGGGTATCGTGACGGTGACGGACGTCGTGCACGCGATCGCTCGCGGCGAGGCGGCGACGGATACGAGCGTGGATTCGGCGGTGACGCGGGACGTGAACACGACGTACGCGGGGACGCCGCTCCCGGTCGCGGAACGCGAACTGTTCTACGCGAACGTCCCCTACGCGGTCGTGCTGGACGACGACGCCGACCTTGCCGGGATGCTGACGGAGGTCGACATCATCGAGGTTGCGCGCATCGTCGAGGGCGAGGACGACACGGGGAACTCGATAGCGAACGAGGACGACGAGTGGATGTGGGAGGGCATCAAGGCGGTCGGTGGGCGGTACGTGCCGACGCGGAACGTCGAGATCCCCGCGGAACCCGTCCGTGAGTTCATGACGGCGGACCTGGTGACGCTCTCGACGCGGAAGTCCGTGCAGGAGGCCGCCCAGGAGATGATCACGCACGACATCGAGCAGGTGCCCGTGGTGTCCGGCGACCAGCTCGTCGGCGTGATTCGGGACGTGGACGTCTTGGAGGCGCTGTATGAGTAGCGACCTGGGCGAGCTCGCGCGGCGACGCGGGTTCTTCTTCCAGGCGAACGAGTCCTACGGTGGCGTCGCTGGGTTCTACACGTACGGTCCGGAGGGTGCGGCGTTGAAGCGGAACGTGGAGGATGCGTGGCGCGACCGGTTCGTGACGAAGGAGGGGAACCTCGAGATCGACGCGCCGACGGTGACGCCGGAGGCGGTGTTCGAGGCGTCGGGCCACCTGGACGGGTTCGACGACATGCTCGTCGAGTGCCCCGCCTGTGGCGAGAGTCATCGCGCGGACCACGTCGTGGAGGACGCGACGGACCTGGAGGACGCCGAGAGCCTCCCGACGGAGGAGGTCGAGGACCTCATCGCCGAACACGAGCTTGCGTGCCCGGAGTGCGGCGAGGCGCTCGCGGGCCAGCCCGTGGAGACGTTCAACCTGATGTTCGAGACGAGCATCGGGCCGGGCGGCGACCAGGCCGGCTACATGCGCCCGGAGACCGCGCAGGGGATGTTCGTGGAGTTCCCGCGGCTGAAGGAGTACGCGCGCAACCAGACGCCGTTCGGGGTCGCACAGATCGGCGCGGGCTACCGGAACGAGATCTCGCCGCGCAACGCCCTGCTGCGGGCTCGCGAGTTCACGATGGCGGAGCTGGAGATGTTCGTCGACCCGGAGGAGGACGAACCGGACCTGGACGCGGTCGCGGACGTCGAACTGCCGCTGTATCCGGCGGACGCGCAGGAGGCCGACGGCGAGGAGTACCTGCACCTGACGCCGGGGGAGGCCGTCGACGAGGGCGTGGTCGCCGGCGAGTGGCTCGCGTACTTCCTGGCGCGGTCGACGGCGTGGTTCGAGCGCGTCGGTATCGACATGGAACGGTACCGGCTCCGCCAGCATCTGTCGGGCGAGCTCGCGCACTACGCGAGCGACTGCTGGGACGCCGAGGCGCTCGTCGACGGTGACTGGGTGGAGATCGAGGGTATCGCGGCGCGGAGCGACTACGACCTGTCGAAGCACGCGAAGCACGGCGACGACTCGTTCACGCTCTTCAAGGAGTACGACGAGCCGGTGTCGACCGAGCGCGCGACCGTCGACCCGGACATGAGCTACCTCGGGCCTGAGTTCGGTGGGCAGGCGGGTGCGGTTGCGGACGCGCTCCAGTCGCTCGCCGAGCGCGACCGGTCGGCGTTCGACGGCGACGAGGTCGTCGTCGCGGTCGACGGCGAGGAACACGCGATACCGACCGAGCGGACGGGGTTCTCGGTCGAGGCGGTCACGGAGCACGGCGAGCACATCACGCCCCACGTCGTCGAGCCGGCGTTCGGCGTCGGTCGGGTCGTGTACTCGGTGCTCGCGCACGCTCACGAGACCGACGAGGTCGAGGGCGAGGAGCGTGACGTCCTTCGACTCCCACCGGCCGTGGCGCCGACGTTCGTCGGCGTGTTCCCGCTCACGGACCAGGACGGCCTGCCGGAGCGTGCGCGCGAGGTCGCGTCGACGCTTCGCGCGGCCGGGTTCGACGTGACGTACGACGATTCGGGGAGCATCGGCCGCCGGTACCGTCGCCAGGACGAGGTCGGGACGCCGTACTGCGTGACGCTGGACGCGGACCCGGCGGGGACGGCGACGATCCGCGAGCGCGACTCGACCGAGCAGGTTCGCGTGGACGTCGACGACCTCGCCGGGACGTTCGCGGAGCTTCGCGCCGGCGAACTCGACTTCGAGGACCTCGCGGACGCGTGAGCGAGTCCGGTCAGCGGGAGTTCGTGGGGCTCCGCGACGAGGTGGCGCGTCGGCTCGTGCACGCGAGCGGCGCGGTCGTCCCGCTCGCGTGGGTGTTCGGGCGGTCCGTCGGCGTCGAGTGGCGTCACGTGCAGGCGTTCCTCGTCGTGTTCGCGGTCGCGGTGACGGCGCTTGAGGTGCTGCGGCTGTTCGTCGGCTTGGAGTGGGTGGTGTTCGAGAAGCTGACCCGCGAGTACGAGCAGGACAATCCAGCGGGGTACGCGCTGTACACGTGGAGTGCGACCGCGGTCGCGCTCGCGTTCGCGCCACGGGTCGCGGTGCCGGCGATGCTCGCGTTGATGCTCGGTGACCCGGTGAGCGGGTTGCTGTCGGACGGCGAGCTGCGGACCGTGAAGCGCCCGCGCGTCCTGATCGCGATGTTCGGGACGTCGTTCGTGCTGGCGTGGTCGTTCCTCCCGCTGTCGGCGGCCGCGCTCGGTGCGGTCGGGGCGACGGTCGCGGACGGCGTGAAGCCGCGATTCCGCGGTGTGGTGGTCGACGACAACCTCTCGATCCCGCTCGCGGTCGCGGCCGCGGCCTGGCTCGGGTTGCGGTACGTTCCACCCGTCCTCGGGCCGCTCTCGCTGTAGGCGGTGGGTCCCGCTCGTGCCTGCGCGGTCGTCGCTGTCCGCGCCGACGAGCGCACCGGCGCTTCACTTTCACCGTGCTCGGCGAACGCTTAACCGCGAGGCCGCTCAACGACGAGGTAGATGGCGACGACTGACGACGGCGACGTCGCGTACGTCTCGCACCCCCTGCTGAATCCCGGGTTCATCGAACGCCGGCTCTACCAGCTCCAGCTCGCGGGTGCGGCGGCGGACGCGCACACGCTCGTCTGCCTCCCGACGGGCCTGGGGAAGACGACGGTGAGCCTGCTCGTGACGGCGCGTCGACTGGACGAGGTCGGCGGGACGTCGCTCCTGCTGGCGCCGACGAAACCGCTCGTGAACCAGCACGCGGAGTTCTACCGGGAGGCGCTCTCGATCCCGGACGACGATATCGTTGTTTTCACCGGCGAGGTGAAGCCCGAGGACCGCGCGGCGGTGTGGGGCGATGCGAGCGTCGTGATCGCGACCCCGCAGGTCGTCGAGAACGACCTCGTCGGGTCGCGGATCTCGCTCGCGGACGTGACGCACGTGACGTTCGACGAGTGTCACCGCGCGACCGGCGATTACGCGTACACGTACATCGCGGAGCGGTATCATCAGGACGCCGACGACCCCCTGGTGACGGGGATGAGCGCGTCACCGGGCGGGAACGAGGAGGAGATCGCCGACGTCTGCGCGAACCTCGGCATCCGGCAGGTGGAGGTGATGACGGAGGAGGACGCTGACGTCGAGGAGTACACGCACGATACGGACGTGGAGTGGGAGCAGGTGACGCTCCCCGACGATATCCTGGAGATACGGGACGCGTTGAACGACGTCATCAGCGACCGGCTCGAGGAGCTGAAGGAACTCGGCGTGGCGTCGACGACCCAGCCGGACCTCTCGGAGAAGGAGGTCAACCGGATGAGTGCGGAGCTGCGGACGTTGATGGACAACGACCAGAGCGAGGGCTATCAGGGGATGAGCTTCCTCGCGGAGATCCGGAAGCTCCGGACGGCGGTGACGTACGTGGAGACTCAGAGCGTCGAGAGTCTGCGGCGGTACTTCGAGCGCCAGGAGAACGCGGCGCGCTCCTCGGGGGCGTCGAAGGCGAGCCAGCGGATGATCAGCGAGGCGAAGGTGAAGGAGGCGATGCGGCGCGCCAGGGAGTACGACGACCTGCATCCGAAGTACGCGCAGGCTCGGCGGCTGCTGGCGGAGACCCTCGGGCTGGAGGGCGGTGAGCGCGTCATCGTGTTCACGGAGTCCCGCGACACCGCGGAGGCGCTGACGGAGTTCCTCTCGGACGGCTTCGACGTCCGGCGGTTCGTCGGCCAGGGCGACAAGGAGGGCAGCGACGGGATGACGCAGAACGAGCAACAGGCGGTCCTGGACGACTTCCGCGCGGGCGAGTTCGAGGTTCTGGTGTCGACGAGCGTCGCGGAGGAGGGCCTGGACGTCCCGGAGGTCGACCTCGTGTTGTTCTACGAGCCGGTGCCGACTGCAATCCGCTCCATCCAGCGGAAGGGCCGAACCGGCCGGCAGGCGGAGGGTCGCGTGGTCGTGTTGATGGCGGAGGATACGCGGGACGAGGCGTACTTCTGGATCAGCAAGCGCCGGGAGCGCGAGATGGAGAGCGAGCTCCGCGAGTTGAAGGCGAGCGTGGACGACCTCGCCGAGGAACTGGACGACTCGCAGGCGTCGTTGGACGCGTTCGAGGACGCGGCCGACGGTGGTGCGAGCGGTGACCGTGAGACCGAAGCGGCTGCGGGTGACGGTGGCGCGAGCGCGCCACGGGCCGACGGCGACGCCCAGCCCGGGCTCCGGGACTTCACGGGTGACGATGCGGATGCGGACGACGACGCAGATGGAAACGGCGTATCGGACGCGGACGGTGAACCGGGCGCGGACGACGACGATGGCGGTTCGGTGGCGGCTGGAGCGTCGAGCGAGCCGGTCGAGCGCGCGGAACCGGACGCGGACGGGACCGTCGAGGTGGTGGTCGACCAGCGCGAGATGGATTCGACGATCCCGCGCGAGCTCTCGAAGCGCGAGGGCGTGCGGACGCGACTGGAGACGTTGTCGGTCGGCGACTACGTGCTGTCGGACCGCGTGGTCGTCGAACGGAAGTCCGTCGACGACTTCCTGGACACGCTCACGGGCGGTGACCGGTCGATGTTCGAGCAGCTCGGCGACGCGACCCGGCACTACTCGCGGCCGGTCGTCGTCGTCGAGGGCGAGGGGAGTCTCTACGGGCGACGGAACGTGCACCCGAACGCGATTCGGGGGGCGCTCGCGTCGCTCGCGGTGGACTTCGGCGTGAGCGTCCTCCGCACGCAGAGCGAGGCGGACACGATGGAGTTGCTCTCGGTCGTCGCGGAACGCGAGCAGGAGGTCGACGACCGCGAGGTGAGCGTGCACGGCGAGAAGGCGTCGAAGACGCTCACCGAACAACAGGAGTACGTCGTGTCCTCGATCGCGGACGTCGGGCCGGTGACGGCGCGCTCGCTCCTCGAGCACTTCTCGACGGTGGAGGCGGTGATGACGGCGCGCGCCGAGGACCTGGAGGAGGTGTCCGGCGTCGGTGCGGTGACGGCCGAGCGGGTCCGCGAGGTCGTCGGGAGCGACTACGACCCGGGCCGGGACTGAGGGGGTTCTCGACCGCGTTCGAGTCCGCGGTCAGCGAGCGTCGCCCCGTAGCGTGCGGAGCGTGTCGGTGGCGTCGCGGACGACGGCGAGGTACTCGCGAGCGCGCGCCGGGTCGTCGGTGTCGGCGGCGGCGGCCGCGAACCGCTCGACGGTCGCCTCGACGTTCGCGACGGCGTCCGCGGGGCCCGGCGTGGCGTCGGTGGTCGAGGCGGTGTCGCGGTGCTGGCTCGGTTCGTCGGCCGTCGGTGTCCTCGTCCTCGGGTCGGGCGTCGCGCTCGAAGCGGTCGGCGCTGCGGGCGTCTGGTCGACGCCGGTTCCGGCCTGGGTCGTCGACGCGGTCGCGTCCTGCGGTCGTGCGTTCGCGTCCTGAGCTTCCGCGTTCGCGCTCTGGGGCCGTCCGTCGCCGGGTCGTGCGCTCGCGGAGGTCTCGTCCTCGCGTCCGGCGGTGCCGGTGGACTGCTGGTCCGCAGTCGCGTCCGCGGTCGCGTCGTCCTGCACCTGATTGTTGCACGTCGGGCAGAACTCCTGGCCGTCGTACCGGAAGATGGGGTCGCCGCAGGTCCCGCAGTGGCTGTTCGTCATCGTGGCGCCCTTGAGGAGCAACTCGCTCATGTGCTGGGTCGCCTCGCGGTCCTCCCGTTCTGCCTCGTACTTCTCTCTGAGGCGCTGTCGTTCGGCCTCCTCGTCGAAGTCGCTCATGTGCGATGGGACGCGGTCGCCGGCGAAAAGCGTGACGTTCGGGCTACAGGTCGACGCGTTCGACGGGGGTAGGGTGTGGTTCCCCGCCGAGTCTCGTACTGAACGTTATCGACGACCACGCAGGGCGCCGACGCGGGCGGTGGCGGCGGGCCGTTGCCGGTGGTGCTCGTCGCGGGTGTCCTCGGTGCGACCGGCGTCCTCGGTGTCGGGTACCTCTCGGGCAGCGAGGTGGTGGCGGCGAGCGACGGCACCCAGTTTCTGCGGACTTCGACACGATTAACTCCCCTCCGCGGGCAGTTCCGGATGTTATGACGAAAGTCAGCGTTGTCGGCGCGGCCGGCACGGTCGGTGCCGCAGCAGGGTACAACCTCGCACTTCGAGACGTCGTGGACGACCTCGTGTTCGTGGACATCCCGGACCAGGAGGACGTCACGATCGGGCAGGCCGCGGACGCCAACCACGGCGTCGCGTACGACTCGAACACGACCGTCCGACAGGGCACGTACGCGGACACCGCGGGTTCGGACGTCGTCATCATCACGGCGGGTATCCCCCGGCAGCCGGGCCAGACGCGTATCGACCTGGCGGGCGACAACGCGCCCATCATGGAGGACATCCAGTCGAGTCTCGACGAGCACAACGACGACTACGTGTCGGTGACGACGTCGAACCCCGTCGACCTCCTGAACCGGCACCTCTACGAGGCCGGTGACCGCGACCGGAATCAGGTCATCGGGTTCGGTGGTCGCCTGGACTCCGCGCGCTTCCGGTACGTCCTCTCGGAGCGCTTCGACACCCAGGTCGGGAACGTCGAGGCGACGATCCTCGGCGAGCACGGGGACGCGCAGGTCCCGGTGTTCTCGAAGGTCCGCGTCGACGGCCGCGACCCCGAGTTCAGTGGGGACGAGAAGACGGAGATCCTCGAGGACCTCCAGCAGTCCGCGATGAACGTCATCGAGCGGAAGGGCGCGACCGAGTGGGGGCCCGCGACGGGCGTCGCACACATGGTCGAGGCAATCCTGAACGACACCGGCGAGGTGCTGCCGGCGAGCGTGAAGCTCCAGGGCGAGTTCGGGCACGACGACGTCGCGCTCGGCGTCCCGGTGAAGCTCGGCGCGAACGGCGTCGAGGAGGTCGTCGAGTGGGACCTGTCGGCGTACGAGCGCGAGCAGCTCGGTGAGGCCGTCGACAAGCTCTCCGAGCAGTACGACGAGATCGCCTAAGGGGTTCGAGCGGTTCGGTTCTCCGGTGCTGCGCTGCGGTCGACTCGATTCTCGGTGCCGCGGTCGGTTCGGTCCTCGATGTTGTGGTCCGTTCGGAGGCGTCGGTCGGTGTCGGCCGATTCCCCGACCGTCACGCGTCTCTCGTGACGGGCGCGTTCCGCTCGCGTCACCACTCGCGGTGGTCGCGGTCGGTGCGGCGGTCGTCGACGAGCGCGTCGGGGACGGACCCGTCGAGGAGTTGTGCCCATTCGTCGATGTGGGTGCGTCGCTCTGTTCCTCCCATGTCGGTAGGTACCGTGGACCCCGGAGAGATTAACTCTTACGCTGACTCTCGAAATGTAGACTCAGTGCCATTTTGACGGAGGGAGTCGACCGGGTTCAGGGGCGGTCGAAGAACTCGCCGACGAGCTTCCGTTCGGCCGCGCGGAGGTGCTGGTGGTACGTCGACCGCGCGATTCCCATGGACTCGGCGAGGTCGTCGCCGCTGGTCGGGCGCGGCCACTCGAAGAACTCGCCGAAGTACGCGCGCCGGAGCGCGGTCAGCTGGCGGTCCGTGAGCTGGGACTCGAGGCTCGTGATGAACTCCTGCTTGGTGGAGGCGCTCCGCTCGCGCTCGCGGTACGCGGTCAGTTCCACGTCGTCGTACTCGGCCTCGACGTGGTCGACGAGCGACCGCGCGTTCGCGTCCCGCGGGAGCTCCACGTCGACGGTCGCGTTCGTCGGCGACGCCGTAATCTCGCGGATGTCCGCGCCGTAGTCCGCGAGCGTCGACAGCAACCCGGCGTTGTCCACCTCGAACTCGACGAGGCACGCGCCGTCGTTCGCGGTGATGACGGTGACGTCGACGACGCCGTCGACGTCCGCGGCCGCCGCTTCGAGCGCGTCCGGGTCGTCGGTCTCGACCGTGAAGAACAGCCCGAGCCGGTCGTCGTCCCGATGCATCGACCCGGCGTAGGTCAGCGAGACGCCGGCGATCTCGGCGACGCGCACGAAGAACGCGTCGCGGTTCCGGACGGCGAACGACAGCGAGACGATGTCGTCCGCGGTCAGCGTTCGCCGGGTCTCGACCGCGGAGATCGCGGTTCCGGCCATCCGCCCGAGCGCGTTCAGGACGGCGAGTTCGCGGTCGTCGATGGCGGTGGCGTCGTCGACGTACGCGCAGAACACGCCGTACTTCGCGTCACGGTGGGAGAGCGGGACGATGGCGACGGTCGCGAACGAGTCGTCGACGAGGGCCTCGTGCCACTCGCTGTCGGGGAGGTCCGCGGCGTCGACGACCCGCGTCTCGCCCGAGTCCATCGCCTCGTTCACGGGGCCGTCGCCGCCGAGGAGGTCGAGCGGGTCGAGGTCGTCGCGACCGCCGGCGATGGCGGCCGGCGCGATGGACTTGTCCGCGAGGTCGGGTTCGCCGACCCACGCGCACGTGTACGGGTCGTTGTCGACGACGAGGTCGCACATCGCGGTCTCGACGGACTCCCGGGTCGTCGCCTCGACGAGCGCCTGTCCGGCGTCCTTGAGGAGGCCGTCGATGCGTTCGAGCACGTGCTGGAGGCTCTCGCGTTCGGCGGCGAGTTCGGCGGCGCGCCGTTCCGCGACGCGCTCGGCGTCCACGCGCTCGGTGATGTCGGTCTGGAACCCGACGAAGTGCGTGACCTCGCCGGTCGCGTCCCGCACCGGGGCGATGTCGACGCGGTTCCAGAACTTCTCGCCGTCGCGCGTGTAGTTCGCGAGTTCGGTCGTCACGCTCGTCTCGGCGTTGATCGCGGCGCGCATCTCGCCGATGGCCTCTGGGTCGGAGTCGTCGCCCTGGAGGAACCGACAGTTCCGGCCCATCGCGTACTCGCGGTCGTACCCCGTGAGCTCCTCGAACGCGTCGTTCGCGTAGATGAGCGGGAGTTCCGGGTCGCGGGCGTCTGCGATGGTGATGCCGACGGGGGCCTCGTCGAGCGCGCGTTCCTTGAGGAGGCCGGTCGGGTCGCGGTCCGTGTCGATCGCTCGGGAGACCGCCGTCCGGAGGCGGTCGTCCCAGTCGTCGACGCGACGGACGTACGCGCTGACGTCGTGCGCGACGGCGCGTTCGGCGAGCGCCTCGTCGCCGTCGGCGGTCAGGAGCACGAACGGGACGTCGCCGTGGACGTCGCGGACGTGCTGGAGGAGGTCGAGTCCGGTGTCGTCGTCGAGGTCGCGTTCGCAGACCACGCAGTCGATCGGGTCGTCGCCGAGGGCCGTCAGCGCGGCGTCGGCGGCGTCGACGGTCCGGGTCTCTCGGTCCGGCGTCGCGAGCTCGTCCGCGGTCTCGGCCGCGCGGGTCCCGTCCGGGTCGGCGACGAGCACCCGGGAACGTGTCGTCATACCATAGCCTACAACTCCAGTGATATAGAAGTACGGTGTCCGAACCCTCACCTGTTAGGTGGTGCGTGTAAGTGCGGTGCGAGAGTTCAGTGGGCGGTCAGGGCGCGAGAGACGTCGGTGGGCGGTCAGGGAACGAGCTGGTCGCCGTCGTCGTCGTAGACGGTGATGGCGTCGACGGGGCAGGCGCGTGCGGCGAACTTCGCGTCCAGTTCCGCGTCGGCGGGGACCTCGCGGACGAACACGCCGTCGTCGCGCTCCTCGGCGTCGGCGAGCACGGCCTTCCCGGCGTCCTCGTCGCGTTCGAAGGCGTCCCACTCCGCGACGCACTGGAACATCCCGATGCAGGTGTCGTAGTCGTACTCGACGCGCATACGCCGCCGGTTCGGGGACGGTGGGGAAAACCCTGACGCCCGCGCCGCCGTCACGGTCGGGTCGACGGGTCGGGGGCGGGGTCAGTTCGCGTCGCCGCGGTCGCTCGCGACGAGGCGCTCCTTGCGCGCTCGGGAGAACGTCTTCACCTCGTGTTCGCGGGACATCGCCGCGGACCGCGAGTCGTACGTCTCGACGTGCACGAGCGAGACCGGCGTCCGCCCGCGGGTGTACTTCGCGCCGTCACCGGCGTCGTGTTCGGCGACGCGACGGTTGACGTCGGTGGTGTAGCCCGTGTAGTACGTCCCGTCCGCGCATTCGAGGACGTACACGTGGTGGTCGCTCACGGGGGGCGGTAGTCGGCGGTCGCTGAAAGAGGCTTCGCGTGGTGGTTCACACGCGGTCAGGAATCCGGCCTCGCGCGGCGCCGGGACTCCTCGGCGATTCCTGCGTTCGCCGAGCAGTTCACGCACGCCAGGATTCGTCCGTGTTCGTCCGCGAACACGCGTGCGAATCGCTCCGAGACGTGGGCGCCGCAGTTGTCACAGTCTGGCATGGTGGGGGACCGGCGTCGTTCGGGTGCCGGTAGCATCCAGTTGGCGATATACGTATAAATACGGCCGGAATCACAAGACGACGTTGGGAATCGGGAAAAGTTTCTTGCCTAAAGGAGTGGTATGGTGTGGGGTTTCACGTGTCGTCCGAACGCGCGGCGCCGACGCGTCGGGCGACGAGCGCGGCCTGCGCACCCGCGACGAACCCGGCGTCGACGTTCACGACCGAGAGGACGGTGCACGACTGCAGCATCCCCGAGAGCGCCGCCTCGCCCTCGCCGCCGTGCCCGTAGCCCGTCGAGACGGGGAGGCCGACGACCGGTGCGGAGACGAGTCCCGCGACGACCGTCGGCAGCGCGCCCTCGCGGCCGGCGGCGACGACGAGCGCGTCCGCGGCGTCGAGCGTCTCGCGAGCGTCGAGGACGCGTGCGATGCTCGCCACGCCGACGTCGTGGACGGTCTCGACGGTCGCCCCCATCTCGCGAGCGACCACGGCGGCCTCCTCGGCGGCCGCGGCGTCGCCGGTCCCGCCGGAGACGACCGCGACCGTCGCCGGAACCGCCGGCGGGTCGAACGCCGGCGCGTGCGCGACGACGAACCCGGACCGGGCGTGGACGGTGACCTCGGCGTCGGGGTGCTCGGCCGCGAGACGCTCGCGGACCGCGGTCGCGGCGTCGTCGCTCGCTCGCGTGACGAGCGCACGCCCCGTCGTCTCCACGGCCGCGGCCGCGAGCGTCGCGACCTCCTCGGGCGTCTTCTCGTCGGCGAGCACGGCCTCTGGCACGCCGCGGCGTTGCTCGCGGGCCGCGTCGAAACGGCCGTCGTCGGTCGTCGCGTACCCCCGTAACTCGGCCTCGGCGGCCGCCGGCGACAGGTCACCGTCGGCGACTCGCTCCAGGACGTCGCGCATGCCCGACCCTCGGGCACGGACGCACTCGTATCCGTCGACGTCCGAACCGGCCGCTGGACGACAGCCGTGGCGACGCGGGTGCGCGCGCCACTGCGAGCGCCCAGCGCGCGCCTGCCTCGACGACGAGAGCGCCGCCCTGAACCCACCCACGAATGAGTACCTTTCGGTTCGTGGGTGGGGCTGTCACCCCTGTAGACGCGCTCTCGCGCCCGTCTGACGGCTCTAACTGGAAACTATTATAAAGGGGGCAGGGGAATGGCCGCTTGTATGGCAGACCTCATCGTCAAGGCAGCCGTGAAGGAACAGCTCGAGGGTAAGAACGTCGCGTCCGACTTCTACGACGCACTCGACGAGGAAGTCGAGGAGCTCCTCGAGGACGCCGCCCGTCGCGCCGAGGCCAACGACCGGAAGACGGTCCAGCCGCGCGACCTCTGAAATCGGTCCCAACAAACTTCTGAACCGGCGGTGACTACGCTGGTCGCCGCTTTCTAACGACCGACCAGCCACCGCGTCGCGCTCGGTCGGTCCACGCTCGAACCGACCAGCTGCAGCGCTACGTTCGGTCGGTTCACCCCCGAGCCGGCGAGCGACGGCGTCGCGCCCGCTGGATTCGCTCGCGCCGTTCGACCGATGGCGACGCGTGCGCTACGCGCGGCCGCCGGTGACGTCGTGGACGTCGACGCCGTCGTCGGTGCCGACGTGGACGGTGTCGGCGAGGTCGACGAACAGGCCGTGTTCGACGACGCCCGGGGTCGTCGAGAGCGCGGTCGCGAGCGCGCCGGGGGCCTCGACGGCGTCGAACGCGCAGTCGAGGACGACGTTCCCGTTGTCGGTGACGACCGGGCCGTCCTTGCGGTCGGCGCGCCGGAGGGTGGGGTCGCCGCCGCGCTCGCGGACCGCGTCGGCGACGACGGTGCGTGCGGCCGGGAGGACCTCCACCGGAACCGGAACGGAGACCGCGGCGGCGAGCTTCGAGGGGTCGGCGACGACGTGGAACGCGTCGGCGGTCGCGTCGACGAGCTTCTCGCGGGCGTGAGCCGCCCCGCCGCCCTTGACGAGCACGACACCAGCGTCGCTCCCGCCGTCGTCGGCGTCGACGCCGACGACCTGGTCGGCGCCGTCGATGGCGACGTCCACGCCGTCGACCGCGTCCAGGTCCGCGAGCGGGACGCCGACCTCGCGAGCGAGTTCGCGCGAGGCGAACGACGTCGGGACGCCGACGACGTCCAGCCCGGCGTCGACGCGCTCGCCGAGCTCGCGGATGGCGTGCGCCGCAGTCGACCCCGTTCCGAGCCCGACGACCGTCCCGTCGTCGACGCGCTCGGCCGCGCTCTCGCCCGCACGACGCTTCTGGCCCTCGCTCCCACCGGACTGCTTCATGTCCGAGACGGTCGCGGGCCCGCCAGGTAGGCGCTTCGGTCGTCGCCGAGAACCGAAGAGCGGGCTCCCGAGACCGCCGAGACCTCCCTCGTCGGGTGCGGTATTGATACGTCCGGGCGCCCTCGTTCCGGGTGTGACTGGAGGACCTTCAGGTGGGGAGGACGCGGCGAGTGCGTCCTCGACCACCGACGCTGACGCCGGCGGTGCCCCCGCCGACGACGCCGCGGTCGAACTCGTGGACGCCAGGAAGACGTACCAGCTCGGCGAGCCGGTGCACGCGCTCGACGGCGTGACCGTCGACGTCCCGCGCGGCTCGTACACGGCCGTCATGGGGCCATCCGGCTCCGGGAAGTCGACGCTGATGAACCTCGTCGGCTGTCTGGACACGCCGACGTCCGGGTCGGTGCTCGTCGACGGCGCGGACGTCGGCGCGATGAACGACCGGGAGCGGACGCGTCTGCGCGGCGAGCAGGTCGGGTTCGTGTTCCAGACGTTCAACCTCATGCCGCGACTGACCGCGGTGGAGAACGTCGCACTCCCGCTCGTCTTCCGCGGCGTCTCGAAGGACGAACGCCACGAGCGCGCGGCAGCCATCCTGGAGCGCGTCGGGCTCGGCGACCGCCTCGAGCACGCGCCGAACGAGCTCTCGGGCGGACAGCGCCAGCGCGTCGCCATCGCTCGCGCGCTCGTGAACGACCCCGCTATCCTGCTCGCGGACGAGCCGACGGGGAACCTCGACTCGGAGACGGGCGCGAACATCCTCGACCTCTTCGACGAACTGAAAGCGGAGGGGAACACGCTCGTGATGGTGACCCACGAGCGCGACGTCGCCGAGCGCGCCGACCGCATCGTCCACCTGCTCGACGGCCAGATCGAGCGCATCGAGGCGGTCGACGACCTCGAAGGACGCCGACACGACGACGAGGCGGCGGCGAGCGAACGCGAGGGCGCTCGCGGCGACGGCGGCGGGACGCCGCACGACGACGCTGGCGGTCGCCGCGACGTCGGCGGTGATGCGGCGTGAAGGCCGGAACGACGGTGACGATGGCGTGGCGCGCCATCCGCGCGCACAAGCTCCGGTCGACGCTGACGACGCTCGGCGTCGTCATCGGCGTCGCCGCGGTGTTGACCTTCGTCATCCTCGGCGCGAGCCTGCAGGCGGGCGTCATTGGGGACGTGAGCCCCGACGACCGCGAGAACGTCTACGGGTGGGCGTCGCCACCGGACACGAACGGCGGGCCGGGTGCCGGCGCCCAGCCGGTGTTCACGCCCCGGGACCTTTCGGCGATAGAGGACGAGCCAGCGGTCCGGGCGGCGTACGGCTTCCAGCCGGTACCGACGCAGACGCTCTCGGCCGGCAACGAGACGGTGCCGCGCGGGAGCGGCGTGTACGCGACCGGGCCGGCGTACGTCGACGCCGAGGACGTCGCCGAGGGCCGCCAGTTCCGGACGGGGGAACGCGAAGCCGTCCTGAACCCCGCGGCGGCGGCGCTGTTCGAGGAGAACCTCACGGTCGGGGACGTGATCGAGGTCCAGGTGCCGGTCGTCGGGAGCGTGAACGCGACCGTCGTCGGCATCACGGCGAACGCGGAGTCCCGGAGTCCGTTCGAGGGGTTCGAGCCGTCGCCGCGCGTGTACCTGCCGACGGACCCGTACGTGACGGACGTGACGCAGGCCGACCGGACGCGGTTCTCGCTCGTCGTCGTCGAGGCGGTCGACCGCGGGAGCGTCGAGGACGCGCGCAGTCAGACGCTCGCGTACCTGAACAGCTCCGCGAGCGACGCCTCGAACTTCGGCGAGGAGGACCTCGTGTTCAACTTCCAGACGAGCCTGGAGCTCCTCGACCAGTTCCAGGAGCTGTTCAGCGTCCTCCAGAACTTCGTCGTCGGGGTCGCCGCCATCTCGCTGCTCGTCGGCTCCATCGGCATCGCGAACATCATGCTCGTCTCCGTCACCGAACGCACGCGCGAGATAGGCATCATGAAGGCGGTCGGCGCGCAGCGCCGCGACATCCTCCAGCTGTTCATCGTCGAGGCGATGGTGCTCGGCGTCGTCGGCGCCATCCTCGGGCTCGTGCTCGGGCTCGTCGCCGGGTACGGCGTCGCGCAGCTCGTCGGGTTCGAGGAGCTCGTCGTTCCCTGGGAGTGGGGCGCCATCGCCGTCGTTGTCGGTATCGGCGTCGGCGTCCTCGCCGGCCTCTACCCGGCGTACAACGCGTCGAAGACCGACCCGATCGACGCGCTCCGGTACGAGTAGGCCCGCATCGGGCTCCGGGCGCGAGTCGTGGGTCACGCCCGTGCGTGACCGAGTCGCGGCCTGGCCAGGTCGCGTCCGGGCCGAACGCGCGGTCGGCAGGCGCTCGCGGACGCCTGGCCGGGACCAGAGATAAGACCGTTCGTGTGGTATATTCTAGCATGGTCATTCCCGGCTACGACCTCGACGACCTCGACGAGAACCTCCGCGAACGCATCGACGAGAAGAAGCTCGACGACGTCCTCAGCGACGAGGACCGCGCACGACTCGACGCCGGCGAGAGCCTGCTCGACGTCCTCGACGAAGACGACCTCGACCGCGTCACAGCCTGACGGACCGACGCCGGTCACACGACGGAACGCCGGCGGCGACCGTCAGTCGCCCGTCGCCTCGCCCTCGACGCCACCGAGCACGCGCGGCTCGATGTACACCGTCTTCACCGACGACTCCATCGTCTTCAGCTTCGACTCGATGGCGGTGATGGCGTCGTCTATCTCCTCGGTATCCATGTCGCTCCGGAACGCCACGTCCGCCGTGACGACGAGCTTCTGCGGGCCGAAGAACACCGTCCGGAAGTCCGCGACGTTCTCCACGCCCTCCCACTCCGCGACGACGTCACGGAGCGGGCTCTCGGCGTCCTCTGGGAGGCTCTCCCCGAGGATGAGGCGCTTGTTCTCCCAGGCGAGCGCGATCGCGAACCCCATCAGGAGCAGGCCGATGATGAACGCCGACGACGCGTCGTAGATGGGGTTGCCGGTGACGCGAGAGAGGTAGACGCCCAGCAGCGCGATTCCGGCGCCCGCCATCGCGATCGTGTCCTCGGTGAGCGCGGTGAGCGTCGTGATGTCGCTCGTCTTCCGGAACGCCTCTCGAACCGTCGTCCACCCGTTGCGCTCCATCTGCTTCTTGATCGCCTTGTACGCCTTCGCGAACGCCCACGCCTCGAAGACGATGGCACCGACGAGGACGGCGTAGTTCACCCACACGCTCGTGATCGACACCTCGACGACCGGGAGGAGCACCGACGACGTCGACACCGGCTCGGGATGGTTGATGGCGTGCCAGCCGTGCTTCGCGGACTCCCAGCCCGCGATACCGAAGAGCATCACCGAGACGAGAAAGGCGTAGAAGAACTGCGCCTTCCCGTACCCGAACGGGTGGCTGCGCGAGGCGTCCTTCCCGCCGTACTTGATGCCGACGAGGAGGAACACCTGGTTCCCGGTGTCCGAGATGGAGTGATACACTTCCGAGAGCATCGCGGGACTGCCCGTCAGGAGATACCCGACGAACTTCAGGACCGCGATGGCTCCGTTCGCGATGAGCGCTGCGAGAACGACGCTTGTACTGGAGGCCATCTATTCGTTCTGTCACGCGCTCCCGTCGACAAAAGTAGTTTCCGTATCGCCCGACGGGCGTCGTCGAGGACGCGACCGGCGTCAGGCAGGGACGTACGTCCAGACGTCGTCGTCGCCGTCACCCGGTGCGGTGACGCCGGGGAGCGTTCGGAGACGCGGCCGGACGCACTCCCACCACTGCTGTCGGTCGTCGTAGCCGGCGCTGTGAGCGCCGTAGACGGCGTCGATGATTCCGGCGTCGGTCGCCGCCCCGTGCTCGGCGAGGTACCCCCACGCGTTCCGGATGGCGTCCCGCCGCCAGTCCTGCATCATCTCGCTCACGCCGGGGACGTCGAGGTCGGCGATGGCGTCCTCGACCGCGTCGGTCCGGTCCGCGTCCGGCGTCCCGGACGCGAGCCGTTCCACGTGCGCCGTCGCGGGCAGGTACCAGACGCGGAGCGTCGCGGCGCCGGACTGCAGTCGCTTCGTTGCGAGGTCGCCGTCGGCGACGAGCGCGTCGAGCGCGTCCGCGGCGCGCTCGCGCTCGACCCCGGTCTCGTCGACGACCTCGGGGAGCGTGCGTGGTGCGGCGTCGACGAACGCGGCCGACACCGCGTCGCGGTCGACGACCGGCGGTCGCTCCGATGGGTCGTCGCCGGCGGACGTCGCCGCGTCGTCGTGCTCGCCCTCCTGGGACATACGCCTGCGTTGGTGACCCGTCCACATGGTCCTTTCCCACTCGACGCGCCCGCATCGGGTCGGGATTGGAGCGGCCGCGGTCGACTGGCGGAGCGCGGTCGCGGTCGAGTGACGGAGCGGGGTCCTGACCGGGCGTCGGGGTGCGGTCGTAGCGTGCCGAAAGACACGACAGGCGTCGGTTCGAACGGCGGGTATGCTCGTCGTCGTCTCTGACTCGCATCGGGAGACCGGGACCGGACTGGAGGGGCGGACACTCGACGCCGTCCGCGAGGCGGACGTGGTCGCGCACGCCGGGGACTTCGTCACCGAGGACGCGCTGGACGCGTTCCACGACGTCGCCGGGCGACTCCACGCCGTGCACGGGAACGCGGACCGGTCGGGCGTCCGCGAGCGCCTGCCGACCGCGCGCTCGTTCGCGTACGCGGACGTGTCCGTCGCGATGACGCACCGCCAGCGCGGTGGCGGGATGGGTCTGGAACTGTTCGGCCGGGAGCGCGACGCGGACCTGGTCGTCTCCGGCCACACGCATCGCCCGCGGGTCGAGCGCGCGGACGCGCTCACGCTCCTGAACCCGGGGAGTCACGCGGACCCGCGCGGGAATCGACCCGGACACGCGGAGCTCGAACCGACGGAGGACGGACTCGACGGTCGACTCGTGTCGCCCGACGGCACCGTCGCGGATACGTTCCACGTCCCCGCGAGCGGCGGTGACGAGATGCAGTAATCGAGCGGGACGAAGCAACCGAACGGGACGCAGTAACCGGAGGAGCGTCGTCGAGCGTTCGCTCGCCGTCGTTCGCGACGAACCGCAGGAAGGGTAGGGGTTGGTGGAGGTGGGCGTCCGTCAAGGGCCGACCGCGTCAGCGGGGGACCGGGCGGTCGCGTCAGCGGGGGCGGCGTGCGACGCGTCGTCGCGCGCCACCGAGGTGGGTGGGTGGGGGGTGGGGGTGGAGGGGCGGGCATCAGCGCGACGCCCGGGACGCACCTGTACGTACAGCGTATGTATCAAAAGGCATACCGAATACTCAAACCGGAGTTTTACCTAGCCCCTGCGGGCGTCGCGAAAAACGTCCATGTGCCCGAAAACGGGCGCCGAGACGACTGCTGGACGGTCTTCAGGCGCTCGTGGTGTACCAGTACGCGAACCCGGCGGCGAGCACGAGCGCGCCACCGAGGAAGAACGCGACGCCTGGCGGGACCGCGTTCAGCGCGGCGTCGGCCGCGCCCGCCGCGGCGTCCGTGGCGGCGGTGGTCGTCTCGACCGTCGAGTTGTTCGCGTTCCCGGCGACGGGAGCCTCGCCCGGCCCCGGTGCGGGTCGACCGACGCCGGCGTCGCCGCCGAACAGCGCGCCGAGGTCCCCGACGAGTGCCTGCAGGAGCACGGAGAGGCCGGCGAGAAGGGCGAACGCACCCAGGAGGCGCGTGAGCGCGGCTTTCAGCCCCGTGGACTTCTCCTCGCCGCCGGCGAACACCACCAGCGGTTGGTTCGCGGGCGCGTACACCTTCATCTCGCGGCCTTTCGCGGAGTACGCGGTGTCGATGACCTCGATGACGTCCGCGTCCTCCAGCTTCTCGAGGTGGTACTGGGTGTTCTGGAGCGAGGTGTCGACGCGGTCGGCGAGCTTCGACGGTGTCGCTGGGTCCTCGTGGAGTGCCGTCAGCAGTTCCCTGGCAGTGCCCGAGGAGAGCGCCCCGATGAGGTCGTCGGCGTCCTCGCTGTCGAGCCCGATGACGCGGGGTTCCGCGTCCTCGACGGCCGACGTGTCGGGGGTGGAGGGCAGCAAGTCAGCCATGTGCAACGGCTAGTCATCGGTTCCCATGAATGTTTGTATATTTCTCCCCTGGAGAAACACGGTACCGAACCGTCGAACGAACGTCGCTGACGATTGGTGAGATGCGAGGCAATACCGCGAGTGCGGTTCACGTCTCGTAGAAACACTGTGACCGACATGGAAATCACCAGCAGCATTGTCAAACTTTCTCCTGGTTCGTGCGTGCACACCACGTGGTTGCGGTCGTGCGCATCCCACGCATCCTGCGAAAGGCCTATGCCGCCACTGCCGGAACGTCCACGCAACAATGGCGTGGTTAGGCTTCATCCCGGAGGACCCCGTCGCGCTCGTGTTCGTCCTCCTCGTCCTCGGGCTCATCTTCTTCGTGTACCTCATGCTCCGCAAGACCGTCACCGAGTTCAGCGAGGGCATGCGGAAAGGCCAGAACTAGCCGGTTCGACGCCGACGACCGAAGTCGGTCGACGCCATTCAGCCGACGACGTCCGCGACGACATCGATAGCCTCGTCCACGTCCTCGCGGGCGACGTCGAGATGCGTGCAGAGGCGGACGCGACCGCCGCCGAACCCGGAGCACTGGACGCCGGCGTCGGCGCACGCGTCCGCGAACTCGTCCTCGGTCATCCCCGTCCCGGTGACGTCGGCGACGACGATGTTCGTCTCCGGCTGCTCGACCGTGACACCCGAGACGTCGTCGAGCCCGGCGGCGAGCAGCTGCGCGTGCTCGTGGTCGGTCGCGAGCCGGTCGACGTTCTCGAGCGCGTACAGGCCGGCGGCGCCGAGCACGCCCGCCTGCCGCATCCCGCCACCGAACAGCTTCCGGACGCGTCGCGCCTCCTCGACGAACGCCTCGCTCCCGGCGAGCATCGACCCGACGGGCGCACCCAGGCCCTTCGAGAGGCAGAACATCGCGGAGTCGACGTGCGCGGCGAACGCGCTCGCGGGCTCGTCGAGCGCCACGGCGGCGTTGAACAGGCGCGCGCCGTCGAGGTGCACGGGCACGCCCGCGTCCTGCGCGACGGCGGCCGCGTCCCCGAGTTCGCTCGGCGGGATGGCGAGCCCGCCGCGCGAGTTGTGCGTGTTCTCCAGACAGAGCAGGCCCGTGCCGGGCCGATGCAGGTCCTCGTCGACGAGCGCGGACTCGACCTGCTCGGGCGAGGGCACGCCCCGGAGCGCATCCACCGTCCGCACCTGCAACTCGGCGTGCTGCGCGAACCCGGCGAGCTCCCACTTGTAGACGTGACTCTGGACGTCCACGACGGCCTCCTGGCCGCGTTCGGTGTGCACGCGCGCCGCGATCTGGTTCCCCATCGTCCCACTCGGGACGAACAGCGCCGCCTCCATCCCCAGCAGCTCGGCGGCACGCGCCTCCAGTTCGTTCAGCGTCGGGTCCTCGCCGTACACGTCGTCCCCGACCTCGGCGTCCGCCATCGCCGCTCGCATCTCCTCGCTCGGTGTCGTCACCGTGTCGCTCCTGAGATCTATCATGCTCGGACGTACCCGCGGTGCCAGCAAAAACCTGCCCCACGCGGAACCCGCCCGCCACCACGCCGAGGGTTCAAGTACGAACCCGCGGCCACCCGGGGTATGCCGCCCACAGAGACCGCGACGCTGTACGCCGGCGATGCGACCGTCGTCGAGGACGCGACCGACCGACGCGAGCACCGCGGGCACGTCGTCGTCCTCGCCAAACCCGACGGGACCGTCCTCGTCCACGACGAATCCGGCTACCAGCCGGTCGCGTGGCTCACGCGCGCCGACGCCGTCACCGTCACCGACGACGAGGACGCGGTCCGCGTCACCGCACACGACGAACGCGCCGACGACTGGCTGCGCGTCACCGGCCACGACGCCACCGGCGACGACGGCCGCCCCGCGCTCTCGGGCCGCTACCCCGTGTCGGTCGCTGGCGAACCGGTCGGCGACTGCCCCGACTGCGACGGCGCGCTCGTCGACACCGGCAGCGCCGTCGCATGCATCCACTGCGACGAGACACACGGCTACCCCGACGACGCCGTCCTCCACGGCGCACGCTGCGAGTGCGGCCTCCCGCGGATGCGCGTCGAACGCGGCGCCGCCATCGACTGCTGCGTCGACCGCCACTGCGAACGGCTCGACGACCACGTCAGCGACCACCTCGACCACGCGTTCGACTGCCCCGCCTGCAACGGCGACCTCGTCGTCCAACGCGAACGCGGCCTCTACCTCGCCTGCGAACACCGCCCCGACTGCGACACCGCCTACTACGTCCCCAACGGCATCCACGACGGCACCTGCAACTGCGGCCTCCCCGCGTTCACCGTCCCCAACGGCCGCCGCTGCCTCGACGCCACCTGCGACCGCACCTGACCCCTCACGACCCTCGCAACCGACAGCCACCGTCACACCGCACGAAACAGCGGCCTGGCGGTCATCGGATGCTGCTGCAATCAGGAGAACAGAAACGGTGGCCTGGGGGCCGCCGTACGGTGGTGCGATCAGGAGAACAGAAACAGCGGCCTAGCGGCCGCCGTATGCTGGTGCGGTCAGTGCGTACCGACACCGCTTTCGGCGGCCACGGACACGGTTCGAGCATGAACATCGAGGGCCACGTCGACGGCGACGTCGTGCACGTCGGGCACGACGCCCGCCAGCGGTTCCACGACTCCCGCGGCTACGGCTATCCGCTCGAAGGGAACGCGGTTGCGCTCGCGCCCGTCGAGGCCGCGCACCTCCTCGCCAGGGAGGACCTCGCGGCGGTCGACGGCATGGGATTCCGCGCGTTCCTCCGCGCGAGCGACGACCCGACCTTGCCCGTCCGGTACCTCGTGTACGCGGACCTCCGCGAGCGCGGGTTCTACTGCGCGCCCTCGCACCCGGACTGGACCGAGTTCGCTCGCGAATCGGACGACTTCGTCGTCTATCCGCGCGGGAGCGGCCCGGGCGACGGCGAACTCGCGTACCGCGTCCGCGTCACCGGCGAACGCACCGAGGTGCCCGCGAGCGCGCTCGGCGACTGCGTGCTCGCCGTCGTCGACGAGGAGTCCGAGATCACGTACCTCGACACGACCCGCCCCGAGGTCGCGGGCGACGTGACCGCTGGCCTCCCGGACGGCGCGGACGCGGACCTGCTCGCGGACCGCGTCACCGTCTGGGGCGCGGCCGGCGAGGCGCTCTACGAGACCGGGTTCTACGGCACGCCGCTCTCCGGGCGCGACACCGGCCGGGACGCGGTCGTGCTGTCGCTCGTCGAAGGCGCGTCCCTCGCCGCCGAGGGCGCGCTCGACGTCGACCCCGCCGACGCGGTCGCACGCGGTCGAGACGTCGAAGGCGACCGGTTCGACCGTCGGCTCGCCGCGTATCGCGACCTCCGCGCCGGCGGCGTCGCCCCCAAGACCGGGTTCAAGTTCGGCGCGGACTTCCGGACGTACGCCGACTTCCGGAGCCCCGACGACGTCGGGCACAGCGAACGCCTCGTGCGCGTCCTCCCCGCCGGCCACGCGTTCGCGCCCCGCGACCTCGCGCTCGACGTCCGCCTCGCAAACGGCGTCAAGAAGACGATGACGTACGCCATCGTCGACGATACCGAGAGTACGGTCGACGATGCGAGCGTCGACTGGCTCGCCATCCAGCGACTCACGCCGTAGCGACCGAGTTTCGCCCTACCGTCGGACCGCCCAGACGATCGCGTAGGCGAGGCACCCGCTCGCGATGGCGAACAGGAGTCGTTCCGCGAGCGCGCTGCCACCTGAACTCGTCGCAAGGGTTCCGATGGCGATACCGAACGCGCTCCCCACCGCCATGTCGTCGAGACGGTCCGGTATCCGGTCTTCCAACTGCACGACTCGACGCACGGAACGACACGGGAAAACGCTCGGGGTCTCCGTCGGCGTCCCGCGGCGAGCGGCGGTGCCGAGAGCGAACGCTTTTTGCGCGTTCCGCGGCGAGTGCGGGGTATGACAGACGACGACGCGGACGCGGCCGACTCGGACGCCGGCGACGGCGCTCCCGGGACGGGACTCGACGACGACCTGCGCGCCGACGGCGGGGACACCGCGGCTGCGGGCGCGGACGACGTGACCCTGGACCCGTGGGGGTCCTCGACGGTCGCGGACTACCGGAAGCTCTTCGAGGAGTTCGGTATCGAGAGCTTCGACGAACTGCTGGAGGGCGTGCCGAACCCGCACTACCTGATGCGTCGCGGCGTCATCTTCGGGCATCGTGACTACGACCCGGTCGCCGAAGCGATGCGCGAGGGCGAGCCGTTCGCGGCGCTGTCGGGGTTCATGCCAACCGGGGACCCGCACATCGGGCACAAGCTCGTGTTCGACGAGCTCATCTGGCATCAACAGCAGGGCGGGGACGCGTACGGCCTCATCGCGGACCTGGAAGCGCACGCTGCGCGCGGGTTGACGTGGGCGGAGATCGACGAGCACTCGCGGGACTACCTCCTCTCCCTCATCGCGCTCGGGTTCGACCCCGAGGACGGCGAGCTGTACCGGCAGAGCGAGAACCGCGAGCTGCAGGACCTCGCGTTCGAGCTGGGCGCGGAGGCGAACTTCTCGGAGTTCCAGGCGATCTACGGGTTCGACGGGGAGACGGACGTGAGTCACATGCAGAGCGTCGTCACGCAGATGGCCGACATCCTCTACCCGCAGCTCGACGAGCCGAAGCCGACGGTCATCCCGGTCGGCCCCGACCAGGACCCCCACGTTCGGCTCGCGCGGGACCTCGCGACGCGGATGCGGTTCTTCAAGGTCTCGAAGGCGTACGCGAGCTTCGAGTGCGAGGACGCCGAGCGCGACCTCGTCGCGGCGGCGTACGCGGCGCTCGCCGACGACGTCGACGAGGACGAGACGGTCCGGTGCGAGGACGCGGCGGACTGGCTGCGCGAGCACGCGCCCGAGCCGACCGGCGCGCGCGAGTCCGTGGTCGCGAAGCTCGACGAGGCCGGGATGGAGCCCGTTCGCCCCCGCACGCGGTTCTTCGACCGGCAGGCGACCGACGAGGCGTTCGAGGCGCTCATCGACGCGGTCGACGGCGAGAAGCGCGTGTACGAGGGGCACGTGGACGCGTTCGACCTCGACCGCGGCGAGGCCGAGGCGCTCGCGCGCCAGGTGGAGCTCGACCACGGCGGCTACGGGTTCGTCGCACCCTCGTCGATCTACCATCGGTTCATGACGGGACTCACGGGCGGGAAGATGTCGTCGTCGATTCCCGCGAGTCACATCAGCCTGCTCGATGACCCCGAGGACGGCTACGACAAGGTGAAGTCCGCGACGACCGGCGGCCGACAGTCCGCCGAGGAGCAGCGCGAGAAGGGCGGGAAGGCCGACGAGTGCCCGGTGTACGAGCTGTACGCGTACCTGCTCGCGAACGACGACGACGACTTCGCGACCGAGGTGTACGAGGAGTGCGTCGGCGGCGAGCGCCTCTGCGGGGACTGCAAGGAGCAGGCGGCGACGCTGATGCGGGAGTTCCTCGAGGACCACCAGGAGAAGCGCGAGGAGGCCGAGGCGCTCCTCGACGACCTCGACGTCCAGCTGGAGTCCTCGCGGAAGCGATAGTCGGGTTCGGGCCGATGTGACTGCTGGCGTGGCCGTGGAACCGCCTGCAGGCGGTCGGGACGGTTCCGCCAGTAGGACGTCTCTAGCTCTCACTGATAGGTTTCCTCGCGGGTTCGTCTGACGAAAATATATACGTTCGTCCGTCCAAGAGCGTAGTCACGCGGAGTCATGCGCCAGGGTACCCCGGGGTTCGAGCGAGAGGACGCGCTCGCGTGCGCTGACGTCCTCGGCGGGTTCGGCGTGTCGAGTACGCACGTCCGGGAGCGCGTCGCGGACGCGGCGACCGTCGACGCGGTCGACGACCTGGAGGCCGCCATCCAGCGTGCGCTCGCGGACCCCGAGCACCCGACGGCGTTCGTTCGACGGACGGTCGCCGCGGCGCCCCGGGGCGTGGATTCGCCCGCGCGGTTCTGGACGACCGCCCCGGAGACCCAGCTCGGGGACGTGTTCGCGGCCATCGACTGGACGTTCGACGTGAAGAGCGCGAACGGGCGGTCGCTGTCGGTCGACGACGCCGAACCGTACCGGTTGCGCGTCGAGGACGCCGACGGGCGGACGCGGTCGACGGAGTTCTCGTTCCCGGACACGCCGCTCGGCGACGACAACTATCCGGCGCTCGTGGCAACGATCAACCGCGAGCTCCTGTTCGGGCTGGACTGTCGGTTCGTCCAGCTGTCGGACGGGACGGACCGCTGGCGGTTCGCGCTCGTGGAGTCCGAGGAACTAGAGCGGCTCGTCGACCGGTTCGGTGACCGTATCGCGGCGTTCGACCGGCCGCTGCTCGCCACGGACCAGCCGGCGGCGTACGTCCCCGGTCTCGACGACGCCGACCCCGACGGCGCTGGTATCGGTGTGGACGGTGCGGGCGCTGGTAGCGACGCGGTCTCCCGGGACGACGGGGGCGTGCCGGTACCGGCGTGGGCGCGCGAGTCCCGCGAGCGGTCGTGGCGCGGCCGTCGGGTGACGGCGGACGCGTTCGACGCGGACCACGTCGGCGGCCTCGACCACCTCGCGGACGACGGCGACCGCGGTGACGCGGCGACCGAGAGCGCGGACGCAGCGGCCGGTGGTGGTGACGCGGGCGGTAGCGACGCGGACGCGGCCGACGCGGCGGCCGCCATCGAGTTCGTCGACGCCCCCGACACCGGGTCGACCGACGACGCCACGTCGACGCGCGACGAGTCGAGCGGGGTCGACGTCCCGGAGGCGGAACGCGGCGGGTCGACGGTCGTCCGCGACGCGGAGACCGGTGGCGTCCCGGGCGCCGGGACGGCGTCGGACGGGACGGACGACGACCTCGATGGCTGGTCCGTCGGCGGGTCGGTCGACGCGACCACGCGTTCCTCGACGCCGGTCGACGACGGAGACTCGTCCGGCGACCTGTCCACGTCGGGGTTCACGTGGGGGGACGACGACACGACCGAGGACGCGACCGCGACCGACGACCCGCTCTCTGCCAGCCCGGACGCTAGCGGGAGCGGGAACGGAGATGGAACCGGGAGCGGGGACACTATCGGGAGCGAGGAGGCGGACGCCGCCGACAGCGGCGACGGGTTCTTCTCGGCGGACGCGGCGTCGTCGTTCGACGCGGGCGCGGAGACGAGTCGCGTCGAGGGCGATTCCTTCGGCGTGGACGCCGGCGAGCAGACGGAGGACGACCGGTTCGCGGCGGTCGGCGCGGCCATCGCCGCACCCGCGGGCATCTCGTGTCGCGGCCTGCTCGACGACGACGAGTTCCTCCCCGAGATACCGCGCGCGGAACCTGCGGAGACGCGACTCACGTTCGAGGACGAGTTCGACCCGACCGCCGACCCCGCGGACGAACGGGAGACCGACGACGGCTTCGTGTGGGTGAACGAGTCCTCGGGGCTCGGCGAGGACCGGACGAGCGCGAGCGACTGACCGCCCGGCCGCCCCACGCGGGCGGCGTCGAATCAATGCGGGCGGTGCCGGTCAGTGTGGGGTGTCGGTCGGTGCGGGCGGCGTCACGCTTGCTTCCGCACGTACACGGCCGGCGAGCCGCTGCGTTGGACGTAGTCGGCGTCGGGGTCGGCGTCGACGGCGGTCCAGTAGTTCCGCGGGGACGCGCCGAGGACGTCGCGAATCCGGTCGTAGGAGAGGAGGTTCTCGCCGGCGGCGACGAGAGCGAACGCCTCGCGCTTGTCGTGGTCGTCGTCGCCGAGTCCCTGCGCCCACGACTGCATGTTCCGGTTCGGGTACGTGAACGCGAGCGCGCCCCCGGGTGCGGTGAGCCGCCAGAGTTCGCGCAGCGCCGCCTCGGCGTCGCGGACGAAGTAGAGGACGGCCATGCAGTACACGACGTCGAACTCGCGGTCCACGCCGGTGTCTGGAAGCGTGGCGACGTCGAACGCGACGTTCTCGACGTCGTCCGCGCGCGCTTTCTCGCGGTTCGCGTCCACGACCGCGGGCGCGGCGTCGTAGCACGCGAACGAGACGTCCGGGCGTCGTGCGGCGACGTCGAACTCCGCGGTGGCCGGCCCGCACCCGATGCTCGCGACCGCGTCGACGTCACCGACGCGGTCGAGGAACGCTTCGAGGTGCGTCGCCATGTCGTCGCCGCCGACGTACGCGCCACGCTCCCAGTCGCCGTCGTCGTAGTACGACTCCCACGAGAAACCCATACCGACGCTGGGCCCGATTGGGGCTTCAGGGTTGCGGAGCGCGTTCGCGCTCGACGCGCCCGTAAACGAGGCCTACGGTCGATCGCGGTCCGATTGCGTCTTGTTCGGCGGAACCTACGACGTGAAACGATTACAACTATTAAATAATATTGCGCCGATACCTGATTTAATGGCAACCACGTCCAGCCCAGAGGAAGTGCCGTCCGTCCCGTACACGCCGGCCGGCGACATCGACGACGTCCTCACCGCGCTCGACGACGTCGACGTCTACACGGTCGCGGACGGGACCGACGACGAGGCACCCGTGCTCCCGGCGCTCGACGACGCCCTCGCGGAACTCGCGTCCGTCGTCGACGCACCCACGGACGCGACGACCGACCGCGCGGTCGACGACGCCGCCGACGACGCCGGTGGACTCGGTCGCGAGCGCGCGGACTTCGAGGACGTCGCGGCGAACACGGAGGTCGACTCCATCCCTTACGAGAACGCGGCGGCGTTCCTCGCGAACACGCTGTACGCCGTCCCGCCCGCGAACACGCGCTTCGAGTGGGCGGACGTCGACGACCCGACGCCCGACTGGGAGCTCGACGTCGACTGGTAGCGACGCCGGTTCCGCGAGGCGGACCGGTAGCGACCTCGGATCGGGATTCGACTGGTGGTCGGTCGCGCACGATGCGGGACCCGACGCGATGGACGTGGGTGCGGGGGACCGCGGTGGGACGCGGTCCGACGTGACGTGGTGAGACGCGGTCCGACGTGGCGTGGTGTGGCGGCGGCGCTGCTGACGGAACGTTTAACGGTCGAGGGACGCCTACGTTGAGGTATGGTAGCCGCATCCGGCTCCGGTGGTAGCGTGCACGAACGCCCCACGGTCGCGGGAGCCGGCTTCTTCTTCGCGGTGGCGTGAGCGCGGTGGAGGGCCACCACGGCCGAGGGCGAGGGTCGTCCCGCCGAGGGGTCGCGAAACCGCGGTCGTCGCGTTGTCGGAACAGATAACTGACCGAGTTGCGGATACGCACACAAGACTGATGGAACTGAAAGCGACACACGTCGCGGTCTTAGAGGCCGCGGACGCGACCGAGGCGCGGTCGGTCGACGCGCTCGCGGACGACGCGGGGGAGCCCCCGGAGTCGGTCGCGGGCGCGGCGTTCGACCTCGCGGAGCGCGGGCTCGTCGACGTCACGGAGCGCGTCGAGGAGACCGTCGAACTGACCGAGGAAGGGGAGTCGTATCGAGCGGCGGGCCTGCCGGAGGTTCGCCTGTACCGGGCGGCGCGAGACGTCGGGGCGACCGACGAGGACGCGGTTCCGATGGGCGAGGTCATCGGAGCGAGCGACCTCGGGGACGCGGTCGACATCGCCCTGGCGAACTACGCGCGGAAGGGGTACGGCGTCGTCGACGCCGGTGCGGTCACGGCGAGCGGGGACGCTGCCCCGGACGCCGACCCGGAGGCGGCGGCGCTCGACGCGGTCGCCGCGGGCGAGGCCGTCGACGAGGACGTCCTCGGGGACCTGGAGCGTCGGAACCTCGTCGCGGTCGACGAGCGCACGAACCGGTTCGTGGAGCTGACCGAGGACGGCGTCACGGCGCTCATGGAGGGCGTGGAGGCGACCGACGCGGTCGGTCAGGTGACGCCCGAGATGCTGTCCTCGGACGCGTGGCGCGACGCGGAGTTCGCGGCGTACGACGTCGAAGCGGACGCGGACGTCGAGTACGGCGGCAAGGAGCACGTGCTCCGGCAGACCGCCGAGCGCGTGAAGGACGTCCTCGTCGGGATGGGCTTCCGGGAGATGGACGGCCCGCACGCGGACGCGGAGTTCTGGATCAACGACTGCCTGTTCATGCCCCAGGACCACCCCGCTCGCACCCACTGGGACCAGTTCGCGCTCGACGTCCCGCCGATGCAGGACCTCCCCGAGGACCTGATGGACCGCGTCGAGCACGCCCACAGGGAGGGCGTCGGCGAGGACGGCGACGGCTATCACTCGCCGTGGGGCGAGGAGATGGCCAGAGGCGTCGACCTCCGCGGGCACACGACCTCGCTCTCGATGCGGTACCTCTCCGGCGAGCAGATGGGGGACCTGGAGCCGCCCGAGCGGTACTTCAGCGTGGAGAAGGTGTACCGGAACGACACGCTGGACGCGACGCACCTGCTCGAGTTCTTCCAGATCGAGGGCTGGGTGATGGCCGAGGACCTGTCGGTGCGCGACCTCATGGGGACGTTCGAGGAGTTCTACGCGCAGTTCGGCATCACGGACATCGAGTTCAAGCCTCACTACAATCCCTACACCGAACCGAGCTTCGAGCTGTTCGGCGAGCACCCGGAGACGGGCGAGGTCGTCGAGATCGGGAACTCCGGGTTGTTCCGCGAGGAGGTCCTGGAGCCGCTCGGCGTGGAGTGCGACGTGATGGCGTGGGGGCTCGCCCTCGAGCGGTTGCTGATGCTCACGCACGGGTTCGAGGACATCCGCGACGTCCACGGGACGCTCGTCGACCTCGACTTCCTCCGCGGCGAGGAGGTGGTGTACTGATGCCCGTCGTCGACGTTCACCCCGACGACCTCCGCGAGCTCACCGGGCACGACGAGAAGGGAGACGAGGAACTCAAGAGCGACCTGTTCGCGCTCGGCCTCGAGTTCGAGGGCGAGACCGAGGACGGCGCGTTCGAACTGGAGTTCGCACCGGACCGCCTCGACCGCCTCTCCGTCGAGGGCGTCGCCCGGAGCCTGCGGTATCAGTACGGCGACGACCGCGGCGTCTACGTCCCGAGCACGAACGACGCGGACTGGACGATCGAGGTCGACGACTCGGTGCCCGACGAGCGCCCGTACGTCACCGGTGCCGTGATCCGGGACGTGAACCTCGACGAGGACGCGCTGGATTCGCTCATCCAGCTCCAGGAGAAGCTCCACGCGACGATGGGCCGCAAGCGCGCGAAGGGCGCCATCGGTATCCACGACCTCATCGCGCTGAAGGGCTCGCAGGTCGAGCGCGACGACGACGCCGCCGATGTCGGCGAGACAGCGGCGGACGTCGGCGACGACGTCCGGGTCTCGGAGACGAGCAAGTCCATCTCGTACGTCGGCCTCGAACCCGAGGAGGACACGTTCGTTCCGCTCGACAGCGACCGCGAGATGACGCCCGCGGACGTGCTCGCCGAGCACGCGACCGGCCGCGAGTACGCGGACCTCGTCTCCGGGTACGAGCGGTATCCGGCGATCTACGACGACCTCGGGTTGTTCTCGTTCCCGCCGGTCATCAACGGTCGGCGGACGGAGGTCTCGACGGGCTCGCGGGACCTGTTCGTGGAGATGACCGGTACCGACCAGTGGACGATCGACAAGATGCTGAACGTCGTCTGTTACGCGCTCGAAGCGCGCGGCGCGACCGTCGAGGAGGTCCAGGTCGAGTACCCCGATTCGGGCGTGTACGCCGCGGACGACCTCGTCGACCCGGACGCGACGCTCGTCCGCCCGAACCTGGACGTCGACGAGAAGCGCGTCGCGCACGACCGCATCGAGCGCGTGCTCGGCGTCGCGCTCGACGCGACCGACGTCGTCGACCTCGCCGAGCGAGCGGGGCTGGACGCGACGCCCATCGACACCGCGACGGGCGCGCATCCCGAGGCGAGCGACGACGTGGGGAACGACCTCCCCGACGACCCGCGTGGCGGCATCGAGGGCGACGCCGCGACGACGGCGAGCGCGGACCGCGACGCGGACGCCGACGCGGGCCCGACCGTCGAGGGCGATCTCGTGTACGACGTCGACGTGCCGCCGTACCGCGTGGACGTCCTGCACGCGCTCGACGTCGTGGACGACCTCGGTCGTGCGTACGGGTTCAACGAACTCGACCCGAAGTCCCCGGACGTGTCGACGACCGGCGGCCGTCACGAGCGCTCGCGGCTCGAACGCGCGGTCCGCGGCCAGCTCGTCGGTCTCGGGTTCCAGGACCTCCTGAACTTCCACATGATCGCGACCGAGGAGAACTACGACCGCATGAACCTCGCCGCGGCGGACTCGGCGGTCGAGGCCGACGCGCTCGGCGCGGCACCGCCGGTGACGATCACGGAGCCGTACAGCGAGGACTACGAGATGCTGCGGTCGTGGGCGCTCCCGAGCCTCGCGATGGTCCTAGAGAACAACACGCACCGCCAGTACCCCCAGGACCTCGCGGAGATCGGGCTGGTCGCGCACGTCGACCCCGACGAGCCGACGGGCGTCCGCGAGGAGCGTCACGTCGCCGCCGTCCTGGCGCGCGCCGACGCCTCCTACGAGGACGCGAAGGCGCGACTGCAGGCGCTCGCACGGAACTTCGACGTCGACCTCGCCACCCCACCCACTGAGCATCCGTCGTTCATCGGCGGTCGGACCGCGACCGTCGAACTCGACGGCGAGCCCGCTGGTATCGTCGGCGAACTCCACCCGTCGGTGCTCGTCGAGCACGACCTGGAGGTGCCGGCGGTCGCGTTCGAGTTCGACCTGGCGGCGCTGGAGTGACCCCCCGATAGCGAGCGAGCTTTCGCGTCCTGTTTCTCGCCCACGTTTCGCGCGGACCGAGCGAAACGAGGCGACGGAGTCGCCTCGATGGCGAACGGGCGTTGCCCGTGAGCCGGAGCGAGGCCCGCGACAAGAGGTGGTCGTCGCTCGACCTCGGAGCGCGTTCGACGTGATTCGAAACGAAAAGGTGTTTGCGGGCTGCCGTCGGACTGCGAGGTATGGACCCACGAGTACGCGAGCACGCACAGATCATCGCGAATCATTCGGCTGGCATCGAGGCGGGCGACAACGTGGTCGTCGACGCGCACGGGACGGCCGACGACCTCGTCACCGCCCTGTTCGAGCAGTGCGCGGACGTCGGCGCGAACCCGCTGTCGATAAATCAGCGGATGGGCGACCGGTTCCGCCGTGCGTACCTCCGGAACGCCGACCCCGACGAGTTCGAGCTCCCGAGTCACGAGATGGCGTTGTTCGAGGAGATGGACGTGTACGTCGCCATCCGCTCCGGGGGGAACGTCACGCAGACGAGCGACGTGGACAGCGACGTCCAGATGGCGTACGACAAGGCGCGTCGACCGCTCCTGGAGGAGCGTCTCGGGAAGACGTGGGTGCTCACGCAGTACCCGACGGACTCGTTCGCGCAGCTCGCGGAGATGAGCACGGAAGCGTACGAGGGGTTCGTCTGGGACGCCGTGAACAAGGACTGGGAGGCCCAGGGCGCGTTCCAGCAGCAGATGGTGGACGTCCTGAACGACGGCGACGAGGTCCGCATCGTCTCCGGCGAGGAGACGGACCTGACGATGAGCGTCGCCGGGAACTCGACGCTGAACGACACCGCCGAACGGAACCTGCCCGGCGGCGAGGTGTTCACCGCGCCCGTGAAGGACTCCGTCGAAGGTGAGGTGCTGTTCGACAAGCCGCTCTACCATCAGGGCCGCGAGATCACGGGCGTCCACCTCGCCTTCGAGGACGGGCAGGTCGTCGAGCACGCCGCCGAGAAGAACGAGGACGTCCTCACGGGCGTGCTCGACACCGACGAGGGCGCGCGCTACCTCGGCGAGCTCGGAATTGGGATGAACCGCGACATCACCGAGTTCACGTACAACATGCTGTTCGACGAGAAGATGGGCGACACCGTCCACATGGCGGTCGGCCGTGCGTACGACGCGACCGTCGGCGAGGACAACGAGCAGAACGACTCCGCGGTGCACGTCGACATGATCGTGGACATGAGCGAGGACTCCCGTATCGAGGTCGACGGCGAGGTCGTCCAGCGCAACGGCACCTTCCGGTTCGAGGACGGGTTCGAGGGCGCGTAACCCGGTCCGTTGGGCGTCGTCTGCGAGCGGACGGCGAGACCGCGAGCGCGAGCTCGGTCCCGTCGTTCGACGACGGTAGGCGGCCTATACTTATGCAAACTGTCGAAATGGTTGATTGCATGCAACTTCCTCGGAGAGACGCTCTCGCCGTGGCCGGTTCGCTGTTCGCGCTCGCGGGCTGTTCGAGCCCTGGCCGCGAATCCGTGGGGATGGACGGCGGGAGAACCGGGGGCTCGCCCGGCGCGACGACGGTCGACGTCGACGACCCCGAGTCGGTGAGCGCGTACTTCGAGGACGGGAACCTCGTCGCGCCCGTGGACAACGATTCCGTGTCGACGCGGAACGTCAACGGAGTCCGGTACGCGACACCGACCGGGGGGAGTGGCCGCGGCGAGAACGCGCCGCCGTCGGCGGACCCGTACACGCTCGACGAGTCCGCACTCGAGGGGTTCCAGGGGCGGTTCGTCCTCCACAGGGGCCGCTGGGTGACGAGTGGCCTGGCGACGGACGCGTCCCTGAACTGGGACGACTGTCCGGTGTACGTCGAGGGCGACGGCGTGTGGGCGACCGCGGTCGAGCACGTCGACGGGTCGACGCCGACGGTGACGCTCCAGGCGGCGAAGGGCAACGGGGGTGGCGTCCGGAACGTCGCACTCTACGGTGCGGGAATGGATGTCGGTGACGCCCCGATTCTCGAGGCCGGTCCGAACCCCTACGACCACGTCATCGAGAACGCCATCGTTCGCCACGGCGGAAGCGACGCGGTTCGCGTGCATGCGAGCGGATCCGGGACGCGCGTCACGAACTGCTGGCTGGAGAACTGCCCGGGCAGGGCGTTGCGGGTCGACGACGGTTCTCGCGTGAAAGTCGACAACGTTCACGTCACCGGTACCGGCGGCGGCGTCGCGCAGAACGGGACCCACGGGAACTTCTCGAACCTCACCGTCTTCGACCTCCACGACGGCGTCGCGTTCGAGTTCACGTCCCCGGGGAACGTCCTCACTAACTTCGTCGCGAAGAAGAACCTCTCGATGGGCGTGCGTATCGCCAGCGGTGGCCGCCACACGACGGTGTCATCGGGGTACGTCGCGGACGTCGCGAACGCCGGCCTGTTCGTCGGCGGCCGCGACGCGACGGTGTCCGACGTCGCCGTCGAGAACTGGGGGACTGAGAAGGGCTGGGCGCCCCTCGTCCGCCTGATGGGCGCGGGGTCGACGGCGACGAACCTCTGGGGCGTCCGGTCGTCGGCGGACGCGAGCACGACGCTCGCACGCGTCGAGGCCGACCACTGCCGCATCCTCGGTCTCGGCGGCGATCCCGCTGTCGACTGGCAACTGTTCGTCGGGTCGGACGCGGTCCACGCCGTCCTCGACAGCGTCTACGGCGTCGACCACCAGGACATCGTCGACGAGGGCACGCGCACGCTCGTCAACCGATGGGGGACGAATGACGGCGACCCGAACGAGACCGGCGAGTGGCACGGGTACGCCGAGTACGCCGGCACGATGAACGCGACCGTCTGGGACGTCACGTCGGCGCCGTGGACGCCGTACCGCGCGACGCCGGACGGAGGCACCTGGCTCGCGTCGACGTGAGCGCGCCGCGAGCGGGCTTGCCGAGGCCGACGACGCGACCGTTCCGGTGGTCGTCGAGGGCGCGGTCAGTTCCCGGGGCCGCGGTCCTCGGCGTCGCTCGTCACGGGCCGCCCGTCCTCGGTCGGCGGGGCGACGTAGTCGACGACCTCGTCGACGGTGGGGTCGTCGACGCTGACGCGGACGTGGATGTCGCCGAGTTCGTCGGGGTTCCCCACGGCGAAGTTCACGACGCCCTGGAACGCCGCCTGTTTCTTGAGTGCGAACGCGAACGCGTCGCCGTCCGTGCCGGCCTGGAACTGGCCGCGGGCGGTGTCGAGTATCTCCTGGGCGTGCAAGCGCTCGGAGAAGTCCTCGAGCTGGTGCGTGGTCGCCAGCACCTCGCCGGGTCGCTCGGTGACGTCGGCGTCGGGGAAGAGGTTCGTGACGGCGTCCACGACGCGGTCGGTGACCTCGGTGTCGTTGACGGGTGCGGTTATCTCGACGTCCACGGAGTATATCATGCGTCGACCTCCGTGACGGCGTCCGGGCCGTCTTCGAGGAGCGCCTGGATGCGGGCGCGGAACGATTCGAGCGTGTCCGTGTTGTCGATGGTGACGTCGGCGCGCGCCATGGCGTCGTCCATCCCGAATCCGCGCTCCCGCTCGTCGCGCTCGCGGAGGCTCTCGCCGACGTCGCCGTCGGTGTTGTCGCGGCCGCGTTCGGTGATGCGGTCCTTGCGGACGTCGAAGGGCGCTTCGACGCTGACGAGGAGCCAGTCGTCGCCGAACGCGTCCTCGAAGCGGTCGGCTTCGACGCCGGAGCGGAGGCCGTCGACGAGGACGGTGTCGGTCTCGTCGAGGTGCTCGCGGATGATGGGGAGCGAGCGTCGTGCGATGGCGTCGGGGCCGTTCTCCTCGCGGAGCGCTTGCGCGATCTCGCCGTGGTGGGTCGCGGGGTCGAGGCCGCGGTCCCGGCACTCCTGGCGGATGACGTCCCCCATCGTCACCACGGGGATGCCGGTGTCGCGTGCGACCGCCGCGGCCTCGCCTTTCCCGCTGCCGGCCAGGCCGACGGTACCGATGACAGTCATTGGAGACGAATAGTCGAGTCGGCGGCTTAACCCCACCGCTCTCTCGCTCGCGGGCGTCGCGGCCGGGAGAAGACCCATACGTCCGAGGAGGATACGAGTGTGTATGTCAGACCAGCACTCGCTCGTCGTCCGCATCGTCTGGTTCTTCCTCGTCGGTTGGTGGCTCGCGCTCCTCGCGATCAACGTGGCGTGGTTCCTGAACGTCACCGTCGTCCTCCTCCCCGTCGGAATCAAGATCATCAATCGCGTCCCGTATCTCCTGACGCTGAAGCGCCGCGACACCGGGTTCGACCCGGATGGCGTCCCGCAGACGAACCTCGTCGTGCGCGCCATCTACTTCGTGTTCGTCGGCTGGTGGGCGAGCTTCATCTGGGCGAATCTCGCGTGGGCGCTCTGCGTCACCGTCATCGGCCTTCCCTTCGGTATCTGGATGTTCGGGAAGCTTCCCTACGTCACGAGCCTCTACCGGCTGGACGCCTGACTCGCTCGCGGCCCGGCCAGTTGGACGCCTGACTCGCTCGGACACCGAATCCGGACTGCTTTTTTGCCCGCGCCGTCCACACGACAACGAGGGCACGTAGCTCAGCCAGGATAGAGCGTCGGACTTCTATCCCCACGCACTCACGGGTGGTGGGGGGAGACATCCGATGGTCAGGGGTTCGAATCCCCTCGTGCTCGTCGATTCTACGACGAACGGCCGTGAGGAGCGGATCGCGAAGCGAGGGATTCGAATCCGTTCGTGCTCGCTCGCGCTCGCTCCGTTCGTGCTCGCGCTTGTTCGTGGGGTGCGTCGGGTGGGCTGTGACCCGAGTGGTTTTGCCGGTGGTCCGCGAACGCGCTGGTATGGACGGGTACTTCGAGGACGTCACGGTCGGTGAGGAGCACGCGTTCGGCGAGTACGAGGTCGACGAGGACGAGATAATCGAGTTCGGCGAGCGGTACGACCCGCAGACGTTCCACACGGACCCGGAGGCGGCCCAGGAGTCGATGTTCGGGGACCTGGTGGCGTCCGGGTGGCATACGTGCGCGATGACGATGCGGTTGCTGGTGGAGAACGAGTTGCAGGACACGAAGGCGATGGGTGCCATCGGGGTGGACGAGTTGCGGTGGAAGCAGCCGGTGTTCCCGGGGGATACGCTTCGCGTGGAGACGACGGTGCTCGCGAAGGAGGACTGGCAGCCGGGTGTGGGGTTGGTGCGGTCGCAGACGCGGACGCTCAATCAGGACGACCGCGAGGTGTGTACGTTCGTCGGGCTCGTGCTGTACGAGAAACGGGACTGAGGACGCGTCGCGTGCGACGGTGTGGCGTGCTGGCGGTGGTTTTTCGGTGCGTGCTGTCGTCGTCGTCGTCGGTATGACTGACGCGTTCCGGCGTGCGGTGTTCTTCGACCTCGACCACACGCTCCTCGAGTTCGAGACGGCGTATGCGACGGTGCTCCGGAAGGTGACCGAGCGCCACCTGGGCGGCGGCGACGAGGCGTTCGAGGTGACCTACAGCGACCGGTTCCTCGAACTGCTCGGCGACCACGCTGACGACCCGTACCGGCGGGCGTTCGAGCACGCGCTCGCCGAGCACGACTACGCGGACGCGGTCGAGTCCGTGGACGCGCTCGTGGCGACGCTCCGCGAGCGCGAGGTCGCGGGCGTCGCGCCCGCACCGGGCATCGAGCGCGTGCTCGCGGAACTCGGCGGCAGCGACGTCGGCGTGGGCGTGCTCACGAACGGCGTCCCCGACTTCCAGCTCGCGAAGCTCCGCGGGAACGACCTCGACGGGTACGTCGACGCGACCGTGGTGTCCTACGAGGCGGGCGCGCACAAGCCCGACGAGCGCCCGTTCGCGCTCGCCGCGGAGCGTCTGCCCGCCGAGGAGTACGTGATGGTCGGCGATTCCTACGAGGCGGACGTCGAGGGCGCTCGCGCGATGGGGTGGCGCGGTATCCACTACGCGCCGGACGGCGACTCGCCCGCGAGCGACCCCCTGAAGTCGTTCGACGACCTGCTCGACCGGCTGAACTGACCGGCGAGCGCGCCGCACCGGTGCAGCCGACGTCCGCCACTCAGTCGAACCCGGAGATCAGCGTGACGACCCACTGCGCGGGGTCGGCGCGGTCCCGGACCTCGACCGAGTCGATCCACTTCACCCACTGGAACCCGCGGCGGCCGGGCGCGACGAGGCGGAGCGGGTAGCCGTGGCCGTGCGAGAGCCGGTCGTCGTCGGCGTGCGTCGCGAGGAGCGCGCGTTCGGCCTCCTCGCGCGGGAGGCTCCACCGGTAGCCGGTTATCGAGGTGAACCGGACCCAGTCGGCGTCCGGGTCGGCGTCGGCGGCGTCCAAGAGGTCCGCGACGCGGACGCCCCGCCAGTCGTGTTCGCTGTACCAGCCGCTCGTGCAGTCGAGGACGACGCGGGACGTGTCGTGGTCGAGCGTCGCGTCGCCGAGCACCGTGCGCTCGTCGAGGTCGAGCGGGCTGTCGACGCGGCCGGTGACCGAGAGCGTCCAGTCGTCGACGTCGACGGGTTCGGGGTCGTCGGCGACCCACGACGTGACCGGGAAGCGGTTCCCGTCGTCGCTCCCGCGTTCGGTCGAGCCCGTGAAGCGGCGTGCGGGGCCGAGGAGGCGGCTGGCGCGCCACGCGACCGCGCCGACGACGAGCGTCGCGGAGAGCTTGAGGGCGTTCCGCCGGGTCGCGTCCTGCGCCGTCGGCGTCCGGAACCGCGAGTGGAGGTGGACGAGGAAGACGGGGAGGAGCGCGATGCCGACGTACGCATGCAGGACGAGGAGCGTGAACGGGCCGACCTGTTCGACGACGCCGAGCGTCCACGCGAGCCCGCTCGCGAGCGCGAGCACGGCGACGACGGTGAGCGCGACCGACACCCGGACGGTCCAGTTCCACGACCCGGTGAGGCGATGGCGGACCCTGGCGAGTTTCGCGGCGAGCGCGCCGACGAGCACGACGCCCGCGATACCGTGCGTCCAGAACACCCACGCGTCGCTCGCGGTCCCGGCGAGGATGCTCGCGACCCCCGTGACGGCCGCGACGACGACGCCCGCGAGCAGGAGCGCGTCCACGAGCTGCGACGACAGCCAGGGCACGGGGATGCGTACGGTCCGGACGGGCATGAGTGCTGGTACCGTGCTCGCGCTCTCGGCGGCACGCGAGCCGAGACGTCACCTCGACGACGTCGCTGGTTCGCGCCGCACCATCTCGGCGATGTCGCTGATTCGCGTCCAACCACCCCGAGGACTTTGCCGGTCCGCGTCGCACGTCGGGGTATGCTCGTCGAACTCGCGGTCGCGGACGTCATGACGCGCCCCGTGGAGACGATCGCGCCGGACGCGACGCTCACCGCGGCCGCGACGCGACTCGCGGCGGGGTACGGGTCGCTCGTCGTTGTGGAAAACGGCGACGCGGTCGGTATCGTCACGCAGTCGGACCTCGTTCGTGCGCTCGCCGCGGGCGACACCTCGGGGACGGTCGCGGACGCGATGTCCGCGCCGCCGCTCTCGGTTCGCCAGGACGACGCGCTCGGCGACGCCGCGGAGGTCCTCGGGGACGCGGACGTCGGCCAGGTCGTCGTGGTCGACGACGACGGGGCGGTCGTGGGCGTGCTGTCGGCGACGGACGTCGTCGACTACGTGCCGGCGCTCGCACGACGGCACGCGGTCCCGGGGAGCGAGGAGCCGACGGCGGTCGGCGAGCGCGACCGTCACGGGCACGTCCGACGGCCGGGGCGCGCCGATACGGCGTACGAGGAGGACGACTGGGCGTTCGAGTGGGACGGCGGGGACGGTATCGCGGTCGGGAACGTCGCGCGGTTCTCGAAGCGGGTCACCGAGGGGGACGTCGAGGAGTTCGCGCACGCGACCGGCGACACGAACCGCCTGCATCTCGACGACGCGTTCGCCGAGGGGACGCGGTTCGGGCGCCGCATCGCCCACGGCGTGCTCACGCTCGGGCTCGTCTCCGCGGCGCTCGCGCGGATGCCGGGCGCGATAATCTACCTGAGCCAGGACTGCTCGTACCTCGGGCCCGTCGACCTCGGCGACCGCTGCATGGCGATGTGCGAGGTCGTCGACGACCTCGGCGACGACCGCTTCCGTCTCGACGCCCGCGTCCAGAACGAAGCCGGCGAGGAGCTCCTTGAGGGCGCGTCGACGGTGCTCGTCGACGACATCCCCGAGCAGTAGCGAGCGGGTGAGTCAGACGAGGAGGACGGCGAGCGCGAGCGCGATGAAGACGACCTTGAGTGCGGTATTGAGCGCGACGACCTTGGAGCCGAAGCTGGCGCCCCAGATGCCGTACTGGAAGGGGATGGAGCGTTTGAACGTGGAGACGGCGAAGGAGACGATGCCGCCGACGAGCATCGTCGCGACCGCGGTCCGCGCGGTGAAGGGGCCGTCCGCGCCGACGAGAGGTGCGATGAAGAACGCGCCCGAGGTGGTGTCGACGGCGAACACGCCGACGACGCCCGCGGCGGCGCCGGGGAGTCCGAGCAGGCTCGTGAGCGGGTCGGCGACGCCGGTGACGGCGTCGAACACGCTCGGGTAGCGTTCGACGACGACGAGGACGAGCGAGTACACGACGAGCAGACGCGGCACGACCCGGCGGAGCGTCGACCGCGTCGAGTCAAAGGCCTCGCTGGCGCGCTCGCGCATCGACGGCGGTTCGTCGCCGTCCGGGTCGGCGTCCGCGTCGCCGGGCTCGCGACCGCCGTCGCTCGCGACGTCGGTGTCGTCGTCGTCCGCGGCGAGGTCGGCGGGGGTCGCGTCCGGGTCGACGTTCGCGGGCGAGAGGAGGACGGCGCCGGCGAGGACGCCGGTGAGGGTGATGCCGAGGCTGATGGCGGCGCGTGCGCCGACGTACATGAGCCCGACCTCGAGGCCGAGAATCGGTAGCAGCACGGGGACGTAGAACGTGAAGATGTGCTGGACGAACCCGAAGAACGTGTTGATGGTGACGGCGACGAGCGTCGCGCGGTCGTCGAGCGTCCCGGAATCCCGGAGGGTGGCGAGCATCCCGTAGCCGGCGGTCGGGGAGGCGGCGGTGGTGACGACGGCGACGCCGGCCTCCGCGGGCAGGTTCGCCTTCGCGGTGAGCGGTTCGGCGAGGCCGCGGACGCGGTCGACGACGCCGAACTCGACGGCGAGGTTCGCGAGCGTCACGCCGACCGCGATGAGTGCGGTGACGGTGAGGACTCGCGGGAGGACCTGTCCGACGACGACCTCGAGGATGGACGCCTCGCTCACGCGTCGACGTCAGCACGGCGCGAGTAAAGTCGTCTCGATGTCAGCGCGTCCTTCGTCCATCGGCGTCTGCGACCCGAACGTGGGACGCCGCCGGCCGTCACCGTCTTCGTCGACCTGCTGCAGTCAGTCGGTACTGCACTCGTCGACCTGCTGCATCTGGGCTTCGCCGTCGTTCTGGTGGGATTTCGCGTCCGCGAGGTCGCCGTCGCTCGCCGCCGCGGCGCTCTTCTCGAACGCGGTCGCGGCCTTCAGGAGATGCGTGGTCTGGCACGCCGCGACCTCGACGCGTGCGGCGACGTCGTCCGGTGCGTCCCCGGCGACGTCCGCGAACGTCGCGTCGCCCGTCTCGAAGTGCGTCTTCGCCTCTCCGAAGGTCTCCTCGGCCTTCTCGTACTCCTTGGATTCGCTCTGTGAGCGCCCGGTCTCCAGGTCCTTCGAGCCGAGGATGGTCGCCTCGTACCCGCTCGTGAGGGCGTCGAGCGTGTCGACGAGCGACGTGGTCTGCGCGACCGCGCTCTCGACCTTCGCGTACTCCACGCCGTCGACGGCGGCGAGTCGCTCCTGGTTCACGCCCTCGAGTGTCTCCTGCGCGGTCGTGGTGCGTTCCTCGGCGGTCGCGGCCGTCTCCTTCGCGTCGCGGACGACCGACAGCGCCTCGTCGTAGTTCCCCGCGTCGAGCGCCGTCTGGGCGTCCCCGGCGACGGTGTCCGCGTCGACGGACAGCAGGAGGTCGACGACGCGCGTCATCTCCGCGAGCACGGTCGCGAGGTTCCGGAGGGTCGCTATCTGCGCGGTCTGGGTCTCGGTCGCGGTCTCGCTCGCCGTGTCGAGCTGGCCGCGAGCCTCCTCGATTCCGTCGAGGAGCGTCTGTTTGTCGAGGTCGACGTCGTCGGGCGAGTCGAGCTTGTCCTTGACCTTGTTCAGGCGGAGCGCGACCGCGTTCAGCGTACTCACCGCCTGCGCGATGTAGAGGTCGGCGTCGTTCTCGTCGCTCGTCGTCGCCTCGCTCTCGTCGCCGGTGCCGTCACCGCCGGAGCCACCACCGCTCCCGTCAGTTGTCCCGCCATCGCCACCGCTGCCGTCGGCGTCGCCCCCGCCATCGCCGTCGTCGGTCCCGCCGGACGTCGGCGCACTCGAACAGCCCGCGATGGCGCCCGCGCCGAGGGTCGCTATCGTGCCGAGCATGTCTCGTCGTTCCATACGTTCACCTGCGTCTACGGCCCCTTGAACGCGTTGGCGGTTCCGGTAGGTTCAGACTATTCGAACCGTTCACGACGGTTCACGCGTCCGAACTCGAGAGCCCGCGGTGCGGTCGAACTGGCGTGCTACGGTGCGAGGACGGACGCGACGCCGACGAGGACGAGGACGCCGAGGACGTCGCAGGCGTTCGTCACGACGGGGATGACGACGTCGTCCGGGTCGAGGCCGCGACGGTACGCGACGTACGTGGCGGCGAGCGTGACGGCGACCGCGAGGACGGCGAGCACGACGCCGGCGACGGTCGCGACGAGGACGACGCGGAGCGGCGAGAGGCGCGTGGTGCCGGCGACGATGGCGGCAGTCGTCCAGGAGCCGAGGCCGACGATGGGGAAGACGGTCGCGGCGAGCGCGAACGTCGCGAGCGCGTTCCCGACGAGCGCGTCGTCGTCGGGTTCGAAGCTGACGGTCCCGAGGTGGACGGCGGTGGAGAGACGGGCGGCGAGGACGCTCCCGAGGTTCCCCGCGGTCCCGATGGTGACGGGGACGAGCACGAGGAGCGACGGCGAAGATAGGAGGGTGTCCTCGACGCTCCCGAGGACGAGCCCGCTCCCGAGTTCGACCAGCGAGAGGACGACGAGGAGCGGGAGCGTGGCGCGCGTGATGGCGCGCACCGTCCAGTGTTCCGGCATCTAGATACCTCCGAGGGCGGCGGCGACGATCCGCGTGGCGAGCAGGAGGACGGCGAGCCCGACGAAGTCGCCGGTCGTCGTGACGACGGGGCCGACGAACGTGTCGGGGTCGAGTCCTCTCCGGAAGCCGACGATGACGACGGAGACGACGGCGACGGTGAGCGCGACCCCGGAGAGGACGCCGGCGATGAGCGCGATGCTGACGAGCGCGAGGAGGCCCGCGGGGTTCTCGCCGAGTGCGACGAGGGCGGCGTACGTCGCGACCGCGGCGAGCACGGACACGAGCACGCCGTTCGCGAGCGCGGCCGCGACGGCGCCCCGGAGGCGGTCGTCGCCGAGGTCGATCTTCGGTTCCAGCAGCCCCTGGTGGAGGCCGGTGGCGAGGCGCGCACCGAGACTCCCGTAGACGTTCCCGCGCGTCGCGAGCAACGCGGGGACGAGCACGAGGAGGCCGGAGACCTCACCGAGCTCCGCGCGCATCCCGCCGAGCACCGCGCCCGCGAACAGGCCGCCGACGACGCTCGCGGCGAGGGCCGGGAGTGCCTCGCGGTACGCGCTCGCGGCGACCTCGCGGACTGTCATGCCAGACGGCACACGCCGATGGCCCTTGACAGTTCCCCAGGCGGCGAGTTCGACGGCCTCTGCAAACCGCCGGACGTGAACTTTCAAATGCTTGCTCCTCTTGGGCCTTTAACAGATGTCCTCGCGGAACTCTCGACGGCGATTCCTCGCCACGGCAGCGTTGGCGGCGGCTGGGACGAGCGGTTGTCTTCGGCTCACCAACTCTGAATCGGCGACTCAGAGCACCAGTACTGACGCTGCGACGACGTCGGGCGAGGGAGACTCGGCGAGCACTGACGATCGCTCGCAGACGACCGAGGAGACCACGGCGTCAGCCGAGGGCGACCCGTGGTCGACCCAGTTGCCGGCCCCAGTGACCACGACTCCACTCGTCCGGGACGGATTGGTTCTCGTGGGAAACATGGACCACAACCTGTACGGGATCGATGCCCGCAGTGGCGCGGAAGTCTTCAAGTCCGATGTCGGGGACCAGGTCGGGTCCGGGCTCGCGTTCGAAGCGGGCGTCGTCTACGGGACCGGTCCGAGTGGCATCTTCGGTGTCGACGCGCAGACCGGCGAACGGACGCTGGATCCGCCGCTCGACGAGTGGAACTTCGACGTCAATTTCGGGATCAACGCCCCGCTGGTCGTCGACGATACGCTGTATTACGCCGCCGAGGACCTCCTCGCTCTCGATGTCGACGACGTGCGGGAGAAGTGGCAGAAGGACAGTCCGAGCGCGTTCGGTGCTCGCCCCGCACTCGTCGACGGCGTCCTCGTGACTAGCGATGCAGGCGACTCGCAGACGCGACCGAGCGACCGGAGCATCGTCTATGGACTCGACCCCGCCACGGGCGAGACCTCTTGGCGGACGAAAGTGGACGCGGACTCGCTCGTCTCCCCCGTCGCGGTCTCGGAGGAACGCGGAATCGCAGTGCTCGCCGGTCGATACGGGACGGTGGCCGCGTTCGACGTCGCGTCGGGCGAGGAAAGCTGGCGAGTCAGCGTCGAGAAGGACGGGAACGTCCCGATGCGACCGCTCGTTCGAGACGGCCGCGTCTTCGTCTCGTCACAATCGGCGGGAACGCACGCCTTCGGCGTCGCGTCAGGCGACCGACAGTGGTCTATTCGCTCACGGGAGGCCGCCGAGGCGGGACGCCACCTCGCCTTCACCGACGGCCGCGTCGTCGCGAGCACGCAGACGACGGCGTACGAACTCGACCCGGCATCGGGAGTCGTCTTCGCCTCTCACAGCCTCTCACCGGAGCGCGTGCGGAACACGAACGTCGCGATTGCCGACGGCTGGCTTTACTACGCGACCGGCGACTCGCGGGTCAGCCGGTTTCCGCTCGAACGGTGATTGCGCCCTACTCGCGGCGAATGCGTCGGCCGGCACTCAGCGGACGACGCGGTACGCGACGGTCCGGTGCCTGTAACTGACGACCGCGGTGTCGCCGTGGGCCGACAGCGACACGACCCAGTCGCTGCCCTCTACCGTCGACCCGCCGAGCAACCCCTCCCCGGTCTCCCTGTCGATCACGTACACCTCGTCTTCGCCCGCCCAGACGGCTGAATCCGTCGCGACTGGCGGCGTTCGGATCTCGCCGTTCGTCCGGAATCGCCATTGTTGTTCTCCGTCGCGTACTGCGTACACGCCGTCGTCGTCGGCGGCGACGTAAACCGTTCCGTCAGCGACAGACGGCGGTGAACTCGACCGGCCGAACGGCTCGAACGACCACGCCTCCTCGACGGCGCCGCCCGTCACCTGCCAGCCGTAGAGGACGCCACCGCCGGACCCGTACAGGTAGTCGCCGTCGCGTACCGACTGGTACCTGGCGTCGCCCCGGGTGGACTCGCCGAACGCGCCCGTGGCGACGTCGATCCAGAAGTCGTTGTTCCATCCACCCACGATCGTTCGCCCAGCGATCTGCGGGGAGAGCGACTGGACGCCGAGCCAGGCGTCCCACTCGCTGGCGATCTCGTCGTGCGTATGGCGCCACGTCACGTCGCCGGTGGCGGCGTCGACGCCGACGAGCGCGGCGCGGTTCTCGTCGTCGGCGAGTCTGTATTCCACCGCGAAGAGGACCGTGCCGTCGGCGACGACGCTCTCGACCTCCAGTTCGCGTGGGTCCGACGCCTGCGTGGGGATTGACGTCATCCAGTCGACGGCGCCCGTCTTCGCGTTCAGCGCGACGAACCGTCGCTTCGACGCGAGGAACAGTCGCCCGTCGGCGGCAGTGACGGTCAGGTTCCGTGGCGGCGTCGCGTTCGCGAGCTGCTGCCGCCAAACGACCGACCCATCGGTCGTCGAGAGCCGCACGATGCCGTCGTCGACGTCGCCCGCAACGATGTCGCCGTCGACGCGCGGGTGTGGATGGGAGAAGCCCGCGCCGTGGTCGGCCGCCCAGACCGTCTCGACGTCTGCCTGCTGCGGCCGCTCTGTCGCGGTCTCTTCGGTCGTCCCTGTCTCGGTGCGCGTTGCGGTCTGCGTCGCTGTCGCCTCGGACGTGGTTTCGGTCTGTTCGCGCGCCGTCGACGTACTCGCCGCGGTCGACGTCCCGTCCTCGGTGAGTCGCAGACACCCGCCCGTCAGAGCCGTTCCAAGAAAGCCGACCATGGCGCGGCGATTCATGGACCCCTATTTCAGCGCGGTGGTTTTAGGCATAGGGGTTGAGCGACCGACGGTCGGGCGTCGACTCCGACGGTGCTGACCCGGAGACGACCGATGGTGCTGACCCGGAGACGACCGATGGTGCTGACCCGGAGACGACCGATGGTGCTGACCCGGAAGCGACAGGTATTCCGACCGCGCGACCCGACCCACGAACGATGACCGACTCCGCCGCCGGAACGGACGCCGACGAGAGCGAGCCCGCCACGGTCGCGACCGACGGCACCGACGCGACCGGTGTCGCCGCGCACGCGGACGGCGACGCACAGAGCGACGTCGACGACGTGGACGGCGCCGGCTGGTTGGCGGCGGAGGTCGGGTCGCTCGTGAGCGCGTCGGTCGCGTTCGCGCTCTGGCTGGACGGGTCGACGGCGGTCGCGGTCCCGGGCGGGTCGGTGTCGGCGCTCGCGGTGGCGTTCTGGCTGTTCGGGCTCGCTGCCGTCGCGGCGGGCGGGAAGGCGAGCGCTCGCGGCCAGGGCCTGCGGGCGCTCGGGCACGGGACGCTCGCGGTCGGTCTCGCCGCGCTCGCGGCCGGGAGCGGCGTCGCGCTCGTCGCGGTCGGCGGGGTGACGGTGACGGTCGGGACGCTCGGCGTGGTCGTCGCGGTCGGCGGCGCGAACCTCGTCGTCCTCGACGTCGTCCGGTAGGGCTTCTCAGAGCGGCTCGTCGAGCTCGAAGGCGTCCGAGTACCCGCGGAACCAGTCGCGGATGCGCTCGATGCGGTCGACGACGTGCCCGGGTTCGCCCGAGCGCGAGAGCTCGTGGCCCTCCCGGGGGTAGCGGACGAGCCGCGTCGGCGTGCCGTTCTTGCGGAGGCCGCGGTAGAGGAGCTCCGCGCCACCGATGGGGACGCGGTAGTCGTCCTCGGCGTGCACGACGAGCGTCGGCGCGTCGATGGCGTCGGCGGCCATCGCCGGCGAGTGCGCTGCGAGGAACTCGGGGTCGGTCCACGGCGTCTCGCCGAAGTCGTCCTCGACGAGCTTGTACGCGCCGTCGGTCGACCCGTAGAACGACACGAGGTCGTAGACGCCGCGCTGCGGGACGCCCGCGTCGAACCGGTCGGTGTGTGCGAGCAGCCACGCGGTCATGTACCCGCCGAAGGAGCCGCCGGCGAGGAACAGCTCGTCGTCGTCGACGGCGTCCCGCTCGGTGACGCGGTCGACGCCGGCGAGGACGTCCGCGGCCGTGACCGCGCCCCAGTCGCGCTCGATGGCGGCCTGGAACGCCTCGCCGTACCCGGTGGAGCCGCGCGGGTTGCACGCGAACACGCAGAAGCCGGCGGCGGCGAGCGTCTGGAACTCGTGCCACATCGTCCCCGACCCCGTCCACGTGGCGTGGGGGCCGCCGTGGACCTCGACGACGAGCGGCGCGGACTCCTCGGGGCCGAGCTCCGGCGGCGTGAACAGCCAGCCCTGGACGGCCGCGTCCGCGACGCGGTCCGCGTCGACCGACGCCACGGCCCGCGTCTCGTTTCCGTCGTCCGACGCCGCACCGTCGTCGGGGCGGAGCGCGCTCGCGTCGCCCGCGGGGAACGACAGCGCTTCGGGTTGGACGACGGCGCGTTCGTCGAGGTAGTCGCGGTTCAGCGTGGAGAGCCGCGTCTGCTCCGCGCCGCGCGGGGTGGCGGCGAAGACGTCGCCGGGGTGGTCCCATTCGCTCGCCGCGAACGCGAGGACGTCCGCGCTCGCGTCGAACCCGCTACAGTGCGCGTCCTCGCCGACGACCACGGTCGGCGCCGCATCCGGAGGCGCGTCTGCACCAGCGGGTGCGACCGGGACGCGTCGCACGACGACGCTCCCCGTCTCCGGTGTCAGCACGTACACCGACTCGTCGCCCGGCCCGAACTGGAGTGGCGCGTCGCCCTCGATGGTGCGGTCGAGGTCGGCGGTCGGCACGCGGACGTCTCCCGTGTCGGGGTCGTAGAGGTGCACGTCCGCCTGCCGGAGCGTGCTGCGGTCCTCTGGCGTGGACGCGTACGCGACCCGCCCGTCGTCCGCCACCGCGAGACGGGGCGCCCAGGACGTGTCGCGGACGAGCGTCTCCACGCCGCCGTCGGGGCCGCGACGCCGGAGCGCGAACTCGGTGGTGTCGTCGGGGTCGGCCGCGTCGTCGGCGGGGTCGCGCGCCCCGAAGTAGAGCGCACCGTCGTCTCCCCACGCCGGCGCGGTGTGGTCGACCGCGCCGTCGGTGACGCGAGTCACCGCGTCGTCCGCGGTCAGGTCGGCGACGTAGACGTGCGAGCGCGTCCCGTCAGTGTACGACTGCGCGGCGCGGTAGACCGTGCGGTCGACGACGCGCGGGTCCGGGTCCTCGCGCTCGTAGTCGTCGTCGACCGCGAGGTCGTCCCCGCGCTCGCGCTCGCCCGCCGTCGTCGATTGCAGGAACGCCACCCGGTCGCCGTCGGGCCCCCACGCGAGCGCCGACACGCCGCCCGGCACGTTCGTCACGCGGCGCGCCTCCCCGCCGTCGACCGGGAGCACCCACACGTCCGGCGGGCGCTCCTCGCCGCGGTCCGTGGCGAACGCGATGCGGTCACCGCTCGGCGACCATCGCGGCTCCGAATCCACGCCCGCCGCCGCCGTGAACCGACGCGGTTCGCCACCACCGAGGTCGACGACGTACACCGACGCCTCGACCTCTCGAACGTCCGTCGCGTCCATCTCACCGTCGCCCTCGCCGTCGACCGACCGGGCGTCCTCGCCCTCGTCGCAGGCGTCAGCGTCGGTCCCGAGCTCGCGGTCGTCCACGCGCGCCGTCCGACGGACGAACGCGACGCGCTCGCCGTCGGGCGACACCCGCGGGTCGCTCGGCGTCGCCAGTTCCAGGTAGTCCTCGGCGTCGACAGTCCTCATGCATCGGCGAACGCCAGCCACCCACAAGGGAATTCGGACCGAGGAACCGCCGGCCGCGAGCCCGAGGCGACCGCCGGTGTCACTCCGCGTCGAACTCGACGCGCCCGCTCGTCGCCGACCGCAGGCGGTCGCGGAGGGCTTCGGCGTCCTCGACGGGAACGCGCGCGTCGATGCGGACGCGCTCGCCGTAGTCGGCGTCGAACTCGACGCCCTCGCTCTCGACGATACCCCGAACGGTCCCGGAGTCGTCGTAGTCGACGACCGCCTCGACGCGCTCGTGCGGGCGCTCGGCGACGACGCCGGCGTCGTCGACGGCGTCCTTCACGGCCTTCGAGTACGAGCGCGCGAGCCCGCCGACGCCGAGGTTCGTCCCGCCGTAGTATCGGGTGACGACGACCGCGACGTTCTCCAGCTCGCGCATCTGGAGGACGTTCAGCATCGGTTTGCCCGCGCTCCCCGTGGGCTCGCCGTCGTCGCTCGCGTACTCCCGGAGCGGGTCGGCGCGCACGCGGTACGCGGGGACGTTGTGCGTCGCGTCCGCGAACTCGGTCGCGACCTCGTCGACGAACGCCTCCGCCTCGTCGACGGTCTCCACGGGTCGCACGCGACCGACGAACTCCGAGCCCTGCACTTCGAACGCGGCCTCGCCGCGGCCCGCGACGGTCTCGTAGGTGTCGTCGGTCACGCGTCGGTCCCCGGGTCGCCGTCGCTCGCGTCGCCGGCCGCGCTCCCGGCGGTCGCGTCGTCGGTCGTCCGTTCGCCGTACAGGAGCGCGAGCAGGACGACGAGCGCCGTCGCCTCGACGACCTTGCTCACGAGCAACAGCCAGTCCTCGAACAGGTGCTCGACGAGCGTCGCGAGCGCGGTGCCGTGGGCGTGCCCGGTCGTCTCCCACGCCGGCGCGACGAGCGCCCCGCCCGTTCGATGCCCGCCGAGGAACACCCACCCGAGCAGGTAGCCCAGCATGAGGACGACGCCGAGCGCGTACACGTAGTCGCGACGCACCCCCCACGCGGCGAGGCCGACGCCGGCGAGCACCGCGAGAGAGGACAGCACGAAGAGGATCTGGAGCGGGTCGATGAACGGCGTCCCCGCCTGCACGTAGACGAACAGCCGCGGCCACCCCACCCAGAGGTGGATGGCGGCCGTGACGAGCGAGAGCTGGAGGGCGCCGACGCGCAAGGCCGCGTCCACGTTCTCGTCCATACCCCACGCTCGGGGTTCGCGCTACCTCAACGCGTCGGTGTTCGGCGCGACGGTGGGTCGACCGCCCTCACAGCGCGACGTACCCCCCGGCGAACACGCAGCACAGCGCCACCGAGAGGAAGAACACGCCGTCGAACTCGCGTTGGACAACCTGATAGACGGCTGACAGTGCGAGGACGAGCACACCCGCTGCGAGCAGGCTCGGACCGACATAGTGTGACATGCGTTCTTATACGATAACGAACCTGTTCAACCTTTGCAACAACCGCGAATCGTCACGATGTCGTCCCTGGTCACCACTTGTTGCCGAAACCGTACGTGAGTCCACCAGTCGGGCCGATGTACACTTTGACGTACGTGCAATCGTTCTCCCCACCCGGAACTGGGTCGAGCGTGAACTCGCCCCGTCCCATCGTCGCACCGTCGTGGTCCGTCTCCGTCGGGTACTGCGCTTCGAGCACGTACCTCGCAGGGCCGTCCGGCCAGTCCATCTCGATCATCCGTGTTCCCATCACACCATCAGCGGTTGGAGGAGCCCGGAACTCGTCGTCGAGGACGGTTTCACCGCGCGGGTGAGGTAGAGGACGACCCGGCGCGGCTCCTCTAACCGGTTCGAGAGCAACAGTCTGGAGATTCGCGTCGCTTCGGACGCCCCCGACTGGCACCCGGAGAGGGCTAGCACACTGCCGCAGGCGGCGAGCACCGAGCGACGACTCCGATGCATCAGTGCGTCCATCCTTATTGGGAATCAGACGCCCAGCGGGTGTGTAATCTTTCTGTCTATATCTGGCTGAGTTATTGAAACTCGAGTTTCCGGACGAACTCGAGGTTGCGGAACTCGTTGATGAGGTCGCCGGGGAGGTCGTGGTCGGTGACGATGTGGAGTTTCGGTTCGTCGGTGAACTCGGGGTCCTCGCTGATGGTCTGGCGGATGGAGACGTCGTGGTCGGCGAGCAGGCCGGTGACGGTGGCGACGATGCCGACGTCGTCGGCGTCGTGGACCGCGATGGTGAGGACGGTGAGGTCGAGGACGGGCGCGAGGTCCATGAGACTGGGCACCTGCGAGATGTTCTGGAAGATGCGCCGCAGTTCCTCGTCCGCGAGGATGGCGTCGGTCGTCGAGTCGACGACGCGGCGGTCGACCCCGATTTCGCGCGCGATGCCCGTGTTCGGTATCTCGATGCCTCCGGAGACCACTCGCCCGTCGTCGTTCACGGAGAACCCGCGTTCGAGGAGCAGGCGGATGACGGCCTGCTGGCTCGGCGACCCCTCGAACTTCTCCATGATCTCGTCGAACATCACGTCCATCGACGACGCCCGACGATTTAGGACTGTGGTTGTCGACCGCAGCGCGGCGCGTGACCGGGCGTCTCACGCCGCCAGCGGCGGTCGGGAGACAGCGCACGCCCACTGCGGGTCGCACGAACGCGCGTGCTCGAAGCTACAGTTCGCCCTTCGTGCTCGGCGTGTCGCTCCGGCGGTCGTCGAGCCGGGTCGCGTCGTCGAGCGTCCGCGCGAGCGCCTTGAACAGCGCCTCGATCTCGTGGTGGGCGTTCGCACCCGAGACCTCGGCGTGGAGCGTGAGGCCGGCGTTCATCGCGAACGACCGCAGGAAGTGCTCGGCCATGTGGCTCGTCATCCCGCCGACCTGCGCCTGGCTGAACGCGCCGTCGAACTCGAACAGGGGGCGGCCGGAGACGTCCACGACGACGCCGGCGACCGCCTCGTCGAGCGGGACCTTCCGGTCCGCGAACCGGCGGATGCCGCGCTTGTCGTCGAGGGCGTCCGCGAACGCCGACCCGAGCGTGATGGCGACGTCCTCGACGGTGTGGTGGTCGTCGACCTCAAGGTCGCCGTCGCAGCGGACGGTCACGTCGAACAGGCCGTGCTTCGCGAACGACGCGAGCATGTGGTCCAGGAATCCGATGCCGGTGTCGACCTCGCTGTCGCCGTCGCCGTCGATGGCGACGGTCACCTCCACGTCCGTCTCCGCCGTCTCTCGCGTGACGGCGGCGGTTCGGTCGGTCATACTTCGGGGTTGGGTGGGCGGACTCATAGCGCTGGCGGGGCGCGTCGACCCGGACCGGACGAGGCGGTGACGCGTCGTTCCGCACCGAACGCGAGCGCGACCTCGGGTCGATTCGACGGTCGCGACCGGACGGTGCGCGCGAACAACTCGACACTCGCAGAAACCCCGCCTTACCCGGTAAATACCAGTAAACGTATACATTATCGGCGTGGTTCTCAGTTACTATCGTATCGTTCCAAAAACGCCCATAAAACGTCTAACCGCCTCTCGAAGCGCCAAATCGAATCCGTAAAATGGCGAGAACCGGGTGAAACGTCGCGAATTCAACCGAACCCTCGACCCCGTTTATTATGGTACAGGTTATAGGGACGATTGCCGACGAGGTGTTCACCATGTCCACGACCACTCCCTCCACGTCCGAACCGTCCCCCACCGACCTCCGCTCCCGTCTCGGCGTCGAGACGATACTCAAGCCCGTCCGCGCGACCAGCTTCTACGCGGCACTCGCGCTCCCCCTCGCGTACGTGCCCCTGCTGGTGTCCGGGCTCGAGACCGTCTCGCAGACCACGACGTTCGCTCTCCTGCTCGGCCTGCACGTCCTCGCGCTCGCGGCCGGACACGGACACCAACCCGGCGAATAGACGCGACTCCCCTGGCATCGCACGACCCACGCGCGCACCGGACTCCCACACCAACGCGGTGCGCGCCCACGCCGCGCCCGACGCGGCACGGGCGACACGTGGTCGTGGACGACCCTCCTCCACCTTCCCAACCCACCACGTAGCAGCGGCTCTCCAGGCCGCTGCCAACCTGCTACGCACCCGCGATTCAGTAGAAGCACGTCGAGACCGCCCGGGTCGTCACTCGTCGGCGAGTGCGTCGCGCGCGTCGGCGAGCGAGAAGCGACCCTCGTAGAGCGCGCTCCCGACGACCGTCGCGGCCGCGCCGGCGTCGCGGAGCGCGAGGACGTCGTCGACGGTGGCGACGCCACCGCTCGCGACGACCGGGAGGTCGACCGCGGCCGCGAGCTCGCGCACCGGCTCGGTCGCCACGCCCTCCAACCGGCCCTCGACGTCCACGTCCGTGAACAGGATGGCCACGGCACCGAGGTCCGCGTACCGCGTCGCCGCCTCGGCCGGCGCCAGCCCCGTCGACTCCGTCCAGCCCTCGACGACGACCTCGCCGTCCTTCGCGTCCAGGCTCACCACGACCGAGTCCGGATGCGTCTCGCTGATCTCCGCGACGATCTCGGGCTCCTGAACCGCCGCCGTCCCGAGGATGACGCGGTCGACGCCGCGGTCGAGGAGGTCGCGAGCGTCCGCGGCAGTCCGGATACCTCCACCGAGCTGGACGGGGACGTCGACCGCGTCCACGACGCGCTCGACCGCCGCCGCGTTCGCGCGCTCGCCCTCGAACGCCCCGTCGAGATCGACGAGATGCAGCGTCTCCGCGCCCGCTTCGACCCATCTGCGGGCAGCGTCGACCGGGTCGCCGTACGTCGTCTCCGTGCCGCGTTCGCCCTGCACGAGCTGTACCACCTCGCCGTCCTGGACGTCGACGGCGGGCACGACCTCGAACTCCGGGAACGGTTGCATACGCGCCAGACCGACGGCGTCGCGCAAGAACCCACCGGAATCCGCGTCGGCGGGCGCTCCCGACCGCGACCGTTCACCTCGACGGCCACTCTCGACCGCGACCGCTCACGCCGACGGCCGCCCTGGCATTCACGCCGCGACGCCGTCTCCGGCACTGGCGGGGACCGGAAGCCATACGGGTTGTCGGTCGGTACGGGGTGACGAATGGTTGCCCTGTTGCTACTCGTCGGTATCGCGGTCGCCGTGTTCGTCGGGTTCAACATCGGTGGGTCCTCGACGGGCGTGGCGTTCGGGCCCGCAGTCGGGAGCGACACCATCGGGAAGGGCGGCGCGGCAGCGTTGATGAGCACGTTCGCGCTCATCGGCGGTTGGACCGCCGGCCGCGAGGTCATCACGACGATGTCGAGCGAGATAGTCACCGTGACGTTCACGCTCGCCGCGAGCGTCGCCATCCTCTTCTTCGTCGGGTTCGCGCTCCTCATCTCGAACCTCTTCGGCGTCCCCGCGTCAACGTCGATGACAGCCGTCGGTGCCATCGCCGGGATGGGCGCCGCCATCGGCAAACTCAACCTCGAGAAGATGGGCGAGATCGTCACGTGGTGGTTCGTCGCCCCCATCCTCGCGTTCTGGGTGTGCGCGATGATCGGTCGCTACCTCTACCCCTACCTCGCGTCGTCGTTCCCGCTCGGCACCGGCGAGTCCAGCGACATCGCCGAACGCATCGGGCAGTTCCTCGTCGTCGCCATCGGCTGCTACATGGCGTACTCCGCGGGCGCGAGCAACGTCGCGAACGCGGTCGCACCACTCGTCGGCGCGAACGAGCTCTCCGCGAACAACGGCGTGTTCCTCGCCGGCGGCGCCATCGCACTCGGCGCGTTCACCATCGCCCGCCGCACCCTCGACACCGTCGGGAACGACCTCACCGACCTCCCGCTGCTCGCGTCGCTCATCGTCGAGACCGTGAGCGCGAGCCTCATCTCCTTCCTCTCCTTCCTCGGCATCCCCGCCAGCCTCGCCGTGTCCGCGACGATGAGCATCGTCGGCCTCGGCTGGGGGCGCGCAACCCGCACCACCACCATCTCCGAAGCCGCCACCAAAGCCGTCCAGGGACAAGGTATCGAGGACCCCGACGAGGAACCCGCCGAAGCCGGCGTCGCGATGAGCGCACTCAACGCCGACGAACCCGGGAAGGACGTCGCCCCCATCGGCGAGGAGAAACCGGACGAACTCGACGCCAGCGACCTCTTCGACCCACGCGCGACCGGCCGCGTCATCATGCTCTGGGTGCTCACCCCCAGCATCTCCGCCGGCGCGAGCTACGCACTGTTCTCCACCGTCGACCTCCTCTGACGCTCCCGCTCCCCGCCCGTTACCCCCTCTGACACCCCCGCTCCCCACCCTGGAACGCCGAATCCTCCATGGTCGTTCGTGATTTCGCAAACAGCAAGGTCTTAGGGGCGTGAACTCGAACCCACGCGTTGATGCCCACGGTAGAATACCTCAACTACGAAGTACTCGACGACAACGGCTGGGACATGGACGACGACGACCTCTTCGAGAACGCCGCAGAAGCCGGTCTCGACGACGAAGACTACGGCTCCCTCGAAGTCAACCAGGGCGAATACATCCTCGAAGCCGCCGAAGCCCAGGGCTACGACTGGCCGTTCTCGTGCCGCGCCGGCGCCTGCGCGAACTGCGCAGCCATCGTCAAGGAGGGCGAGATCGACATGGACATGCAGCAGATCCTCTCCGACGAAGAGGTCGAAGAGAAGATGGTCCGCCTCACCTGCATCGGCAGCCCCGCCGCCGACGAGGTCAAGATCGTCTACAACGCCAAGCACCTCGACTACCTGCAGAACCGCGTCATCTGAAAGGTCACTCCTTTCTCTTTGACTCGCCCGTCGGCGAGCGGCGGGTGTGTCCTGTCCGAGGGAAAGACCCATGGCGCGTCCGGGGCGACTCTCGTCCATGAGCGAGGGTCTGGATATCGATTTCGGGGAGGATGGACTCGTCCCGGCGGTCGCGCAGGACGCGGATTCGGGCGAGGTGCTGATGCTCGCGTACGTGGACGAGGAGGCGCTGGATGCGACCTTGGAGTCGGGGCTCGCGCATTATCATTCGCGGTCGAGCGGTGAGCTCTGGCAGAAGGGCGGGTCGAGCGGGCACGTGCAGCGCGTCGAGGAGGTGCGCGTCGACTGTGACGCCGACGCCCTGCTCTATCTCGTCGAGCAGGAGGGTGGGGCGTGCCATACCGGGTTCGAGTCGTGCTTCCACCGCACGGTCGACGGCGACGTCGTGGGCGAGCGCGTGTTCGATCCGGACGAGGTCTACGATGAGTGACGTCGACCCGTCGGACGCGGGGGCGGCGGACGCGCTCCGGGACGCCGCCGCGGAGTTGCGCGCGGCGCGCGAGGCGGTCGCGGACCACGGCGGTCGGGAGCGCTTGGAGGCGGTCGCGTCGGCGCTCCGGGATGCGGACCGGAAGCTGGACGGCTACGAGGAGTCGGCGACGGGGACGGGCGACTTCCAGTCGTACGTGCAGTTCCAAGACGAGTTCGCGACGCTCGTCGAGGAACTCGACGACGAGCTCCCGGAGCGCGAGGCGTTCGAGGCCGCGGCCGAGCGCGTGGACAAGCGTCGGTTGAGCGAGTCGGACTTCGCGGCGGCGCGGGACGCGCTCGAGCCGGCGCGCGAGCTGGCGTCGGTCCGCGAGCGCCTGGACGCGGCGCGCGAGGACTTCGCGGACGCGCGGCGTCGCGCGACCGACCGATTGGAGGCCGTCCGGAACGGTCTCGCGGCGCGCGAGCGGTTGCTGGAGCTGGGGGACGCGGACCTGGATGCGCCCGTCGAGGCCCTCCGTGACCCCGTCGAGACGTACGACGACGCGGTCACGGACGCGTTCGCGTCGTTCCGACGGGAGGCTCGGGCGGGCGAGGTGTTCGACGTGCTCGCGGACGCCGCGGCGTACCCGCTCGTCGACGTCGACGCGCCGCCGGACGAGCTCCGCGAGTACGTCGCGGCCGCGGGCGACGACCACACCATCCCGGAGCTCCTGGAGTACGCGGACTACTCGCAGTCGAAGCTCGAGCACTACGTCGACGACCCGGGGGCGCTCCGGACGGCGGTGGGGACGCGCCGGACGTACCTCGACCGGCTCGACGGCGCCGGGTTCACGATCGGGTGGCCGCCGCCGGAGGCGGAGGTCCTCCAGTACGTGACCCGCGAGCTGCTGTCGGTCGTGCCCGGGTTCGCGGACGAGGACGTCGCGGCGACGCTCCAGTCGGTCCGCGAGCTCGCGTGGCGCGAGGACTACGAGCGCCTGCGGACCGCTGCGGTCGCGCTCGACGAACTCGGTCCCGAGGAGCGCGATAGGCTGGCGTCCGGTGCGGTCGTCGAGGCGCGCGACGCGCTCGAACGCGAGCGCGACGACCTGCGGGGGGCGCTCGACGACACGGACGACCTCGCGTGAAGAACGCTCCGAGCGGTCTCTACGCCGCGTCGCGCGCGTCGGCGAGTTCCGCGACGACGAAGTCCGCGAGCTCGTTCGCGCGCTCTTCGCTGCGGGCTTCGGCGTACACGCGGACGAGCGGCTCCGTGCCCGAGGGCCGGGCGAGCACCCACGCGTCGCCGTAGTCGAGCCGGTAGCCGTCGATGGTCGACAGGTCGGCGTCGGCGTCGGCGGCGACGGCGTCGGCGGCGTCGAGCATCGCGGTCCGTTCGGCCTCGGTGTCGTAGTCGAGGTTCCGCCGGACGTTGTGGTAGTCGTCGTAGGGGGCGACGATCTCGCTCACGGGCCGGTCGGCGACGAGTTCGAGGAAGCGTGCGCCGACGAACGCGCCGTCCCGGGAGAGCCGGTAGTCGGGGAAGAAGACGCCGCCGTTGCCTTCGCCGGCGACGGGGACGTGCTCGCCGTCGGCTTCGAGCTCCTCGATGCGCGTGATGATGTTCGTGGACCCGATGGGCGTCAGTTCGAGGTCGGCGTCGGCGTCGGCGGCGACGTCGACGAGCCGCTGGGAGACGTTCACCGCCGAGACGGTGGTGTCGCCGGGTTCGAGCTTCGCGGCGGCGAGCGCGGCGAGGGTCGCGTCGCCCTCGACGTACTCGCCGCGTTCGTCGTAGAAGATGGCGCGGTCGGCGTCGCCGTCGTGCGCGATACCGACGTCCGCGTCCGTCGACCGGACGAGCCGCCCCAGGTCCGTGAGGTTCTTCGGGACGGGTTCGGGGTCCCGACCCGGGAAGTGGCCGTCGGGCTGGGCGTTCACGGTGACGACCTTGCAGCCGAGTTGCCGGAAGAACGTCGGGCTCGTGAGGCAGCCGGCGCCGTGCCCGGGGTCGAGCGCGACCGTCAGGTCGGCGTCCGCGATCCGCTCGCGGTCCACGCTCGCGAGGAGCTCGTCGACGTAGCGGTCGCGGGCGTCGGCGACCCGCGTCTCGTCGCCCACCTCGTCCCAGGTGGCGTCCGCGAACGTCTCCCCGACGAGGACGTCCTCGACCCGCTCCAGGTCCTCGACGGCGAGTTCGACGCCGTCGGCGCCGACGAGCTTCACGCCGTTGTACTCCGGCGGGTTGTGGCTCGCGGTGATCATGACCGCCGGCACGTGCTCGTGTTCGGCGTACGCTTGCGCGCCCGGGGTCGCGACGACGCCGAGGCGGTCGACGTCCACGCCGACGCTCGCCAGGCCCGCGGCGGCGGCGTCGGCGAGCATCCGTCCGGTCGCTCGCGTGTCCCGCGCGATGGCGACGCGCTCCGCGGTCCAGGCCGTGCCCGCGGCCTTCGCGACGCGGAGGACGAATCCCGGCGTCAACTCGTCGTTGGCGACGCCGCGTGTCCCACTGGAACCGAATACCTTCATTCGTGTCCCCTCTTGCGCGGCGTCGACTAAGGGATTCCGTTACCGCTCGCGTCCGTCACGCGCTCGCAGGCCCCGGCTCGACGCCAGCGGACGACGAGCGGTCGAAGTCGCTGGAGGATGCGCGGCCGATACCGCTGAGGGATGCGCGCCCGGCGTGCGGTCGACGCCGCCGGCGACGACGGGCGTTCCCGGCCGGGGTTTGATACGTGGACGCGCCGAAGGAACGGGTGATGAGCGCGGACGAGGACATCGGGATCGACGAGAAGCGCGTGTACGATGGCGACGAGCGCGAGACGACCGTGTACGTCGCCGCGTCGACGGGCGTGGTCGCCGTGTCGGTGGTCGAGGAGCGCGTCGGCGGGTTCGAGCTCGCGGTGCGCTGTACGGCGCGGGACGTCGCGAGCGGCCCGGCGGGGCTGGCGGTCGCGACGGACGACGCCGTCCTCCTGGACGCGGGCGACGGAGAGGGGTCGACTGCCGCCGATTCTGGCGAGCGGTTCGCGCCGACGGGCTTCGGGGCGGCGTCGGCGGTCGCGGTCCACGGCGAGGACGTGCTCGCGGCGACCGACGACGGCGCGGTCTCGCGGTACCGCGACGGCGAGTGGCGCGACCTCGGCGAGCTGACGGCGGTCGCGCGGATGGACGGCGACCTGCTCGCGACCGCGGACGGCGTCTACCGCGCGCTCGACGACGCCCTCCGGCACGCGGGGCTGGCGAGCGCGACGGACGTCGCGGCCGCCGGCGTCCCGCTCGCGACGACCGACGAGGGCCTGTTCCAGCTCGGGAACGGCTGGATGGACGTCGCCGACGGCGACTTCCGGTTCGTCGCGAGCGACCCGGGGTCGGCCGACGGCCGCCTCGGGCGCGCGCACGCCGGCACCGACGAGGTGCTGTACGCGCACCACGACGGCGACTGGTCGTCGACGACGCAGCTCGAACGCCCGGTCGTGGACGTCGCGTACGGCGACACGGTGTACGCGGTGTCGGCGGACGGCCGGTTCGCCGCCGAGGGTCCGGACGGCTGGCGGCATCAGGAACTCGGCGTGCGGGACGTGACGGCGGCGGTCGCGCGGACGACGACCGACTGACGCGCTCGCCGTCAAGCGGCTGCTCTCGCGCGTAAAGAAAACGGATTTACGCGCCCGCGGCGAGGCGTCGAACATGATACTCGGTGGGTCCTGCACCCAGTCGCTCGCGGCGGCGCTCGCGAGCGAACTCGACGAGGAACTGGCGCTCGTCGACTACGAGCGGTTCCCGGACGGCGAACTGAAGGTGAACGTCGGCGACGTCGCCCCGGACCGTGCGGTCGTGGTCGCGTCGACCGCGTCCAGCGACGCGCACGTGGAGTGCCTCCAGCTGCAGGACGCGGCGCGCGAGGCCGGTGCGAGCGAGGTCGTCACGGTCGTGCCGTACATGGGGTACGCGCGCCAGGACGAGGCGTTCACCGCCGGCGACCCGGTGTCGGCGCGTGCCGTCGCTCGCGCGCTCTCCGCGAACACCGACCGCGTCCTCACCGTGAACCCTCACGAGACGGCCGTCTGCGAGTTCTTCGAGCCGACCGCGACGGCCGTGGACGCCGCGGGCGTGCTCGCGGACCCGCTCCCTGGGGACCTCGGCGAGCCGCTGTTCCTCGCGCCCGACGAGGGCGCGTGCGACCTCGCCGAGACGGTGCGGGACGCGTACGGCCACGGCGACGTCGACCACTTCGTGAAGCACCGCGTCAGCGGCGACGAGGTCGAGATCACGCCGAGCGACGCGACGGTCGCCGAACGGGACGTCGTCGTCGTCGACGACATCGTCGCCACCGGGACGACGATGAGCGAGAGCATCGCGGTGCTCCGCGAGCGCGACGCCGCGTCGGTCTCGGTCGCGACCGTCCACCCGCTGTTCGCCGCGAACGCCGTCACGAAACTCCGGCGCGCGGGCGTCTCCCGCATCGTCGGCACCGACACGCTCGAACGCCCCCAGAGCGTCGTCAGCGTCGCCCCCGCCATCGCCGAGCACCTCTGACCGCGGGACGATTCCCGTCGTCGCACCGCGAGTGCGCGTCGGGTTCCTGTCGTCAACGCGGGACTCACCCCAATCCTTTAAGATGTGGTCGCCGTACGTAGGCGACAGTCAGTCAGTCGACCACGCAACATGCACGGAATCCTCCACAAGTCACTGAAGACGTACGTCGCCGAGAACATGGGCGAAGACGTCTGGGACGACGTCCTCGAGCGCGCAGATATCGACCCGAAGCTCTACCTCCCGGTCTCGCACTACCCGGACAGCGACCTCACGAGGTCGCTGTCGGTCATCGCGGAGATGAGCGGGCACGACGAGGCGGCGGTCCAGCGGGACTTCGGCGCGTTCCTCGCCGCGGACCTGCTCTCGACGTTCAAGGCGCACGTTCGCGACGACTGGACGACGTTCGACCTCCTCAGGAACCTACCCGGCATCTACGAGCAGATAGAGGCCCAGAACCCGGAGACGACCACGCCGGACGTCGCGACCGAACGCCTGACCGAGGGGACCGCGGTCGTCGAGTTCCGGTCCGACCGCGACCTCTGCACGCTCGGCGAGGGCATCCTCGTCGGCGTCGCCGACGCGCTCGACGACCCGTGCGAGGTCACCCAGGAGTCGTGTACGCGCGACGGCGAGGACCACTGCGAGTTCCACGTCGAACGCACCTAGACGCGGCCGGCGCGAGGGCGAACGCGGAGCTAGCCGCGCGCTCGACCGACGGCAGCCCCCGCGAGCGCCGCAAGCGCGGCGAGTGCGGCGCTCGCACCGAAGCCGGGAACGGGGAGCGACGGCTCGGTCGCACTCGCGTTCCCGGGTTCGGACGTGGCCGTGGCCGCCGTCCCCGTCACCTGGACGGTTACGGTCGTGTCGCGGACGCTGACGACGCGCTCGCCGGGGTCGGCGAACGACACGGCGTACGTCCGCTTGACGCTCGACTCCGCGGGCACGACCACGGTCTCGTTCGCGAGCACCTCGCCGTCGAGCGTCACCGGGACGACCACGCGCCCCGGTACGGGCGCGTCGTTCCGCACCGAGAACGACAACGTCACCTGGTCGCCGGCCGCGACCGTCGTCGGCACCGAGACGTCCTCGACGGTCGGTGACGGCGGTCGGACGACCTCGACGGTGAGCGTCCGACCGCCGACGCGCACCCGGTACGTGCCCGGCGCGTCGAACGCCCGTTCGAACGTGACCGTCGTCGACGCCCCCGCGGCGAGCTCGCCGTCGCGGGCCGCGACGCGCTCGCCGTCGACGCGCATCTCGGTCGCGTACGTGCCGGCCCGCCAGCCGACGTTCGCCACCGTCGCCGTCACGGAGAGCGTCTCCCCGGTGACGACCGTCGCTCGCGTCCGCCCGAGCGTCCGCTCGCCGTACGACCCGGACGCCGCGACGCCGTCCACCGGCACCGAGACGTCGAACACGGGCGGTTGCACGCCGAAGTACCGCTCGTGCGTGCCCGCGTCCCACGTCTCCGCGGTCCGGTCGCTCCGGGTCAACGCCGCCGCGTACTCGCGGACGTCGCCGCCGCCGGCGTCCCCGACCGCGTCGAGTATCACGTCGTTCGACACCGCCCCGTCGCGCTCGTTCAGCGCCCGGAACACCGTCTGGAACGACGCGGACGAGTTCGTGGACTCGCGCACGGCCAGGTCGACGGCGCCGGTCGCGAGCGCGCCCTTCAGGTAGTTCGCGCCGCCGCTCCACGTCTGCGGGAACGCCAGGACGTCGTCGTCGTACCGGTCGCGCTGGCCGCGCGCCAGCTGCTCGCGGAACGCCCCGTAGCTCGCCAGTCCCTGCTCGTACGCGAGCAACGCCGCGTAGTAGTCCGCGGTCGCCTCCGTCACCCACCGGCCGCTGTCGCTCGTTTCGAACGCCTGGCGCGTATGGACGTACTCGTGGAGCCACACGCTGTCCGGTGACTCGACGGGCGACCCGGCGAGCACCCACGCGTCGTCCTCGCCGTACTGGAGGCCGGCGACCTCCCAGTCGACGTCGTCGGGCGCGGCGACGACGAACACCGACTCGCTTCGCGCGTCGACGCGGAGGGCCTCGCTCGCCGCGACGAGCGATCCGAGGACCGCGTCCGGCGTCGCGTTCAACTCGGCGCGCTCGGGGACGACGAGCTCGAAGCGCTCATCTCGTCCGTCGGCGGCGTACCGCTCGACGGGACCGAGGTACGCCATCTCGCCGCCGGTCGCGCCCGGCCCGTCGACGACCGCCTCCTTCTCCAGTCCGACGTCGTCGGCGCCCGTCCACCGCCAGCGCGTCCCGACGCGCGGCACCTGGACGAGCGCCCACGACCCGGCGTCCACGAACACGTACCCGTCGTCGCTCGCCGTCCCGTCACCGCCCGCGCGGGTGGCCGCCGCGAGACCGCGGGCTCCGTCGGAGACGGCGCGACGGCCGCCCGACGTCTGGTTCGCGTCCACGCGCAACTCGAGCGTCGGCGTCGACGTGGACTCCGTCCACGCGTACGTCCCGTCGCCCTCCCGCTCGAAGCCGTCGGCCGCCACGACCGTCGAGTCCTCGCCGACCGACATCTCGAGGCGCGTCACCGCCGACGGGACGTCGTACCGCACCACCGCCCGCACCGACCCCGGCTCGTCGGGCGTCAACGACAGTTCGACGACGCGCCGGATGGTCTCCGCAGACGCGCCCGCAGAAGCGGCACCGACCTCCGACGCACTCGCCCGGGGCTCGACGGAGTCGGCCGCGGACTGACCGACGTCACCGGTTCGCGCGTCGACGGACTGTGGCGACACGGGCGTAGCGGCTCGCGAATCGACGGACTGCGGCGACGCGGGCGCACCGACACCGGCGGTTGCGACCGCTGGGAGCGAGACGACGAGGACGACGACGAGCGCGAGCCGACGGAACACACCCGTCGTTCGGTCGGTCCGGAGAAGACTCTTGTCCCGACCCGCCACCGCTCGCCCGTCGCCGTCGGCCCCAGCGGGTCGACCGGGTCCGGCGTCGGCGACTGCCTCGACTGGTCGGCCGGGTCAGGCCTCGGCTTCGGCGACCGGGTCGAGCGCGATAGTGACCGTCGTTCCCTCGACGTCCCACTCGCGGGTCGTGCCGTCGACGTCCGCGTCGAACGTCGCGCGGGTCTCCTCGGCGACGAGGTCGCGGTGCCGGTCGACCAGGTCCGCGATGCGGTCGTCGGAGATCTCGACGTGCAGGCGCACCTGCTCGTCGACGTCCAACTCGAGGTCCTTGCGCATCTCCTGGACGCGCCGGATGACCTCCCGCGCGTACCCCTCGCTCTCGATGTCCTCGGTGAGCGTCGTGTCGACGTACACGACGCCTCTCGTGTCGCCCTCGACCTCGAACGTCGACCCGGCGACGCTCTCGGGCGTCTCCGACTCGAACGACACCATCGACTCGCCGAGGTCGGGTTCGCCGACGACGTCACGGAGCGCGTCGAGGTCCTTCGCGTCGAGCCGCGCGTCGTTCAGCGCCTGCATGACCTCGCCCGCGCGGTCGCCGAACGCCGGCCCGAGCTCGCTCATGTCCGCGCGAGCGGAGTACGCGAGCTCGCCCCACTGCTCGTCCGGGTCGACGAGCTCGACGTCGCGCGCGTTCAACCGCTCCGCGAGCAGCGACGCGTGACGGTCGACGGCCTCGTACGTCCGCTCGTCGTTCGGCGCGACGACGACGCGCGTCACCGGCCAGCGGAGCTTCCGGTCGGCCTGCTGGCGCGCGTTCGCACCCGCCTCCTCCATCGCGCGCAGCGCCTCGACGTCCGCCTCGAGTTCCGCGTCCACCCACGTCTCCTCGACCGCGGGCCAGTCGCGCATGTGGACGGTATCGAACCCGCTGTCGCCCGTGAGCGTCCCGTACATCTCGTCCGCGACGAACGGCGCGTACGGCGCGAGCAACGCGACGACCTCGTGGAGGACCTCGTAGGTCGTCGCGTAGGCGGCGAGCTTGCTCTCGCTGTCGTCCTCCTCCCACACGCGCTCGCGGATCGCCTGCACGTAGAACCGCGACACGTCGTCGACGACGAACGACAGGAGCGCGTCCAGCGCCTTGTCCGGCCGACGCGCCTCCCAGTGTTCGGTCATCTCGCGCTTCACGGACTGGAGGCGCGCGAGTACCCACTCGTCGACGAGGCGCGTGTCGAGCTGCGCGAGGTCCTCGTCGCCCGGGCGGAAGTCGTCCATCTCCATGTACGGCAGCGGGAACCGGAAGACGTTCCAGAGGATGTTCAGGTCCCGGGAGACGTTGTCCATGCCGTCCCACGAGAACTTCATGTCGCTCCCCTGCGGGTTCTGACTGAGGAGGAACGCCCGCATCGGGTCGACGCCGTAGTCCTCGATGACCTCCTGCGGGTCGACGAGGATGCCCTTGGACTTGCTCATCGTGCGGCCGTCGGGCATCAGCGCCCACCCGTGCATGAGCACCTCCTCGTAGGGAATCTCGCCGAACGCCGCCGTTCCCATGCCGAGCTGACTCCAGAACCACCCGCGGGTCTGGTCGTGGGCCTCCATGATGAGGTCGGCGGGCCACAGCTCGTCGAACTGCGAATCGTCCTCGGGGTAGTCGAGCGTCCCCCACGAGGCCACCGACGAGTCCAGCCAGACGTCGAACACGTCCGGGACGCGGGTCGCCTCGGCGCCGCAGCCCGCGCAGTCCATCGTCAGGTCGTCCACCGTCGGCTTGTGGAGGTCCACGGCCGTCGGGTCGACGTCCTGGTGGACGCGGTCGGCGAGCGTCTCGCGCGTGTCGACGACGTTCAGGTGCTCGCACTCGTCGTCGTCGCACGTCCAGATGGGGATGGGGATGCCCCAGTAGCGCTGCCGGGAGACGTTCCAGTCCGGGGACCCTTCGACGAAGTCCTTGAAGCGACTGTCGCGAGCGTCGCTCGGATGCCACTCGGAGTCCTCGATGTTCGCCAGCAGCTCGTCCTTGATGTCGCTGACCGTGATGAACCACTGGTCGGTGACGAGCCGGACGATGTCGGTGTCGCAGCGCCAGCACTTCCCCTCGCCCTCGACGAGGTAGTTCTCGTCGTGCGCGAGCAGGAACCCCTTCTCGTCGAGGTCAGCGATGACGTCCGCGTTCGCGTCACGCACGAACGTCCCGGCGTACTTGCCGCCGCCGTCGCCGTAGCAGCCGTCGCTCCCGACCGGACAGAAGATCTCCAGGTCGAGTTCGCGGCCGCGCTCGAAGTCCTCCTCACCGTGCCCGGGCGCGGAGTGCACCATCCCGGACCTGTCCGTGGCGTCCGCGTACTCGGCGGTGTATACTTGGCCGGCGCCCTCGCCCTGCGGGTGGTCGGGGACCTCCTCGCCGAGCGGGTGCTCGTACTCCATGCCGACCAGCTCGTCGGCGTCGCGCTCCTCGAGGACCTCGTAGTCCTCGTACCGGGCCGCCGACAGGACGTCCTCGACCTGGCTCGCCGACACCCACAGCACGTCGCTCTCGCCGCCCTTCTCGGCGCGGACCTTCGCGTACTCGCCGTCGGGGTCCACGGCGACGAACGTGTTCGCGGGGATCGTCCACGGCGTCGTCGTCCAGACGACGAGGTTCCCCTCCTCGCCCACCAGCGGGAACCGCACGTAGATTGCCGGCTTGTGGACGTCGTGGCGCTCGACCTCGTTGTTCGCGATCGCGGTCTCGCAGCGCGGACACTGGTTGATCGACCGCTGGCCCTGCTCGACGAGCCCGCGCTCGTGGGCCTTCTCGAACCCGAACCACGCCGCCTCCATGTACTCCGGCTCGACGGTCTTGTAGGGGTTCTCCCAGTCCATCCAGACGCCGAAGCTCTGGAAGTCCTCCTGGAGCCCCTCGAGCTGCTCGTCGGCGAAGTCCTTGCACTCCTCGATGAAGTTCTCGACGCCGAACTCCTCGATGTCCTTCTTGTTCTCGAACCCGAGGTTCTCCTCGACGCGCGTCTCGATGGGGAGCCCGTGCATGTCGTAGCCCGGACGGTCGGTGACGTCGAACCCCTGCATCGTGTAGTACCGGATGAACGCGTCCTTCAGGGTCTTGTTCCACGTCGTCCCCATGTGCGCCGCACCCGAGGTGTACGGCGGGCCGTCGACGAAGAAGAACGTCTCCTCGCCCTCGCGGTGGCGTCGTGTCTGCTCGTAGGCGTCGACCGCGTCCCAGTGCTCGAACACGCGGTCCTCGACCGCGTCGGGGTCGTACTGGTCCGCGACCTCCTCGAACCGTTCCATATCCGCGCTAACTCCCTCCGTCACTAAAGTGGGTTCGGTCCTGCAGGCGGAGACCGGACGACCGCAGCGCCACGCGAACCTCCACTGGGCTTGATATGATTCCTCTACGAAAGGTTGGTATGAACGCGACACTGTCGTCGTTCTCGACGGAGGAGGCCAGCGCGGTGGTCGTCGTCGCGACCACCGTCGCCGCGATGGCGTGGTTCGGGACCGACCTCGCCGGAGTCTCGCGTCTCGCGACGACTGGTCTCTCGTTCGTCGTCGCGGCGGTCTCGATGCTCGTCGGTCTCCACGTCCTGTCGCGCAGGCGACGAGCTCGTCGGTGACCGCGCGCGGCGACCGCGACCCGTCGCCGTCAGGTCGCGATACGCTCCCCGATGAACCCGCCGACGTACGAGCCGACGAGGGCGGGGCCGACGAAGTACAGCGTCGCGACGGCGGCGACGACGAGCGTGACGACCGAGCCGGCGACCGCGATCGCGACGAGGACGACCGCCACGACCACCGTGAGGAGCGCTTCGACGAGCGCGCCGTTCAGGAGCGCGAACACGGCGGGCCAGAACATGAAGAAGAGGACGCCCAGGCCCATCACGGCGACGGTCGGGAGCGACAGCCCGAGGCCGAGGTCCATCTTGAAGTCGTCGTCGGCGTCGAGGTCGTCGGCGACCGACGGGTACAGTAATCCAGCGAGGAACGACAGCGCGAGCGTCGCCGCGGAGATGTACACGATGTTCCCGGGGCCGCCGACGTCGAGCGTGTCGATGACGTACCTCCCCGTCGGGTCGAACTCGAGCAGGGGCTGTGGGCCGACGAACAGCAGGCCGACGGCGACGAGCGCGAACGGCGCACCGAGCTTCAACCCGAAGTCCATCGCGGGCCCGCCCTCGTACTCGTCGTCCTCGTCCTCGCCGGTGACGGCGTCCGCGAGGCCGCCGTCGTCGTCACCCTCCGAGAGCAACTGCTTGATCTCGGCGGCGTCGTCGTCGGTGCCGCCGTCGGTCCGGAGCCGCCCCTCGTCCGCGTCGCCCAGCTCCGGGTCATCCACGTCGCCGTCCACCTCCGCCCCTTCGTCCACGTCCGTGTCGTCCACGCGTCCATTCACCGATAACCACCCTGACATGGTTCCAGACGAATCCCGGTCGAATGATAAACGTTCCGGACGGGGGGTCTCCAGTCACGTGCCACGAACCGCCCGTTTCCGACCACGTCCCTCGTCCGTCGTCGGCCACTCACTCGGCGTCGTCGACCACGACCTCGTAGACCTCGTCGCCGCTGAACACCGTCATCGTCGACTCGTCGTCGTCCCCGTACGCCCGGCGAGCGCCGGCATCGGGTTCCCGTCGAGCGTCGTCGTCGGTTCGCTCGTCGCCGTCGGTCGTCTCGCCGCTATCGTCCGCGCGTCCGCCCTCGTCGTCGCGACGCCGCCGGAACACCGACGGTGGTCGTCCGTCCCCCCGTTCCTCGCGCACCGACTCGTCCCCCGACTCGTCGGCGAAGATGCTCGAACCCATTCCCTGTAAGCGGACCGACAGACGGGACGGTTAGGAACGTTCTGGCTGTATATCCAAGGGATGGCGTCGGGACGAGCTGGTACCGGATGGCCTTGCCGTCACCTCGCCAGCGACCGCTGACGGCTACGGGTAATCTTCATACGGCCGCCGGACGACGACACGGACATGAGCGAGGACTGCATCTTCTGTCAGATCGTCGCGGGCGACATCCCGAGCCGGACCGTCTACGAGGACGACGACGTGCTCGCGTTCCTCGATGCGAACCCGCTCGCGCCCGGGCATACGCTCGTCATCCCGAAGACGCACCACGAGACGCTCGGCGACCTCCCCGCGGACGCCGGCGAGAGCGTGTTCGCCGCCCTCCACCGCCTGACGCCGGTCGTCGAGAACGCCGTGGACGCCGACGCGTCGAACGTCGCGTTCAACAACGGCGAGACCGCCGGCCAGGAGGTCCCGCACGTCCACGGGCACGTCATCCCGCGGTTCGAGGGCGACGGCGGCGGCCCCATCCACGCCATCGCCGGCGCCCGACCCGACCTCGACGACGACGAACTCGACGACATCGCCGCACGCATCGCCGGCGACGCCACGTAATCGCGCTTTCGTTCACGAGGTTTATCAGTGAAAGCGACCGAACTGGAGGTATGAGTACGCCACGTTCGGTCGCGGTCGTCGGCGCCACCGGCGGTGCGGGCGCGACGCGACTCGTCGTCGAGACCGCCGCCGTCCTCGCACGCGACGGCCGCGACGTCGCCGTCTTCGACGCCGCGTTCGCCACGCAACGACTCGCTCAGTACGTCCCCGGCGACGTCGACGTCGACGCGACCCGACTGCTCACGGACGACGCGGTCGCACCGAGCGAGTCGCTCGTCGACCTCGACGTGGACGCACCCGGCCGCGTCGCCGCGTGCCCCGTCCGCGCGTCGTTCACCGAACTCGCCGACGCGAAGACCGCGGACGCCGCCGAACGCTTCGACGCCGTCGTCCGCGAGACAGCCGACGCCTTCGACCACGTCCTCGTGGACGTCCCACCGGTCGCCGCGAACCAGCACGTCGCCGCGGTCACCGCCACCGACCGCGTCGCCGTCGTCGCCCCCGACGGACGCCGCGGCGCGGACGCACTCCCGCGCGTCCGCGACCGCCTCCGCGACCTCGACGCGGCCGCACCCGGCGACCTCGTCGTCGCGAACCGCGTCGACGACCCGCCCGTCGTCGCGGACCCCGCGGTCGCGGTCCCCGAGAGCGACGTCGTCGACCCGACCGACACCCCGGTGAGCGACACCGCGACCGGCGCGTTCCCGAGCGCGGTCGCCGCACTCGCCGAGCGCGCGTTCGACGTCGAACTCGACGTCGACCTCGAACCGACCGGCGTTACCGCTCGGCTCTTCGGCGCGGAATAACCGACTCTCCAGGTGGAGTACCCGCTTCTTCGGCGCGGAATAACCGTCTCTTCGAGACCCCAGTAACCGCCGTCCAGGTCGACGCGCTCGACCGGGCGACCGTTCGCGACGACCGCTGCGTGCTACGGCCGGTTCTCGCCGTCCGGCATCGTCGCGTCGAGCGCGTCGCGTTTCTCGACGCTCGCCGTCCGCTCCGCGGCGAGCGCGCCCTCGACGACGTCGCGCGCCCCGTCGATGGCGTCGTGGGTCGCCACGTACGTCGCGAGCGCGAACTCGGCGTCCGACAGCGACAGCAATCCACGAGCGTCCGCTCGCGACACCCGGCCCGCGAGGTGATCCTCGAGCACGCGCTCGCCGGTCGCGCTCACCGGCGACAGCCCCGCGAATCCGAGTCGATGCAGCGTCTTCGCGGCCGTCATCGGCGCGACGCCCGCGTCGTGGCCGGCGGCGTCGACCGCCGCACCGCCGACGTACGCCTCCGCGACCGCTGCTGCGGCCACGGGCTTGCAGGGCAACGCCGCGGCGAACTCCGCGAGCGCGTCCCCCAGAACGGCGTCCGTGGCGTCGACGCTCGCCACGCCGCGCTCGTCCTGCTCGGTCGTCGTCGACAGTCCCGCCGCGATGTCGGCCAACCCCATGCCAGCACGTACGTCGCTATCGGGGTTTAAACCATCGCATACGTGAGCGTATCTAACGCCGGTCCGGACGAGGAACGTACCGGAATCCGGTACGTTCGACGCGTCGCAGTAGGGTGATTCGCCCCGCGACCACCTGCAGTTAAGTAAGGGTTCGCGGCGAACGTTCGAGTATGGGAACGACAGTCTGCCCCGAGTGCGATGGCGCCGTTCGACCGAGCGACGACGAGTCCGTCTGCACCGACTGCGGCCTCGTGGTCAGCGCCGACCGCGTCGACCGCGGGCCCGAGTGGCGGAGCTTCGACGACGGCCCCGCGGACGGCAAGCGAACGGGCGCGCCGCTGACGCGCTCTCGGCACGACCGCGGACTCTCCACGACCATCGGGCACGGGAACGATACGCGCCTGACGGGCCGGAAGCGCCGTCGCGTCGCGCGGATGCGTCGCGAGCACGCCAGAGCGCGCATCGCGACGAAACGCGACCGGAACCAGGTGTACGCGTTCACCGAGGTCCGCCGCGTGGTCGGCGCGCTCTCCCTCCCCGAGTCCATCCAGGAGTCCGCGTGCACGCTCTTCGAATCGGCGCAGAACGAGGACCTCCTCAAGGGTCGGTCGCTGGAGGGGTTCGCCGCCGCAGCGGTGTACGCCACGTGTCGCGTCCGGTCTCTCTCCCGGACCGTCGAGGAGATCGCCGCGGTCGCGCGCGCCGACGAACGCGAACTCCGCGTCGCGTACGACGCCCTCAATCGCGACCTCGGACTCCCCACCGGCCCGGTCGACCCCCGCGAGTACCTGCCGCGGTACGCGAACGCCCTCTCGCTCCCCCAGCGCGTCGAGGGGCGCGCGACCGACCTCGCCGCGACCGCGGTCGACTCCGGGCTCGCCACGGGGAAGAACCCGAGCGGCGTCGCCGCGGGCTGCCTCTACCTCGCCGCGACCGAGGCGGGCGTCGACTGCACGCAGGCCGCCGCCGCCGACGCCGCGGACGTCTCGCCGGTCACCGTCCGCCACACGTACCAGGCGCTCGACGAGCGATGCGACGAACCGGCCGGCGACGGCGTCTCACCCGCGCCCGCGGACGACTGACCGCGGCCGTTCAGCCTTCGGGGCGTGCTCGCCCGTCGGTCGCGCCGTCCGCGAGCGTCCGCGCGACCGACCCGAACGCGTCGACGGCCGGTGCGTCGGGGGCGTCGCGCGCGACGGGACGTCCTCGGGCTTGCGCGCTCGCGACGGCGTCGCTGTCGGGGACGGCGACCGCCGGTGCGCCGAGCGCGCGCGAGAACCGCGCGACGTCGAGGTCGGCGGGCGCACGGTTCACGACGACGCCCGCGAGTCCGGCGTCGAGCTCGCGAGCGAGCGCTCGCGTCCGCACCGCCGCCGGGACGGCGAACGCGGTCGGCTCGCAGACCACGCCGACGCGGTCCGCGACCGCGACCGCCACGCCCGCGTCCGCCGCCATCCCCGCCGGACAGTCCACGACCACCGCGCCGAACTCGCGCTCGACCGCCCGCAGCGCCGGTCGAAGTCGCCGAACGTCGCTCGCTCGCGCCCCCGCGAGCGTCCGACCGCACGAGAGCACGCGAACGCCGGCGACCGACCGAACCGCCTCCAGCGCGCTCGCCCGCCCCGCGAGGACGTCGTGGAGGTCCGGGCCGCGACCGCCCGGGAGGTCCGCCATCGCCAGGTCCGCGTCCACGACGACAGCCGACAGCGCGTCCGCGACGTTCAGCGCCACCGTCGACTTCCCCACGCCGCCCTTCCCGCCCGCGACCGCGAGGATCACGCGCTCCACCCGTCGTCGTCCGAGGACGCCACGCTCCCCGAGCACCCGCCGGCACCTGCCGGCCGCTCGCCCGCGGTCTCGCGCGGCGTCGCGGCGAGCGGCGGCGCGAACGACCCGAGCGCCCGCACCACGCCGTCGACGTCCGCGCCGTCGCGCTCCCCCGAGTCCGCGCGGAGAGGGTCGGTGGCGTCGACACCACCACGGCGCTCCGTCGCGACGCACTCGACGTCGACCGTCGACGCGGGCGTCGCGAACCCGACCCCGCGAACGCCGCCCGCGGCGACCGTCAGCGTCACGCCGTCGGCGTCCCACCCCGCCGCCGGCACGCCACGACGCCGCGGCGGCCAGAGCGCGCCCTCGCAGTCCACCGCCAACCGCACGCGCCGGCGCTCACTCGATCGGTTCTCCACGACGACCGTCGCGAACGTCACGCCGTCCCGGCGCGACCGCCGCACACTCACGTCGACCATACTCCGACCTGGCCGCGTCATCACTGATAAACGACGACGCGCTCGCGTACGGCCCGCGTCGCGGGACCGCGAGCAACGACCGCCGGTCAGTCCGCGGCGAGCACGACCGGCGCGTCGAGCGTGCGGCGTGCGGCGTCGACGTCGTCGAACCGGTCGACGCCGACGACCACCGGCGCATCGACCGCGGCGACGCGCGCGACTGCGAGCGCCGCGGTCGCGTCGTCGCCCGCGAACGACCCCGGCTCCGCCCCCGCCTCGTCTCGGTCACCGCCGGGAACGGCCGCGACCGCCTCGCGGAACGCCGGCCACGTCGCCGCGACGCGGTTCGCGCGCACCTCCCGCTCCAACCGTCCGACGCGGTCCGCCAACGACAACCGTCGGTCGCGCGCGTCCCGCGCCTCCCGAGCACGCTCGCGCTCCCGGGCGAGCGCCTGCTCGGCCGCGACCAGCTCGGTCTCGCGCTCGCTCGCGTCCGCCACCGCCGCCCGCAACCGCTCCCGGCCGACGTCCACGTCCGCGTCCAAGTCCTCGCGCGCCTGCACCGCACCGCGCGCCGCCGCCACGTCCGCCGACACCGCCTCGACGGCCGCCCGCGCCGCCGCCACCCGCTCGCGCGCCGCCGACACGTCCACCTCCGGAACCTCGACCGCGGCGAGCGACGCCCTCGCCTCCGACAGCGCGGACGCACCCTCGACGTCCACGTCGCGCGACCGCGCCGCGGCCGCCAGCGCCGCCCGCACGTCGACCGTCGTCCCGGCGCGCACGACGCCGACGTGCTCGAAGACGCACCCCGGCGGGTCGCACTCCACCCGCAACTCCCGGTCGCCGTCGACCGCGACCGACCCGCTGGCGCGAACCGCAGCCGCGAACGCACGCACTGGCACGGCCACGTCACGCACGTCGACCGCCGGCCCAGACCACGACGCCGACCCGTACGCGACCCTCACAGCTCCTGCTCGCGGAGCCGCTCCTTCGACGGCAGGTCCCGGCCCGCCGCGAACTTCGCGTACGGCGTCGACGGCGACTCCCGGTCCTCGTACGCGACCGCCGCCTCGCGAGCGTCCGCGAACGCGTCCTCGAACTCGTTCAACGGCATCGTCCGCTCCAGCTGGACGTCACCGCCGTGGCGTTCGCGCAACCGCAACCCGAGGAACGCCCCGAACGCCGTCGCCTCCAGGAGCGCAACCCGACCGAACCGACGGACGACGGCGTCCTCGTGTGCCCGACACGCGTTCCGGAGCGCCTGCCGCGCCGCCCGCGAGTACGTCACCACCAGTATCACTACCATTCACTCCAACCCCGTCCGAAAAAAGTGCTCCGTCACTCGTTCGACCGACGCCACTCCCGCCTAGGTCACGCGCTCGACCGACAGCACCCCGCCCTCGACGTCCACGAGGCCGCGAACCCGCTCGCGCGCCCCCACCGCGTCCTCGGCCACGACGACCACGCCCACCGCCACCTCCGGCCCCTCCACCACGCGATACGGCGCCACCCCATCGCCCTCGAACGACGACACGTACGTCCGCAACACGCCCTGCACCGTCCCCTCCAGCTCCGCGAACGAACACTCGCCGTCCTCGAACTCCCGGAGCGCGGTCTCGACGTTCCGTAACGCAGAGATCCGGTCCATCTACGTCGTCCGCAGGTGCTCGTGCTTGGGCTCGTACACCTCGCCCTTCTGCTTCAACTTGTCAATCTCGTGCTCGGCCTTGCTCGCGTCCATCCCGATCTCGTCCGCCCGATCCATCACCACGTCGACCGGCGCCCCGTCGTCGTACTCCTCCTCGATGTCCGCGATGAGCGCCTTCAGGTTCTTGATGCGGTCGCGCTGAGTCTTCGACTGCCCCGTCTCCACCACGTCCGCGTCGAACTCCCCGGTTTCGGGGTCCACGCCGATGTCCTGCAGGCACGACCGCACGATCTCGATGACGCGCTCCGAATCCGCCTCGTCGACCGTATCCGACAACCGCACCCTCGCAGAGGCCTCCGCCAACCGCACGATCGCCTCCAGCTGGCGCGCCGTCACCGGCACCGGCGAATCCTCGTCCTGCCCCTTCGACCGCAGGTCCACGTAGAAATCCTCGATCGCCTGCCGCGCCCCGTCGGTCATCCGCGGATGACAGTTCTGCTTCGCGTACGCGATGTACTTCCGCATCAACTCCGGATCGATGTCCGGATCGACGTTCGCCGTCACCGAATCGATCTCCTCGCTGGAGACGTCCACGTTCGTCATCTTCGTCCGCTGGGTCTCCAACTCCCCCGCGTAGTTCGTGTTCAGGATGTGCTGCGCGAGATTCCGGTCCTCCTCCTCGTCCGGCTGGTCCGTCACCGTGAAGATCAGGTCGAACCGCGAGATCAGCGCCGGCTCTAAGTCTATCTGCTCGCCGATCGGCTCGTACTGATCGAACCGCCCGTACTTCGGGTTCGCCGCCCCCAACAGCGAACACCGAGACTTCAACGTCGCGTTGATCCCCGCCTTCGACACCGAGATCTCCTGCTGCTCCAGGGCCTGATGCATCGCCGACCGGTCGTCCGGCGCCATCTTGTCCAACTCGTCCACCGCCGCGATTCCACGGTCAGCCAACACGAGCGCACCGGCCTCCAGCGACCACTGCTGGCCATCCCCGAAATCGTCGCGAACAGCCGCAGCGGTCAAACCCGCCGAGCTGGAGCCTTTACCGGACGTATAGACGGACCGCGGCGCAACGTTTTTGATGTACGACAGGAGCTGTGAGTTGTGCGAGATGACGCCGTTCGAGATGTACGTGTGCGTCCCGGCGACTTCGAGGTCGTACACCCATTCGTCGTCGGGTTCGTACGCCTCGACCGAGTCGATTCGGTCCCAGGTGACGTCACCTTCTGCGAGATGACGGAGTCCTGTAATAGCTGCTCTGAGGCTTCCACCATCGGCAGTCTGGCCCGCTGGCGTGGGGGCTGGTTGCTCGACGAGGGCCTTCTCGAATTCCTCGACGACGGTCAACAGACTCTCTCTGCTCGGGTTCCGGTCACCGCGCTCGTAGTGCTGGTACGTCGACCGTGGGAGACCACAGTCAGACTGGCTGAGTCCGAGCCCTTCACGAACGCGCCGACAAACCGCACCGACGTCCGGAATCACGTCCCGGTTCGTGTTCCCCGAGCCACTCGCGTATTCGTCGCCGACGGATTGCTTGCGGTCAGTCAGGAACCCGATCTCACGAACGTATCTCGCAGCCTCGAAGCCGCTGATTCGGAGCCGATGACTGCCGTTCTGGCGCGGATGGAGTTGACTCTGGATGCCAAACCGAAGGAGCAGACGCCGAACCCCTTCGAGGAGTTCGCGGCTCATCGACGCGACCGTTATCTCGCGTTGCGTCGACGTCACGTGACCCTCTCCTTCGATGAACGCTTGGAGGAATGCACGCTGGGTCTCTTCAGACGCCCGGAAGACCGGATCCGGTACCGTCTTCGACGCGGAGCCGTCGAGGAGAGATGGTTCGAGGTTTTCGAGGAAACTCGCGAACTCACCCGACGTGCACAGTATCTCGTGCGCAGCTTTGTGTTCTCGACTTTGTCGTTTCGACCAGTTGAGACCGAGTCGATCCAGGCTCCCGGCGACGGACTCAAGTACCTCTTTGTCGTTGTTCGTCACCGAGACGAATCCCGTGTTGTCGTCGCCGTACTCGATGTATCCCTCAGCGACGAGATACCCGACGAGCCGTGCCAGCCACGGCGTCCACTCGTCTGGCAAGTCGAGTCGAACTGCGTTCGGCGACTTCGACCGCCGGTACGAGACGTCGATTGCATCGTTGCTACCGACATCGAGTTCGCTCGGAGTGGCGACGAAATCACCCTCCGTAAGGCCGTCAGCTTTCACGGCCTCGAATCCGGCGTCGCTCTGTACGAACAGCGGATGCGAGGGCGTGACGTCGATCTCGCGGCCGCTGGACGTCCGTATTCGATACATCTTTCCGGGTGCTTCGCGCTTCCAGACCTTCGTCGCGGATTCCGTCGCGATGCCACCGTCGGGGTGGAGGGACGGCAGATCGAAGTCGGCGTGGTCCCAGACGCCGTCGTCGACGGGCTTCGGGTCGTCGAGGTTCGAATCGACGAGGTCGCGTATCTCGCGTTCGCTTCCGTCGGCGAGCGTCACGGTGGTGTCGCCGGCGACGCACTTCCCCGTACCCGGATCCCCTATCAATAGCATGTGGAGGTCGCCGCGGATGCGGGAGCCGTCGGGGAGGTGTTTGGTGACGCCGGAGAAGAGCTGGAGGATCATGGAGAGCTTCTCCTCGTCGTACCCGTAGATGCTGGGGGCGACGGAGGCGACCATCTTCTCGTAGATGTCGGGGTTGTTGGAGAGCTCGTAGATCGCTTCCTTGTCGGCGTCCGTGATCTCCATGTCCTCGAAGTCCTCCTCGTCGATGACGACGCTGACGCCGTCCATGTAGACGTCGAACACCGCGGACTTGTCCTGGTCGCTGCCCTGTTGTTCGAGGCGGAGGATGCCGGTGGCGGCGACGTGGTCGCCGGGGGTGACGTTCCCGGTGATATCGTCCTCGATCTGGACGTCGATCGCTTGCGGGGTCTCGCCGCCGCGCAGGCCTTCGGGTGATTCCTGGACGCGGAGTTTCTGGGAGTCGACGAACTCGGACTGGTCGTAGTTCAGGCCGAACGGGCCCTGGCGTTCGCAGCCGCCGCACTCGTGTGGTTCCTGGAAGTCGCCGCCGGACTGGGGGATGCGTGTGAGGGTGCCGCAGCGCTGGCATTCGAACGCGGCCTCCTGCATCTTCGGGCGGACGTCGGTGGCCTTGTTGACGGTGCCGCGGACGGTGACGAGCGTGTTGACGTGCCGGGCGCGGATCTCGCGGATGTCCGTGGAGTCCGGGAGCGGGTCCATGCGGACGTGCGCCTGCCCGAGTTTGACGTCGACGGGGAGGTCGTAGAGCCGGAGGGCTTCCTCGGCGTACCGCTGGAGTTGTTCGGGTTGGTTCTCGTAGTCGTCGGCGAGGTCGGGGTCGAACCGGTAGAGGTCGTCGTAGTCGATGTACAGCGAGCGCTGGTCGGTGGGGTAGTTCTGTGCGAGTTTCCCGATTTCGTCGCGATAGTATGTGCGGTAGAAGTCGAGGAACGCGTCGACGAGTTCGGAGTTGTCCCCTGCAGCCATTACACGCTTCTAGACGCGTGCCGACTCAAGAAGGTTCGCAAACCCGGGTGGAAGTGAACGCGCGGTCGAACGTGGGTGGGACAGCGGGATGCTGCCGGTCCGTCGTGACCGGGACCACGTGGTTTGAGGAGGCTGGTGTGCGTGCTCGAACGCGTGCAATCGTCGTTCGTCGACGCAGTTCGTGAGCGGGTACCGTCGTGGTCGCGCCGGCAGTGGGTGGGCGTGGTCGTCGCGGGCGTGCTCGCGGTGCTGGTGCTCGCCGCGGTCGGGTTCTGGGTGTACTTCGGTGTGCTGGGGTTCCAGGCGCCTGCGGCGGTCACGGAGTCGGTGCGCGCGAACCCGGACGTGAACGTCGAGCGCGCGTACGGCGGGTTCGTGGTGCGACCGACGGGTGAGCTGGACGAGGCGACGCGAACGACCGGTGACGGCCTCGGCGTGGTGTTCTATCCGGGTGGGCGCGTGGCGCCGGACGCGTACCTGTCGTCGGCGGCGCGCGTCGTCGAGGAGACGGGGGCGACGGTGTTCGTTCCGCGGATGACGGCGAACCTCGCGGTGCTCTCGCAGGGGAAAGCGAACGCGATTATCGAGGGTGAGGGCGAGGTGGAGACGTGGGTCGTCGGCGGGCACTCGCTGGGCGGGGCGATGGCGTGCCGGTACGCGAACGCGAACCCCGACCGCGTGGACGGACTCCTGCTCGTCGGCGCGTACTGCGACCGGCCCGTCGAGCGCATCCCGGCGCTCTCGGTGGTCGGCACGCGCGACGCGGTCCTCGACCGCGACCGCTTCCGCGAGACCACGGGGAACCTCCCCGCGAACGCGTCCGTCGTCCGCATCGACGGCATGAACCACTCGCAGGCGGGCTGGTACTACGGGCAGGCCGGCGGTCAGCCCGCGACCGTCACGTATCCGACCGCGCACGACCGCCTCGCGGCCGCCGTCGACGCGTGGGTCTGCGCCGAGTACGACCGCTGTTCGAGCGCGGGTGCGGCGAACGCGACGTCGCGGACCTCGGTGCCGCGGTCGTCACCGGCCGTCGTCGATTCCGCTGTGGTGGGTGACTCCCCGGTCGTCGTCGGTTCCTCGGTGGTGGGGGACTCGCCGGTCGTCGTCGGTTCCTCGGTGCTCGGCGCCGTGAACTCGGTGGACGGCGTTGCGCCGCCGTCGAGGGCCTCGACGTCGCTCTCCCAGAGTATCTGGGCAGTGTCGGCTGCTGGAGCGGTCCAGACGATGGTGAGGGGCGCATCCGCCGAGACCGTTCCGGTGTAGGTCACGGTCTCGCCGGCCGTCCACGCGTCGTTCGGCCAGGTGACGCCATCGACTGGGTCGCCGGTGGACTCGTGGGCGACCAGTTCGAGCGTCTCCGGGTCGAGCGCGTCGCCGCCGTCGTGCTGTATCTCGACGGTCTCGTCGCCGGTCCCCCAGCCGCCCGCGCCGGGGTCGGCGGACGCACTGAAGGCCACCTGGGGCGCACGTGGCCGGTCGTCGGACCATGGCGGGCCTCCCGGTTCCAGGACGTACGCGCCGACGAACGCTGCGACCGCGGCGGCGACGACGAGCGTCGCGGCGATTGCGGCGACTGCCTTGCGTTCGCGCGACCAAGCCCCGTCGTCACTCCAGTCGTCCTGCTCCGATTCGTCGTCCCACTGGCCGCGTCGTCGCGTCACGAGTTGCGCGTCTAAGCGACGCGTAAAGAAGACGGTGGCCGACCGGTGACGCTCCGATGGCCGGCAACGAGCGCTGGCGGCGCGCTCGCTATCCGCGCGCCTGAACGACCCAGGCTGCCGGAACTGCGGCTGGCGATACGAGCGAGCTCGCTGCCGACCGTGGTTCGAGTGCGTTCGTCGTCGCTCGCAGCGAGCGTTCGAGGAGGACCTTCCCGCTGGGCTCGTGGACGACGGTGACGTACACGTGCTCTCCCGATTTGACGTCCACAGCCCCGCTCTTGGTTCGGAACTGGATGTACTCACCGGCGGACCACTCGCCGTCGCTACCCGCGGGGTCGCTGCGAGAGAGCGCACCGGCGACACCGATACCTGCACGTCCGTCCCAGATGTTGTCGCCTTCGTAGTCACCCGCGCCGACCTTTTTGGTCGGAATACCGACGAGCCTGGACCGCTTCGGTGAGTCCGAGAACGACACGACGATCTCGAGGTCGGCGACGTCGACCGTGTCGCCGCCGCGGTGCGTGATGCGGACGGTCTGATCGGTCCCACCGCCCGTAACGAGGAACTTCGCGTCCGCGTTCGCGACCTGCGGCGCGGGTTGTTGCTCGACGCCTGAGAACTCGAGTGCGAACGAGCCGACGGCGGCGGCCATGATGACGGTCACCGCGACCATGAGGACGGCTGCGACGACCGAGGAGACGCCGCGTTCGCTTCGGGTGACCATACCGGTACTTGCCGTCGAGACTGAAGTTTCTTGCCGCTGATTGCCGACGGACGTGCGCGCTCCTGGACCTCCGCGAGCGTCCCGAGTGACTCCGACGCTCGACCGGTCGGGGCGGTCGAGTCAGTTCCTGCCCGCGGTCCAGGCGCCGAGAACCAGTCTGTTCTCGCCGTCGGCGCTCGTCCAGACGACGACGACCTCGGCGTCCGCCGGAACGACCCCGTCGTACGTCGCGCGTTCCCCGCGGTTCCAGCGGTCGCCGTCGGGCCACGTGACCCCGGTCACGCGATCGTCGGCGACGCGGAACGATAGTCGCGCGACCGCGATACTGTCGCCGCCGCGGTGAACGAACGTCACGGTCTCGTCGCCGGTCCCCCAGCCGTCGGTCCCGGGGTCGCCCGTTCCGTCCAGGGTCGCGGTGGCCGTGGGGTCCTGACAACCGCCGACGACCTGGCACGCGAGCGCGGGGGCGACGCCGCCGAGTGCGACGACGGCCACGGCGACGACGGCGAGCGCGACCCCGACACCGAGGACGAACTGCACGACCGGTGCGACGGCACGCGAGTCGACGAGGAGGGCGCGGACGTGCATCGAGTCACGGTCGACTTCTCACGCGGGCGGCGTACGTCTTGGGGCTCGCGCACCCAACCCTTATTTCGCGGTCCGGAGAACCGTCAGGTATGACCGACCCGAGTATCGACGTGAACGCCGGCCCGCGCGCACCCAACCAGACGTATCACTACTTCCGCGACGACGACACCGAGGAGCTCCTCGAGACGCGGTTCGCGTCCCAGCTCCCCGTCCCGGAGGTCGGCGAGGTCGTCGAGTTCGGGTCGCTCCCCATCGACCGGAGCGACGGCGACGCCCGCGCCGAAGGCGACCTCGCGGTCGACGACCAGGCGTACGTCGTCCGCGAACGCTCCTACCAGTACGTCACGCCCGAGTTCCCCGCCGACGACCCCGCGAGCGACCAGGAGATCACCATCCTCGGCGTCAACCTCTACGTCGACCCGTACGACGCCGAGGAGACGTCTACCGACGGCGTCGACGACTGACCGACCCGTTCGACGCATAAGGAACCGGATAGTTTGCCGACGAACCTATACACCTCCAAGCTCCTACGGTCCTAGTCAATGGTCTCGTCCGGGTCGCTCGACACCCTCCTCGATCTCGCCCAGGACAAGATCGTCGTGATCGACGAGGACGGCGTCATCACGTACGCGAACGAGGCGGTCCGCCGAACCCTCGGGTACGACCCCGACGAGTTCCGCGACACGAACGCGTTCGACTACGTCCACCCGGACGACGTCGACGTCGCCCGCGCCGCGTTCGAGGACATCGTCGACGCCGAGACCTACACCGAGACCACCGTCACGTACCGGTTCCGGCACGCCGACGGGTCGTGGGTGACGTTCGAATCCCTGTTGTCGAACTGCACGAACGACGAACTCGACGGGTTCGTCGTCAGTTCGCGCGACGTCACCGACCGCGTCGCCGCGGAACGCGACCAGCGCCAGACCACCTCGCGCCTCCGGGAACTCGCCGCGACCACGGGCGACGTCCTCTGGATGTTCAGCGCCGACTGGACGGACCTCCTCTTCGTCAATCCCGCGTACGAGGACGTCTACGGCGGGCGTACGGCGGAGCTCCGCGCGAACCCCGCGTCCTTCCTCGATACCGTCCATCCCGAGGACGTGCCGCGCGTCGAGGAGGCGATGGTTGCACTCACCGGCGGCGACTCACAGAGCATCGAGTACCGCGTCGACCCGACCGACGGGTACGGGACGTGGGTGTGGGTGGAGGCGGAACCGATATTCGAAGACGGCGAGGTCGTCCGCATCACGGGCTTCACGCGCGACGTCACCGACCGTCGGCGTCGTGAACGGCAACTGTACGTGATGGATACGCTCCTCAGGCACAACCTCCGGAACGACCTCACGGTCGTCCTCGGCGAGGCGCAACGCATCGCGAGCAAGCACCCGGACGCTGCCACGCACACCGAGGTCATCCGCGAGACCGCGCAAGCGCTGCTCGCCAGCGCGGAGAAAGGCCGGACGCTCATCGAACGCCTCGACGTCGACGCGTCTAGGCACCGCGTCGACGTCGTCACCGCCGTCGACGAGTCCGTCGCGCGTATCACCGAGCGCTATCCGGACAGTACCGTCGACGCGGAATGCCCCGAGTCGGCCGTCGCGCGCTGCGTCGACGGGCTCGACCTCGCCATCGCCGAACTCCTCGAGAACGCCATCCGTCACAACGACGACCCCGACCCGACCGTTCACGTCACCGTCGCCCGAACCACCGACGCCGTCATCGTCACCGTCACCGACGACGCCACACCCATCCCCGGCATCGAAGCGAACGTCCTCACCGGCCACCACGACATGAGTGAGGTCTACCACTCCAGCGGCCTCGGGTTCTGGCTCGTCTACTGGCTCGTCGAACGCTCCAACGGCCACATCACCGTCGACTCGGACGAGAGCGGGAACCGCATCCAGGTGACGTTCGACCGCGCCACAGACTGAACCCGCGCACTCGCCCCGACGGGCACGGCCGTTCACGGCCGCCCGCGTCGCCGAACCGCGAGCACCACCCCGAGAATCGCGAGGACGCTCGGGACGACCCCGAACCCCGAAGTCGACGCGCTGTCGTCGCCGTCACCGGGAGCTGACGCAGTCGCGAGCGTCGTGCTGGCGGTTCGATTCGTCGCTGGCTGGTCGGTCGTCGTGCCGGTGGTGCGATTCGTCGCTGGCGGCCACGCTGTCAGCGCCTTCGAGCAATCCACGTGCCCGGTGCACGCCTCGCCGTCGGTCGTCGTTCCGTTCCCGAACCAGTTCCGCGTCCCATCCCCCTCGCGGACCGCACCCGTCGCATCGATTCCCGTCTCCGCCGCGTCCACGAACCGACTCGTCGACACCGACCACGAACCGTTCGTGCTCGACGCGTCCACGCCCACGCCCTCCGCGAGTGGCGGCTGCCAGAAATCGTACCGGCTCGACGGTGACACGTTCCGGAACACCGACCGGCGCACGCTCCAGTTCCCGCTCGCCTCGACCGCCGCCAAACCCACGACCGCCCCGCGGACCGTGCTCTCGACGACACGCCAGTCGCCACGCGAGTGCGACGCCGCCACGCCGACGAAATCGGCGTTCATCACGGTCACGTTCGACAGCGTCCAGTCGCCCGTCGACGACCCCGCGTCGACACCGTGCGCTTCTGTCACGTTCCGAATCACCGAACGCTCGACCGTCCAGTTGCCCGACGCCATCACGGCCTCCACGCCAGCGCCGGAATCGCGAACCGTCACGTTCGACACCCGCCACGTGCCGGACGACCCCACCGCAATCACACCCCCACCCGGCGTCCCCACGATGGTCGTGTTCGCGACCCGCCACTCGCCCGACGTCCCCCACGCCCACACCCCGACGTCGAACGCCGCGATACGGAACCCCGACACCACCGGCGCCGCGTCGCGCTCGATACGCACCCCCGACTCGCCGCGATTGCCGGACAACCCACTCCCGTTCAGCGTCGCTCCACGCGGCGCCACGAGACGCACGTCCTCGCGAACCGTCACCGACTCCCGGTACGTCCCCGGCCGCACACGCACCGTATCACCGTCCGACGCCGCACGCACCGCCGGCTGGACCCGCTGGAACTCGGCCCCGCCGTCGGCGTCCACCACCAGCACCTCGCCACTCGATGCCTCGCCATGCGACGCTCCACCACTCGACGCCTCGTTCGCTACCGCAGGCACGCTCGCGGCCGCAACCACGACCACGAACACGACGACCACGACCGAACGAACACCGCTCATACCTCGGCACACGACAGCCACGGAAAAGTGCCTACGGCAAACTCAAAGACAGCGTTGAATGGCCCCGTCTCACGGCCGACACCCCCTCGTCGAGCGCCAGGCACCGCTTCAGCGGCTCGCCGATCCGGTGCCCGCAGAAGTCGCAGCTTCGGTGTTCCTCGCGGTGGTCGACGCTCATGCAGACCACCCGCTCAGAACGGTCGAACTGTTAACTAATCGCTCAAAAAGTATCGATTCAGAGTGGGCTGGGCCAGATTTGAACTGGCGTCGCAGGCTCCCAGGGCCCGAAGTATACCAGGCTAACCCACCAGCCCTCGGTCGTACGTTGGCTGGGTTTGGTGGTAAGGGTTTCGTTCCGCGTGTTCAGGCCGGTGGTTGGAGGCCCCAGAGGAGGTAGATGCCGAGGGTGGTGACGACGGCGAAGATGGCTTGGAGTGGGGTGCCGATGCGGAGGTAGTCGGTGAAGCGGTAGCCGCCGGGGCCGTACACGAAGAGGTTCGTCTGGTAGCCGACGGGGGTCATGAACGCGGTGCTGGCGGCGAACGTGACGGCGAGGATGAACGGGTACGCCCAGGCGTCGAGGGTGACGGCGGCTTCGGCGGCGACGGGGATCATGAGGACGACGCTGGCGTTGTTGCTGATGACGTTCGTGAGGGCGGCGGTGAGGACGTAGAAGAGGCCGAGGATGACGACGGCGGGGAGGACGTCGGCGGCGTCGACGAGGAGGTCGGCGACGAGTGCGGCGGCGCCACTGGTCTCCATGGCGATGCCGAGGGGGATGACGCCGGCGAGGAGGACGATGACGTCCCATTGGACGGCGTCGTAGATTTCGCCGGGTTTGAGGCAGCCGGTGAGGACCATCGCGAGTGCGCCGGCGAGGGCGCTGACGACGATGGGGAGGATGCCGGCGGCGGCGACGCCGACGACGGCGGCGACGATGCCGAGTGCGACGGGGATCTTGGATTCGCGCCAGTCGTGGCGTTCGATCTCTTGGGCGACGATGAAGTCGCGGTTCGCGTCCATGCGCTCGATGCTGTCGGCGGTGCCTTGGACGAGGAGGGTGTCGCCGACGCGGAACTGGACGTCGTCCATGCGTTTCCGGAAGAGCTCGTCGCCGCGGCGGAGTGCGAGGACGGTCGCGTCGTAGCGCTGGCGGAACGTGGACGTGCGGAGGCTCTCGGCGACGAGTGAACTCCCGGGTGCGATGACGATCTCGACGAGGTTCTCGGCGCCTTCGGCGGTCTCGAGTTCGGCTTCGTCGACGGTGACGTCGGCGAGGAGGTCGAGGCCTTCGGTGTCCATGAGGTCGACGAGGGTGTCGCGGTCGGTGCGGACCGCGAAGACGTCGCCGGCTTGGATGGTCTTCGGGGCGAGGGGTTCGAGGAAGACCTCGTCGCCGCGGATGAGCTGGACGAGGTCGACGTCGAAGTCAGTCTGGAGGAGTGCGTCCCTGACGGTCTGTCCGACGATTGGGGAGTCCTCGCGGACCTGGACTTCGGTGAGGTAGTCCGCCATCCGGAACTCCTCGGTGAGGTCGGCCCTGGGTTTGACGCGTTCGGGGAGGAGGTAGCGGCCGACGGTGAAGAGGTACGCGAACCCGACGACGGTGACGATCGCGCCGAGGGCGGTGAACTCGAACATACTGAAGCCGCCTTCGAGACCGGCGAAGCGTACGTCGTCGGCGACGTAGAGGCCGGCAGCGAGTTCGCTCGCGAGGATGTTCGTGCTCGTGCCGATGAGGGTGAGGGTACCGCCGAACATCGACGCGTAACTGAGGGGGATGAGGAGCTTGCTCGGGGAGGTCTTGCCGTCGTGTGCGAGGTCGGTGACCATCGGGAGGAGGATGGCGACGGCGGCGGTGTTGTTGATGAAGCCGCTGATGGGGGCGACGAGGCCCATGGTGGCGCCGAGCTGGCGGTTCTCGTCGTCCTTGGTGAACGCGGCCATCTTCCGGCCGAGGATGCCGACGATGCCGGTTCGCTGGACGCCCTCGGAGAGGATGAACATCGCGAGGACGGTGATGGTGGCGGTGCTCGCGAACCCGCTGATACCTTCCTGTGGGGTGACGAGCACGACGCTGTCGGCGATGACGCCGAGCGATTGGAGGTACTGGCTGCCTTCGGAGACGACGAGGAGGGCGACGACGACGCCGAGCGCGGTGATGTCGACGGGGACGACTTCGGTCGCGAACAGTGCGAGTGCGCCCGCGATGACGAGGAAGACGACGAGTATCTCGGGCGTGAGTGCGACCACGGCAGTGTGGACGGAGGTCGCTGCCTAAAACCTAGGGAAGCCGGCCGGACCGGTGGCGGTCGGCGTGAGCGCGGGTGCGCTTCCACGGCGGTGGTCGTGAGGGGGTGCGACGGGTCAGTCGGGGAGGGCGTCGGTGATGTCGTCGTCGCTGGCTTCGCTCGTCGAGCGGTGCGTTCGAGCTTCGCCGTCGTCGCCGACGGCGCGTGCGACGTCGTCGTCGCTCGCGGTGTCGCTGCTCGTCGGGATGAGCGCGTCGAGCTCGACCTCCTCGTGGACGATCTCGTCGAAGAGCTGTTCGAACGTGAGGTGGGTGCGTTCGGGGACGCGGTCGGGGTCGACGTGGACGTGCGTGGTCGCACCGACGGTCTCGAGACGGTCGGTGAGGACGTGGAGGAACTCGAAGACGGCTTCGGCGTCGTTCGCGTCGAGGAGGTCGCCGAGGCCGTCGATGCAGACGCCGATCTCGTGGCCGCGGTCGTTCCAGGCCCGACAGAATCGACTGATAGATTGCCCGACGGCGCGGAGGTCGCCGGCGTCGGCGACGTGGGCTTCGGCGAGGGGGTCGTCGTAGTCGGGTTCGTCGGCGTGCGCGCCGACGGTCTCGCCGACGACGACGATACCGCGTTTGTGGGGTTGTCGACCCATCCCGACGGACCCGAACCCGACGCGGTCGGTCGCGTCGACGGGGAACGTGACGAACAGCTCGGCGCGGTCGCTGGCGGCGGCGACGTTCATGAGGTCGTCGCAGTGTTCGCCGTCCTCGTCGTCGAGGGTCTCGTCGACGAGCAGGACGGCTTTCTCTGGTTCGGTTCGGTCGGTCATCGGATGCCCCGGTCGGTGTCCGGTTCGTAACGACTCACGGAGACCGTAAGTAAATGGTTTCCGGCCCGAGAGCTCCGCTACGGTTATCTCTGTTGGTTATCTGGCTCTGGTGACGTTGGGTATCCATGCCGCGGTGGTCGGTCGTTCGAGTCGGGGTGGAGAACGAACCGGACCGCCGCGACGGTCGCCGGAACCGACGCGTCGAATGCCGGGGAGCGGAGGTCGACGACCGCGTCAGAGGCGGTCGGCGAGGGTCTGCTCGATGTCGTCGTCGGTCGCCTCCGTCACGTCGTCCGGTCGGTCGTACGCGTCGCCGACGATCGAGTACGACGCGTCCTCGCTCCAGTCCTCGGCGAGCGCCGCGATCTCGTCGTCGCTCGCCTCCTCGTAGTCGACGTCAACCGTCGACGCCGCCGTCTCCTCACCGACGACCTGATCGAAGATCGACTGGAACGTCGCCACCGTCTCCTCCGCGTGCCGCTCCGGGTCGAGGTGGAAGTGCGCGGTCGCGTCCACGGACTCCAGACGCTTCGTGAGGACGTGACAGAACTGGAAGACGACCTCCGGAGACGTGTACTCGAGGAGCGCGGAGAGCGAATCGAAGCAGACGTAGATGTCGTAGCCAGTGTCGTCCCAGCGCTGGCAGAACTCGCTGATCGACGTCCCGAGCCGCTGGAGGTTCGTCGGGTCGGCGATGGCGTCCTGCGCGACCGCTCCCGTGAAGTCCGGGCCGCCGCCGCTGGCTGCGGACGCCGACCGCATCACGTCCCCGACCGAGACGAGGCCCTTCTTCGCGGGCTGCATCCGCGTATGATCGCCGAACCCGCCGTCCTCCGCGGACTCGCTCGGGTACGTCACCGTCAGCTCCGCGCGGCGATCGGGGTCCCCCTCGTCGAGGCAGCCCGTGCACGTCTCCACGTCGTCGGACGTCACGAGCACGTTACACGCGGCGTCGTCGATGTCTACAGATCCCATGTTCCAACCCCGGCCTGCGTTGTTAGAAAATTGAGATGCGTCGCCTTGATACTTCTGGCCCCCTCCTGCCGCTCGACTCGCGGCTACAGGTTCGCGTCCTTCAGTTCGATATCAGCCACGATATCGTAGGGGTGCGCGTCCTTCCGGACCCCGTCGAGGATGGTGAACGCGTCCCCGGGCGTCAGGAAGTGCGTGCAGACGACGCGACCGATCGGCGTCGGCTCGAACCCGTCGATGAACTCGAACTCGAGGAGCTTCCCGAGCGCGTGCTTCGTCGGGATGTCCCCGAGCATCCGGTCGTTCAACCGCTTTGCGTCCGTGCCACCGACGGCGACGTTCGCGAGCGTCTCCTCGACCGCCCCGTCCTCGTCGTACTCCGTGAGGACGTCCTCCATCTCGCCTTTGAGGAGCTTGAACGCGACCTCGTCCTCCGTCATCTCCATCGAGTTGTGGTACGCGCAATCGGGTTCGACGAGCACGTACACCTTCCCGCGGTCGTGGTAGTCCGGGCGGCCCGCGCGACCGAGCATCTGCTCGAACTCCTGGACGGAGAGCCACTCGATGCCCATCGCGAGCGTGTCGAAGATGACCTGGTTCGCGGGGAAGTCCACGCCGGCCGCGAGCGCCGCGGTCGTGACGACGGCGGCGAGGTCCTGGTTCCCGAACTTCCGTTCGACGGTCTTCCGTCGCCCGTAGTCCAGGCCCGCGTGATACGGCGCCGACGAGTACTCGAGCTTCCGAGAGATCTCGTGGCAGCGCCGGCGCGAGTTCGTGAAGATGATCGTCTGTCCGCGATACCCCTTCGAGGACTCCCGGTCGAACTCGCGTTTCACGAGCCGGTTCTCTATCTGCGGTTTCTCCTTCCCGCTCGCGAACGTCACGTGCCGTTCGATCGGTACCGGGCGTTCCTCGAACTCGACGAGGTTCGCCTCCAGGCCCGCGGCGAGCTCGCGGGGGTTCCCGACGGTCGCCGAGAGGTACACCCACTGCGCGCCACCGTACTCCGACCGTCGCTCCTGGCGGTTCTCGCAGTAGTACTTCAGGCGCGAGATGAGTCCGTCCAGCCGATGGCCGCGCTCGGGCTCCTTGAGCGTGTGGACCTCGTCGATGACGACCGTCCCGATGTCCCCGAGGTCCTTCCCCGTCCGCAGGGCGTGGTCGATGCCCTCGTACGTGCCGACGATGACGTCCGCCCCGGGGTCGAACTGGTTCCCGTCGTCGTTGATGCGGCTCGCGCCGACGCGGATGGTGACGTCGACCATGTCGCCGTACCGGTCCTGGAAGTCCTCGTGCTTCTGGTTCGCAAGCGCGACCAGCGGGACGAGAAAGAGCATCTTCCCCTGCCCGTTCAGCACGCGGTCCAGGCCGGTGAGCTCGCCGACGAGGGTCTTCCCGGTCGCCGTCGCGGAGACGACGAGCTGGTCTCTCCCGTCGAACAGCCCGTTCTCGACGGCGAGACTCTGCACGGGCAGCAAGGTGTCGAACCGGCCTTCGAGGTGGTCCTGGATGCCCGGGTGGAGGTCGAGGGTGTCGACGTTGACGAGGTCGATGTCGTCGGTCGTCGCGGAGATCTCGTCGAACTTCGTCAGGTCCGGGTCGAGCTGGCCCTCTAGGAGGTTCTTGATGCGGCCGAGGTCGCGGACGTCGACCATGAGCTCCTCGAGTCGGTCCTTCGCGTCCGCGGTGAACTCGCCGTGGAACGCGAGCTCCTGTTCGAGCTCCGCGCGAGCGCAGTCCGGACAGATCTCGTCGCGTCCGGCCTTGATGGCGGTGTCGCTCGTGACGGGCGAGTACCGGCCGTCGGTCGCGCAGTACCGGCACGTGCGGACGACCTTCGCGGAGAGCTGGTAGCCGTCGAGGAGGTCGCGGATCTCGTCGCGCGCCCGCTGACTCGTCTGTTCGCTGATGCGGATGCGGTCGGCGCGACGCGCCAGGTCCACGAACTCGTCGGGGGACCTGGGGTCCTCGCTGGAGCCGTCGACGACGCGGAACTTCCCGGGGCGCGGGCCCGCGCTGGTCTCCTTCGGTTCGAGCTTCCCGCGGAGCGCACGCTCTCCACCCGACTCGACGACGACGTCGTACCGGTCGCCGCGCTCGTGGAGGAACAGCGTGTCGACGCGCTGGACCTGCTGTGACACGCGAGAGCGTACTCGACCCGGGTATTTCAGGTTCTCGGAGTCACGCTAGCGACCCGCAGCCTCGGCTCCGGGTGGGGCGGCGTGGCCGAACACAAGACGTTTGCCGGTTTGCTGGAACGTTCCGGACGATGCCGTCCTCTCGACGCACCCTCCTCCGTTCGGCTGGCGCGCTCGCTGCAGTCACCGCGACCGCGGGCGCTGGATGCGTGAGTATCGGGTCGAACGACAGGTACGTGCTCCACGCCGACGACGTCGATGGCTCGCTCGCCAGCAGGTTCGTCGTCCCCGACCCGACGGCGGTCCGCGCGGACACGCGGCTCGACTTCGACGAGGCGACGAAACGCGAGTGGCTGGACGAACTGTTCGATGCCGGGCGCGTCACCGCGGTCCAGTGGCCGCTCGTCGAACCGGACGAGTGGGGCGACGACGTCCGTCCACGACCAACCGTCCTCCAGCACGAGGGCGCGTTCCACGCGGTCACCACCGAGCGGATCCGTCAGGTCGAGCGCGACCGCTGGCTGTTCGCGACCACGCGGACCGACGAGGAACCGCCCGGGGACGCGACCGTCCGGAGCGAGCCGTTCGACTCGCTCTCCGAGCGCGACCGCGAGATACTCCAGTCGGCGCTCGACGCCGTGTACGCCGGCAACGACGGTTTCCTCGGGGAACCGGAGATCGACGGGCTCCGTCCCGTCCAATATCACCGGGACGTGTCGGCGGCCGCGAGCGACCTCGTCCCCGACCCGCCGTTCGAGTACGTCGACTACTACGACGAGACGTTCCGCGTCGTCGCCCGACGGCGAACGGTGACGGTCCCGGAGCGGACGTTCGCGGTCGAGCGCGTCGCGGAGACGCGCAGCGAACTCGAGGACTACCTCGAGGAGACGGTCCCCGAGGCCCGGTTCGACGAGCCGTCAGACGCGGTCCGCGAGGTGCTGGACGCGGCCGTCAGCGAGTCGGACGGGGGGCGCTACGAGGAGGCCCCGCCGCTCTCCGACGCGCTTTCGACGGTCGTCGACGCGCTCGGGATGGGGGACGACCTGCGGCCGTTCGGCGAGTACGACGAGCGCGTCGACTTCCGGCACGCGGTCGCGTCCTACGACGGCGACTGGTACGTGTTCAACCTCTACCTCGATATCTGACCGAGGCGGTCGCTGGTGGTCGTCGTCGCGGGGCGTGGCCAACGTGCGGCCGGCGTTCGCGGCTGTCAGTCCTCGTCGCCGCCGTCGGCGCGCAGGGCGTCGTCGCGACCGCCGAACCCGAAGACGGCGCCGAACAGCGCCAGCCCGGTTCGGGCGCGCGTGGTCCGGGGCGAGTCTCGCTCGTTCATACGATTTAGGTTGCCCTAAACGGACAAAAGCGTGCCGGTCGCGACCGGCCCCGGCCCGACCTCGATGCTCCCACTACTCGACGAGTTCGATGGTGTCGTCGCCGCTACTGCACGAGTTCGATGGTGTCGTCGCCGCTACTGCACGAGTTCGATGGTGTCGTCGCCGTTCGGCACGACGCAGACGAACGCGCCCGCCTCGTCGCTCTCGTTCCGATACCAGTGCACGACGCCCGCCGGGATGAGGAGCGAATCACCAGCAGCGACCTCGTACTCCTCGTCACCGATACCGACCACGTACTCGCCCTCGAGCACGTACTGCTCGTGCTCGACCGCGTTCGTGTGCTCGGGGACCTCGCTCCCCGATGCGAGCGTGAACCGCCGCATCGCGAAGTTCGGCGCACCGTCGGACTCGTCCAACAGGACGCCCTTCTCGAGGCCCGCCGCCGCGTCCACCGCCTCGTACTCCACGTCTCCCGCGCGCCGAACCACCGGCGTCGCCTCCTCGCTCTCGCTCATGCCCGACCGTTCGCCGCGCCCGCACTTGAAACCGACTCGTCGCCACGCGGACCCCAGCGCGCAGTCGAGACGACGGACGCCGCGGTCGCCGTGCCAGCGTGGCCGGCGATTTAAGCCCCTTCCACCGCTACGTGCACGTATGCGAAGCTACCGCATCGGGTCGCTGTTCGGTATCCCGATCAAGTTGGACGTGACGTTCCTCCTCGTCCTCCCGCTGTTCGCGTACCTCATCGCCGGCCAGGTCGCGAGCACCGTCGAGCTCGTCAACCAGCTCCCGCAGATCACCGTCGACGCCGGCGCGCTCGAAGGCGAGACCATCCGCTGGGTCGTCGGGAGCGCCGCAGCCATCGGGCTGTTCACGAGCGTCGTCCTCCACGAGCTCGGGCATTCGCTGACCGCGATGCGGTACGGGTACACCATCGACTCCATCACGCTCTGGATCTTCGGCGGCATCGCGTCGCTCTCCGAGATGCCCGAGGACTGGAAGCAGGAGTTCGCGGTCGCCATCGCCGGCCCCGCCGTCTCCGTGGCGCTCGGCGCGCTCGCGTACGTCGCCGTCGCGTTCGTCGTCCCGGAGACCCTCGCCGCGGTCGCGTTCGTCGTCGCGTACCTCGCCGTGATGAACATCGCACTCGCCGTGTTCAACATGCTCCCGGGGTTCCCGATGGACGGCGGCCGCGTCCTCCGCGCGCTCCTCGCCCGGAACCGGCCGTACGCGAAGGCGACGCAGATCGCCGCGAGCGTCGGGAAGGGCTTCGCCGTCCTCCTCGGGCTGTTCGGCCTCCTCACGACGCAGTTACTCATGATCGGTATCGCGTTCTTCATCTACATCGGCGCGAGCGGCGAGAGCCAGCAGGTCGTGATGAAGGCGGTCTTCAACGGCGTCACGGTCTCGGACGTGATGACGACCCGCGAGCACCTGCACACGGTCACGCCTGAGACGAGCATCGCCGAACTCGTCGAACGCATGTTCCGCGAGCGCCACACCGGCTACCCGGTGCTCGACGACGGTCACCTCGTCGGCGTCGTCACGCTCGCGGACGCGAAGGACGTCAAACCCGTCGAGCGCGACGCGTACACCGTCAGCGACGTCATGACGACCGAACTGAAGACCATCGAACCGAACACCGCGGCGATGGACGCCCTTCAGGAGATACAGGGCAGCAACGTCGGACGGCTCCTCGTCGTCGCGGACGGCGACCTCGTCGGTCTCGTCTCCAGAACCGACCTCGTCACCGCGTTCAACGTCATCCAAGAGAGCGGTCGGCTCGCCGGTTCGACCGCCGAACCCGCGAACGACCGCGACAGCCGGATCGCCTGAGTCGACTCGACGCCGAGGCCCCGACGGACCGACCCGACCGCCGCCTACTCCCTGCACTCCGGCGGCGGGCCGTCGACGTCCCGGTCGGCCGTTCGACCGTGGTAGTGCGCCGCCGTCACCGCCATCGCGGCGAGCACCGCGAGCGCCCAGGCGACGACCCCCTGGACGACGCCGACCGCGGCGAGCACGAGCACGCCGACCGCGCCCGCGCCCGCACCGACGACGTACGCCGTCCACGGGACCGCCTCGTCGCCGCCCGCGACCGCGTGGTACGCGTCCACGACGACCGGGTCGTGCAGCGTTATCTCGCCGTCTCGGTCGTCGTACGAGACGATTCCGGCGTCGTCGAGCTTCGGCAGGTGGAACTGGTGGAGCGAGTTCCGGACGCTCTTTCGCTCCCGGTAGTCCAGTTCCGCCGGGTCGACGCCGTGCTCCCAGCCGGCGACGGCCTCCGACAGCGTCGACAGCGACACGGACTCGTCCGGACGCCGCCGCAGGTAGTGCAGGACGAACCGTCGACGCTGGTTCGCCAGTAACTCGAACACCTCGTCGTCGCTCGGTTCGGCCGCGTCGTCGGCCGTGGTACCGTCCACGTCCGTCTCCGTCTCGTCGGACGACGTGGTGGTATCGACTCCCCCCTTCGGTTGTGCTTTGCTCATCGAATGTCCCCCCGGACGAATTTATAGACGACGACGCATCCCCTTAGTTGTACTACCTTATCATGCAAGTTTCATGCATCCGCGTCCGTAGACTATCGCGTTACTGACCGCTCTCAACCCGTAAGCGACGTTTACGGACCAACTGCAGGCCGATTCCAGACATGAAACCGGGACTCGGCCGTCGAACGTCCACCATCGGCGGGGACTCCGGGTGCGTGCGCCACGCGAGCGTGATGTCAGCCGACCCGACTCGAAGGCGGTCACTGTCCGCTCGAGGAGCGTCATTCCGGTCTCGGTCGTCGAAGCGCCCGCACCCGATTGTAGTATATAACAACGTGGAAGAAACACCTATCGCGAACTGGACCTACCCCTGGCGGCGTCGACCTGCCCTGCCAGCCGCCGGCCGAACGCCGCCATCGCTACACATGAGCACGACACCGGATAGCCCCACGACGCAAGCGACGTTCGACCCGAGCGACGACGACGGCCCGACCCGCGACGAGCTGTTCCACGTCCTCCGGAACCGCCGTCGACGGTACGCCATCCACCACCTCAAGCGCGCGGACGAACCCGTCGACGTCGGCGACCTGGCGACGCAGGTCGCCGCGTGGGAGAACGACGTCCCGGTCGAGGCCGTCACGTCCAAGCAACGCCGTCGCGTGTACAACGCGCTCCAGCAGACGCACGTCCCGGAGCTCGACGACACCGGCCTCGTCGAGACCGAGCGCCGCGAGGTCGAACTCACGGAGCGCGCCGCCGAACTCGACGTCTACCTGGAGCTCGTCGACGGCCGGGACATCCCCTGGAGCGAGTACTACCTCGGCATCGGCGCGCTCGGCGCGGCCGTCACCGCCGTGACGGCGCTGAACGTCGGGCCGTTCGCCGGCATCCCTGACGTCGGCGCGGGCCTGTTCCTCTCCGTTACCCTCCTCGTGTCCGCGTGCGCGAACCACTACTATCAGGGCGCGAACCGCCTCGGCGAACGCGAGAAACCACCGGAACTCAGGGGTGACTGACGGATGCCCTCGCGTCGCGTCGCAATCCTCGGACTCGTCGCTCTCTCGGTGCTGTTCCTCGTGCCGTCGGGGTCGCTGAGTGCCGCGACCCTGGACCGCGGGGCGGTCGTCAGGGTTGCCCCGGCGGAGGACGCGGCTGTCGCCATCTGGGACCCTGGTGGCGCGTCCCCGGAACCGCCGATGTACCCCGGGGAAGACCCGGTCACGTCGCCCGACGACGTCGTGCGCGTCGTCGTCGTCCAGAACAACGTCGGGGCCGTCGGGCACGTCCACGTCACGGATGCAGCAGGGACCGACGTCGAGATCGACGCGACGGCACGGGACGTCCGCACCGGCGCTATCGCTCCCGTCCGTGGGACTGTGGACTGCAGCGGTGCGCGCGGACCGACGACCGTCCCGGTCCGCGTCACGTTCGTCGACACCGCGGACAGTCTCCGCGTCGTCGTCGAGTACGACGTGACCGTGCGCTGCGCGGGTCCGCCGAACGACGCCGCAGGCGCACCCGGAGCGAGCGGGACGACGACCGACGGCACGGGGACGAACAGTACGACGACCCAGACGACGACCTGAACGCGCTCCGACCGCGTGAATCGTTATACACGGTACGCGCACTCGCGCGCTCGACTGGAACGCGCGGTTATCAGAGTCCTCCGTCGACATGTCTACGCTGACCGAATTAACAGAGCGACCCGGCTCGCCCTTGTACCGCGCCACGAGACCTGTGCGATCTCCGGGACTCGGGTTCGAATCGTGACCCAATCGCGGACCGTTCGATCCGAAGCTACCGACGTTCGACGACCACGGCCGCTCCGTCGCTGTCGTTCCGTTAGCGACGTAACGACGCGACTGGCTTCGGTCGCCAGCCGCACGCGGCAACTCGGTGCGAGCCAGGTAGCCGCGTGCAGGTGCGCACGACCCACGTCGCGGGTCGCTGGATAGTACGAGCAGCATGGCTGTTCGTCGAGTACGACGAATCGGTTCGCAGTTCGCCCACTCCGAGCGGTTCGGAGTCGTCGGAAGCCGGCGTCTACGCTCCGTAATCGGCTCGTGCGGGTACCACAATCGCCCCCTCTGTTGCACTCTCTCGGCGCATGTAAACATGGGTGTAGACTCTCGATACAAGTGCCCCGAAAGGGGGGAACGACTATGGAACGACGCAAGTTCATCATCGGCGCAGGCGCATTGCTCAGTGGAAGCGCAGCCGCAATCGGTACGGGCGCGCTCAGCGAATCGACTATGGACCGTACCGCCACCGGGGAGATCGTCGGCGACAAGTACGCCTACCTCAAGTTCCGCTCGTACGGGGAGAACAGCAAGTTCTCGTCCATCGAGGACGGCCAGCTCGTCCTCGACTTCGCGAAGGAGACCAGCTCGCCGGGGCCGACGAACGGGCAGGGCCTGAACGCGGATTCGGTGAACTACTTCGACGGCGTGTTCCGTATCGCCGCGCAGGACAACGGCGGGGCGTTCGACGTCTGGATCGAGAGCGACAACCCGCACCTCAGCTTCTACTGGTCCAGCAAGAACTCCGGATCGACGACGCAGGGGAACGCGGTCAGGCTCGAGAACGCCCAGGGTGCGGACACGAACGTGGACGTCGGCGTCAAGATCGACCTGGAGGACGTCGACAACCCGCAGGAGGTCCTCACCGGGAACGACGACTTCACGATTCACGCCGACGACACGTCCGGCGGCGGCACGTAGTCGACTCACGTAGGCGATCGAGGTAGGTGACCGAGCGGATCCGGCTCGGTACCATTGCGGTCCACGATTCGCTTTTTTCGCTCGTCGTCCTATCGTCCTCACCGCACTCATCGACGTCCGATTCGATCGCGTGGACGCCGAAGCGGGTTCCCGTCGCGAGGCCGGGAGTAAACGCGGCATTCGGGAGGCTCAACGGACGCATGTTGACGGGGACGCGTGAGCGAAAGTGTGTCGTGACCGGGCGTCGGCGCGATCGACGGTCGATGCCCGGAATCGAACGAGGGGGAATGGTATGAACGACGTCGTCGAACGAGGACTCGAGCTGGTCGTCGTCGTCGCGCTCGTCGCCGTGTTCGCGGGGTTCGTCATGGGACAGCCCGTGCTCGTCGCGTTCGTTGAGACGGGGAGCATGGCACCGACCCTCGAACCCGGCGACGGGTTCGTCGCAGTACCGACGCCGCTCGCCGGTGGCGTCGACGAGGGCGACGTCGTGACGTTCCACGGTCGCAACGGCCGGTTGACGACGCATCGCGTCGTCGGCGAGACCGACGATGGGTTCGTGACGCGTGGCGACGCGAACGCGTTCACCGACCAGCAGGCCGGCGACCGACCGGTGTCGCGCGACCGCATCGTGGCCGTCGCGTGGGCGCCCGGCGGCGACGCGCTGGTGCTGCCCGGCGTCGGCGCCGTCGTAGAGGGGGCTCGCGGCGTCGTTGGGGCTGTGGCCCGAACCATCGGCCTGTCGGGCGACCCGAGCCGGCTCGCGACGATGCTGTTCGCGACGACGATGTCTGCGTTCCTGCTGGACGAACTTCTCGCCGAGTCCGACGGGACGCGGAGCGAGGAGCGGCCGGTCGGGCGTGCCGACGGGTACGACGTCCGAGTGCTCCTCGTGGCGAGCGTGCTGGTCGTCGTCGTCGCCGCGACGGTGTCGATGGTGCTCGCGACGGGCGGGACGACCCTCGGGTTCGACAGCGTCGCGCCAGCGGACGCGGAGCAGGGCGGCATCGTCGCGGGCGAGTCGAGCGCGGTCGGCGTGTCGCTCTCGAACGCGGGCGCGCTGCCGAGCGTCGCCGTCGTGGAAGCGTCCGGGCCGCACGCGAGCGTGCCCGCCGACCCGGTGGTGCTCGGTCCACGGGGGAACGCGACCGTGAACGCGACGCTGTCGGCGCCCGCGACGACGGGGAGCTATGAAGCGACGGTCGACCAGTACCGGTACGTCGGCGTCCTGCCGCCGGCTGCGATACGGTGGTTGCACGACGTCGACCCGTGGCTGGCTCGCGGGGCGGTCGACGCCGTCCTCGCGCTGGGGGCGTTCTCGGTCACGCGACTCGTCCTCGGTCGGGCGCGCGGGCGCCTCAAGCTCGAACCGTCGCGGACGCTCCCCGTCAGCCTGTCTCTCACGCGGCGACTGCGGCGACTGTACCGATAATCAAGCAACACGCATACCATTCAAAAAGACAACATGATATCATGATTGGGGGGATTCGGACGCGCGCGATACTCGACGAGTACGCGACGGTGCTCGTCGTCGTCGCGCTCGCGCTCGCCGTCGTCGGCGGTGCCGTCGCGTACGACGCGCACGCGACGCCGGACGAGCGCCAGGTCGAGCGGACCGTCGAGGACTTCCGCGTCGACGGGTCGTTCGCACATCAGGCGACCGTCCGCGAGGGCGCGAACACGACGACGTTCGAGCCGGGAGCGACCGTGCACAACCGGAGCGTCTACTTCTCGCGTGTGATGCCGACGCTCGCGGGCCGGCTGTCGCTCCGGTACGCGGACGCGGACTCGCCGGCGACGGTCCGCGTCTCCCGTCGCCTCGTCGTCCAGAGCGCCTCGACTGGACGCGATGAAGCCGACCGGACGGTGTACTGGCGGGACGTCCGGTCGCTCGGGTCGAACGCGACCACGCTCGCGCCCGGCGACCGGACGACCGTTCCGTTCTCGCTGAACGTCTCCGAGACCCTCTCGGCGGCGCGCAACGAGAGCGCACGCCTGGGCGCCCCCGGCACCGTCCAGACCCGGGTCGTTTTCGACGTGACTGTCGACCGCGAGGGCGCGAGCGGGAACGAGACGCTCTCGTTCGTCCTCCCGGTGACGAGCGACGGGAGCGTCTACCGCGTCGAGGACGGCCCGCGGTCGGTCCCGTTCAACCACACGGCGACGACGACCGTCGCCGACCCGCCGGGCGTGCTGCGGTCCGTCGGCGGCCCGCTCGCACTTGTCGTCGGACTGCTCGGCGTCATCTCCATGCGTACCCTCCGACGTAGCGGCGCGCTCGACGTCGACGACGCGGAACTGGCGGCGCTCGCGTACCGGGAGGACCGCGCGGACTACGCCGACTGGATAACCGAGGGCCGTCTTCCATCGACCGCGCTGGACCGCCCTCGGGTCGTCGTCGACTCGCTCGCGGGGCTCGCGGACGTCGCCATCGACGCGGGCGAACGCGTCGTCCACGACCGCGACCGCGGGGAGTACGTGGTCGTCCACGACGACCTCCTGTACGTCTTCGAGCCACCGGCGGACCCCTACGACGCACCGGTCGACGACGCGCCAGCAGACGACGTCCCCGACGACGAGGCCGCCGCGGCCGACGCGCTCGCGGCCACGGACGCACCAGCCGACGGCGCACCGGACGATGACGCACCAGTCGACGACGCGCCAGCCGACGACGCCGACCCACCGACCCTGACCGCCGAAGCGCTCGACCCCGAGGACCTGCCGTTCGGCGACGCGGACGCTCGCGACCCGGACGCCGTCCTCGACGACGGCTCCCCCGACGTCGACCCGGTCGACGACTCCGAGGACGCGGACGCGAACCCCGAAGATGGGGACGACGACACCGAGGATGCGGATGACAGCGCGACGACGGGGAACGACGAGCGAACGACCGTCGACGCCGGACGTGCGACGGGCGACGACGGCACGGCGACGTCGGGCGCGAACGCCGAGGACTGACCGCGTTCCCCCGTCACGTGGTTCAGTAACCCCTTTAGGCGACGGCGGGGAACCGGAGAGTATGTTCCTGACACTCCGGTCGGCCGTCGAGGACGCGCTCGCGGACGCGCTCCAGGCCCTCGACTACCCGACCGACGACCTCGGAATCGAGGAACCGCCGGAAGACGTCGACGCCGTGCTCGCGTCCAGCGTCGCGTTCCGACTGGCCAGCGAAGCCGGTGCGCCGCCGCCGCAGGTCGCCGCGGAGATCGCGGACGCGCTCGACGCCGCCGACATCGAGTCCGTCGCCGCTATCACGACGCAGGGCCCGTACGTGAACTTCCTGCCGAGCGACGCGTACTACGCCGGCACGCTCGAAGCCGCCCAGACCACCGACTACGGGCGGCTCGAGGACACCGGCGAGTCCGCGGTCGTCGAGCACACGAGCGCGAACCCGACCGGGCCCGTCCACGTCGGACGCGCCCGCAACCCCATCGTCGGGGACGCGGTCGCGAACGTCCTCGACTTCGCGGGGTACGACGTCGACCGGCACTACTACGTGAACGACGCCGGCCGCCAGATGGCCGTGTTCACGTGGGCGTACGAGCACTTCGACGAGGATGACCTCGACGCCGAGCCCGAACGCGACCGCATCGAGTACGACCTCGTCCGGTACTACCGGAAGGGGAACGCGTTCCTCGAGGACGGCCCCGCCGACGAGGTCGAGGAAGCCGAAGCGGAGATTCAGGCGATCATGCAGGGGCTCGAAGAAGGCGACGAGGCCGTCCACGAGCGCGTCACCGAGGTCGTCGACCAGGTGCTCTCCGGGATGCGCGAGTGCCTCGCACGCCTGCCCGCGGAGTTCGACGAGTTCGTCAAGGAATCGCGGTTCATGTTCGACGGCTCCACGGACGACCTCGTCGACCGCCTGAAGGAGCTCGACGAGGCGGTCTACGAGGAGGACGCCTGGCAGCTCGACCTCTCCGCGCACGGCATCGACAAGAACATGGTGTTCCTGCGGTCGGACGACACGAGCCTCTACACGACCCGGGACCTCGCGCACCACGAGTGGAAGTTCGAGAACTACGACCGCGCGGTGACCGTCCTCGGCGAGGACCACAAGCTGCAGGCCGAACAGCTCGGGACGACCCTCGAGCTCCTCGGGAACGACACGAGCCAGCTGGAGAACGTCATCTTCTCGTGGGTGAATCTCCCCGGCGGCTTCGGGATGTCCACGCGCGAAGGGACCGGCGTCGACCTCGACGACCTCCTCGACGAGGCCGTCGACCGCGCGCGCCAGGAGGTCGAGGACCGCATGGAGGACCGCATCCGCGACGACGAACTCGCCGACGAGGACGTCGACCGCATCGCGCATCAGGTCGGTATCGGCGCGGTCCGGTACGACATCATCTCGAAGCAACTCACGAAGACCATCACGTTCGAGTGGGACCGTGCACTCGACTTCGAAGCCCAGAGCGCGCCGTACGTCCAGTACGTGCACGCCCGGACCTGCGGAATCCTCGACGACGTCGACGATGTCCCCGAGTTCGACGCGAGCGCGCTCGAGAACGAGGAGGCCCACGACCTCCTGCGGACGATCGCGCGGTTCCCCGCGGTCGTCGAGTCCGCCGCGGAAGCCCTGGAGCCGCACACCGTCGCGACGTACACGCGCGAGTTCGCTGAGACGTTCAACGCCTTCTACCGCGAGTGCCCCGTCCTCAGCGAGGACGACCCCGAACTGCGCGCGGCCCGGGTCGCGCTCGTCGCCGCCGCCCGCCACACCGTCGCGAACGCGCTCTCGCTCCTCGGCGTCGCCGCTCCCGACTCGATGTAAGCGACCGGCGACACGACCACGTCACCGCGGTCCCGGGCGTCGAGACGACGCGCTCACGACGTCCTGTCGGCTCACCGAGTCGGGTCGACGGCGGCGACTACCCGAGTAGCGGGAGTGCGATGACGCCACTGCCGGTTGGCATGATGCTGCCGCCGACGAAGACGACGGCGCCGGCGCCGACGCCGATGACGAGCACCAGGAAGAGCAGTATCCACGAGAGCGGAATCGAGTTGTCGTCAGCCATGTACGGTCGTTGGAACGTCGGACGGGAAAGCCGTTTCCGTTCGAGAGCGCACACAGTACGACGCTCGGCTCGGGTCGACGCGCGACTCCCGATGTTCGAGTCGACGCGCGACTCGCCGAGGCCCGGGGCGACGCTCGACTCGCCGACGTCCGACCTCGCTCGCGACGGCCGACGTCAGCGGTCGTCGTCGTCGTCGCGGCCGCCGTCGGTCGCCGGTTCGCCCGTGTCCTCCCCGTCGCGCTCGGGGTCGGCGAGCGCGCGCTCGACGTGCTCGTCGTCCGCGCTCCGCGCGCCGTAGTCCGCGTCCGCGTCCGGGATGTCGACGCGGTCGGCGTCGCCGTCCTCCGCGTCCACCTCGCTGATCGCACTCGACACGTCGTCCGCCGACGCCACGTCGCCGTCGTCGGCCGAACCCTCGCTCTCGGACGACTCGCTCCCGGCCGCCCGGTCGTCGTCTCTCGCGCCGAACCGCGGCCGGTCGTCGTCGTCGGCCTGCCCGAGGAGGCGCGCGGCGAGGTACCGGTACGCCTGCGCCGCCGGCGACTTCGGTTCGTGGACGACGAGCGGTGTGCCGGCGTGCACGCTCTCGCGGACCTTCGGGTCCTCCGGGACCGCCACCAGGAGATCTGTCCCGACGTTCTCCGCAACGTCCTCGGGCGACACGGGGTCGTCCGGGCGCGTTCGCGTCACCACCATCCCGCCGACGGTCCCGCCGGCGCGCCCGACGAGGTCGACGGTCTTCTTCGCGTCCTGGATCGACGCCGGCTCCGTCGTCGACACCAGGAGCGTCGCGTCCGCGAGCCCGAGCGGAAGCACGGTCTCGTGACTCACGCCCGCGCCGACGTCGAGGAGGACGTAGTCGAAGCGCTCGCGGAGCTCCGCGACGACGGTCGTGAGCTCCTCCGTCGCGACGTCCGCGTACCCGTCGAGCTCGACGCCACTGGGGATCGCCCAGATGCCGTTCGCGAGCTCGTACGTCGCCTGGTCGACGGTCGCGGAGCCGCCGAGGACGTCGTGGAGCGACGTGCCCTGTGCGTCGAGACTCACGAACCCGGCGAGGTTCGCCATGCCGAGGTCCACGTCGACGATGACGACGCGATTACCGACGCCAGCCAGTGCCGTGCCCAAGTTCACCGTCGTCGTCGTCTTCCCGACGCCACCCTTCCCACTCGCGATGGCGTACACCGTCTCCTGCGTACTCATTACGAATCGATACAGTGCTGGTGGAGTAATAAATGGTGGTTCGCGCGGCACTCGATCGCGCAGGCTCGACCGTGCACGACGGGATGGCGTGCGTCGCTCGCCGGCTCCTGGACGTCGTCGTTCACTCGCTTCAGGGGCGTTCGCACCGTCCGTCTCCACCGCCGTTCACGCTCGTTCACGACGTTCAGAACCGCCCGAAACCCGTTCAGAGCGCTTGAAACGCTCGAACTGTCCAGAACGACGTTGGCGCTTCAAGTGTCTCTGGGTCCTCGCACCGAGTGCAGCAATCATGAACGCGAAACACGTCGTCGCGGCCGTCCTCGCCGTGCTCGTCGTGGGCGCGGGAGCGGTCGCGGCCACGCCGGCGGCATCGCCTGTTGGACAGACCGCGGCGGACGTCCTCCCGGGCGACGACCACGCCGCGAACGAATCCGACGACGCGGGCGCGAGCGACAGCGCACCGCCCGCGGCCGAGCCTGACGACGACGGCGACGAGGCGGCGGACGACGACGATAGCGAGGCCGACGCCGAGCCGGGCGCGAACGCACCCGTCGACGTCCCGACGGCCGGGGCGAACGACCGGTCGCTCCCCGCGCAGGCCAGCGACACCGCTAGGACCGTCCAGTCGACCATCGCCGACTGGTTCGGCGCGAACGAGAGCGACCGCGAGCACGACTCGCTCGGTGACGCCATCTCGAGCGTCGTCGGCGGCGACGACGCCGAGGCGAACGCGAGCGCGACCGGCCAGAGTCAGGCCAGTTCGAACGCGAACGACGAGGGCGTCGTGCACGCCGTCGTCTCGTTCCTCACGAGCGACGACGCCGACGCCTGACGTGACTCGACCGACGCGACCAGTCAGCACGTGACTCGCTCGCACGGTTCGAACGGCTACCGACCTTCCTTCACGCACTGGCACGCGACCGGCCAGCGACAGCGACCGCGTGGACGTACACGCCCGCGAACGGGCCCGTGCGACCGTTTCGCGGACAAGGAACAGTTACTTACGCGCACGACGGCCAGTTGTAGTCAATGAGTCAGCAAGCGGACGAGGAACAGTCCGACCGGAAGAAGTACGAGTTCCAGAAGGTCATCGAGGACCTCCAGTCCCACGAGGGATCAGGAACGCAACTCGTCACCATCTACGTGCCGGAGGACCGTCGGATCTCCGACGTCGTCGCCCACATCACCCAGGAGCACAGCGAGGCGTCGAACATCAAGTCCAAGCAGACGCGGACGGCCGTCCAGGACGCGTTGTCGTCCCTGAAGGCGCGCCTGAAGTACTACGACACCCCGCCGGAGAACGGCATGGTGCTGTTCTCGGGCGCGATCGACTCCGGCGGTGGCCAGACCGACATGAAGACCGAGGTGCTTGAGTCACCGCCCCAGTCCGTCGAGTCCTTCCGGTATCACTGCGACAGCGAGTTCCTCACCGAACCGCTCGAACACATGCTCGCGGACAAGGGCCTCTACGGCCTGGTCGTCCTCGACCGCCGCGAGGCGAACGTCGGGTGGCTCCGCGGGAAGCGTGTCGAACCCGTGAAATCCGCGAGCTCGCTCGTCCCCGGGAAACAGCGGAAGGGTGGCCAGTCCGCGCAGCGGTTCGCTCGTCTGCGTCTGGAGGCCATCGACAACTTCTACCAGGAGGTCGCGGAGATGGCGAACGAGCTGTTCGTCCCCGAACGCCACGAGCTCGACGGCGTGCTCGTCGGCGGTCCCTCGCCGACGAAGGACGAGTTCCTCGACGGCGACTACCTCCACCACGAGCTTCAGGACTCGGTCCTCGGGAAGTTCGACGTCGCGTACACCGACGAGTCCGGCCTCTACGACCTCGTCGACGCGGCCCAGGACGTGCTCGCGGACGCGGAGATCATGGAGGACAAGGAGCTGATGGAGCGGTTCTTCAAGCAGCTCCACGACGGGAACAAGGCGACGTACGGGTTCGAGCCGACGCGCCAGAACCTCGTCATGGGCTCCGTCGAGCACCTCCTCATCAGCGAGGACCTCCGGCAGGACGTCGCCGTCTTCGAGTGCGGGAACACCGAGGAGTACGAGGTGTTCAACGCGCGGAAGGCGACGCCGAGTCACGAGTGCGAGGACGGCACCGAGGCCGAACTCCAGGAGCGCGAGGACGTCATCGAGTTCCTGATGTCGATCGCCGACCAGCGCGGGACGGAGACGAAGTTCATCTCCACGGACTTCGAGAAGGGCGAACAGCTCCTGAACGCGTTCGGTGGTATCGCCGGCTTGCTGCGGTACGAGACCGGCGTCTGATCGCTTCGAACTGCGACCGCGAGGTCGCCTGACTCTTCATCCTCGTCGTCTGCTTCGCTGACCGTCGATCGGAGAGGCGTCGGTCTCGGCGAACCTGGCGGTGCGTTCGACGTCGACGGCGGGTTCGTGTCAGACCGTCGCCGCCGATTCCCCCCTGGTGAGTGCGGTAGCCGTTGGTGGGCGGCTCCCGTCGTCGCGTCGAACGACACCGGAACGTAGGTCGAGCACCGGTAAGTCGTCACCTACCGGTCGGATGCACGCACCGCGAGAACTAATACTTAGGTCTATCGGTGCCGTCGAGCTGTGGGGTCGAGAGCACCCGATTGCGGTCGCCGAACTATTCCATGAGTTGCTCGAGTTGATTCCGGCGACGACCGATCGCGACCCGCGGCTGGAGCGACGACTCGCTCTCGAGGTCCTCCAGTATCAGCATCGCGTCAACGCCGTCCGCGGTGAGGTCCTCGACGAGCGTCTCGATGTTCGAACGATTCAACGCCAGCGACGACAGCATCCCCACGACGAGCGCCATCCGCACGCCCGCGGTCCCGGACGGGAACGACTCCACGACGTCCTCGAACCGCACCTCCTCGGCGCTCTGCGCGTTCGCCGGATCCGCCGCGGCCACCGTCAGGCACTGCGTGCAGATAGTCGCCGCGTCACCCGGTGCGTACTCGCGCAGGTCGGCGGGTACCTCGAACGCAGTCACGTCACCGCGACACTCAGAGCATTGCATAATCCCCCCGACACGCCCGACCGCCTAAAAACTAGTCTGCTTCGCCGACCAACGGCGCTCGAACGCCGCCGCCGACCGCGCCGACGGACTCAGTCCGCGTCGACCGTCTCGCTCCCGGCCGCCTCGGCCTCCGCCTCCTTCTCGGCCTCCGCTTCCGCCTCGGCCTTCTCCTCTGCTTCCTTCTTGTCCTTGATCTTCTTCAGGCGGAAGATCTCCTCGCGCTCCTGCTCCTCGAGCTTCTGCTCGATGTACTCCTGGTTGTCGTAGAGCTCGGGAAGGAGCTTGAACTCGAGGGCGTTCACGCGACGCTTCGTCGTCTCGATCTCCTTCAGCATCTTCTTCATCGCCGTCTCGACCTCCGCCGCGAGGATGATAGATTCGAGGAGGTCCTCGTAGGCTTCGGCGGCCTCGTCGATGCGCGCCGAGGTGCCGAGGACGCCGTACCCGCGCTCGTCGAGGCTCTTCTTCACCTTCGAGGACTCGATCTGGGGGACGACGACGCCCATGATGTTGTTCGACTCCGTCGTGATCTCGGGGTGCTCCTTCAGCGCCGCTGCGGCACCGCGGACGGTGACGTCGCCCTCCATCGCGCGCGCCATGTTGATCTTCTTCTGGGCGGTCTGGTAGTCCTGCTCCAGGCCGCCGCGGACGTCCTGGGCCTTGTCGAGGATGTCCATGAACTCCATGATGAGTCCGTCGCGCTTCTGCTCGAGCGTGTCGTGGCCGCGCTCGGACAGCTCGATGCGGTCCTCGATCGCCATGAGGTTCTTCCGGGTCGGCTTGACGTCCTTGGCCATTACGCGCCAGTTGCGTAGCCAGCCTGTTAACCCTTTACGATTCCAGCGGGTGCGGCGGTGCGAGCGGGCCGCTCGCGGCACCGTCCGCCGACGAGACGACCGGAGTCGGGTGGCGACGGGAAGCGTCCGCGAGCGTGCTACAGGACCCCCTGGTGGCGGTCCATGCCGGTGACGACGGCGACGTGCGGGAGGGTGAGGACGGCGATGCCGACGAGGTAGAGGCCGACGAGTCCGGGGAGGGCGGTCGGTGTCGTGGGGACGGCGACGGCGAGTGCGGCGAGGACGACGAGCGCGCCGGCGGTGAGGGGGGCGGCGTCGCGCGCGAACGCCGCGAGTGCGCCGAGTGCGCTCCCGCGTTCGAGGGCGGCGACGGCGTCGTCGTCGACGGTGACGAGGCGGGCGACGTGCCGGAGCGCGTGCCACGCGGAGAAGTACGCGCCGACGGCGAGGATGGGCGGCACGAGGAGGAAGAACGCCCAGAGCGCGAGCGTCTCGGCGACGTCGACGACCCACGCGGCCGAGGCGCCGTCGGTACGGGAGCCGTTCGCGAGCGCGAGGACGGTGAGCGCGCCGACGGCACCCGCGACCGCGAGCCGGCTGTCGGCCGTGAACAGCCACGCGAGCGCGTCGGTGTTCGCGCCGAACGGCGCGACGAACCACCCGAGGACGCGCTCGTACTGGCCGGGGAACGCGACGAGCGGTATCGTCATCGGGAGCGCCCCGCGGACCGCGGCGGTGAGTGCGCGCTGGCCGCGTCCGTGGGGGTGTCGGCCGTCGAAGAGCGAGACGAGCGGGTAGAGGTCGCCCTGCCCCCAGTGCGCCCACGTCAGGAGGACGAACGCGACCGCGGCCGCGACCGGGGCGACGAACCACGCGACCGCGTACGCGCCGCCGAGAACGGCGTAGAGCGCGCCGACGCGGAGCTGGTGGGCGCGCGTCGCGGCCTGCCCGCCCGCTCGTGCGAGCGCGAGGTGGTCGACGGCGCCGTGGGGGAGCCCGAACAGGACGACGCTCGCGACGAGCGGGACGAGTTGGACCGAGAGCGGCGGGCGGTCGACGCCGGCGGCGAACGCGAGCGCGAGGACGCCGACGACCGCCCACGACGGTGCGAGCCCGAGGGCGACGACCCGGTCGCGGACGCTCGCTGCCGGCGTCGACCGGACGCGATAGCTGCGCTCGGTCATCGCGGAACGCCCTCGCCGCGGGTCGTCTCCAGTCGGACGAACCGGCGCAGCGGCGCTGGCACGGCGGCGGCGGGGGCGGCGTACACCCACCGGAGGAGGACGAGGCTCTGGGCGACGAAGACGTTCGTCACGAGGAAGAACAGGCCCTCCTCGACGGGGAGGCCGAGGACGAGCACGCCCGTGGTGTACGTCTCCGAGAGCGTCCAGACGCCCGCGTCGATGGCGACCCGGTCGGCGACGCAGAGGTACAGCGTCGGCGCGAGCACGCCGAGGAGGACGGTTCTGCGGGCGCGGACGAGGACCGGCCAGCCGAACGCCCACTGGACGGCGAGGACGGGACCGGCCCACGCCAGGATGGCGCCGAGGTACAGCGTCTGTCCGCCCTGGAGCGTCCACGCCAGCCCGAGCGCGGTGACGGCGCCGGCGGCGAGCGCGCCGGCGACGCGCTGCCGACGCGAGACGGTGGCGTCGGCGACGTCCGCGAACCCGAGGCTCCCCACCCACAGCGCCGCGAGCACCGACTGGAGGACGAAGAACGCGTACTCCTCGACGGGCGCCCACCACAGGCGCGCGAGCACCGTCCCCTCACCGTACGTCCACACGCCCCGTGCGACGAGGTAGTTGTCCCACGGTGTCGTGTACGCGACTGCGAGCACGACCACGACCGGCGTCCCGACCTTCAGCGTCCGCGTCCACTCGCCCAGTCCACGGGCTCGCCGGAGGGCGGCAACTGCCACGAGCGCCGGAACCACGAACGCCAGGTGGAAGGCGACGTAGGTCAACGCGTCGGTCACGCCCACTCACCCCGCGAACGGCGGCGAGGTGAACGACCGAAGCGGGTCTCGAAGCCACGAGGCGACCGTCGACCGGACGAGCGTATCGGGTGCATGAGTGAGTCGTGTACGAAAAGACCGCGTCGGGACGCCGTCAGTCAGCCGTGGTCGCGCCGCTCGGCGCCTCGGTCGCGGTGTCGGCCTCGTCGAGGATCGCGTGACTCGACAGGAGGATGAACCCGAACCCGACCTTCGCAACCAGATCGAGGACCATGAACCCGGCCGTCTCGATGCCGAGCCCGACCGCGCTGACGCCCTCCGTCCCGATCAGCCACCACACGGGGTAGACCAGCCAGATGACGGTCAGCATGTTCCGTAACAGCCGGAACTTCCCTTGAGCTTCGCCGGACAGGTTCCGGGCCTGCTGGGTGAGGTTCCGGAAGAGGAACACGAGGAGGACGAGCAGGAACGCCGTGCTGACGCCCCACCAGACGAGTCGCTGCGCGCCCGTGGAGAGCGCGGCGCCCTGCAGGTCGCCCGTGAGGGTCGCGACCGCGCCGGTCCCGATCATCGCGACGTCGAGCCCGACGAGCGTGTAGATCGTGTTCCGGTCGGCGCCCGCGAGCAACCCGAGGTCGTACAGGAGCAGCGGGGTGGTGAACAGCCAGTCGGTGTACCGCGCCCAGTAGATGGGAATCTCCTCCCCACCGACGACGACTGTCGTCAACCCGTACCCGAGCGCCATCGCGAGATAGTTCGCGAACGCGATCGCGGTGATGAATATCGTCGCGATGTAGAACTTCTGTCGTCTCTCGTTCTCTACGCCCCAGCCCCTGGCGATGAAGTAGACCATCCCCAGGAACATTCCCGCGGTACCGAGCCATAGCCACAGTGCTTCGCCTTCTGGTGATGCCATGCTACACCAACCCATACGAGTGGGACGGAACTAACTGCACCACCGGAAATTTCCGACCCCACCGACCCGCGTTTATACGTGGGCGTCCGTGGGGGCGACGCCGTCGGCGACTTCGCTCACGACCTTCCCGAGCGCCGCCCGCAGATGCTCGTGGAACGTCGACGTCGACACCCCCATCGACGCCGCGAGCGTCTCCCCGCTGACCGCCCGCGGCGTCTCGAAGAACCCCGCCGCGTGCGCCCGAACGAGCGCCGCCCGCTGGCGGTCCGTCAGGTCCGCGTCCAGCGCCGCGACGAACTCCCGGCGCGTCCGCACCGACCGCTCGCTCGACCGGTACGCCTCCAGGGTCGCCGCCGGGAACCGCGACTGGACCGTCGACACCACCTCACGGCCGTCACAGCCCGCCGGAACCGATAACACGAGCGACGCGCCCTCGCCGATAGCCGAGAGCGACGTGACCTCGACGCCCCGCGCCGCGAGCCCCTCGACGAGCTCCCCCATCGACCCCGTCACCGACACCAGACACCCGTCCTCGCCCTCGACAACCACGGACGCCGACACCGCCGGGAACCCCTCGGCCATCTCCAGGACCACTCCGGCGTCGACGCCCGACACGTCCCACAGCACGGACACCGACCCGTTCGCGACCTCCGCACCCGCGAACGCGACCTCGCACTCGCGAGCCGCCGCGAGCACCACCGGGAACAGCTCCGTCCCCGAGACGTCCAACCTGGCCTCCGCGACGTCGTCCGTCACCACGCGCTCGTGGGACTCCACCGCGTTGATCGCCGTCGCCACCGTCCGCCCCAGCGACGCGAGCACCACGCGCTCGTGCTCGTCGAACGCGCCCGCCCCGTCGGCGTACACCGCGAGCACACCGTAGGTCACGTCACCGTACGAGAGCGGTACGACCGCGACCGACCCGTACCGGTCCGGCCACTCCGCGCCGTGCAATCGCCCACCCGCGCACTCGCTCGCGTCCCGCACCTGGAGTGCGTTCGTCGCGACCGCCGCCATCACCGGATCGCCGTCGTCGAACGACACCGACACCTCGTCGACGCGCCGCGGCGCACCCCCCGCACCACCGAACCCGACGACCGGGTCGACCGTCTCCCCCGACAGCCCGTACTCGCCGACCCACGCGAACGCGTACTCCGGCGTACTCGCCACGCATCGACACACCTGCACCTGTAACTCCTCGCGCGTCGTCGCCTGCACGACCGTCGCCGAGACGTCCGCGAGCAACCCGTTCACCCGCGACAGGACCGCCTCCAACGCCATCCGCTCGTCGCGGTACGCTCGCGCCCGCTCCCGAGCCGCACGCTCCGCGTGCTTCCGACGCGTCACGTCCAACTGGAACCCGACGTAGAACGCGACCTCGCCATCGTCGTCGAACAACGGCGCGAGCTCCACGCGATTCCAGAACAGCTCGCCGTCCTTCCGGTAGTTCCGTAACATCACCGTCACCGGCTCCGCCTCCGCGACCGCCGCCCGCATCTTCGCGACCGGCGCCTCCCGCGTCTCCGGCCCCTGCAGGAGCCGACAGTTCCGCCCGATGACGTCCTCGCGACCGTACCCCGTGATGCGCTCGTACGCGTCGTTCACGTACACGAGCGGGTTATCCGGGAGCGACGGGTCCGTGAGCGTGATCCCGACCGGCGCCGCGTCCATCGCCTGCTGCTTGACCGCCTCCGTCACCGGCACCGCACGCGCCCGCTCGCGCTGGGACGGAACCGGCTCCTCCTCGAACACGCTCGACCCACCATCCGCCAGGACCACTCGGTCCGACCGACGGCGCTCGCGCTCTCGCATACCCCACGTACGTCACGAGCTACCAAGTCCCTACACCCCGACCAGTTACCCATCACCATCGACGAACCGACCGCTCGCAGTCGCTCGTCGACGACCAGCGACGAAAGAGAGAGAGACCCGCAGTCAGTCCGCGGCGACTTCCTCGCCGACGTCCTCGTGGTAGTGCTCGTCGATGAGCTCCTCGTCGACGCGGTTCAGTTCCGTCCGCGGGAGCATCGACAGGAGCTCCCATCCGATGTCGAGCGTCTCGTCGATCGAGCGGTCCGTCTGGAAGCCCTGGTCGACGAACTCCGCCTCGAACCGGTCCGCGAAGTCCAGGAACTTGTTGTCACGCTCGGACAGCGCCTCGCGACCGACGATGTTCACGAGGTCACGGAGGTCCTCACCTTCCGCGTACGCCGCGTACATCTGGTCGGACACGTCCGCGTGGTCCGCCCGCGTGAAGCCCTCGCCGATACCGTCGTCCATCAGGCGCGACAGCGACGGCAGGACGTTCACCGGCGGCTTCAATCCCTGACTGTTCAGGTCGCGGTCCATCACGATCTGCCCCTCCGTGATGTACCCCGTCAGGTCCGGGATCGGGTGCGTGTCGTCGTCGCCGGGCATCGTCAGGATCGGGATCTGCGTGATCGACCCCTCGACGCCCTTGATGCGACCCGCACGCTCGTAGATCTGCGCCAGGTCCGTGTACATGTACCCCGGGTAGCCACGACGACCCGGGACCTCCTCGCGCGCCGCACCGATCTCGCGCAGCGCCTCACAGTAGTTCGTCATGTCCGTGAGGATGACGAGCGTGTGATAGCCGTGCTCGAACGCGAGGTACTCCGCGGTCGTGAGCGCGAGCCGCGGCGTGACCGTCCGCTCGACTGCCGGGTCGTCCGCGAGGTTCATGAAGACCACCGACCGCTCCAGCGCACCCGTGCGCTCGAAGTCGGCCATGAACTCGTTGGCCTCCTCCTGCGTGATCCCCATCGCACCGAAGATGACCGCGAACTCCGACTCCTCGTCGTCGTCGTCGCCCTCGCCCTCTGCCTCCTCCGGAACCGTCGCCTGCCGGGCGATCTGGAGCGCGAGGTCGTTGTGCGGCAGCCCACTCCCCGAGAAGATCGGGAGCTTCTGGCCGCGAACGAGCGTGTTCATCCCGTCGATACCCGAGACACCCGTCTGGATGAACTCCTCGGGGTACTCGCGAGCGTACGGATTGATCGCCTCGCCGACGATGTCGCGTCGCTCCTCCGGAACGATGTCCGGCCCACCGTCGATCGGATTCCCGGACCCGTCGAGCACCCGCCCGAGGAGGTCCTCGGTCACGGGCATCTTCATCGTCTCGCCCAGGAACCGGACGGACGACTCCATGTCGATACCCGAGGTCCCCTCGAACACCTGGATCGCGACCAGGCCCTCGCTGGACTCAAGCACCTGCCCGCGGCGCGTGTCGCCGCCGGGCGTCTCGATCTCGACCATCTCGTCGTAACCGATGTCCTCGTCGACCTCGGCGAACACGAGCGGACCGGAGATCTCCGTAATGGTTTGGTATTCCTTCATGGTCAGTAGAGTTCACGCAGCTGATTCGAGAGCTCGTCCTCGAGCTCGTCCACGAACTCGGGGACGTCGTCGTCCTCCGTCGACGCGATACGGTTCAGCTTCGGCGCCGAATCCACGTTCTGGATCTCCTCGACCGGCACGCCAGCCTCCAAGGCCTCGCTGGCCTCGTCGTTGAAGTGCTTGATCGCTTGGAGGATGCGGTAGGTCTTCTCGGGGGGACAGTACTGGTCCACCTCGATGAACGCGTTCTGCTGGAGCCACGCCTCGCGGAGGTACTTCGCGACCTCCAAGATCAGGCGCTGGTCCTCGGGGAGGGCGTCCTTCCCGACGAGCTGCACGATCTCCTGGAGCTCGCCCTCCTCGTCGAGGATGTCGACCGCCCACTGGCGGATCTCCGGGAAGTCCTCCGCGACGTTCTCCCGGTACCACGGGTCGAGCTGGTCCTTGTACAGCGAGTACGACTCGTCCCAGTTGATCGCCGGGAAGTGACGCCGTTCCGCGAGGTCCGCGTCGAGCGCCCAGAACGTCTTCACGATACGGAGCGTGTTCTGCGTGACCGGCTCCGAGAAGTCCCCACCCGGCGGCGACACGGCGCCGATGACCGAGATGGAGCCCTCCATGCCGTTGATCGTCTCGAAGTACCCTGCACGCTCGTAGAACTGGCTGAGGCGCGCTGCGAGGTACGCCGGATACCCCTCCTCGCCGGGCATCTCCTCGAGACGCGAGGAGATCTCGCGCATCGCTTCGGCCCACCGAGAGGTGGAGTCAGCCATCAGCGCGACGTCGTACCCCATGTCGCGGTAGAACTCCGCGATGGTGATACCCGTATACACGCAGGATTCGCGCGCCGCCACCGGCATGTTCGACGTGTTCGCGATGAGACAGGTACGCGCCATGAGGGCGTTCCCCGTCTGCGGGTCCGGCAGCTCCGGGAAGTCGTCGATGACCTCCGTCATCTCGTTCCCACGCTCACCACACCCGATGTACACGACGATGTCCGCGTCGGAGAACTTCGCCAGGCTCTGCTGGGTGACCGTCTTCCCGGACCCGAACGGCCCCGGAATCGCCGCCGTCCCGCCCTTCGCGAGCGGGAACAGGCCGTCCAGGATACGCTGCCCCGAGACGAGCGGCGTCGTCGGCGTCTGCTTGTCACCAGCCGGCCGCGCCTCGCGGACCGGCCACTCCTGACGCATCTGGATCTCCTCACCGTTCGCCAGCTCCGCAACCGGCTCCTCAACGGTGAAGTTCCCGTGCTCGATGGCGACGACCTCGCCACCATCGTAATCCGGCGGGACCATGACCTTGTGCTCGATCGTGACCGTCTCGTCGACGATCCCGATCACGTCACCCGGTTCGACCTCGTCGCCTTCCTCGACGGTCGGCTCGAACTCCCAGGTCTTCTCCAGGTCGATACCCGGCGCGTCGACACCACGGTCCAGGAACGCCGAGTTCATCTTCTCCTCGAGCACGTCCAGCGGACGCTGCACACCGTCGTAGATGGTGTCCAGCATCCCCGGCCCGAGGTCGACGCTCAGCGGCTCGCCCGTGTTCTCGACGGGCTCGCCCGGCGCGACCGCAGACGTCTCCTCGTACACCTGAATGGTGTACAGGTTCCCTTCGATCTCGATGACCTCGCCCATCAGTCCTTCGTCGCCCACGTAGACGACGTCGTTCATCCGGGCACCGAGGTCCGTGGCGGTCACGACCGGACCACTCACGCTCTCGATCTGGCCGTCCTCGCGGACGTCAGTGTCTGTTGCTTGACTCATATTAGTCCTCGTCCATCAGGTCGATACCGATCGCTCGCTTGATCTGCTCGCGCAGCCCGCCCGACCCCGCACCGCCGCCGAGCGTCACGAACGTCGGCTCGATACTCGTATCCACGATACTCCGCGGTTCCCGGGACAGCTTCGCGACGTCCTCGTCGTGCATCACGACGATACCGACGTCCTCGTCGCGCGCCACCTCCCGGACCGCATCCTCAAGCGCCTCCACGTCGTCGCCGTCGACGTTATGGAACTTCCGGACGCCAGCGAGCCGAAAGCCCGTCGTGAAGTCCGGCGCCCCGACGACAGCGATCTCCTGACTCATATCGTGACCAGCTCCTTCTCGATCTCGTCCTCGCTCAACCCGGCCTCTCGACCGCGCGCGATAGCACGGATGTTGTCGACCTCGCGCTCCTTCGCGATGATGTAGGAAAGCACGGGCGTGATCGAGAGCGGGTGCACGTGACTCAGGTGGTCGGCGTACTCCTGGAGTGCCGCGTCCAGCGCACGCTCGAACCCGATGAGGCTGTCGGCGTCCTCGAGCTCCGCGAGCGCCTGCCCGAGCTCGTCACCGTACTCGCTGTCGCGGATCACGGAGACGAGCTCGCTCGAACTCGACACGAGCGACGACAGCTGTCCCTCGGAGAACAGATCACCGCCTGCGATGTGGTACTCCGCCGGATCCAAGTCCGCGCCACTGCGCGCGAGCCGTAGCGCGTTCCGCGCGTTCCGGAAGTCGATCTCGGCCTTCAGGAACCCAGCGTACAGCGCGAGCGCACTGTCGGGCTCGTAGTCGCCGAGCTCCGCGATGAGGTTCTCGTAGAACGCACGGTCCGCGGCGTTCTCCAGCGGCACGAGGACGTCCGACTCCTCGTACTCGGGGAACGCAGCCGCCATCCCGCGCCCGAAGATCGTGCCGTCGAGCAGCTCGACGACGCCCTCGATGGACTGTGCGTCCAGCAAGCGCTCCAGGAAGCGGTCGTCGAACTCGCCCGCTCGGATGAGGTCCGCTTCGACCTCGTCACGCGGCGCGTCCGAGTAGATACCGCGCAGGACGGTCTTGACGTTCCACGCGTCGAACTTCCGCAGGTACGACGCGATCTGCTCGTAGAGGCCACCGCCAGCCCAGTCGAGGATGTCCTCGAAGTTCTCCGCGAGATTCCGGTTCAGCGAGTACTCGATGAGGTCCACGCCACTGTGACGCGACCCGAGCGCGTTCATCTCCGCCTCGTACTCGGACTCCTCCATGTACCGAGAGATCTCACTCGGCCCCATCCGGAGGAGCTTCCGGTAGTCCTCGTCGCCGAACAGATTCGCACGGCGGGCCCGGATCCGCGCGTTCACGTACTCCGGATTGGCTCCCTGTGCGCTGCTCATTCTTCCTCGTCGAACAACCGGTTACTGATGTCTCTGAGGTTGTCCTCCCAGACGTCCTCCAGGAGGGAGTCGAACGTGTTGTTCACGCGAACCCGACTCTCGTCGGCCTCGACGACGACGCCACCGAGACAGTCGCGGACGCCGGCGACCTCGTAGCCGTCGTAGTCCGCGACCACGTCGGCGAGCAGGTCCTGGTCGTCCTCGCGACCGTACACGCTCACGCTCTCCTCGCCCTCGAACTCGACGCTCGCAGCGTCCAGCAGCGCGGTCGTGAGCTCCGTGCGGCGTTCGCCCTCCATCGACGCGAGCGCGTCCTCGACCTGCTCGCGGACGTCCTCGAGGACGTCACGGCGAGCTTCGAGCCGCATCTGCTTCGCTTCGAGCTTCGCGCTGGATATCTTCTGTTCTCGCTCCTGTTCGACCGCCCGTTCCGCCGCGCGCTCTGCCTCCTCTATCGTCTCCTCGGCGTCCGCTTCGGCCTGTTCGACGATCTCCTCGGCCTCGGCTTCGCCTTCGGCTCGTATCTCTTCCGCACGCGCGCGGGCTTCGTCCCGGATGTCCTCAACGACTGTATCCAGACTCATTGTGGGAAAACGAAGCGGTTGATTACCCGACGAACAGCGGGACGAGCGCCAGGATGACGAGCGTCTCGGGCAGGACCGTCATCAGGATAGCGATACCAGTGGAGATCGAGTCCTCGGCGAGCGCGCCGATAGCGGCTGCGCCGATCCCACGCTCGGCGTACCCGGAGCCGAGGGCGGCGAGGCCGATGCCGATCGCGGCAGCGGCGGGCTTTTCGAGAGCGGGCGACGAGCTACCCGTTGTCTCCTGCAGTGCAACACCGAGATTGAGTACGTGTTCTGCGAATTCCATCATAGTTTGCGTAGTCCTCCGTGTCTACCAGACAGGTCGTACTGGCCACAGCGCACCCATAAAACTTCCCAAAGAAATCGGCCGGTACCGGCTGTATAACCGTGAAAAACCGGAGGCAGATATAAAGACGTTTTCGGTCTCGAACGGTGAGGCCGCCGGAACGTGTCGCTCGAACGAACGAAACGGGGGAGCGGTCAGTCCTCGGTCGTGTACTCGCGGTCGTAGCCGAACGCCTCGAACGCGCGACCGCCGCCCTCGTAGAACTTGTTGAAGAACTCGACGAACTCGAGACGCACGCCCTGCAGGCCGGCGCTCGTCACGCCGAGGATGAGGACGAGCAGGTGCCCGACGACGAAGATGAGGACGCCGAGGACGGCGAACGCCACGCCGCCGTGGACGAGCCCACCGAACAGGACCTCGCCGTGCTCGACGGCTTCGGGACCGTGCCCCGTCAGGTAGTGGATCTCGCCGTCGTGCTGGTACGCCCCCCAGAACAGGAGGTTGACGACGAGCGCCATCCCGGCCTTCGCGAGCAGCACGCCCGCGATCCGGATGTACGACAGGACGTTCACGAGCGCGTTCGGCGTCTCCAGGCCACCGATGATGATACCGATGAAGCCGTACTCCTGGTACTCGCCGTAGAGGATGCCCGCGAGTCCGATGAACCCGAACACGAACAGGCTCCCCCAGCCGACGACCTCCGGCAGGCCGTGCGCCGACGAGAGGATGTGCGCCTTCTTCAGCGGGGCGAACAGGATGTCCTGCTTCTGGTCGAGCGCGACGTCACTGAAGATCCAGCCCCAGACGCCGAGCATCAGGAACCACCACGCGAGGTTGTGCGTGAACGCGTCCACGAGCCCGTGGCTCCGGTCGTTCCAGAACCCGAACCAGAAGCCGACGGTCATGTGGACGATGCCGGCGAGCAGGCTCAGCACGAGGAACGACCGTGCGTAGTAGCCGAACGCGGGCTGGAGTCCCTTGTGCAGCGGCGGTCCGGCCTCGCCGAACAGGACCTCGCCGAGGACGTGCATCCCGAATATCTCGCCGTACAGCACGCCGAACAGCATCGTGAACCCGCCAGCGAACATCGCGATGGCGCCGATGCCCTTGACGATCTCCGCGTCGAACTTGCTGTAGATACCGTACCCGGCGGCCGTGTAGAGGAGGCCGTACCCGAGGTCCCCGATCATGAACCCGTAGAAGAACGGGAACGTCAGCATGATGATCATCGTCGGGTCGATCTCGGAGTACTTCGGGACGCCGACCATCTTCGTCAGCGGCTCGAACGGCTTCGAGAGCGAGTCGTTCTGCATCACCGTCGGCGGCTGCTCGTCCATCGACACCATCCCGCCGTCCGTGACGGCTTCGGTGTGCTCTGGTTCGCCGTGCTGGTCGTAGTCCGCGCGCTCCAGTTCCTCGACGTCCGCGCGGTCACCGACGGCGTCACCGACCGCCGCACGCAGCGAGTCGACGCGTTCGGTCGGAATCCACCCCTCGGCGATGAACGCGTTCTCCGTGGTCGCGAACTGCAGGGGCGCTTCGGACCGCTGGACGTCGATACTGAGGCGCTCCTCGGCGGCGAGCAGGAAGCTCGCGACCTCCAGGCGCAGGTCGTCGAGCTCGTCCTCGACCGTCTCCAGCTTCGAACCGAGTCGCTGCTTGCGATGACGGAGCTCCTCGACGTACTCCGAGGGGTCGCCTTCCCCGTCCTCGGGCACGTCGATGGTCGTGAAGTCGACGCCGACGAGGAGGTCGTCGAGGAAGTCCTCGCGCGCGTTCGACTCGGGGTAGACGTACGCCGCGACGACGTCGTCGGCCTCCTCGACCTCGAACTCGCGGACGACGGCTGCACCACGGAGCGCCTCTCGGATGGCGTCCGCGTTCCCTTCGCCGACGCGGACCTCGAGACTGTCGTACCCCGAGAGGAGATGCAGGGGCGTCCCGAGCGTCGCGAACGGCGCCATCGAATCGATCTGTTCCTCGACGTCGCGGAGCTCGTCCTCGAGCTCGTCGCGTCGGTCGTCGAGCCGGTTCGCCTCCTGGCGGACCTCCTCGAGCTCCTCGTCGAGCGCGTCCTCGGTGACGATGCGACTCGGGCCCGCGTCGGCCTTGTCGACCTCGAGGATGTTCTCGAGCGACCGGACCGTCACGAGCTTCTTGGAGGCTTCCTCGGCGCCCTCGACCGGGTCGCCGTTGTCGAAGCCCTCCCAGGAACCGTCGTAGTCGCTGAGGTGGACGAGGTTCAGTTCGTGCACCGTCTCGATGACGTCGTCCATGACCGCCTTGGACCCCGTCACCGAGACCTTACTCATCCGCTCAGGTCTGAGCATGTACCTCCTCCGTGAAGCGCTCGAGGACGAAGTCGACGACGTCGTCGACTCTGCCCTCGGCGCGAGACCGGAGGCGCTCGCGTTCGTCCTCGCCGTCTTCGAGGATGCGCTCGCGCTCGGTCGCTATCTCCTCGCGGGCGTCCTCGAGGCGGTCCGCCTCGAGCGCTCGCGCCTCTTCTTCGGCCTCCTCTCGGATGTCTTCGGCACGTTCGCGGGCGTCGGAGATCCGTTCCTCGCGGTCGGCCTCGGCCTCCGCGATGATGTCGTCGGCCTCTCCTTCGGCCGTCTTGATGCGTTCGAGAACCTCTGGCCTCGGCATGGTATGAACGTGGGAGAGTTACAACAGCGCCTATTTGGTAGTTGCGAAAGGCAGTCGCGGGATTCCGCCGCAGCGGTCGTCTCGCGGGGACTTCGACGGTCGCGTTGCCGCCGGAATCAGCAATACTTTGTTCGCGCCGCCCGAAGCGCGAGCAATGGGAGTCCTCGAAGACAAGGCGCGAGCGCGGTTGTTCTACAAGTACCTCTCGAAGGTGTACGACACGATCAACCCGTTCATCTGGAACGAGGAGATGCGGACGGAGGCGATCGGGATGCTCGACGTCGAGCCCGACGACCGCGTGCTGGACGTCGGCTGCGGGACGGGGTTCGCGACCGAGGGCCTGCTGGGGGTCGTCGACGAGGTCGTCGGACTCGACCAGAGCCCCCACCAGTTGGAGAAGGCGTACGCGAAGTTCGGGAAGCACGGGGACGTGCGCTTCCACCTCGGTGACGCGGAGCGCTTGCCGTTCGAGGACGACGCGTTCGACGTTGTGTGGTCGAGCGGCTCGATCGAGTACTGGCCGAACCCCGTCGAGACGCTCCGGGAGTTCCGGCGGGTCTGCAAGCCCGGCGGGCAGGTGCTCGTCGTCGGCCCGAACTACCCGAAGTCGGGCGTGTTCCAGAAGCTCGCGGACGCCATCATGCTGTTCTACGACGAGGACGAGGCTGACCGGATGTTCCACGACGCCGGGTTCGAGGACGTCACGCACCGGTTGATGGGGCCGTCGTACGACCCGGACATCGCCATCACGACGGTCGCGCGCGTCCCCGACGACGACGCTGACGCGGACGCGACGGCGACGTCAGAGGTCGAGGTCGACGCCTGAGCGCGCCGGCCAGCGACGCGGTTCTCCCGTTCGTTCGCCCGGCGAGCGGTGGCGCTGGCGCGGGCGACGAGCGCGTCGTGCGCGTAGACCGCGACGACGACGCGGTCGCCGGGCGCTATCCCGGGGTCGTTCGTGCTCGCGAGCGCGACCGACGCGGTCGTGCCGGCGGTCCACGTGCCGTCGTACTCGCGGTTGAACGGTCCCGTCGGGCCGGGCTCGAACCCGGTCGCGGCGAAGAACGGGACGGGCGGCTGGTGGCGGAGACGGGTGCCGTCGACGGTGACGACCACCCGGAGGCTGGCGACGTCGAGCGCGTCACCGCCGCGGTGCTCGAGGACGAGCGCGTCGGTACCGGCGTCGACGCTGAGGGCGACGCGCGCGCTCGGCGCCGGCTCTCGGGGGGCGACGCCGACGGCGAACGCGACTGCGACGCCACTCGCGAGGACGACCGTCAACGCGACGACGAGCACGACGCCCACGACTGGACTGACCGCGCGGTCCGACGTCACACGACCGGTCGTCTCGCAGTCGCTCGCGGCGGGAGGCCTGGCGGGTCCGCTCGGCGGCGGGCTGGAAGACACGGCGACTCTCGCCCCGGCCTCCCTGAAGAACCTTCGCGGCTAGAACGGGCCGTCGACGGAGACGTCGGGCTCGGCGAGGCTCTCCCGGCGGTAGCGGTGGCCGGCGACGGCGAGCGCGACGACGCCGGCGAGCGCGGCGAGGTAGTTCGGAAGGTACGCGCTCGAACTCAGCGGCGGGCTCGCGGTCTGAGTCTGCATCATGTCCAGTCGGACGTCCGGGCTGCCCTCGTCGGCTGACGGGAGCGACGCGTTCTCCGGGCGAACGACGACGACGGTGGACGCGCGCAACGCCGCCGCGTCGCTCTCGGGCAACTCGGCGTCGCTCGGATACGCGTAATCGGACGCGCCCTCGCCGACGGGCACGGCGTACGTCCCGGCATTCTCGAGCGCGTTCACGTAGAGCTCCTGGCCGCGCTCCGTGAGATTCTCGTAGTACCGGACGGTGAAGTTCTGCGCTCTCGCATCCGCGACGTCCTCGAAGTACGGCGTCGGCGCGTCCACCCCCGGCTGCCCCTGCCGGACCGACGTCCGATGCACCCGCTCGTCCGCCGGCTGGTAGGTGACCGCGAACGCGAACAACGGAAGACTCACCAGGACGAGCACGACAGCGAGACGACGACCATCCATGCCCCCACGCGTCACCCGAACGACAAAAAATCGCCCGGTTCGGTCCGGAAAACAACCACTCGCCGCGTCGTCCCCACAGCACGAACCCAATCAGCCGTCAGAAACGGCGGCCTGGAGGCCGCCGTATGCTCGTTGAGTCGGTGAGGCCGCCGTACACTCGGGGAGTCAGTTACTCCATGTCGACGTACGTGAACCACTCTTCGTGGTCGTCGGTACGGCCTTCGACGAGGTCGAAGTACGCCTTCTGGAGTTCCTCGGTGACGGGGCCGCGCGAGCCGTTCCCGATGGTGACGTTGTCGACCTGGCGGATAGGCGTGACCTCCGCCGCGGACCCGGTGAAGAACAGCTCGTCGGCGGTGTTGAGTTCGCCGCGCGAGATCGAGACGTTGTCGTGGACCGTGTAGCCGCGCTCCTCGGCGAGCGTGATGACGGTGTCGCGAGTGATGCCGTCGAGGATGCTCTCGGAGAGTCCGGGCGTGTAGAGCTCGCCGTCGTTCACCATGAAGATGTTCTCGCCGGGGCCTTCCGCGACGTTCCCCTCCTTGTTCAGGACGATGGCCTCCCGGTAGCCGTTCCGGCGCGCCTCCTCGCCCGCGAGGAGACTGTTCACGTACAGGCCCGTGGTCTTCGCGTTCGTCGGGACCTGGCTCGAGGAGTGCTTGCGCCACGAGGACACCATGACCTCGATACCGTTCTCGAGCGCGTTCTCGCCGAGGTACGTCCCCCACGGCCAGACCGCGATCGCGGTCCGCGTCGGGCAGTCGCCGGGCGACACGCCGAGGCTCTCGTAGCCGTAGAACGCGATCGGGCGGACGTAGCACGACGGGAGTTCCTGCTCGCGGATGAGGGTCTTCGTCGCCTCCGTGATCTCCGCGGGCTCGTGGTCGATCTCCATGTCGTACGGCTTGCAGGACTCGTAGAGTCGGTCGACGTGCTCCTCCCAGCGGAACAGCGCCGGACCCTTCTCGGTGTCGTAACAGCGCGCGCCCTCGAAGACGCCGGTCCCGTAGTGGAGTCCGTGCGTGAGGACGTGGATCTGTGCGTCGTCCCAGTCCACGTACTCGCCGTCCATCCAGATCGTGTCGACGTCCATCTCGTCGAAGCCAGCCATACGGGACGAATCGACTGCCTAGGTTAAGAGTGTACCCGGTTTCGGTTCGCGCAAACGTCGCCAGCGATGGAACGAGGAGGTGCCAGCGGTGCGCCGTTGTCGGTCTCGCGAGTGAGTTCGGGCGTGAGTCGGGGAGTGAGTTCGGGAGTGAGTCCGAGAGTAGGCTGGGTGTCCGCTGAGAAGGTTTATCTCGACGCGGGAGACACACGAGAATGAACGATGGAAAACTCAGAAGAAGTTGAACACGTGTTCGTGAGCGGTGCGGCGACCGAACCGGTCGAAGAACCCGCCGACGACGGCCTGGTGTACGTCGCCGGACGGCCGGTCGCACCGCGCGGGTCGTAGCGCCCGAGCGCGCCGCTCGCCGCGCTCGTCCAGCGAGTGCGACGCCGACACCCTGTTCTCACGCGAGCTCGACGACGAGTGCGAGCGCGAGCGCGAGAACGTGCCAGGCCACGACCAGGTGGATGCGGCGGTCGCGAGCGAACTCGCTCGCAGCGGCCACGGCGTCGGACGGAGCATCGGCCGCGGACGAGTTCACGCGACAGGATTCGCGGACGCGGAGAAGTGCGTTGCGTTCGGTGGGTGAACGACCACACCGTCGTCGGTAGCGGTCGCAGTAGCTCCGTCGACGAACCCCTCGTCACCGACCAGGACGACGACCGACACCGGGTCGACGCGGACGACCCGGAAGTTCGCGTTCGTCGTCGCTCCGTCGGTCGCGTTCTCGACGTGGGCGGTCATCGCGGTCTCGAACTCGTCGGCATCGTCCGGTGAGTCCCATCGCGTCACCCAGACGTAGCCGTCGCGGTCGAAGTTCCGGTACGTCAGTCGCGTGTCGTTCCCCCAACCGGTCGCGGCCGCGTCCGCTCTGGCGTCGGCGAGATGCGTCGAGAGGACGGCGTACGTCCAGAGTTCGCCCTGCCGGTGTCGTTCGACGACGTCCCACGAGTCGGTCGTGGTCGCGTTCACCGGCATCGACATCGGCGGCTCCTCGTCTGGCAGGTAGCCGTGCCGCACCTGCTCGGTCGTGTTCGGTGGATTCCGGTAGACAGTGGCGAGGTTCGCGGGGTCGTCGATGCGGTCGTCGACGTAGCGAGCGCCGACGCAGTACTGGCCGAGCCACAGTCGCGCGGCCGCACTCCCGTCGTCGTAGGACTCGCAGAAGCGTTCCTGGTTCGGCCACGCGTCCCCGTACCGGTCAGCGTACTCCTGCGCGACGTACGTCGCCGACCCCTCCGAGACCGCGGCCTCGACTCGTTTCTGCGCTCCATCGAGCTTGAGAACGCTCTCGAAGTCCGGTCGCTGTACGTTGGTTGCGTGAGTGTACTCGTGAACGAGGACGGTCGTCAGCTTCTCGCTCGTCGACCGGTTCGAGACACTGAGCGTGATCTGGTAGTTCGGTCCGCTATCGCCGCGGGTTGCCAGCTCGTTCTCGGCAGTCGAATTCGGCACGCCAAGTCGCCCGGCGAACGCGGACCGTGGCGTGTCCGTGACGTTCGTTGGCGCGGAGTACCGTCGCACGCCGACGGCCGGCTCACGGAACTCGGCGTCGAGCAGTCGCTCGGCACGCTCGAAAATCGACGAGACGTTGATAGGGAGGTCCGCTGATCGCGACGACTCGTTCCGTTCCTCTTCTTGACGTGTCTCCGTACTTTCCAACTGACTGGTCTCGACAGCAGTGTCGTCGCCATCCGCAACTGTGGTCTCTCGGCGGAAAGCGCACTTCCTGCACGCGCTCGCCAAACACATCGTAGAGCGGTGCATCGACCACGAGGTCGGTCGCGTCGCCATCGGTGATCTGAGTGAGATTCGAGAAGACGCGAACGGCGAGGCTCGGAATTGGGGTCGAAGTGGGAACAAGAAACTCCACGGCTGGGAGTTCGACCGCTTCACTCGCCTGCTCGAATACAAAGCCGAGGAACACGGCATTCTCGTTGACCGAACGGGTGAGCGAGACACGAGCAAGACGTGTTCGTGCTGTGGGCGGAAGCGGGACGCGAACCGTGTGGAGCGTGGCCTGTACGTCTGTGAGTCGTGCGGGGCGACGATGAACGCGGACGTGAACGGTGCGGTGAACATTCAGAGAAAGATAACTCAGAGTCCCCCGACAGGGGATATGAGTAACGGTCGTTTGGCACGGCCAGTAGCCTACCTGTTCGATCAAACCTCGGGGCGTTTCGCACCGAGCGAACAGGTGGGTTGCAAACCCTAATATCCCAACGCTCGGGAATCCTCGCCCTTCAGCGCGGGGAGGATGTCAACGGAACCGAGCGACGAGGTCGCTGCCTTCGACGTACGGGATGCCTTCGCGGTCGGCGTACGCGCGGGCGTCGGTGGGGCTGGTGGCGCCGCCGGTCGCGTCGTCGAGCATCTCGCAGACGACGGCGGCGGGGGCGACGTCGGCGGCGTCGGCGAGTTCGAGCGCGAGTTCGGTGTGGCCTTCGCGTTGGACGGTGAGGTCGGGGGCGGCGCGGAGGAGGTGGACGTGGCCGGGGGCGCGGAACTCGCCGGCGAAGTCGAACGCGGTGGCGTCGCCGGCGCGGGCGCTCGCGGCGGCGTCGCCGAGCCGGGAGATGGTGAGCGCGCGGTCGTCGTCGGTGATGCCGGTGAAGGTGTCGACGTGGTTCACGGTGAGCGAGAACGACGAGCGTTCGTCGTACGCGAGGTCGTGGTCGGCGGCGAGGTCGTGGTCGATGACGTCCTGCGCGAACGGCAGGTCGTACGCGGCGGCGACGTCGTCGGCGAGCGCGACGCAGACGAGGCCGCCGGCGTCGTTGCGCATCCGGCGGACCGCGTCGCTGTCGACGCCGCTCGCTGGATAGACGATGTCGGTCTCGCCCTCGCGGTCGGCGGCGTCGTGGATGCAGACCGGGTCGCCGCGCGCGAACGCCGCGACGGCCGCGTCGACGGCGCCACTCGCGTCGTCGGTCGCGGTCGCGTCCGCGTCGCCGGCAGCGGCGTCGTCGCCGGCGTCCTCCGCGCTCGGCGTCGCGTGGTCGGTGTGGGTCATCCCGTGCCCTCCACGGTGACGGTGACGTGATCGTCGTCCGCGAGCGCGAGGACGTCCCGGAGCTTCTCGGGGGCGATGAGCTCCAGCTGGTCGTCGTCGTGGTGCGTTCGCTCGGGCGCGATGGTGTGGACGTCCTCGTAGACGTCGCCGTCGCCGGTCTCGACGGTCGCCGGATAGCAGACCGCGGGGCCGTACGTGCGGTCGTCGTCCTCCCAGCCGTCGATCGGGACGGGCTCCATCGCGTCGAGCGCGCGGCGACGGCGGACGCTCGCCTCGGTGAGGTCGACGTTCAGCGTCCCGGGGAACGGCTCGTAGCCGAGGCGGTCCTCGAACTGCGCCATGTACCCGGGGAGGGTGATGTAGTGGCGGCCTTCGCCCATCCCGCTCGTGACGCGGCCGTCGAGCGCGATCGTGCTGTGGCCTTCGAAGATGCTGCGGTAGTCCTCGTACTCGCCGCGGAGGCCGCGTTCGCCCGCGTCGGTGAGCGCGACCCACTGACCGTCGCTGACGGTCTCGCGGGTCACCCACCCCGCCGTCTCGAGGCGCTGCAGGCGCCGCGAGGCGGTCTGCGTGGACGCGTCGAGGTCCTCGGCGAGGGCCGTGCAGGTCGTCTTGACCTCGCCGGTGATGGCGCCGTCCATCGCGAGGCGTTTGGCGACGGCGACCTCGTCGTGCCCGACGTCGGACGTGGTCTCTTGCATGAACGGTGGTTCGAACCCACCCCGGATAAGCATAACGAATACGGTATGCGTCTCGAATCTGTTATGCACTGTCACGGGAGCGTGACGCGACCGCAGGAACGAGGGTCGAGTTGATAGTTTGTCCGACGGGCGCTTAAACGCGTCGGTCAGCCCCAGACCGTCCCGCCGTTGGCAAGAGCGTTTAATACCGTCGGCGCGTCAGTAGACCCAACGACACAGGCACCCGTCACGCCGCCTGGGTCGGGTGACAGACGGTGCAATCGACGACAGTAAACGTCCTCCACGCAGCGACAGACGAGCACGAGACGGCCCTCGAGAGCGCGGCGTACGACGTCCAGCACGCGACCGACGCGGCGTCCGCGCTCGACGTCCTCGACGCCGTCGACGTCGACGTGGTCGTCCACGACGCCACCCGCGACGCGTGGCAGCTCGACGTCCTCGACGCCGTCGCGAACGCCACCGACGCCCCCGTCATCGCCCGGACGCCCGACCCCGACGGCGAGTTCGCGAGCGCCGCAAGCGCGCACGGCGCCACCGCCTACTGCACGCACGACGACGACCTCGCGGCGCGCATCGCCGACCACCTCGACAGACGCCCGACCGCCGACCAGGCGTGGTATCGCCGGCTCCACGACGCCGTCTCCGAACCGGCGGACGACTTCGAGACCGTCGTCGAACGCCTCCTCGACGTCGGCTGCGAACGCCTCGACCTCCCGTACGGCTTCCTCACCAGGTTCGCCGGCGACCAGCAGCACGTCACGACCGGCATCGGGAACCACCCCGACCTCCAGACCGACGCGGTCGCGCCCCTCCCCGAATCCTACTGCCAGTACACCGCCGCGACCGACGACGGCTTCCTCCCGCTGGCCGACGCCGAGGCCGAACTCCCCGACAGCGCCCCACACAACCGCTTCGGTCTCGGCTGCTACGTCGGCGGGACCGTCGAACTCGACGGCGAACGCTACGGGAGCCTCTGCTTCGCTGGCGACACCGCCCGCACCGACTCGTTCGACGACGCCGACCGGACGTTCGTCGAGTTCACCGTCGAACTCTGCGAGCACGAACTCGAACGCCGCCGGCACCGCAACGACCTCGAGGCCACGCGCGAACGCTACGAGCGCCTCGTCGAACGCATCGACGACGCGTTCTTCGCGCTCGACGACGACTGGACGTTCACGTACGTCAACCAGCGCGCCGGCGCGCTCCTCGACGCCGACCCGGACGCGCTCGTCGGCGAACTCGTCTGGGACCTGTACGACGACGCGGACGCCGCGCGGTTCCGCGAGCACTACGAACGCGCGATGACCGAACAGACCCCGGTCGTGTTCGAGGAGTACTACGGCCCGCTCGACGTCTGGCTCGAGGTGTCGGCGTACCCCGCCCCGGACGGCGTGTCCGTCTTCTTCAGGGACGTCAGCGACCGCAAGCACCGGGAACAGCAACTGACGGACCTCCTCGACACGATGCGGAACCTCTTCGCGGAGACCGACCCCGACGCCATCGCGAACGCCGTCGTCGACGCCACGCAGGACATCCTCGGCTACGACTACGTCGCCTTCCGCCTCCACGACCCCGAGACGGACACGCTCCCGGTCGCGGCGAGCACGGACGAACTCGACGCGGACCTCCCCGACCGCCCCACGTACGACGTCGGCGAGGGCGGCCCCGGCCGGACGTTCGAACGCGGCGAGGTCCTCGAACGCGACGTCGAGGGCGACGACGCCATCGGCCCGCTGACCGCCGCCCGCTACTACCCCATCGGCGACCACGGCGTCCTCACCGTCGCCTCCCGCTTCGACGAACGCCCCGTCACCGAGACCGAACGCCGACTCACCGAGATACTCGTCACGAACGCCACCGTCGCGTTCACCGACGCCGAACGCAAGCAGGTCCTCGAACGCTACGAGACCGTGCTCGAGAACGTCCAGGACATGGTGTTCGTGCTCGACGACGCCGGCCGGTTCGTGTTCCTCAGCTCGCCGCTCGCGGCCGCCGTCGACGTCCCCCGGAAACTCCTCGAAGGAACGCATCTCGGCGCGATCCTCGACGCGGGAACGGACACCGTCGACGCGGCGCTCGCCGACAGTCGCGCGGACGCCGACGGCGAGACCACGCTCGAGACCGTCCTCCAGGCACCCCGACCGTTCCCCGTCCGCGTCGACGTGACCGCCCTCCCCGCGGACGACGAGGACGCCACCGTCGGCGTCGTCCACGACATCAGCGACCTCACGGAGACGCGCGCTCGCCTCGAGACCGAGAACGCTCGATTCCGCCAGCTGTTCGAGTCCCTCCCCGACCCCGTCGTCGAGAACCGGTTCGTCGACGGGGAACCGCTCGTCGAACGCGTCAACCCGGCGTTCGAAGACGTCTTCGGGTACGACGAGCGCGAACTCGCCGGCGAATGCATCAACGACTTCATCGTCCCCGAGGACCGCAGCGAGGAAGCCGGGCGGCTCGACGCCAGCACCCTCGACGTCGAACCCGGGGACGCGACCGTCGTCTCCAGCGAGATCGTCCGCCAGACGAGTCAGGGGACGCGGCACTTCCTCTTCCGGGGTATCTCGTACCTCGACGGCGACGTCCACCGCGGGTACGGTATCTACACGGACATCACGCCCCAGCACGAGCGCGAACGCCGCCTCCAGGTCCTCAACACCATCCTCAGGCACAACCTCCGGACGGAGATGACGCTCGTCTCCGGGTACGTCGACCAGCTCGCCGCGAACAGCGACGCCGAGGAGTACGCGGACCGGATCCGGGACGCGGTCGACGAGGTCGTCGCACTCAGCGACAAGGCCCGCGAACTCGAACGCGCACTCGAGGGGACGCCCGACCCGAGACTCGTCGACGTCGTCTCGCACGTCCGGAACGCGATCGCGGACGCGACGAGCGGACGCGCCGACCGCGAGGTCGCGTTCGACGCCGAGCCGGCGACCGTGATCGCCGACTATCGCCTCGAGATCGTCGTCAAGAACCTCGTCGAGAACGCGTTCGAGCACGGCGGCGGCGACGTCGCCGTCTCCGTCGCCACCACGGACACGACCGTCGAGATACGCGTCGGCGACGGCGGGCCCGGCATCCCCGAGTTCGAGCGCGAACTCGTCACCGGCGACCGCGACATCACCCAGCTCGAACACGGCAGCGGACTCGGGCTCTGGATCGCGACGTGGCTCCTGGACGCGTTCGACGGCGACCTCCGGTTCGAGGACGACGCCAGTACCGTCGTCGCCGTCGTCCCGCGCGCCCACGGCGACGCGCACCCGGCGGTCGCCGCCGAACGGGACGGCTCCGCGAACGCCACCGAGGACTGACCGGGTTCGACGGCCGTCGGCCCGTGTGACCCCGGCGACGAACGCCCGAACGACTTAGAGGCGCTGTCCGAACAGCTGGATTCTACGAATATTATCGAACATTCGTCCATGTATCGGGCGTCAGATGCGAGTGTAAGTGCCGGACTACTCGTCCCGTTGCGCAAGAGTTAGTTTTCCATGCCGGAAACGTGACGACGATGGGGACATCCATGCTCGCAGCACCGGCCGCGGCAAGCGCCTCACAGTACACCGTCCCGTTCGTCGGCATCGAACTCGGACAGACGGGCCTCACCATCGTCGGCGGCTTCCTCATCCTTCTGCTCCTCATGGGCTCGGGGTTCTTCTCCTCGTCCGAGATCGCGCTGTTCTCCCTGCCGACCCACCAGATCGACGCGATGGTCGAGCAGGGCAAGCGTGGCGCGCGCACCGTCCAGTCGCTGAAGGAGGACCCGCATCGCCTGCTCGTGACGATACTCGTCGGGAACAACATGGTGAACATCACGATGTCCTCCATCTCGACGACCATCGTCCAGTTCTACTTCGACCCGGGTGCGGCGGTCCTCGTGTCGTCGTTCGGCATCACGTCGATGGTGCTGCTGTTCGGCGAGAGCGCACCGAAGTCCTACGCGGTCGAGAACACCGACTCGTGGGCGCGAACCGTCGCGCCGCCCCTGAAGTTCGTCGGGAAAGTCCTGTGGCCGCTCATCACGCTGTTCTACTACCTGACCAGCGTCGTGAACAAGATAACCGGCGGTGACTCGTCCATCGAGTCCTCCTACGTCACGCGCGACGAGATACAGAACATGATAAAGACCGGCGAGCGCGAGGGCATCCTCGACGAGGAGGAACGCCAGATGCTCCAGCGCACCCTCCGGTTCACCGACGCCACCGCCAAGGAGGTGATGACGCCCCGCCTCGACATGGCGGCCATCTCCACCGACGCGACCGTCGAGGAGGGTATCGAGCAGTGCATCCGGTCGGGCCACGCCCGCCTGCCGGCGTACGACAACTCGCTCGACAACGTCGTCGGCGTCTTCGACGTTCGCGAGCTCGACGGCTCGAAGTACGACGACTTCGGCGACCTCGCGGTCGCGGACGTCGTCAACCCGACGCTGCACGTCCCCGAGTCCAAGAACGTGGACGACCTCCTCACGGAGATGCGCGAGAACCGCATGCACATGGTCATCGTCATCGACGAGTTCGGCGCCACCGAGGGCCTCATCACCATGGAGGACATGACCGAGGAGATCGTCGGTGAGATACTCGTCGGCGACGAGGACCACCCGATAGAGCTCGTCGACGACGACACGGTCGTGGCGAACGGTTCGGTGAACATCGACGCGGTCAACGAGGCGCTCGACATCGTCCTGCCGGAGGGCGAGGAGTTCGAGACCATCGCTGGGTTCCTGTTCAACCGCGCGGGTCGCCTCGTCGAGCAGGGCGAGGCGTTCGACTACGAGAACGTGACGATGCGAGCCGAACAGGTGGAGAACACTCGCATCCAGAAGGTCCGGGTCACCGTCGACCGCGGGGCCGCCGAACCGCCCGGGGACGTTCCGCCGGTCGACGAGGACGCCACCGACTGACGGGCGGCTCCCTGGATGCGGCGAGTCGCGTGCGAGACCCTTGAACGACTCTCGAGCAGGTCAGGCGTCCGCGAGGGGGTCGTCGGTCCAGAAGTCGCTATCCTTCCGGAGCTTCGGCACCCACGTATCCGAGTCGCGCGCGAGCAGCGCGACCCGGGACTGCGGGACGTCCGCGAGGTGGTCGTGCTCGGGCATGTGCGCCTGCACGTCCTCCGTGAACGCGAGCACGTCCTCGTGGTCCGGCATCGCCGACCGGTCGAGGCGGCCCCTGGAGTGTCCGACGTGCATGTACGCCTTCAGCTCCACGAAGTCCGGGTTCGCGCGCCGATAGAACGCGGCGTACCAGTCCGGACTATGCATGTTCTCGCCGTTCACGAGCGTCGTCCGCAGCACCGTCCGCGTCTCGTCCTTCCGCGCGAGGACGTCCATCGTGTCGACGAGGCGCTCCCACGCGTCGTCGTCCACCGCCTTCACCGTCGAATCGAACGTCGCCCGCTCCGGCGCGTCCACGCTCACGTACAACTGCGTCGGCTCACAGCGCGCCAACATCTCCGGCTTCGTCCCGTTCGAGACGAGGAACGTCGTAATCGACCGCTCGTGGAACTCGTCGATGAGCTCCGGCAAGTAGGGATACAGCGTCGGCTCGCCGTCCAGACTGATCGCGACGTGACGCGGCTCCATCGCCTGCTCGAACACCTCCCGCGGCACGTTCTCGTTCCCACCGTACCCCGACAGGAGCTTCCGCTGGAGCTCCACCGTCGCATCCGCGACCGCCGCCGGATCGTCCCACTCCACGTCCCCCAACTCGTACGCGTGCCCGGCATGATCGCGCCAACAGAACACGCACCGCTCGTTGCACTTCACCACCGGCGTCATCTGCATACACCGATGCGACTCGATCCCGTAGAACGCGTACTTGTAGCACTTCCCCTCGCCCTCAAGCGCGTTCTTCGTCCACCCACACGTCTGCGCAGCCGTGTGATTCACGCTATGATAGCTCGGGTCCGACACCTGCATCGGCCCGCCCTCCGCGTCCTCGCTATCGCTCATACACCTCCCGAGCACGCCCAGCAGGGAAAAACACGCGGTGTCGACGCGTCACCACAGAAACGGCGCGCTGGAGCGCGCCGTACGCTCGTTACACCAGTTCGAGAGCGTCCGACCGGAGAAACGGCGGCCTGGGGGCCGCCGTATGCTGGTCAAATCAGTTCCTCCACGTCTTGCAGTTCCACGAACAACTGGTCGAGGACGGCGTCGGACTCGAACCCGACGTTCATCGCCGCCACGTTCCTCTCGACCATCCACTGCTGGAAGTCAGCCGACAGCACGTCCACGTCCGAGTCGAACAGCACGTACAGCCGCGACGGTTCGCCGTCAATCGGCGAATCCACGTACTCCGTATCCTGCACCTCGCCCATCTCCACCACGTCGTGCAGCACCGCGTGGTCGTTGTCGTCGAGCGCCATACCGGACGCCTCGGTGTACAGACACAAACCGCTTCTGGACACCACGACGCTACCCCCGAGAGCCACGTCGATTCGAACCACGGTCGAACGTACTCACTCGGAGTGCTCACAGCGGCCGCGCACGGCGGTGGCTGTTCGCGGAGTCGTTCGGAGAAGGTCCAGGGGCGAGAATCGAACCCGCGTCTCAGCCTCCACAAGGCTGAAGGATAGTCCACTACCCTACCCCGGACACGTTGCATTCGATGATACGGTGGCTGTGATGGATATACGTTACGACTCGATGCGGCTGCGTCGGTCGGTCGCATACCCGTCGCGCCGGTCGACGGTGGCGGAATCGGACTCCTCGACGCCCGCCACTCGCCACCGCCCCGCAGCCACGTCCTCCCCATCCGACTCCTCGCTTCGCTCGTCGTCCCTCGCACGCGGTCGCCGCTCGCGCCGCCGCTTGGCGGCGCGGCGACGGCCCGCGCGCCACCCACCCCAGTCGAGGGGTCGCTATCGGGATGGGCGGCTGGAGCGAGCGACCACCCGCGTTCTCGTGGGGTCCACGCGGCTACCCGGGGTGGCAGCGCGTGGTTCCGACACCTGCGAGCGGTCGCGTGCGGCCTGCTAGCGCGAATACGAACGACTTTTGCTCGTACACCGAGTACCCTCCTCCCAGCAGTGGCCATCACGGACAAGATCTACGTCAAGAACCACCGCCAGCTCTCCTCGCAGCTGGACACGAACATCCCCAAAGGAGCGTTCAAAGGCGCGACGCTCGACATCCTCTTCCAGGGCGGTGGGCTCGAGAAACTCGACGAAGCGACCCGCGACCGCGTCCTCGACTTCGCGACGGACTTCCTCGACTGCGCGTGCGACAACAACCCCTACTGCGGGCACCCCGAGCGGAAGTTCATGCGGTACCTCCTCGAACTCCGCGCCCAAGGCCTCGGTCCGAGCGCCATCGTCGACGTCATGAGCGACGACTACATGCTCTACGCGTACGAAGGCGACATCCTCTCGTTCCTCGACCAGAGCGTCCGCACGCTCGAAGCCGCCGAGGAACTCGCCGACGTCGACGGCCGACAAGAAGCGAGAGACCGCATGCGGTCCGCGAAACGAAACCTCTCCGGGTAGCGACCGTCGAAGCGACGTCGACTCAGCCGACGTACGGGGTATCCTCGTCCTCGTCCTCGGTCTCGCTCCCGTCGAGATCCTCGAGGTGGATGACGTCCTCGCCGGGGTCGTCGTCGACCTCCTCGCGGAGTTTCGTGACGTACTGCTTGTACTCGTCGAGCTGGTCGCGGAGGTGATCGGCTTCCAGTTCCAGGCGTTCGTGCTCGCGCACGAAGCTCTTCGGGACTTTCACCTTCGGCGGCCACTCCTCCTCGTCGGTGTCCTCATCGCTGATCTCGTGTTCGGGCATCACCGCGACCTGGCCGTCGTGCGCGACCAGCATGTCGACGTAGTCGCGGAACACCGCCGACAGCGAGATGTCTCGTTCCTCGGCGATCTCCTGGAGCGTCTCGAACGCGTCCTCGTTCACGCGGAAGGAGATCGTCTTGTTCTTGTTCCCCATCCTAGACGCGTACTATCGCACTCACGCACTTAAGTATTTGTCAGACGCTCGCACGGACGAGGGCGACGACGAATATCGACGTGGTCGCTGGCCGACGCGGCGGACGTCGACGCGGCTACTCATCGACGCTGTGGGCGGTCGACGCCGTAGCGGGGTGAACGCCCCGCGGTCAGGGCGCCGCTTCCGGCTCGGCCTCGTCGGCGTCGTCCGCGACGATGGAGTCGAGCGCCGCGGCGGCCTCGCGGCGGTACGTCTCCACGGCGGTATCGTACTCGTCGCGCGCCATCTCCGCGTACTCGTTGGTCTCGTCCTCGAACGCCTCGATGCGGTCGAGCGTCCGCTCGGCGGTCTCGACGATCCAGCGCTCGCGCGCGTTCTCGTCGCTCGCCGAGATGGACTCCGGTCGCAGCGAGACGTTCACCGTGCCGTCGTCCGTCTCGAACGTCGACGGCTTCCCGACGACCGCGACGTACTCCGGTGCCTCGGCGTCCCGGAGGAACGCGGTCGCGTCCGGCTGGTACTGCCCGGCGTACACGAAGAAGGTCCCCGTCGGACCGACCACGCGACCACGCCAGTACTCGGATTCGTCACCGATGTCCTCGGTCTCCGTCAGGGTGCCGACGACGAACACGCGGTTCGCGCGGTCCCCCGTGGGGAGCAGCGCGAAGTTCGGTGCCCGCTCGTCGTCGGACTCCTTGAAGGTGAACGTTGCGTCGTTGAACTCGCGTGCGAAGACGCGCTTTGCGACTTCGCGAGTGGGTGCCTGACTCATGTCACATCGACCTCGCTCGTTCCAGCGCCGCGGTCGCATCGACCGGCTCGCTGCACTGTTCGACGTCGTCGGCGAGCACGTACCGCCCGAACGTCGGGCCGGTCACGCGGTAGTACGTGCCGATGACGAGGTCGCGGATCTCGTCGGCGACGACGGTCGTGTCGAGCGCGTCCATCGCCATGTCCTTCGCTTCCTCCAGCGAGATGCCGGTGATGGCTTCGGTCGTCTCCTTGTCGAAGATGACCTCGTGCGCGTCGATGCCGTCGTCGACGACGCCCTTGATGCGGAGGTCGAACTCGCCTTCGACCTCGCCGTGCTCGCTGCAGCGGCCGTTCTGGAGGACGCGCGTGCAGTCCTCCTCGGGGCAGCGCTTGATGAGCCCGGAACCGGACTGCATCGCGACGAGCGCGCCCTCGACGGTCGTCGAGTCGTCGCCGACCTCGATGTCCTCGTCGAGTTCCTCGATGGTCGTGGTGCGGTTCAGTTTCACCGAGTAGTTGCCCTCGTACTCGTCGGTGACGAGGTTCCCGAGCGCGTACACTGCGCCCTCTTCGAGCTTCGGGAGGTCGCTGGACGCGAACGCGGTGAACTTGATGGTGCCGGACTCGTCGCCGAGCAGGCCGACCTGGGCGACGGCGTCGCTCCGGGGGTCCCAGAGGTCGACGACCTTCGCGGTGACGTCGATCCACTGTTCGTCCTCCTCGACGTCGGCGACCTGGACGTGGTCGTTCGAGCCGCTGCCGCCACCGAGCGCGTCGCGCTCCATGCCGGCTTCGTCGAGGTAGTGACTCGTGACGGAGCGCCGCGCCTCGTCGACGGGCACCTTGTACTCGTCGACGAGCGTGCTGAGGCGCTCCTCGACGTCGTCGACGCTGATTTCGATGTGGTCCGAGAACTGTTCGTGTATGTCTTCGGCGTGGTCTCGCAGATCGCTCATTGTGGGTTCCTGTCTCCGCGTGTGTTTCGTGGGAGACGCATCGACCTTCGCGCGTGATGGTATTTAAATTGCCGGTGGCGGAGTGAAAGTGAAACTGCACCGTCTGGGTCGTCGCCACCATCCAGCGGCCGAAATGTCAACGGTATTTGGAAAGTGTGGCTCTCACATGATTGGAAGTCTATATGTCTTTCTCAGGAGACGGAAACGGCATAGACAGGAAAAAGTATTTAATTCAGCATATGAATTGCTGATTCATGTCCTCCATCGGTATTGATGCAGTCGAGATCTGGAGTGGAAACCTCGAACTCGACCTCACGACGACCTTCGCCGACGAGAAGGGAGACGACCCCGAGAAGTACGCGAAGGGACTCGGACTGCACGCTAGCTCTCTCCCGGACGCGTACGAAGACATCGTGACCATGGGTGCGAACGCCGCCCAGCGACTCATGGACCGGAAGGAATTGGCGCCCGAGGACGTCGGTCGGATCGACGTGGCGACGGAGTCGAGTTTCGACAACTCGAAGCCGGTCTCCACGTACATCGCGGGATGTCTGGAGCAGGTGTACGACGGGGATTTCCATCACGCGAACAAGGGCGAGCGGAAGTTCGCGTGCATCGCGGGCACCCAGAGCCTCAACGACGCGTACAACTGGATCCGTGCGGGCCGGAACCGCGGACGGGCCGCACTGGTCGTGGCGACGGACACGGCGCTGTACGCGCGCGGCGACGCCGGCGAGGCGACCCAGGGTGCGGGCGCCATCGCGATGCTCGTCGACGAGGACCCGTCCTTGGTGGCGCTCTCACCCGAGCAAGGGTACGGGAGCGCGGACGAGACGGACTTCCTGAAGCCCAACCAGCAGTTCCCGAGCGTCGACGGCAAGCGGTCGATACAGGTGTACCTCGACCGCATGCTTGAGGCCGGTCAGCAGTTCGAGACGCAGACGTCGTCCGTCCACCCGACGGACTTCGCGTACATTCCCTTCCACACGCCGTTCCCGGGGATGGTCCGGAAGGTGGCGTTGCTCGGCTTTCGGCACACTGTCCGCGGGACGCCGATGGAGGAACATCTCGCTGACGACATCGGTCTCCAGCCCCGCGAGACGGAGTTCGACGACCGGGATGCGTACGAGGCGGCCATCCGCGACTACATGGACGATCTACGGCAGACGGACGAGTACGAGGGGTGGTACGCAGACCGCATCGAACCGACCCTCGCGCTCTCGCGGAAGGTGGGCAACTGGTACACCGGCTCGGTTCACATCGCCCGCGTAAGCGCACTCCTCGACGCGTACTCGGCCGGGAAGGACCTCGCTGGGGACCACCTGCTCGTCGGTTCGTACGGGAGCGGCGCACAGGCGGAGATGCACGCCGAGACCGTGATGGACGGATGGCAGAACGAAATCCGGCAGTTGACTATCGACGATCAGATCGCGGACCGGCACGATCTCTCCTTCGAAGAGTACGAAGCGATTCACGACGTCCACAACTACGACAAGGACGTTCCGCGAACTCGATTCACCACGCCTTCATCGGAGTTCGTCTTCGACGGTTGGGGGCCGATGGGCGAGCGCCAGTACCGGTTCGTCTAGTGAAGGACGCATCGGCTGCCGGGTCGAACGTCGAGTGGCGGGCGTGTCACGGGGTGGCGTCCTCCGGGTGGTGTCGGAACTCGCCGTCCTCTCGAATCGGTCGTCCCTAGGACGACGGGCGATATGCCACGCCTCCGCGGTCACATCAGCGTCGAACACTCGCGTGGGTCGCCTTCACTGTCGATAGCCGACTCATCCGCCCCTGCTTCTCTGTTCCACATCGTCGATGGTGCACTGTCGATCATGGTGGCTGAAATGGTATCGCCCGACTTCAATTCAACCTATAATCAGTAACTGATTACTATATATAAATACTTAAATTATGAGGATGGTGATTCTATTACATGGTCTCCTCTGTACTCTGTCGGCGACATTCGGCGAAGTTCGGCCGGCTTGTACTCGGAAATATTTCAGTGTCGCTCGGCTGGTGGTTCTCGTTCGTAACACTCAGCAGCCGATTCGTCTTCGAAGATGGAATCAGCGCACTCCCGGTCGCGGGCATCACCATCATCGGTCTCGTGCCGACCGTCGTCGTGAGTCCCCTCTCCGGCGCGCTGGCTGACCGCGTCGACCGGCGCCTGCTGATGGTCGTCACGCAACTGCTCAGCGCCGTCGTCGCCGCCAGCTTCCTCGTCCTCGAGTCCTTGCCGGCGCTGTACCTCGCGTTCTTCTGCCTCGCGCTGTTCGCAGAGGTGTTCAAGCCGGCACAGCGTGCGATGGTGACCGAACTCGTCCCGAACTCGCGCCTGCTCAGGGCCAACGTCGTCCTCAAACTCACCTCGATGATTGCTCCCGGCGTCGCCGGTGTCGCGCTCGCCGCCCTCTCCCGGCAGCTCCTCCTCGGGACCGTGGCCGTGCTCTACGGAGCGACGGCGTTCGTCCTCCTCGGACTGCCGACGTCGACCGTCGACACCGACCCGTCGACCAGATTCTCCGTGGAGTTCAAGAACGGTCTCCAGCAGTTCTACACCGCCCCGGTCTTGCTCTTGGTCACCGCGGTCAGTACCCTCGGGTACGGGACCATCGACGCGTACAAGACACTACTGCCGCTCTACGTCAGAGACGTCCTCGCGCTCGGCCAGGCCACCTACGGCGTCCTTACCGCGGTGACCTCGTTCGGCGCGGTCGCGGGCGGTCTCGCGATGTCGCACTACGAGGAGTCGATCACGGAGACGCTTGCACTCACGCTGACGCTCCCGGTCGCTGGAGTGAGCTTCCTGTCGCTCGTCGTCGCCCAGACGGTCCCCGTGGCGGTCGCCGCGAGTACGGTCCTCGGTGTCGCCATCGCCATCGTCGTGTCGTGCGGGACGACCATCGTCCAGCGGTACGGCGGCTCGGAGTTCACCGGTCGGCTCATCGGGATCTACCGGAGCATCAACAAGATCGGGCAGATCGTCGCGATGGCGGTGATGGGCGTACTGAGCAGCGCAACGGGCATCGCGAAGCTGTTCCTCGGTGCTGGGACGGTACTCGCCGGAACCGGGATGGTCGCACTCGTCGTCCTCTACCGCCAGCAGGGGACGTTCGAGGTCGACGCCTCCATCGCCCAGAACGCCGACTGATGATCTCAGACGACGCGTTCGACGGCAAAGGCCGCGAACGACTCGAGTTCCGCTCGCGACTCCGCCGGCAGATCGATTTCCTCGAGATGGCTACAGGCCCGGTCGCTGAACGTGATTGCCTGGTCGCGGGCGTACTCGACGCTCCCCGTCTCGCGCAGCACCGCGATCGCGTCGTCGATGTCGTCGCGGTTCGGGTCGTCGTCGGCCAGTACCTCGCGAAGGAAGCGCGCGTCGGCCGGACCCGCCTCCGCCAGTGCCGCAATCGTCAACAGCGTCACCTTCCCTTCCTTGATGTCGTTCCCGAACTCTTTCCCGAAGTCCCCTCCGTGCTCGGCGGCCGTCTCGACGTCGAGGACGTCGTCGCTTATCTGGAACGCGATGGCGATGTCGGTCGCGTACGCCCGGAGGGTCTCGCGGACGGCCGGCGGCTGGTTCGTGACGATGGCCGGAATCTCGGTCGAGAGTCGGGCGAGGCTCCCCGTCTTCCGGACGGTCATCTCAAGGTAGGTCGCCGGCGATACCTCGGGGTGTGTCGACGAGTGCCAGTGGATGTCCATCCCCTGTCCGAGGTGAAGACTCAGTATCTCAGTCGTCAGACGCCGGTAGAGCTCGCACTGGGTCGCCGAGGGCAGGTCGGTGGCGGTCCGTTCGAGCAGGTGGAACGGGAGGAAGTAGAGTGCGTTGCCGGCGTTGAGAGCGACGTCCCGTCCGTACTCGCGGTGGATCGCCGGACCTCCACGCCGCAGCGCGGCTTCGTCCTCGACGTCGTCGACCAGGAGCGAGCCGTTGTGAACGAGTTCCGGAATGCACGCGTAGTCGAGGTGCGCGTGCGGGTCAGCCCGGAACGCCTCGAAGCAGACGAGAGCGAGCACCGCGCGCCAGCGCTTCCCACCGCGGTCGAGGAGGTCCCAGACGGGGTCGGCGAGGGTCTCCTGGACGGCCGTCACGTCGTACTGCTCGCGTGGCGGGCCGATGCATTCCCGAAGGAACTCGTCGGTCATCGTGGGAGGGAGCGTCGATTCCAGTCGACCGTCGATGGGTTCTCGCCATCGTTCGATTGGGGACCACATACTGATCGTGATATATCCTCGGTTTCTGCTTCTTAAATAAGTTCATAATCTATCGAATCTAGTGGTCATGGTGTTTCTGTCACTCGATTTTTATTGGTTCTCGAGCTGCCAACTCTCTGGGTGGTGACCTCGACGTCGTTCCGGTTTCGGCCGGGACCGAGGACGGACCGGTTGCACCAACGTACCTTAGTGGTTTGCGCCGTTACAACCGAACGACAATGGGAGCGTTCGTCTCCGAGAGGTGCCCGCAGTGAGCGACGAGAGAGACGACTCTATCGGACAGTTCGTCCGCAAGACGCTCCGGTCGGCGGGCCGCAAGTACGCCAAGACCCGGCGGAACTTCGCCACGGGCAAGCAGGCGAGTAAGCTACCCCGCGACGAACACGGCCGCGTGCGCATCGTCTGCCGTCTGCAAGCAGAGAAGCGTGCGGTTCGGTTGGACGAGAACGGCGCGCCCGCGTGCTTCGACCCGGAACGGGTGGACTGCCAAGGCTGCCTCGAGGACATCGAGGAAGGTCGGATAGAGACGTGGTGACGACGGTCGCGTGCGTGCTCGCTGGCGGTACCGGCACGCGGTTGTATCCGGCGAGCCGGCGCGACCGCCCGAAGCAGTTCCTCGCGCTCGACGGCGAGCGCTCGCTCCTCCGCGAGACGGTCGACCGCGTCGCGTTCGCCGACGAGACCGTGGTCCTCACGGGGAGCGAGCACGCGGACGCGGTCCGCGAGCACGCGCCCGACGCCGCGGTGTTCGTCGAACCGGAGGCGAAGGACACTGGACCGGCGCTCGCGTACGCGGCGCGACGCGCTCGCGAGGCGTTCGGCGAATGCGCGTTGCTCTGCGTGCCCGCTGACCACCACGTCGACGGCGAGTTCGCGGCGGTCGCGCGTCACGCGACGGCGGTCGCGGTCGAGACGGACGGGCTGGTGACGATGGGCGTCGAGCCGACGCGGCCGGCGACCGGGTACGGGTACGTCGAACCCGGCGAGTTCCGGGAGCGAGCAGGCGGCGAGTACGCGGCCGCCGACGCCCCCGACGAACCCGCTGGCGGCGAGTACGCGCCGGTCGCGGCGTTCCGCGAGAAACCCGACCGCGAGACCGCCGAGCAACTCGTCGACCTCGGCTGTCTCTGGAACGCCGGCGTGTTCGCGTGGACGCCCACGGCCTTCCTCCGCGAGTGCGAGGGCACGCCCCTGGAACCGCTCGCGGACGACGCGCTCGACCTCGAATCGGCGTTCGACGCCGCGCCCGCGGTGAGCGTCGACTACGCGGTCCTCGAACGCACCGACGACGCGTACGTCGTCCCCGCAGACTTCGCGTGGGACGACCTCGGGTCGTGGGACGCCATCGCGCGCATCCTCGACACCGACGACGCCGGGAACGCCGTGCTCGCCACGGGGTCCGACGGCGACGCCGGCGGGCCGGCGAGTGCGCCGACGCTCGTCGACACGACGAACAGCGTCGTCGCGACCGACGACACGCACGTCGCGGTCGTCGACTGCGAGGGCGTCGTCGTCGCCGCGTTCGACGACCGCGTCCTCGTTCTCCCGCGAGAATCCAGTCAGCGCGTCCGCGACGTCGTCAGCGACCTCCGCGACCGCGACCTGTTCTGACCGGGTGCGCCAGTCTCCCGACCGAGCGCCCCCGGCTCCTCAGCTCCGGAGGCTCCCGCCGTCGACGGGGACGCTCACGCCGTTCACGTAGCTCGCGCGGTCGCTGGCGAGGAACGCGACGACGTCCCCGAGCTCCCGGGGGTCGCCGATGCGTTCGAGCGGGACGCCCTCGCCCCACTCGGCGAGCCCCTCGTCGTAGGTGTCGTGGTCGCCGCGCTCGACCGCGTCCTCGACGAGCTCCTCGATGCGGCTCGTCTCGTGCGCGCCGGGGAGGACGGCGTTCGCGCGGACGCTCGGGCCGAACTCGTGACTCACGGACTTCACGAGCCCGATGACCGCGCGACGCACGGCGTTCGAGAGGACGAGGTCGTCGATGACCTCGCGCACGCTCCGCGAGGTGATGGCTGTCCACGTCCCCTGCTCGCTCGCGTCGAGGTGCGGGGACGCCTCCCGGAGCGTCCAGACGGCGCTCATCACGAGCGTGTCGTACGCGCCGTACCAGTCCTCGTCGCTCATGTCCCGGAACCCACCGGAGGGCGGGCCGCCCGCGGACGTGACGAGGTGGTCGATACCGCCGAACGCGTCGACGGTCGCCTCCACGAGCGCCGTCACCGCCGCGGCGTCGGTCAGGTCGGCGGACCGTGCGAGCACGCGACCGTCCCCGACGGCCTCGAGCTCGGTCTCCGCGGCCGCGAGCCGTTCCTCGTCCCGACCGCAGATTGCCACGTCCGCGCCCTCCCGGGCGAGCGCTTCGGCGCTCGCGTACCCGAGCCCGCTCGAACTCGCCGTCACCAGCGCCACGTCACCGTCAAGATGCAGGTCCATGCCGGAGGCATCGGCCGGCGCGAACTAATACGATGTGCCGGCGGCAGCGCTGGACGGGAACCGGGACGACGAGTCGGCAGCAGCGCTGGACGCGACCGACGGTCGCCAGAATCGCGACTCGTGGCGGTTCGAGAGACGTCCGCAGAAACGACGGATGGCAGTTGGACTGTCCAGGTCGATGGGCTGCCCGCGGTGGGCGGCTAGTTCCCCCAGAAGTTCTCGCGACTCCCGAGGCGCTCGCGGTCGACGCGCCGGCCGCTGTCGTCGTCCTCGTCCTCGTCACCGGCGTCGTCCGGGTCGTCGGGGTCGTCGTACCCGAGCTCCGCATCGTCGCCGTCGTCGTCGTCGAGTTCCTCGTCCATCGGGAGGCGTTCGATCTCGTCGGCGCGAGCGTGGTTCGAGTGGACGTTCGTCACCTTCACCTTCGACCTCGCGTCCGGAAGGACGCCGTCGACCATGATGATGAACCCGTCCTCCGTGCGTCCCACGCCAGCACCGCTCTCGTGGATGTCCGTCACCTCGACGACGACCTCCTCGCCGACCTTCACCGGCTGGGTCTTCAGGTCGGATATTGGCTGGTCGTAGTCCTTACACCACTCCATACCGCTCCGGTCGCCGTAGGACTGGCACCCCATCCCCTCGACTCGTTCGCTGAATCGAGGGCAGTCGTCGGCCAGTGGACAGTCCGCCATGCAACCGTGTAGCGGGCCGCAGGCCTAAACGCTTGCGTTGAGGCGGCCGACGTCAGTGACGCGCCTCCACGACGACCACTCCCGTAGTTCTCGAACACGACGACAGCTGAATCCGGACGATACAAGAATGAATGAAATATGGGATACGCACGTCAAACACCCGTCCGAAGCGACTCGTGACTGCGTTCTGGCTCGCCAGGTCGTGCTCCCGCGCTCGCACTCCCGCGTTCGTCCTCGCTACCGGCTGCGTCGTCTCGCTCCACGCCTCGAACCGAGGACGAACGTCGCCGGTAGCGTTTTTGCCGCGGCGCGGGTCGGTCCGCGTATGCCACTCACGACCACTCCGCTCGAGCGGCCAGCGCCCGCCGAACGCGCGTTCGTCGACGCGCTGGAGGGGTACGCGGCGACGGTCGACGTCGACGTCGCGTCCCGGACCGCGACCGTGGACGGTGACCGCGTCCATTACCTCGAAGCGGGTGACGGCCCACCGCTGCTCTGCCTGCACGGTCTCAGCACGACCGCCGCGACGTGGCTCCCGCTGTTCGACGCGCTCGCCGAGCACTTCCGCGTCGTCGCGCCCGACAGGCCCGGTCGCGGCCTGTCGGCGCCCGTCGACTACGCAACCGTCGACCTCCGCGAGTTCGGCGTCGACTACGTCACCGGCCTCCTGGACGCGCTCGACGTCGACGCGACGCGCGTCCTCGGGAACTCCCTGGGCGGGATGCAGGCGCTGCACCTCCAGGTCGACCACCCCGAGCGCGTCGAGCGGACGTGCCTCGTCGGCGCCCCCGGCGGACTCTCACGGAAGGTCCCCTGGACGTTCCGCGCGACGTACGCCCCGAAGGTCGGCCCGTGGCTGTTCCGACGGTCGATAGCGGACTCGCTCGCTGACGCCCGCGAGCAGTGGACCCTCATCAACGTCGAGGACGACGGCGCGCTCGACGACGCGCTCCTCGAGGTCGGACTCGCCGGCGAGCGCGTCCCCGGACAGACCGACAGCCTCGTCTCGCTGAACACGAACGCGGGGACGCTCCGCGGCGGGATGCACGAACGGTTCGTCGTCCGCGACCAGGTGGCCGCGAGCGCGATACCGACGCGGTTCGTCTGGGGGACCGAGGACTTCTTCTGGCCGCCAGCCGTCGGCCGTCCGGTCGCGGACGCCATGCCCGACGGCGAGATGGTCGTGCTCGACGACCACGGCCACACGCCGTGGCTCGAACCGACCACGAAGGCTCGCGACGCCGTCCGCGAGTTCCTCGTCGACTGACCGCACCACGCGTCGACAGCGCCGACACCCCAGGCGGCCCGCCTCGACGCCGTCACGCGGCGTCGAGCCGGAAGAGCGCGCCGCTCTCGTCGCGGTCGTCGGGCGCGTCCGGGTCCGGATAGTCACCGCAGACGAGCACGCTCTCGTCGACGACCGCGGGCGACGAGGCGTTGAAGTCCCCGCGCGGCCCCTCGAACCGCCACTCGACGCGGCCGCTCGTGGACGCGGCGACGACGGCGCTGTTGTCGCCGACCACGTATACCGTGTCGTCGACGACTGCCGGCGACGACCCGACGTGGCTTCCGACGGGCAGGAACCACTCGCGGTCGCCCGACGCGGCGTCGAACGCGTGCAGCGACCCGCTCCAGTCGCCGACGTACACGGACCCGTCCGCGACCGCGGGCGACGAACTCACCGGCGCGTCAGCGGCCGCACGCCACCGCTCGCTCCCGTTCGCGCCGTCGAGCGCGTACACGTTCCCGTCCCAGCACCCGACGTACACCGTGCCGTTCACGACCGCCGGCGACGACACCACGAAGTCCGGGAGCGTCGTCGACCAACGGACGTCGCCGGTGGCGGCGTCGACAGCGTGCACCGTCCCCGACGCGTCGAGGTCGACGACGGTCGCGAGCGGGTCCTCCTCGAGGTCACCCCACTGGTAGAACTGGTCGTAGTAGAAGTACTCGTCGACGAGGTCGGAGACGCCGTCCGGTCGCTCCTGGGGCGTGGTGCTCGCGACGTACACCGACCCGTCCGTGACCGCCGGCGTCCCCAGCACGGTCTCGCCGCCGGTGTCGTACCGCCAGCGTTCGCCGCCGTCCTCGGCGTCGAGCGCGTACACGACGCCGTCGGTCGACGCGACGTACACCGCGTCGCCGGCGACGGTCGGCGACGCGAACGTCCCCGTCGACAGCGACGCCCGCCACTGGTACGCGCCCGACGCGGCGTCGAACGCGTAGAACACGTCGTCGTCGATCGGCCCACCGTACACGAGCCCGTCCCGGACCGCGACCGACCCGAGGCCCTCCGCGTCGCCATCGGGGTACGGTTGCTCCCAGGCGACCGACCCGTCGGCCGTGTCGTACGCCCGCAGTATCCCCGTGTCCACCTCGACGTACGCAAGGCCGTCCGCGACGACCGGCGACGAGTTCAGCAGCGTGTGGTTCCCGGCCGGCGCTCGCCACGTCTCCGCGGGTTCGCCCGAGAACCCCGACGCTTCCCCGGAGACGCCGGTGTTGCGCGCGTCACCACGGAACTGCTCCCACGTCCCCGATAGCGCCGTCACCGGCTCTGGGTCCCCCTCGGTCGGTTCGTCGGTCGGCTCCTCGGTCGGTGCCTCCGTCGTCGGGGCCGCGGTCGACGACGGGGACGGTCCCGCCGTCCCCGTGGTCCGCTCGACGGTCGTCCCCTCGCCGCCCTCCAGTCGAAGGCAGCCCGCGAGCGACAGTCCCCCGCCCAGCGCCGCCAGGAATCGACGTCGCCTGCTCATACGGATTCGTGGTGAGAGACGCACATGAAACCGCTGGCCGACCGATTCGACCGCCGCGCGCACGAACGTCGACCCCGCTCCGCGCCGATTCCGCCGCCCGCACGCAGTCCTTATCGTTCCGCGACGCCTACATGTCGCATGCGTCCCCCGCCGCACGTCCCCTCGCTCGCGTTCGCCCTCGGCGTCTGCCTCGTCGTCGCCGCCGTCGTCCTCGGCGTCGGCGCCGTCCGCTTCGAGTTCGCGTACGTCGGCGTCACCGCGACGCCCGGGGACGCCGACTGGGTGCTCTCCTACGGCGACCTCACGTCGGCCGATAAGGAGCTCGTCACCGCCGCCATCGCCGGCGACGCCTTCGTCACCGACAGCCTCGGCGCACTCCCCGGGCCCGGTCGTGGCTCCATCGCCGTCTTCTACGCCGGCGAGCACCACGCGTTCACGCGCCGCACGTACTTCGACGCCGGGACCGACCTCGGCGTCGCGTCCATCGCGACCGCCGTCAGCGGTCTCGCCGCCGTCGGACTTGCCTTCCGCACCCGCGAACGGCGACGCCGCTCGCATCCGGTGTGAATCGCGACGACCGCGAGAAAGAGCGACCGCGAGCAGACAACGAAGAACCGGCGGCCTGGCGGCCGCCGGACGCTCTCAGGCTAACGGCGTGCGTTCGACGACCGTGCCGTTCACGGTCGGGTACTGCTCGACGATCTCGCCCTCGTCCACGTCGCCGTCCTCGATCATCTCCTCCAAGAGCCACCACGCGACCTCCACGTGGTCGGACTTGACCGTGTAGAACTCCTCGGGGACGCCGAGCGCCTCGAAGCGCTCCGGCGGAACGGTGGTCTTCCCGTAGACGAGCGTGCCGTCGTCGGTGACCTCGTCGAACTCCCGGCGGATGTTCCGCGCCATCCGCTTCAACCGGCGGCGATGCTGGGCGGCGTCCTTGAAGACGCTCGTGCAGAAGTACACCTTCTCGTGGTCGCCCATCACGTCCAAGATGTCCTCGCGCGAGCCCTCGACGGCGCTCATGTGGCCGTCCTTCAGCTCGAAGCCCTCCTCCTGCATGCGGCGGTAGTTCCCGTCGCTCATCTCGAACTCGTTGATGTTACAGAAGTCGGCGGCGCCCTCGTCGAGGAACTCGAGGAACTCCGGTTCGGCGTAGATACCGGGAATCTCGAACGCGGGCGTCAGGCCCTCCTCGCGAGCGACGTAGAGGATGTCCTCCCACTCGGTGCCGTGCATGTCGCCCCAGAGTTCGACGGGCGGATGGAACCGTATCTCGTCCAGGCCAGCCTCCGAGAGCCGCCGCATGTTCTCGCGACCGCCCGTGATGCCCGTGTAGAGGTGGGTGTGGTGGTCCTCGCCGAACTCGTCCTTCAGTAGCGAAAGGTAGTGACAGGTCCGGTCCATCGCCTCCTGGGGCTCGCCGCCCGTGATGGACGTCCCGAGCGCGTCCATGCGATTTGCCTCCTCGATGACGTCCTCGTCGTCCTCGACGAGCCGTTCGTTCGCGTACACGTCCGTGACGTTCTTCCGGTTCTCGCCGAGCGGACAGTAGAAGCAATCGCGCTGGTCGCAGTACCCGTAGACGAACATCACCATCTTGCCGCCCTTGGCGCACTGCTCGCAGCCCTTCGATATCATTCGTTGTACCTAGGGACCGCGTCGAGCGGGAAAAAGCGTGCGGAACGCGGTCGTCGCGCCCCGAACGCGCTCGACGGGGTCGCGGCGGCGGTCAGTCGGCGGCCTGTCCACCGTCGACCGGTATCGTGTGCCCGGTGATGTAGGAGGCGTCCGACGAGCAGAGGAAGGCGACGGCACCCGCCATCTCCTCGGGGTCCGCGATGCGGTCCATCGGGACGTCCCGCATCGCGGACGTGTCGTACTCGGCGCGCATCGTCCGGACGACCAGCCGGAGCGACCGATACGCCGACCGCAGGCGACCGAGGAGCGACGACGACCCGCCCTGGCCGCCGAGCATCCCGGACTGGATGTTCGTCTCCGTCGGCCCGGGCGCGATACCGTTGACGCGGACGCCGCGGTTCGCGTACTCGAGCGCGACGGACTTCGTCAACCCGACGACGCCGTGCTTGCTCGCCGAGTAACTCGAGAGCCCGCCCATGCCGACGAGGCCGGCCTCGGACGCGGTGTTGACTATCGCACCGTGCCCCTGAGCCTCCATCACGGGGAGCTCCGCCTTCATGCAGGCCCAGATTCCCTTCAGGTTCACGTCGATGATGCGGTCCCAGTTCTCCTCGCTGATGCCGGTCGTCTCGACGAAGTCGGTGAGGATGCCGGCGTTGTTGTGCGCGAAGTCCAGGCTCCCGTACGTCTCGACGGTCGTCTCGACCATCCACTCGACGGACGCGACGTCGGCGACGTCGACGGGGACGAACGTGGCGTCGCCACCGGCGGCCTCGATTCGCGCGACGGTCTCCCGGCCGGCGTCCTCGGTGACGTCGGCGACGACGACGTTCGCACCTTCCTCCGCGAACCGATACGCCGATGCGCGGCCGATACCCGACCCTGCGCCGGTGACGAGCGCGGTCTTCCCGCTGATGCCGTCCATGCGAGTGGACGACGTGCTCCACGGTTGTAGCCGTACTGCCGGAGAGACCGGTTGCCGACGGTGCGGTCGCCGGTCAGTCGAGGAGCGCTGCGGCGTCGACGACGGTCGCGAACTCGCCGCGGAGGTGCGCGAGCGCGGCGCGATGGGAGTCCTCGGCGGGGAGCGCGTCGCCGTCGTGCGCGGTGCGGTCGAACGCCGCGGTGGCGTCCGCGACGACGGTGACGTCGAACCCGCGGTTCTCGGCCATCCGCGCGGTCGTGGACACGCAGTGGTCGGTCGTGAGCCCGCAGCAGACGATCCGGTCGATGCCGCGGTCCTCGAGCCAACCCTGGAGGTCGGTGTCGACGAACGCGCCGTTGACGGACTTGTGGAGGACGGGCTCGCCGTCGGTCGGCTCCGCCTCGCTCTTGAACGCGTTCCCGGGGGCGTCCGGGCGGAGCGGCGAGTCCGGTTCGGTCGAGTCGTGCTTGACGTGGACGACCGGCCAGCCGCGTCGCCGCCACGCCGACAGGAGGTCGCCGATGCGCGCCTCCGCGTTCGGGTTGTTCCGCTCGCCCCACGCCGGGTCGTCGAACCCCTCCTGGACGTCGACGAGGACGAGCGCGGTCCCGCGGTCCGGGCGGCGTCGTTCCTCGCTCTCGGTCGCGTCCATCGTCACGCCTCCTCACCGCCGGTCGATGACTCGTCCGGGTCCTCGTCGACCGCGACGGGGTGGACGTCGAGCGGGCAGGCGTCGTCCGCGAACGTCTCGTCGCCGGCGGGGAGGAGGTACTGCTTCCACTCGTGGCTGTCGTCGTCCTCCCAGTCGCCGATGTGGTGATGGGGTGGGACGTCGTCGTAGCCGTCGATGCGGTCCTGTATCTGCTCGCGGGCGCGCTGGCCGGCGTCGGTGTCGCCGGTGATGCCCGCGAACACGCTCCGCGGCTGGAACGTCACCTCGAGGCCGACGCCGTTGTACCGGCTCGCGCGCTCGCCGTAGAACGGTGCGGCACCCGTGACGAACATCGGCTCGTTCGCGTAACAGAACTCGAACTGCGGGTGGGCGGGGTCGGTAGCGATGTCCGCCGGCCACGGCGCGGTGTCGACGTCGTGGAGGTGCTGGAGGACGCCCCAGAACGCCTCGCGGTAGTCCGCTTCGGTCCACGCGTCGGAGTCGGCGGGCGGTTCGAAGAACGTCACGAGGCTCGTGCGCGTTCCGTGCATCTCGCGCGTCGCCAGGTACGCCTCGACGACGTCGGCGAGCGCGTCGAGGGCGGTCACGTCGAACGCGTCGGCGCCGGCCGCGTCCGTGTCCCCGTCGAGCGGGACGAACGTGTAGAGCGCGCCGCCGTTCTGCTGGGCTTCGACGCCGAAGTGACACGGAAAGTCCGTGCCGTTGCGGTCGCCGAGGAGCTTCTCGTCGAACGCCTCGTACTGGCGTCGTGCCCACGCCGGCAGCGTCCCGTTCTCGATGCGGCGCTCCACGCGAGCCTGCTCGAAGAGCCGGATCACGTCGCCGCCGGCCAGTTCGTCTCGTCCGCTCGCGACGCCGGTGCTCATGCGCGAGTGGTCGGGCCTGCGGCGCCATGAACGCGTCGGAATCCCGGCTCCTGGCGGTCACGACCCGCCATGGACAGTGGGTCGCGAACGGGACGCGGTTCACCCGCCACGGTCCCGGGAATCGCGAACGCGACGCGGTTCCGTCGACCTCGTAGCAACCAAAAGCAGATAAACGGCGGTGGCGAAGGTACCGACGATGCTGCTCGTGGTCTGCGTCGACCTGGACGACGACGTCGGTCGGAAGACCGACGTGGAGACGCCGGTCGTCGGACGCGACGCGGTCGAGGACGCCGCCGTCAAGCTCGCGACCGCCGACCCCGAGGACTCCGACGTGAACGTGCTCTTCCAGGGCGTCCACCTCGCGGACACCATCACGGACCAGCGCGTGGAGGTGGCGGCGGTCACGGGCAACGAGAAGGGCGACGTCCGCGCGAACCGCGCGGTCGGCGACGAGGTCGACGAGGTGCTCGCGAGCCTCGCGACGAGCGAGGAGGTGAAGGCGCTCATCGTCACCGACGGTGCGCAGGACGAGTCCGTCATCCCCGTCATCCGCTCGCGCGTCACCGTCGACGGCGTCCGACGCGTCGTCGTCCGCCAGGCACAGGACCTGGAGTCGATGTACTACACGCTCAAGCAGGTGATGAACGACCCCGAGACCCGCGGGACCATCCTCGTCCCGCTCGGAATCCTGCTGCTCATCTACCCGCTCGCCATCCTCGCGGACCTCCTCGAGCTACCGGGCGAGGTCCTCGGGCTGTCCTCGGCCGCCATCGGCTTCTACGTCCTCGGTCGCGGCCTCGGCGTCGGCGACCGCCTCGACGAGGCAGTTCGACGCGTCCGGTCGTCGCTGTACGCCGGCCGGATGACCATCCTGAGTTACGTCGTCGCCGCCGCGCTGCTCGGCGTCGGCGGCGTCACGGGCGTGGAGACGCTCGACGCAGTCCGTGCGCGGACCGCGGGAGAACTCGGCGTCCTCCAGGTGCTCGCCGCGCTCGTCTACGGCGCAGTCCAGTGGTTCGCCGCCGCCGGCGTCACCACCAGCCTCGGCCAGATAACGGACGAGTACATCGCGGGCCGCCTGGAGTGGCGGTACCTGAACGCGCCGTTCTACGTCGTCGCGATGGGGATGGTGCTGTACGGCGTGAGCGCGTACTTCCTCGAGTTCGTCTCGCTCCCGTTCCTCGCGGTGACGCTCCTCGGCGGGACGCTGCTCGGGCTCGCGTCGACGCTCGCGTTCGCGGTCGCCGAGACGCACTTCGGGAGCGACGCCGAGGACGACCCCGAACGCGTCGACCCCGCGAACTGACAGCGGTTCGAGACCGACGCGCTCCCTCGCGTTTCGGGAACGGCGTGCTACTCGACGCTGTCGCCGCCAGTCGTCTGTCGCGGACGTCGACGAACCGCGCGGTCAGCGCTCGCGGACGACCACGAACCGCGCCAGGTCCCGGAGGTACTGGCCGGCCTCCGTGTCGTCCGCGTCCACCGCCGCGAGCGCGTCGAGCGCCGCCTCCGACTCCGCCTCCGCGCGCTCGGTCGCCTCCGCCGGCGACAGCTCGGTGACCTGCACGACCGACGGCCGCTCCATCGCCTCGTCGATCCCGGTCGGCTTCCCGAGGTCGTCCGCGTCCGCCGTCTCGTCGAGGACGTCGTCCCGGATCTGGAACGCGACGCCGACGCGCTCGGCGTACTCCCCGAGCTTCTCGACCGTGTACGGGTCCGCGTCCGCCGCGATGGCCCCGAGCTCCGCGGCCGCACGGAACAACGCCCCGGTCTTCCGGCGCGCCAGCTCCATGTACTCCTCCTCGTTCGTCGGCATCGCCGCCAGCTCGGTCGCCTCGCCCTCGCCGAGCTCCACCATCGCCTCCGCGACCACCTGCGTCGCCTGCGGGTCCTGACTGAAGAGCGCGAACGCCTCCCCGAGCAGGCCGTCGCTCGCGACGATAGCCGGCCCGTGCCCGTACTCGGTCCACGCCGACCCCGTCCCCCGCCGGAGGTCGGACTTGTCGATGATGTCGTCGATGACGAGCGACGCGTTGTGCACGAGCTCGATGCCGACGCCGTAATCGACGGCGTCCTCCGCGGTCCCGCCCGCGGCCTCGCACGCGAGCACGGTCACGACCGGTCGCACGCGCTTCCCACCCGAGAGCGACACGTGCTCGACCTGCTCGCGGAGCGCTCCCGGCTCCACGCCCGACAGCACCTCGCGGAGCCGGTCGTTCACGAGCCCCTGACGCCGCTCCAGAAACTCCATTGCCAGCGCGTAGGCGCGTCCTCGGCAAGTAGGTGACGAATCGGGAGAGTCCCGCGGCGGCGGTCAGGGGAACGTCGTCCGGCAGCGCTCCGCGAGCGGGTCGCCGTCGACGGCTTCGACCCACGCCTGCTGGGTCGGCCCGTAGAAGACGTGGCACGTCTCCGCGGGGATGCCGTACCACAGGAGCGCGTGGTGCTCGGCGGTCGAGTACGGCGCCTCGACGTCGCCGGGGTCGGCGACCGGCGGCGGCCCGTCGGCGAGGTCGAACGGCTCGACGACGACGCCGAACCCGCCGAGGAAGGCGACGTTCACGACCGCGGCCCAGACCGCGACCGCCAGGACGACGCCGCGGACGGCGGGCCCGCGACGGCCGGCGACGAGGCCGATGCCGACCGCGACGAACGCGAGCGTCGGGAACAGGTCCGGGGCGGCGTCCAGGTCGAACGCGACGACGACGGCGAGGAACCACGCGCCACACGCCGCCACCGGCCACGCGCCGTCCCGCCCTCGCTCCCGCCATCCCGCGACCGCGAGTCCGACGAGCCCCGCGGCGAACAGCCCGCGACCCCAGTGCAGCATGTTCGGTGCGCGGACCGCTCGGTCGAGCGCGCTCCCGCCTTGGGCGGCGTACTGCGAGACGAGGACGGTCTGGTTCAGCATCGCGACGACGCCGTCGACGCCCGCGGCGAGCACGGGCGCGAGCACGACCAGGCTGGCGAGGGCGCCGCCGGCGACGACGCGCGCGACCGCGCCGCGACCGCGCCGCGCCGCCATCCCGAGCACCACGAGCGGGACGACGGCGGCGAGCTGCCAGTAGCCGACAGCGGCGGCCGCGGCCGCGCCCGCGAGGACGTCGCTCGCGGAGCGACCGAGCGCGCCGCCCGTGACCCGACCGAGCCCGTCGCCCTCGTCGTGGGCCAGCCAGAGCGCGAGCAGCCCGGCGGCGAGCACGAGGTACTTCGCCTTGAACCCGAAGCCGGAGCGGAGCGCGAACTGCGGGAGGACGTACGGCGTCAGTCCCGCGGCGACCGCGGCCGCCGGCTCGCCGGTGAACGCGTACGCGAACTCCGCGACGAGCGCGACCGCGACCACCGCGGCGACGCACGTCAGGGCAACGTTCAGGTGGTGGTACAGCAACTGGTCGTCGCCCGCGAGGATGGAGAGGGCGGCGGTCGTCTCGAACGACAGCGGTGGCTTCACCTCGAACGTCTCCACGTACAGCGTCGTGCCGCGCGCGAGCTGCCAGCCGACGTACTCGAAGATTCGCGAGTCCCGCAGCCGCGGATACCCCGGCCGCGAGAGCACGCGGAGCGCGGAGACGGTCTGTGCGAGCGCCGCGAGGGCGACGACGAGGACGCGCCAGCGCCCCGCGAGGGCGACGTCGACGCGTCGCTGCGCGCTCGCGACCGCGGCGACCGCCCGCTCGACGCTCGACGGGAGGGAGACCTGCGCGGCGACCATCCGACGGTCGGACGCGCGACGCCCACCGGAAAGTGTCTTCCCCCTCTACTTCGGCCGAGTCCCGCTCGCGGGCGGTCGAGCCCGTCTCGTGGGCGACCGACCCGGTCGCTCGACCGGCAGCGGTCGTTCCGGTCAGTAGTCGGTGACCTTCGCCTGGACGCGGCCGTCGTCGAGCTCGCCCGCGTCGTCGTCGAAGTACGTCGCGAGCTCGTCGCGGCCGACCTCGGTGGACTCGTAGAGGTACGCGATCTCGGTGAGCGATAGCGACTCGCCGGCGTCGAGCTTCCCGGTGAGGTGGTCGACGTCCAGGTCGTGGTTGGTGACGTCGAGGGAGACGGTGGCGGCGCGGTCGTCGGCGGCCTCGGCGAGGTTCACGCCCTCCCGGAGGACGGTCTCGAAGTCGAGGTCGGTGCGATCGACGCCGCGGTAGAGGAAGGCGACGGCGGAGACGAGCGCGTCGAACGCCTCGGTGCCGTCGCGGTCCGCGAACGACGACTCGAAGACGAGGTCGAGGTCCCGGTCCTCGAGTCCCTCGACGAGCACCTCGAAGTCGAGCAGGGCGTCGAGAAGTCGCTGGCGGATGCGGGCGCGAGCGTTCCGTTCGGCCTGTACGCTTCCGAACTCGCGGTCGCCGCGGAGGTACGCGCGGTCCGCGCTCGTGAGGACGCCTCGGTCGCGAGCCGACGAATCAGACATAACTAATAACCGATTACGAATTTATGCGCCTGGGTAGAAATATAATTCGATACCGATTATCTGTCTCGGTTCGTATCGGCGCGGCTAGGTAATCCTTATGCGTGAGTTCCCGTTCGTGACCGTACAGGTCGCGGTCGGCGCGGACGAGCGCGGCACCGAACCGTCGTCGCGCACTCGCCCACCCTGGCAGGCTCGCGAGTGCACGACCGGCCGTCGTGGTACGAGCCGAGTCCCGCACCACGTGCGTGACTCCCGTAGCCGTCGGCTTATCGCTTACCCAAGCAGGGCGGCAGCCGCCGCCCGCCCCGCCCTCACGCCGCGTCGACGCGACCCACGGAACACGCACATGCAACCCGACACAGCACCCGACGGCAGCCCGAGCACCGACAGCGACCGACCGACCAGCCGACTCGCGGGCGACGACCCGACTGCCCGACCAGAGGACGACCCACTCAGTCGACTCGACGTCGAGGACGTCGCTCTCCACGCTATCGCCCCAGCGAGCACGCTCGCAGCAGTCCTCGACGCCGCGAGCGTCGTCGTCGACGAGTGCATCGTCGACGTCTCCGCGGACGGCCTCGCGATAACCGCCATCGACGCCGCGACCGTCGGCATGGTCGACCTCGAACTCCGCGCCGACGCGTTCGACGCCTACGACGCCACGGCCATGCGGTTCGGCGTCGCCCTCGACCGCCTCCAGGACGTCCTCGCGCTCGCCGACCGCGACGACCCCGTCGAACTCGCCGTCGACGCGACCACCCGAACACTCCACGTCCGCATCGGCGAACTCGCCTATCAGCTCGCGCTCATCGACCCCGACGCCGTCCGCTCCCCACCGGACACCGTCGCCATCGCCGCCGACCTCGACGGAACCGTCACCGTCGACGGCCGCGTCCTCGCGCGCGCCATCGACGCCGCCGACATGGTCGCCGACACCCTCGAACTCGGGCTCGCGACCGACCCCGACCGCCTGTACGCCCACGCCGACGGCGACGCCGACACCGTCGACTTCGACCGTGCAGCGAGCGACTGCCACGCCTTCGACCCCGCACCCGGCGGGTCGCTGTTCTCCGTCGGCTACCTCACCGCACTCACACCGGTCCTCCCCGACGACGCACCCGTCGACGTCCACCTCGACGAGGACGCCCCCGTCGCGTTCTCGTACGACGTCGCCGACGGCGACGGACGCATCCAGCTCCTCGTCGCTCCCCGACTCAGTCGGACCTGAACGCGGCAGTCCCCACGCTACTGGACTTGAGCGCGTCAGTCCCCGGACCAACCCGCGGATGCGCACGTCGCAGCACGACCGTCGTCGCTCGCAGGGTGCGCGAAGAAAACAGAACCGAAGCCGCTACGCGGTCGGAACGCCGACGTTCAGGCGTCGTTGCCGGTGCCGAACTCGAACGCGTCGTCGTCGAGCGCGTCGCCGTCCTCGGCCGACGCGTCGTCGTCGCTGGTCGCGTCGTCGTCGTTCTCGACCGTCGCGTCACTGCCGTCCGCGCTTGCGTCGCCGGCGGCGTCCGCCAGCGCGCTCGCGTCGGAGCGCTCGCCGTCGTCCGGGAACGCCCCGTCGCCGTCAGCATCGTCGGCCGCAACCGCGTCCGTGTCGAACTCGACCGCAGCCTCCGTCTCCGCGACGAACCCGTCGTCGGCCGACTCCGAGGACTGCGTGTCGAACCGGTCGAGCGCCCGACTCAACTGCGAGGCACGCTGCGCGAGATGCCCCGCGCTCTCCGTGACCTCCGAGAGCGACGCCGTCTGCTCCTCGGCGGCCGCCGCGACGTTCTCCGCCTCCGACGTCGTCTCCTCGCTGATCGTCGCCGCCTCCGACACCATCGCGACGACCTCCTGCGTGCTCGCCGCCTGCTGCTCGGTCGTCGCACTGATCTCCTGCACGCCCCGGTTCGTCTCCGCAGCGTACTCGGCGATCTCGTCGAGCGCGCTCGCCGCCTCCTCCACGCGCTCCGTGTTCGCCGCGACCTGATTCGCCGTCCACTGGACCTCCGAGACCGTCTCGTCGGTCTGATGCTGGATGCTCTCCAGGCGCGCCTCGATGTCGTCCGCTGCCTCCTTCGTCTCGCTCGCGAGCTCCTTGACCTCCTGCGCGACCACCGCGAACCCCTCGTCCTCGGCCGCCGCCTCGCTCCCACCGCGGGACGCCTCGATGTTCGCGTTCAACGCGAGCATGTTCGTCTCCTTCGCGATGTCGGCGATGAACTCGATGAGCTCGTCGATCTGCGCCATCTCCGCCTCCAGGTCCTCGATGGCCGAGACCGCGGACTTCGACCCGGACTCCAGCTCGGTCATCCCGTCGATCGCCGCCTCCGCGGCCGCACGCCCCTCGCGACCCGTCTCGGCGGTGCGTTCGGCGATGTCAGCGACCTCGTTCGTCGTCGCCGCGATCTCCTCGGTCGTCGTCGACAGCGACTCCATCTCGCCGCTGACCGCCTGGAACTGCTCGTTCTGGCGCTCCGCACCGTCACTGATGGACTGCACGGACTCGCTGACCTGGCGACTGGCGCTCTGGACCTCCTCGCTGGACGCCGTCACCTCCTCGCTCGACCCCGCGACCTCCGTCGCGAACGTCCGGAGGTTCGCGACCGTCCGGTCGATCTCCGCAATCATCTCGTTGAACTCCCGAGCGATCTCCGTCATCGCCTCGTTCTCCGACGCGGTGTCCATCCGCGCGGTCAGATTGCCGTCACTGACCGCGCCCATGACGTCGCTGTACTCGTCGGCCTTCCGCTCCAGATGCCGGTTCAGCTGCTCGGCCTCTTCGCGCGCCGTCTCGGCGCGCTCGCGAGCCATCTCCGCCTCCTGGATCTGGTCGCGGAGCGAGTCCCGCATCGACGCGAACGCCCCGTACAACCGCCCGATCTCGTCGACCCGGTTCGACTGGAGGTCGACGTTCAACTCGCCGTCCTCCATCTCGCTCGCCCGGTCGCGGAGTCGCGCCAGCGGCGTCACCGTCTGCCGGCCGAGCACGACCGCGCCGACCGCGAGCATCCCGAGCGCCGACAGCACGATGAACGCCACGTACTGCAGGACCGCGTTCCGCACCTGGAACGCCTGCGCCGTGTCGACGCTCGTCATCGCCACCCAGTCGGTGCCGTCGACGCGCGAGTACGCGTGCACCTCCCCGCCGGCCTCTTGGAACTGCGGGTCGCCGGACTCGCGAGCGGCCGACAGCGCGCTCTCGTGCAGCGACCCGTCGACCTGACTGCCGGAGTCCAGTACCGTCCCACCGCTCGCGTTCACGATCTGCGTCCGTCCCGCCGTCTCACCGCCCTTCACCGTATCGAGGCGAGACTGGATGCGCGTCACGACGACCACGTACCGGTCGTCCGCGTTCGGGACCGCGCTCGCGAACGCCACCACCTGGCCGCGCGTGTACGGCATCAGCGGCGACTCGTACGAACTGCTCGACACCCACACGCGGTCCGAGGCCTCCGCCGACCCCGACGTCACCTGCGCGTTCGCCCACGGCACCCCGAGCTTCGACAGCTCGAACCCGGCTATCGGGTCGGTGCTCGCCATCACGCTGTTCGTGGAGCTGTTCACGAGGTGGATGCCGAGGATGTCGTCGGACAACCGCGACTGCTCGGTCTGCAGGTACGAGTCCGCGTCGCCGCTCGCCCGGAGCGACTCACCGGCGGACACCGACCGCGTCTGGTCGCGGATGCTCTCCGTCCACCCGGAGAGCGCCGCCGCCCGCAGGTCGCTCGCCTCGCGGAGCTGGGACTTCGTGTTCGTCTCGACGGTGTCCTTCGTCTGCTGGTAGCCGTAGAACCCGGCCGCGCCGATGACGAGCACGACGATGAGGATGGACACCGCGAACTTCACCGAGTACCGCCGCCGGACGAACTCCGGCGTCACCGTCGCCGCGATGGAACCGCTGTCGTCGTCTCCCATGTCAGTTCCCCTCCGGCGTCGTCGGGACGCTGATGTCGCCGTTCACGATGCTCTCCCGGGACGCCGCGACCGCGTCGGTCACGTCGTTCGGCATCTCGTCCCCGAGCGCACTGCCGTAGACGAGCTCGACGCCGTTCTCGGCGAGTCCGAGCGAGTTCACGCTCCCGCCTTGGAAGCTCCCGTCGACGACGTTCCCGACCGCCTGGAAGACGGCGGTGTCGACTCGCTTGACCATGCTCGCGGGGATGACGTTCGCGTACCGCGGGTCGCTCTCGGACTGGTCGGAGTCGACGCCCATCGCGAACCGTCCGCGTTCCTGCGCGGCCTGGAACACGCCGAGGCCGGCGCCACCGGCGGCGTGGTAGACGACGTCCGCGCCGTCGTCGTACATCGCCGCGGCCGCCTCCTTCCCGCCCTCGACGTCGTCGAACGCACCGACGTACGCGGTCTGCACGTCGACCTGCTCGTCGACCCGGTCGACGCCGGCCCTGAACCCGGCCTCGAACTTCCTGATGAGGTCGGACTCGATGCCGCCGACGAACCCGACGGTCGTCGCGTCGGGGTTCGTGCTCCCGGCGCCCGCGGCGAACTCGCGCGTGGTGAGCAGCGCCGACAGGTGGCCGACGAGGAACGACCCTTCGTGCTCCTTGAACACGTAGTTCGCGACGTTGTCGCGGTCGACGACCGAGTCGATGAGCATGAACTGCTGGTCGCCGTGGGCCTCCGCGGTCTGCTTGAGCGCGTCCGTCTGGAGGAACCCGACGCAGACCGCGAGGTCGAAGCTCGGGTTCGACGAGGACGCGTACTCGCTCTGGAGGGCCTGCATCTGGCCGGGGGAGTCCGGCACCTCGTTCCTGTACTCGACGCCGTACTCGACGCGCGAGCGCTTGATGCCGCGGTTGGCCATGTCGTTGAACGAATCGTCACCGAGGCCACCGGTCGCGTACACCATCCCCACGTAGGTGTCGCCGTCGTCGAACTGTTCGGTCGTCGTCGTCGGTACCTCGTCGTCGCCGCCAGCACCCACCCCGGGTAGCCGCGACGCACACCCCGCCAATGCGGCTGCACTGACAGTTCCGCTTCCTGCCAGGACGGCCCGTCTGGACTTCATGACGGAGCATGCTATACAAGTGTATCACTTAAGATTACTCGCCGCGACCGACGGTGTGGGACATCCTCACCCATGGTTTTTGTCGACGTGCTGAGTGGACGGAACCGGACGCAAGCGTCGGCCTCGACCTCTTCTGTAGTCGGAATGGTTAGAAACAAAGAACTGTTACATCGGCTGCATTAGCCGGCAACATCCTCCGGGACCTTCCAAGAAATGTACGAAATCGAAAACGAAACGCCACCATCGCAACGACCACCAGAAACCACAACCGACCCCCCCACGTCAGACGGCCGCTCACCCTCGAACTCCTCGACGAGCGCCGGCACGACCTGCGACCACCTTCTCCCGCCGGCCTCGGTGCTCGCTTCGGCTCACGGACGGGACCCGTTCTCCACCGAGTCGACGCAGTCGCTCGTTTCGCTCGCACCTCGACCACCGCAAAACGTGAGCGAAACGCCGACCACGGCAGCCCGCGTCGCGTCAGCCCTCGAACTCCTCGATGAGCGCCGGCACGACCTCGAAGAGGTCGTCCACGATACCGTAATCCGCGATGTCGTAGATCGGCGCGTTCGGGTCCGTGTTGATCGCCACGATGTTCTCCGCGCCCTTCATCCCAGCGACGTGCTGGACGGCACCGGAGATACCGATAGCGATGTAGAAGTCCGGCGTCACGACCTTCCCCGACTGCCCGACCTGCCGGTTCTTCGGGAGCCAGCCGTTGTCAACGATCGGCCGCGACGACGACAACGTCGCATCGAGCGCATCCGCCAGATCACGCACGAGATCGAGGTTCTCCTCCTCCTCGATACCACGGCCCACCGAGACGAGCACGTCCGCCTCCGTGATGTCGACGTCACCGCCACCGACCTCCTCGAAGCCCTTCACCGTCGACTTCACCGCGGCCTCGTCGACCGTCGCATCGAACGCCTCGACCGCAGCGTCACCCGGCGACTCCGTCACTGGCCACTCCGCACTCCGGATGGAGACCGCGACCGACTCCGCCTCGACCTCCGTCGTCGTCTCGACCTTCCCACCGTACATCTCTCGCGTCGCCGTCAACGTCGACCCGTCGAACTCGACGTCCACCGCGTCACTCACGTACGTCAGGTTGAGCGCGTTCGCGACCGCCGGCCCGTAATCCAGGCCGTTCACGCTGTTCGGCGTCAAGAGCACCTGCGGGTCGACCGCGTCGTAGAGCTGCTCGACGACCTGCGCGTACACGTCGTGATTGAACTCCTCGCCGTACTCGACCGTATGAATCGCGTCGACGCCCTCGAGGTTCAGCGCCTCGGCGTGCGCGTCCACGTCACCCGAGACGACCGCCAGATGGAGGTCGCCACCCGTCGCATCCGTCACCTCGCTCCCGACCGTCACCAGCTCGTAGGAGACGTCACGGAGCTCCCCACGGCGATGCTCGGCGACCGCGAGCACGTCACTCATTGCCCGACACCTCCGTCACGGAGAACCTCCGCAAGCTGTCCCGCCGTCTCCTCCGCGCTCCCTTCGAACAGCGTCGCATCGCTTTCCGTCTCGGGCTCGTACATGTCCACAATCTCGAGATCGGACTCGGCGACGTCGGCCGACAGGCCGAGGTCGTCGAGCGTCTGCGGCTTGATCTCCTTCCGCTGCGCCTGCCGGATACCGCGCAAGCTCGCGTACCGCGGCTCGTTGATACCCGTCTGGATCGTCAGGACCGCCGGGAGCTCCACGTCCGTCAGCTCCTCGACGCCACCCTCGAGCTCGCGGCGCACGCTCGCAACGCGCTCCTCCACGTCCAGGTCGAGGCCGTTCACGACCGCCGCCCACTCGAACCCGACCTCGTCCGCGAGCGACACGCCCGTCGCACCGAACCCGTCGTCGTCCGCCTGCACGCCCGACAGCACGAGGTCCGGGTCCTCCTCCTCGACGACCGCCGCGAGCAGCTTCGTCTTCGCCTCCACGTCGAGCATCTCCGCGTCCTCGAGCGAATCGTCCCACACGCGGACCGCGCGGTCCGCGCCCTTCGCGAGCGCCATCCGGATCGTCTCCTCGGAGCGCTCCGGGCCGATCGTGACCGAGACGACCTCCACGTCGTCCTCGGACTCGCTTATCTGTACGCCTTCCTCGACGGCGTAGTCGTCCCACTCGTTGAGGTCGTACTCGAGGTACGCCTCGTCGATGGCCGTTCCGTCGATCTCGAATTCATCTTCGACGGCAGCCACCTCCTTGACGGTGACGAGAACCTTCATCGTCCGAGCGTTACCCCGCAGTCAGGGTAATAGTTACGGAAACACGTGTTGCTACGAGAACCGTTGACTCGGGGCCGAGCACGCCCGACGACCCCGGCCGGCTCGTCACTCGTCGTCGCCGAAGTCGGCGACGTTCTCCTCGGGGAGCGCGATGAGGTTCTCCCGGCCGATACGGAGCTTCTGTATCTCGTCGTCGTCGTGCATCCCCGACAGGAGCTGGGAGACCTTCGCGTTCGACCAGCCCGTCTCGGTGACGATGTTCGCCTGCTTCATCCGACCGCCGTTCCCCTCGAGCAGTCGAAGCACGCGCTCCTCGTCGGAGAGCAACGCCTCGTCGATACCGTCGTCGCTCTCGGCGTCGTCGACCGTCGCGCCGGCGGAGCCCGCCGCCGCAGTCGCCCCACCGGTCGCGTCGCCGACGTCCGGCTCCGCCGTCGACGCACTCGAACCGGTCGCGTCGGCGTCGGGCGGTGTCGACGCAGCGTCCGACCCCGCCGCCGTCGCCGACCCCGCGTCCGCCGTCCCACCACCGCCCGGTGGACTACCGCCGTCGGACGCCTCCGGGACACCACCGGCGTCGTCACCGTCGTCCTGCTGGGTCTGCCAGCGCGCGAAGAAGTAGCTCCCCGCGCCGACGAACACCAGCAGGAGCGCGAACCCGACGCCCAGCAGGAACGAATCGTCCGGCTGGACCGGCTCCGCCGTCGACGTGTTCACCGACGTCGTCGTGGTCGTTGGGTCCGACGGACGCTCCAGGGCGACCGAGAGGTATCCGGGTTCGAACTCGCGGTAGCCGTCCCACACGAGCGCTCGCTGATCGAGTCCCTTGTCCGGCGGCGTCCCGACGATGTTCAACCCCTCCGGTGGGCGGATGACGAGCCGCTGGCCGTCGTAGAGCCGCGGGAACCACGTCCCCTCCGGACTCTGGAACGCGTCCCCGACGAACAACGAATCGTCCTCCACGCGCCCGAAGTTCGTCCACGTGAACGAGTACGTCACGGTCCCCGTCCCGTTCTCGACGGTCGACTCCGTCCAGTTCGCGTTCCGGATCTGCATCTCGCGGTCCGTCGTCTCGCTCGCCGCGGCCGCGAACCGCGCGAACGTGTCACGCCCCACCCCGAGGTCGCGGTCTCCGGACCGCACGTCGTCAACGAACCGGTCGAACGCTCGCGTCTCGTTCGTCCCGTTCACCAGGAACCGGTGCGTGACGTGCCACCTCGCGTCGCCGTCCTCCCGTAACTGTACCGTCACGACGAGCCCGGGGTCCGCGCGCTCGAACCCGGTCGAGTCGACCGTCGCAGTCGACCCGACCCCGTCGCTACGGGTCGTTCCAGCGGCGACCACGGCCCCTGACACGACCAACAGGAGGAGGATTCCGACCAACGCGGGGCGAAACCGCATATCCCGACCTTGCACCCCCCGAGGAAAAAACGCTTTCCATCCCGATAAAACGTCAGCGGACGTTATGAACGATATCGGGACGTCTCGGGGGCGCTCTCGGGCGAGCACGTAACGTCGACCGGTTTTTGTATCGGCACGCGTAACCATCCGGTAATGAGTCGCTCCGCCGCTCTCGCCGTCGCCGCCCTCCTCCTCACGGCCGGTGTCGCACCGGCCGTCGCGGCCGACGCGTCGACGGCCACATCCGTTGGGCCCTCGACGCCAGCAGCCGGTGACGCAACCGCTCTCACTGAACGGACACCCGAAGACGACACGGCGTCGCCGTCGAACAACACCACGCGACGACTCCAGATCGACGGCCCGGTCACGGAGAACTACACGACCGTCGGCCTCGACTTCGGTGCGTCGATGGCGCTCTCCGCCGAGCGCGTCGCGAGCCAGTACCAGGTGTCGCTCGTCGAACTGCAACTCGAAGCAGTGCAGACGGAGCGTGCTCGTGACGCTATCGTCGGCAGGTACCTCGACGCCACCGCCGAGGAACTCACTGCACTGAGCGCGGCCGAGGAACGCACCGTGGAACGGTACCGAAGCGGTGCCATCACCGCGGAGACGCTGCTCGTGAAACTCGCGATGATCGACCGGCGTGCACGAGCGATAGACGACAGCCTCACGCGCATCGAGAACGCCGGCACCCCGCTCGGGCGGTCGACGCGCGACCGCATCCGGAACGTCGGACTGGGACTGGATAGCTTCAAGACGCCGGTCCGAGAGCACGTCGCGATGGCTGTGACCGGCGAACTCAAAGGCGGCGTCAACCCGCTGCACGTCGCCGCGTCGACCGACGGCGTGGTCGTCGAGATGCTCGACGGCGGCCAGTACCATCGGAACGCCATCCGGTTCGACAACCGCGCTCCCGGTGCCGTCGACCAGTTCGAGGACTACGTCGACTTCCAGAACCGGATCAGCGAACTCTACACGTGGTCGCAACCGAAGTTCCAGGGCGGTATCAATATCGACGTCTACCCGGGCTGGAACCTCTACCGAGCGACCGGACGACACCCGCAGGGGTCGCTCACGGCGTACGCCGACGGTGGGACGCGAGACGTCTACCGGGAGAACCAGATTCTGCTCTTGGATCGCGTGCCGCGAGCCGAGAGCGTTCGTGCGATACGAGAGAACGTCTCGGTGAGCGTGACGTCGACGCTCGGGGACGGCCCGGTCCTGGTGAACGTCACGCGGCCCGCTGTCGGGAACGGGTCCGCGACGCCGCTCGACGCGGTCGTTCGCGTGAACGACCACACGGTGGGTCGGACGGGCGAGAACGGACGTATCTGGCTGCTCCCGCCGTCTGACAGCTACGAGGTCCGGGTCGTCCAGGACGGGACGTCGATCAACGTCAGCGTTCCGAACTAGCCGGTTCGAGGAGCGTTCACGCGAGCGCTCGGAGAGCTATCGACCGTCCGCGACGCCAGCCGGCGCTCCCGGCGGCGGTCACTTCTCGTCCTCGTCGTCGCTGCCACCGGTGAGCTCCTCGACGTCGACGGTGTTCCCCATCGTCTCCGAGTCGCCGAAGCCGGCGGAGAGGATGCGCGTGAGCGCGTCCTCGACCTTCTCGTCGGTCTCCGTGATGTCCTCGGGTTCGAGTTCGAGGACGAACCCGGTGGTGATGTTCGGTGCGGTCGGGAGGAAGAGGACCTCGCGGCCGTCGTCGGTCGTCTTCCCGGTCTTGAACGCCGTCATCCGCTTGTCGCCCCACATCGTTATCTTCACCGGGGTCTGGAGGGAGTCGGTGCCGCCGAGCGCGGTCTCCGCGGCCATCTTCGACGCGTTGTAGATGACGCGCAGCCCGGGCACGCTGTTCGCGAGGTCGTCGATGACGCCCTCGAAGAGGCCGCCGGCGGTCGTCCGCATCAGGTACCCGACGGCGAGGACGAGCACGAGGAACACCATGATGACCAACAGCACCAGGATCGGCTGCTGGGCGGTCTCGGGGTAGGGGACGCCGAGCTCCGTGAGGAGCTCCACCGTGACGAAGCTCGGCGTGACTGCCGACACTCTATTGTAGAGGTACGCGATGACGAACGCGGTGACGAGGACGGGCACGATGACGATGAGGCCCGACGCGAAGTCGCGCTTCCAGGAGGACATGCCCGACGAATGTAGGGGCGGGGTCTTGGGTGTGACGAGTCGCGACGGCGGCCCCTCGAACCGACGGTACGACGACGGTCGTTCGCTTAGACGCCGAGGACGGCGCGCGCCGCGAACAGGACGTTCTCCTTGCGCTCTCGCACCCGCCGGTAGAAGTACTGGAGCCACTTGCCGCCGTAGGGCGCGTACTGCCAGACCTCGACGTCGTCGTCGGTGAGGTCGCGCTGGGCGTCCTCGCGGACGCCCATGAGCATCTGGACCTCGTACGGCGTCCCGTACTCGTCGTGGAGCTCGCTCGCGTACTCGATCATCGCGGGGTCGTGACTGCCGACCGCGACGCCGTCCTCGAACTCCCGGAACATGAACTCGAGGAGCTCGCGGTACTGCTCGTTGACCTTCGACTTCTGCTTGTAGGAGACGTCCTCGGGTTCGTCGTACGCGCCCTTCACGAGCCGGACCTTCCCGGGGACGTCGGCGAGCCGTTCGATGTCCTCGGGCGTGCGCTTCAGGTTCGCCTGCACGCAGAGGCCGACGTCGCCCTCGTACTTGCGGGCGAAGTCCTCGAACGCGTCGAGCGTCGCGTCCGTCGTGTGGCGGTCCTCCATGTCCACCCACACGAAGACGTCGTGCTCGTCGCCCGCCTCGACGACCCGTTCGAGGAGGTCACGGAAGACGTCCTCGCCGACGTCCAGCCCGATCTGACTGGGTTTCACGGAGACGCACGCGTCGACGTCGCTCGCGCCGACGTCGGCGACGAGTTCGACGTACGCGTCCGCGTCGGCGGCGGCGGGGGCGCGGTCGTCGTAGTGCTCGCCGAGGAGGTTCAGGATGGCGGACACACCGTCGTCGTTCAGCGCTCGCGCGTGGTCGATCGCCTCCGCTGGCGTCTCGCCCGCGACGAACCGCGAGGCGATGGGGGGAATCATGTCCGGAACTCCGGAGCGCGAGTACTAATGGATTGATGGTTCGCCGCGCGAACGCGGGGCGACCGGGGGAAGTCCTTTGCCGGGACGTGCCCGAGTGACGGACGATGACCGACCGGACGCACGTCGGCGTCGACGTCGGCGGGACGTTCACCGACGTCGCGCTGTCGACGACCGACGATGACCTCGTCACCGCGAAGGTGCCGACGACGGCCGACCAGAGCGTCGGCGTCGTCGACGGCATCGAGAAGGCCTGCGCCGAAGCCGGCCTCGATCCGAGCGACGTCGACGAGTTCACGCACGCGATGACGGTCTCGGTGAACGCGCTCCTCGAGGAGGCGGGCGCGGAGACGGCGCTCGTCGCGACCGACGGCTTCCGGGACGTCCTCGAGATAGCCAGACAGGACCGCCCGAGCCTCTACGACTTCGACGAGACGCGACCCGACCCGCTCGTCCCGCGCCGCCGCCGGTTCGAGGTGCCCGAACGCACGACGAACGACGGCGTCGAGGACGCCGTCGACGAAGCGGACGTGCGCGACGTCGTCGACGAGATCCGCGCGAGCGACGCGGAGAGCGTCGCCGTCTCGCTCCTGCACGCGTACCAGCACCCGGAGAACGAGCGCCGCGTCACGGACGTCCTCCGCGAGGAACTGGACGTGCCGGTGTCGGCGAGCCACGAGGTCCTCGCGGAGTTCCGCGAGTACGAGCGCACGTCGACGACCGTCGTTGACGCGTACGTCAAACCCGCGATAGACGCGTACCTCGGTCGGCTCGAGGAGCGCGCCGCCGACCTCGACGTCCCCGCGCCGCGCATCATGCAGGCGAACGGCGGTATCGCGGCGGCCCGAACGGTCCGCGACCGCCCCGTCACCACGTCGATGTCCGGGCCGGCGGCGGGCGTCGTCGGTGCCGCGGCGACGGCGAGCGACGCACGCGACGACCTCGCGGGCCTCGTCACGTTCGACATGGGTGGGACGAGCAGCGACGTCAGTCTCGTCCGCGACGGCGACGCGGAACGCACCACGGACGCCGAGATCAACGGTCGCCCGATCAAGGTCCCGATGGTGGACGTCAACACCGTCGGCGCCGGCGGCGGCTCGAAGGCCTGGGTCGACGACGGCGGCGCACTCCGCGTCGGCCCCGCGTCCGCGGGCGCCCGACCCGGCCCGGCCTGTTACGGCCGTGGCGGCACGGACCCGACGGTGACGGACGCGAACGTCGTCCTCGGGTACATCGGCGCGTCCTCCGCACTCGGCGGCGAACTCTCGCTCGACGAAGCCGCCGCCGAGGACGTGCTCGCGGGCCTCGCCGGAACCGCCGGTCTCGACGACGCGCTCGACGCGGCCCGCGGCGTCTACCGCGTCGCGAACGCGAACATGACCCGCGCCATCCGCGCCGTCACCGTCGAACGCGGCCACGACCCCCGCGAGTTCGGTCTCGTCGCGTTCGGCGGCGCCGGCCCGATGCACGCCGCCGCGCTCGCCGACCGCCTCGACGTCGAGACAGTCGTCGTCCCACGGGCGTGCGGCGTCCTCTCCGCGTACGGTCTCCTCGCGGCCGACGAGAAGCACGACGCCGTCCGCACGCTCCGGGAACCGTTCGACTCGCTCGACCACGACCGCGTCGAAGCCGCCTACGACGACCTCGCCGCGGACGTCCGCGCGGACGTCACCGACGGGGCGAGCGACGACGGCACGCGCGACGACGCGACCGTCGAACGCGCCGCGGACGTCCGGTACGCCGGCCAGAGCTTCGAACTCACCGTTCCCGTCGCCGACGACTTCGACGCGGACGCGGTCGCCGAACGGTTCCACGACGCGCACGAATCCACGTACGGGTACCGGATGGACGACCCGCTCGAACTCGTGAACGCCCGGACGACCGCCGTCGTCGACCGCGCCGACGTCACCGTTCACTACGAATCCCGCGGCGACCCACTCAAAGGCCGACGGCAGGCGTTCTTCGACGACGCCTACCACGAGACGCCCGTGTACGACCGCGAAGCACTCCCTGTCGGCGAGACCGTCGACGGGCCCGCGATCCTCGAACAGCACGAGAGCACGGTCGTCGTCCCACCGGCCTGGACCGGGACCGTGCAGCCGGACGGGACGTTCGTCATGACGAACGGAGGTGACGAGCAGTGACCGACGCCGACGTCGACGGCGAGCAGTCCCTCGACGCGGTCACGCTCGAGATACTCCGGAACCAGTTCGAGGGCGTCGCCGAGGAGATGGGGCAGGTCCTCGTCACCGGCGCGTACTCGCCGAACATCAAGGAGCGCCGGGACTGCTCGACCGCGCTCTTCGACGCCGACGGTCGGCTCGTCGGGCAAGCCGAACACATCCCCGTGCATCTCGGCGCGATGCCCGCAGCCGTCGATGCCGTCCTCGCGAAGGACCCGGAACCCGGCGACGTCTGGGTGCTCAACGACCCGTTCCAGGGCGGGACGCACCTCCCCGACGTCACGATGGTCTCGCCGATCACGACCGACGACGACGCCGACGACGTCCTCGGGTACGCCGTCTCTCGAGCGCATCACGCCGACGTCGGCGGACAGAGCCCCGGAAGCATGCCGGCGGGCGCACGCGAGATATACCAGGAAGGGCTACGGCTCCCACCCGTGCGGCTCGTCGTCGACGACGAGGTGAACGACGACGTCATGGACGTCATCCTCGCGAACGTCCGGAACGCCGGTGAACGGAAGGCCGACGTCCGCGCGCAACTCGCCGCGAACGACCGCGCCGAGGACCGCGTCCGCGACCTCGTCGCCGAACACGGCCGCGACCGCATCGAGAGCGCGTTCGACGCCGTCATGGCGTACTCGCGCGACCGCATCACCGCCGAACTCGACGCGCTCCCCGACGGCGAATATCACGCGCGAGACGTCCTCGAAGGCGACGGACAGACCGACGAGGACGTCCCCATCGAGGCGACCGTCACCGTCGACGGCGCCGGCGTCACCGTCGACTTCGCGGGGACCGCCGACCAGGTCGACGGGAACGTGAACGCGCCGCTCGCCGTCGCGACGAGCGCGGTGTACTTCGTCGTCCGCTGCGTCACCGACCCCGACATCCCCCCGAACCAGGGCTGCTACGACCCAATCCACGTGCACGCGCCCGACGGGTCGCTGTTGAACCCGTCCGCACCGGCGGCGGTCGTCGGCGGGAACGTCGAGACGAGTCAACGCGTCACCGACGTCGTCCTCGCCGCGTTCGCCGACGCCGCACCCGAACGCATCCCCGCGCAGGGCCAGGGGACGATGAACAACCTCGTCGTCGGAAGCCGGGACGCCGACGGCTTCAGTTACTACGAGACCATCGGCGGCGGCGCCGGCGGTCGCCCGACCGGCGACGGCACCGACGGCGTGCACGTCGGCATGACGAACACGCTGAACACGCCCGTGGAGGCGCTCGAAGCCGAATACCCGTTGCGCGTCGAGGCGTACGGACTCCGCGACGGCAGCGGCGGGGACGGCGAGCACCGCGGCGGCCTCGGAATCGTGCGCTCCGTGACCGTCGAGACGGACGCGACCGTGTCGCTGCTCACCGAACGGCGCCGACACCCACCCAAGGGGGTCGCCGGTGGCGACCCCGGAGCGACCGGCGAGAACCGCATCGACGACGAGGACGTCCCCGCGAAGACGACGCGCGACGTCCCAGCCGGAACGACCGTCACCGTCCGGACGCCGGGCGGCGGCGGCCACGGCGACCCCGCGGACCGCGACGAGGCGGCGCGCGAACTCGACCGCGCGGACGACAAGGTGTGATGGTGCCCGAACACCACACGAGACTCGGCGTGCTCGTCCCGTCGTCGAACACGACCGTCGAACGCGAGGTAGACCTCCTCGACGCGGAAGGCGTCTCGGTCGCGACCGATGCGGCGTCGACGTCCGTCCCCGGCCGCCTCGCCGAAATCACGGGGCGTTAAGAACCCGGGCCGAATCTCCCCGAGCATGGACCTGGTTCCGACGGTCGCCGTGGCGTTCTGGGCGATGCTGCCGGCGTACGTCCCGAACAACGCGGCCGTCCTGTTCGGTGGTGGGGTGCCGATCGACGGCGGGCGGACGTGGGGGGACCGGCGACTGCTCGGCGACGGGAAGACGTGGCGCGGGACGGCCGGTGGGACGGCGACGGGCGTGGTGGTGGCGTTCGCGCTGTCCGCGGTCGCACCGACGGTCGGGGACGCGCTCGGTGTCGCGGTCCCGACGTTCCCGCTCGCGGCAGCGGTCGCGCTCGCGTTCGGTGCGATGCTCGGCGACGTCCTCGCGTCGTTCCTGAAGCGTCGAACGGGCCGCGAGCGCGGTGCGGCGTTCCCGCTCGTCGATCAACTGGACTTCGTCGTGGTGGCGCTCGCGCTCGCGGCGCTCGTCGCGCCCGAGTGGTTCGGGACGTGGTTCACGCTCCCGGTGCTCGCCGTGGTCGTCGTCCTGACGCCGCTCCTGCACGTCGGGACGAACGCGATCGCGTACCAGCTCGGGCTGAAGGACGAACCCTGGTAGGTCCCGTCGCCGTCGCGTATCCAGCAGCTCGTGGTGGTCGCGTCGCTGACCGGAATTGCTGACAGGCGACCCGACTGCTGCCTCGTGCGGGTGGTCGCGCTCCGGTCTCGGCCGCGACGAGGCCGTGACTACGTCACGCCGGGCCTCGCCGCGCTCTCGTACTTGAACCGTCGGGGTCGGGTTCGTGCCGTCGGCGACGCGGATTCCAGTTCGCTTATACTGGTCCGCGGCGGGAGTTCTCGCAATGACGAACGACGACCTCATCGAGGCGCTGGTGGCGGCGGACGCGGTACAGTTCGGGGAGTTCGAGCTCGCGCACGGCGGCACGAGCGAGTACTACGTCGACAAGTACCTGTTCGAGACGAACCCGGAGCCGCTCGCGCTCATCGGCGAGGCGTTCGCGGAGCGGCTCGACGGCGAGAAGCCCGCTGGCGTCGCGCTCGGCGGGGTGCCGCTGGTGGTGGCGACCGCGCTGGAGGCCGAGGTGCCGTACGTCATCGCGCGGAAGAGCCAGAAGGAGTACGGGACGGCGAACCTCGTCGAGGGCCGACTCGACGAGGGCGAGGAGGTCGTCGTCGTCGAGGACATCGCGACGACCGGGCAGTCCGCGGTGGACGCCGTGGAGGCGCTCCGCGAGGCGGGCGCCGAGGTGAATCGTGCACTCGTCGTCGTCGACCGCCAGGAGGGCGGGACCGAGAACCTCGCCGACGCCGGCGTGGAGCTGGAGGCGCTCGTCACCGCGGACGAACTCCTCGCGCACGTCGACGACTGACCACTTGGATATAATTCAGAGAGAAACAGGTAATTTTAATCCTCTGAACAGTGTGTTCGATGGTATGGAGAAGAAAGGCCTGAAACTCCGCATGGCGTTGACTGGCGGGGTCCTTCTCGCTGTCTACCTGTTCGTAGTCGTGATCGTCGCATCTCTCGTCGTCGGACTCGTCGGGGGGAACGACCTGCTTGCACTCCTCCTCGCGGCGGTGATAACGACGGGATTCGTCGCGCTCCAGTACGTCGGGAGCAGACAGATCATCCTGCAATTGATCGACGCGCAGGAACTCTCGGCCGACGAGCACCCCGAGATTCACGAGCGCGTCGAAGTGCTCTGCGACCGCATGGACCTCCCGAAACCGACGCTTCTCGTCGGTGATGTCGGGATGATGAACGCGTTCGCGCTCGGTCGCCCGGGGAACGGTTTCGTCGTACTGACCCCGCAGCTCATCCAGGCGCTGACGATGGACGAAATGGAGGGCATCCTCGCGCACGAACTTGCGCATCTCGACAGCTACGACGTCGTCGTCATGGCGGCAGCCCAGAGCGCCATCGTGATGGTGGCGCTGCTCGTACGGTACACGATCGCGCTGTTCGTCTCCGTGTTCGCGTTCTCGGTCGAGTTCGCGCTCTCGTTCGTTGGCCTCGGAAAGGGGGACCGGTCCCAGAAGTGGGCGCGACTACAGTTCGTTCTCGTCGGCGTCTCCGTGTTCCTCGTCACGAACGTCCTCGCGCTCTTCCAGCGCATGCTCTCCCGGCACCGTGAGTACTTCGCGGACTCGAAAGCAGTCGAACATACCGGTGACGTGGACGCCATGACGAGCGCACTCGACACGGTCGCCACTCAGGACACCCCTAGCGACGACCAGGTGTCCGAGCACGTCCAGGCACTGTGCGTGTACGGCGAACACGACGGCATCCTCGAACGCCTGTATGCGACGCATCCGTCCACGGAGAAGCGCATCGAGAGCCTCCGCCGCGAGTACGGCTCGGACGTCTGACGGCGCGACGCGAAGGACGTAACTCGTTCAAGAGGCATCGCAACCCTTTTGCTGGCACCGCGGATACGTTGAGTCACGATGGTAGGTGTCTGCTTTACACGCCGGGCTTTCGCCCGCTAACTCCCCCACTCTACCGTTCTCCGCGTTCGCAGACGCCAACCAGCTCGTGGATTCCCAGTCACAACAATGTCACAATCAGAATCAGAGTCACAGATAACGGTCGTCCTCCCGGACGGCACGGAGCTCGCGGTCGACGCGGACGCGTCCGTCGAGGACGTCGCGTACGAGATCGGGCCGGGTCTCGGCCGAGACACGGTCGCCGGGAAGATCGACGGCGACCTGGTCGCGAAGGAGGCACCGGTACACGACGGCGCCGAGATAGAGATCGTCACCGACGGGAGCGACGAGTACCGGACTGTCCTCCGGCACTCGGCGGCGCACGTCCTCGCGCAGGCGGTGCTCCGCGAGTATCCGGAGGCGGAGCTCGCTATCGGCCCGCCGACCGACGAGGGGTTCTACTACGACTTCGACGACGTCGACATCGACGAGGGCGACCTCCCGGGTATCGTCGAGGAGATGGAGGCGATCGTCGAGGCGGACTACGACATCGAGCGCGAGGTCGTGAGCGTCGCGGAGGCCGAGGAGCGGTTGGCGGACCAGCCGTACAAGCTCGAGCTCCTCGAGGACCTCGCCGCGGAGGACGAGACGGTGACGTTCTACTCGCAGGGCGACTTCGAGGACCTCTGCGCGGGCCCGCACGTCGCGTCGACGGGCGCCGTCGAGGCGTTCGACCTCCGCGAGATAGCCGCGGCGTACTGGCGCGGTGACGAGGAGAACGAGATGCTGACGCGCGTGTACGGGACGGCGTTCGAGAAGGAGAGCAAGCTCGAGTCGTTCCTGGAGCGCAAGGCGGAGGCTGAGCGCCGCGACCATCGGAAGATCGGTCGCGACATGAACCTGTTCTCCATTCAGGAGGTCACGGGGCCAGGGCTCCCGCTGTATCATCCGCCGGGGAAGACGGTGCTCCGCGAGCTCTCCGCGTTCATCGAGGACCTGAACCTCGACGCGGGCTACGAGTACGTGGAGACGCCGCACGTCTTCAAGACGGACCTCTGGAAGCAGTCCGGGCACTACGACAACTACGAGGACGACATGTTCCTCTTCGACGTCGGCGACGACGAGTACGGCCTGAAGCCGATGAACTGTCCGGGCCACGCCGCCATCTTCCAGAACCACTCGTGGAGCTACCGCGAGCTCCCGGTGCGGTACGCGGAGGACGGGAAGGTGTACCGCAAGGAGCAGCGCGGCGAGCTGTCGGGCCTGTCGCGGGTGTGGTCGTTCACGATCGACGACGGGCACCTGTTCGTGCGCCCGGACCAGATCGAGCAGGAGGTCGAGCAGATTATGGAGGCCATCGACGTCGTCCTGGAGACGTTCGAGCTCGACTACGAGGTCGCCTTGGCGACGCGGCCGGACAAGTCGATGGGGAGCGACGATATCTGGGAACGCGCGGAGTCCATCCTCGAGCGCGTCCTCAGCGAGCACGAGGACGAGTACGTCATCGAGGAAGGCGACGGGGCGTTCTACGGCCCGAAGATCGACTTCGCGTTCGAGGACGCGCTGGGGCGGAAGTGGGACGGGCCGACGGTCCAGCTGGACTTCAACATGCCCGAGCGCTTCGACCTCTCCTACGTGGGCGAGGACAACGAGGAGCATCGGCCGGTCGTCATCCACCGCGGTATCTACGGGAGCTACGAGCGGTTCTTCATGGTGCTCATCGAGCATTTCGAGGGGAAGTTCCCGTTCTGGCTGGCGCCCGAGCAGGTTCGCGTCCTCCCGATCAGCGACGACAACCTCGACTACGCGTACGACGTCGCGGAGCAGTTCGACGAGTTCCGCGTGGAGGTGTCGACGCGGGACGCGACCCTGGAGCGGAAGATCCGGCAGGCGCACGACGACCGCGTGCCGTACCAGATCATCGTCGGTGACGACGAGGAGGAAGCGGGCAACATCTCGGTGCGCGACCGGATGGAGCGCCAGGAGTACGACGTGGCGCGCGAGGCGTTCCTCGAGCATCTCCAGGCGGAGAACGCCGAGAAGCGACTGGACCCGGACTTCCTCGCGGACTGACCCGCGGCCGCGACCGACGGGTCCCGGTTCGATGCGGTTCGGCCTGGTTCGATTCGATGCGGTTCGGCTCGGTGTGGTCGACGGGCGGATTCTGCGACGGTTCACTCGCTCGCTCTCGGTGAGCGGTGGCGCTGGGGTGGGTGAGGTCGTGGGTCGAGGAGTCGGTCGCGAGTGCCGGGAGTTGAAGGGTTTTCGTGTGCGGCGGGCGTAGCGGCGGGTGATGGAGCGACGCGGGGTGGTCGTGGGCGTGTTGGCGGTCGCGTCGGTGGCGTTCGCGGCTGGTGCGGTGTCGCCGTCGACAGCGCCCGCTACGGGCGGTGGTGTGACGTTCGGCGCGGGGGCGAGCGGTGGTAGCGGTGCGCTCGGTGGCGTGCTCTGGCTGGTGGTGCTCGTGGCGCTGGTCGCGGGCGGCGCGTGGTTGCTCGTCGAGCGACTGCGGTCGGGTGGTGGCGGGCGGCGGATGCGGCGGCGGTTCGTCGCGCTCGTGCTCGCGGTGGCGGTCGTGGTTGCGGGCGTCCTGCTCGTTGCGGTGCGCGTGTTCGAGGACGGCGAGGGGCCCGGTGGACCGGACGGCGTCGGCGGGCCGCTCGTGCAGGGGTCGCCCGAGCGCGTGCCGGCGACGGGTGGCCCGGGGCCGGACCTGATTCTGGCGGTGCTCGTCGCGCTCGCGTTGGTCGTCGGTGGCTGGGTCGCGGTACGCCGGCTCCGCGGGCGGGGGTCGGACGAGGACGCGACCGAGGCGCCGTCACCGTCCGGGGCCGACGAGGACGACGAGGTGGAATCGGACGCGGTGGACGGGACCGCGCTGGGGTCGGCGGCGGGACGGGCGGCCGCGCACCTCGACGACGGAGGGTCGCCGCCGGAGAACGACGTGGTGCGTGCGTGGCGCGAGCTCGCGGCGGTCCTCCCGGTCGCCCGGCCGGCGACGTCGACGCCCCGCGAGTTCGCGGACGCGGCGACGGCCGCCGGCGTCGACCCGGAGGCGGTCGCGGAACTCACCGCGCTGTTCGAGGCGGTCCGGTACGGCGACCGCGACGCGAGCGGGGAGCGTGCGGCGCGCGCCGTCGCGGCGCTCGAACGCATCGAGGCCGAACACGCGGGGAGCGACCCCGACGTGGCCACGCCGGCGGTGTCCGAGCGCGACCGGGGCGATGGGTGGGGTGGGTCGTCGTGAGGCGGTGGCTGGTCGCGGTCGGCGTCGGCGCGTTCGCGACCGCGGTCGTCGTCGCGGCGACCGTCGGCGAGTCGACCGCCGGGAGCGTGCTCGCTCCGGTCGCGGCGGCGGTGGCGGTGGTGGCGGCGGCGTGGGTCGCGTACGCCGGCGGTGGTGACCGGCTCGGGCCGCTGCCGGCGGTCGAGTCCTCGGTCGCGAGCGACCCGCCGGGCGCGCGGCTGAACGTCGCGCTCGGGTCGCTCGTCGGCCGAGCGCACGTCGAGTTGACGCCGCGTGGTGTGCGGGACGCGCTCCGGCGGGCGGCGACGGCGGTCGTCTCCGTCCGCGAGGGCGTTCCGGGCGCGGTGGCGCGCGACCGCGTCGACGACGGCTCGTGGACGGACGACGGCGTCGCCGCGCGATTCCTCGCGAGCGAGTGGTCGCTCCCGGCGGCGTCGTTCGGCGACCGCGTCCGGAACGCGGTCGGCGTCGGCGGCGACCGGCCGGTGGTGGTCGCGGCGCGGCACGCGGCGGACGCGGTCGCCGCGCGTGCCGGGATTCGTGGTGACGAAGACGCGCCGGCGTCGTCGTGGTTCCCGCCCGCGGCCGGCCTGGGCGCGGTCCCGCACACCGTCTCGCTGCCCGCGGGCGTCGCGGACGGCGGCGACGAGGGGGGGCTGGTCGAGGGGCGGTCGGTGCGCCGTGAGCGCGCTCGAACCGGCCGGTTCCGCGGGGCGGGTGCGTTCGCGCTGGTCGCACTCGCCGCCGGCGCGTTCGCGGGGTCCCCCGCGACCGCGTTCGCGGGCGCCGTCGCCGCCGCGTACGTCGCGTGGGGTGCGGCCGCGTCGGTGCCGACCGTCGACCTGGCGGTGTCGCGCTCGCTCTCGACGACCGACCCCGACCCCGGCGAGCGCGTCCGCGTCGCGGTGACCGTGGAGAACGTCGGCGACGACGCCCTCCGCGAGTGTCGGGTCGTCGACGGCGTCCCGGCGGCGCTCTCGGTCGTCGACGGGACGGCGCGCGCGCACTGCTCGCTCGCTCCCGGCGACAGCGTCGAGTTCGAGTACGTCGTCGCGGCGCGCCGCGGCGTCCACGCGTACGAGGGCGCGCTCGCGGTCGTCGCAGACCGCGCCGGCGCGGTCGAGGAACGCCACGTCCTCCACGCGCCGGACCAGCTCGCGTGCGTCCCGGCGCTCGGCGACGCGACCCGCGACGTCCCGCTCCGCGAACACACGACGCGGTACGCGGGGAACGTCGACACGAACGAGGGCGGGTCGGGCCTGGAGTTCTTCCAGACGCGCGAGTACCGCCGCGGCGACCCGCTCTCCCGGGTCGACTGGAACCGGTTCGCGCGCACCGGCGCGCTCTCGACGGTCGAGTTCCGCGAGGAACGCGCCGCGTCCGTGGTGCTCGTCGTCGACGGGCGCGCCGCGGGGTACGTCGCGCCGGATTCGAGCGGCCCGCACGCGCTCGACCGGGCGGTCGACGCCGCGGGGTCGCTCTACGACGCGCTCGTCGCGAGCGGGAACCGCGTCGGCGTCGCGGCGGTGTCGACGAGCGAGTGCTGGCTTCCGCCGGGGTCGGGGCGCGGGCACCGCGAGCGCGTCCGCGACCTCCTCGCGACGAACCCCGCGCTGTCGCCGGTTCCGGCGGACCGGAACCTCCGCGTGACCCAGTCCGTCGACCGCCTTCGGCGTCGCATCCCGGACGGCGCGCAGGTGTTCTTCCTGACGCCGCTGTGCGACGACCGCGCCGCGACCATCGCGCGCCGGTTCGAGGCCGGCGGGCGCGCGGTGACGGTGCTGAGTCCGGACCCGACGCTCGCGCGGACGCCGAGTCACCGGCTCGCGCGCGTCGGCCGACGCCTCCGCGTCATCGGACTCCGGGGGTCGGGCGTCCGCGTCGTCGACTGGGCGTGGGACGAACCCCTCGGCGTCGCGCTCTCGCGGACCTCCGTCCGAGGTGACGGTCGATGACCGGCGAGGAGTCGACCGCTCCAGTCGAAGGGGCCGTCGCACCGCCGGGCGAGACTAGGGGGCTCGCGGCGACGAACCCGGGGTTCGTGGTGGCGGCCCTGACCGCGGTCGTGGCGTTCGCGGCGGTCGCACCGGCGTCGTGGCTCGCGACGACGGCCGCGGGCAGCGGTACGCTGGTGCTCGTTGCGGGCGCTCGCCGCGGCAGCCGACCGCTGGTCAGCGCCGGGAGCGTCGCGCTCGCCGCCGGGTCGCCACTGGCGGGGCTCGGCGGCGCAACGCCGGTCGCGACGGCGCTGGGTGCGTGGGCGGCGCTCGTCGCGTGGGACGCCGCGACGTACGCGCTCGCGGTCGACGCCCAGGTCGGCGCCGTCGTGGACCGCGGCGTCGCGCTCGCGCACGTCCGGGACGCGACGCTCGTCGGCGCGGCCGGACTCGCGGTCGCCGCCACAGCGTTCCTCGCCGGTGCCGGCGGCGCTCCCGTCGTCGCGGGCGTCGCCGCGGTCGCGGCCGTCGCGCTCGTCCTCGCGCTCGTCCTCGACTGACGACCGCGACCGACGACCACGGCGAGCGCGTCGACCCCGACCCCACGCGGCACCCGACCCGGCAAGGAGCGTGCACGGACGTGCGTACAGACGCCGCTCTTCGATTCGATGTATTCATAGTTGTGCAACCGCGCATATCCGGCATGAATCGAGCAGAGAAGGCCGCACTGCAGCTCCGCGCGGTCTCCGTCCTCCGCATGCTCAAGGAGACCCGCACGTACGACGAGCTCGCGGCCCTCACCGACCTGCCCGCCGGCGACCTGAACCGGTACGTGAACGGGCACGTCCTCCCGAGCGCCGACCGCGCCCGCGAGGTCGTCGAGGGCGTCGGCCGCGACGAACTCGCCGCCGAACTCGAGGAGCGCGTGCGCGTCGACGACGAGGGGTACGTCGACAACTCCGCCGCCGTCTTCGACCAGTCCTTTCTGGACCTCGCAGCGCCCGTCGCCGCCGACGCGTTCGACTTCGAAGCGCCCGACGTCGTCCTGACGGCGGCGACCGACGGCATCACGCTCGCCGCGGCGATGGCGAGCTACTTCGGCGCCCGCTGCGCGTACGCGAAGAAGACGAAGGAGACCGCCGTCGAGGAGTTCGTCGAAGCGCGCCAGCGCCTCCAGTCCGGCATCGAACTCACGTACTACCTCCCCGAGCGCGCGCTCGACGACGGCGACTCGGTGCTCGTCGTCGACGACCTCATCCGCTCGGGCGAGACCCAGGAACTCCTCCTCGACATCGCGCACACCGCGAACGCGGACGTCGTTGGGGTGTTCGCGCTCATCGCCGTCGGCGACGATGGCGTCGACCGCGCCCGCGAGCACACCGACGCGCCCGTCGGCGCCCTCACGCGGTTCTGAGCGCGCGAGTGCGGACTAGCGCGGGCTGAACGGTGACTCAGACGTCGACGGCGACGAGCTCGTCGCGCGTCTCGCGGATGACCGCCGCCACGTTCGACAGGTCCGCGTCCACGTGCTCCGTGAGGGACTCCGTCGCCGTCAACAACCACTCGGCGCGCTCGACCGACCGCCGGACGTCACCCGGCTCGACGCCGTACTGCTCGCTGATTCCCTCCACGTCCATGCCGTCGGCGACGTCCTCTAGGAGGAGCGCGGTCTTCAGGGAGTCCAACCACGCGTTGAACTCGCCGTCGAAGTCCATCACGTCCCGCGCGAGCTCGTCGCGACGCCGCATCGCCGCGTCGCTCACCTGCCCGGCCTCGTCGTCTCGCACGTACACCGTCGGCATGTCTCGCGTGTCACAGACGAGTTCGAGGACGGTGAGCGCGGTGACGTGCGGGAGCGCCGACGCCCGCTCCAGCGCCTCGACGACGCTCGCGCCCGTGACCGGGTCGACGTACACGCGCGACACGAGGTCGCCCAGCGGCGTCGCCTCCACGGACTGCCCGGTCCGCGCCAGCATCCCGACCGCGTCCAGGTACGTCAGCACGTCGTCGACGACGTCGTCGATACCATCGTCAGCGGTCTCGCCCTCGGCGGTGCCGTCCTCGTCATCGCCGACTGGGTCGCGTTCGACGCCTTCGCGCCGCTGGTGCGCGTAGAACGTCTCGTCTAGGAGCTCCAGGATGGCCGCCCGGGAGTCCGCGAACCCGGACGCGACGCTCGCGAGGACGTGCGTGCGGAGCGCGCGTTGACTCCGGAGCTTCGACCGCACGGGCTCGGGCTCGGCCTCGACGTAGCGCTCGCGGACCGCGTCGACCTCGCGGGCGTCCGCGACGACGACCGCCTCGCCGTACGGGTCGAGGTGCGGGCGGCCGGCGCGACCGAACATCTGGTGGACCTCGAGCACCGACAGCGGCTCCATCTCCGCGCCGTTCCAGCGCTCGTGGTCGCGCACCACGACCCGTCGCGCGGGGACGTTCACGCCCGCGGCGAGCGTCGGCGTCGCGACGATCGCCTTCAGCTCGCGGTCGCGGAACGCGCGCTCGACGACCCGACGCTGCTCGCTCGCCAACCCCGCGTGGTGGAACGCGACGCCGTGTGCGGCACACCGCGCCAGCTCCACGCCGGTCGCGGTCCGCGCCGTCGACTGCAGTTCCTCCGCGACCGCCGCCGGCGTCGCGTAGAACTCGTCGACGAGCGTGCTCGCGAGGTCCTGCGCGCCGCGACGCGAGTTCACGAACACGAGACACTGCCCGTCCTCGCCCTCCACCACGTCCGTCGCGAGCGCCCGCGCCGCCCCGTCCTCGCCGGCCGGCACCCGCCGGACCTCGCCGTCCGAGAACCGCATCGCGTCGTCGGCGTACACGCCCGTCTTCAGGTCCACGGGCCGCCAGTCCGACGCGACGAGTTCGGCGTCCAGCCAGTTCGCAATCGCGCGCGCGTTCCCGACGGTCGCCGACAGCCCGACGAGCTGCACGTCCGGCGTCAACCGCCGGAGCTTCGCGATGGTCACCTCCAGCGTCGGCCCCCTGCCCTCGGCGTCTAGGAGGTGTATCTCGTCGACGACGACGCACGACAGCGGCTCGACCCAGCTCGCGCCGTTCCGGATGGCGGAATCCACCTTCTCGCTCGTCGCGACCACGACGTCGTGCTCGGCGAGGTCCTCGTCGGTCGCGTCGAAGTCGCCGGTCGCCATCCCGACGCTCACTCCCGGGAGCGCGTCGAACTCCTCGAACTTCTCGCTCGCGAGCGCTCGCAGCGGCACGACGTAGAGCGCGGGGCCGTCCGCGGTCAGCATCGCGAGCTGCGCGACGAGGGTCTTCCCGCTCGCCGTCGGAATCGCCGCGAGCACGCGATCGCCGTCGCAGACGCCCGCCTCGACGGCCGCGACCTGCGTCGGGTACAGCGCCTCGACGCCCTGGGACTGGAAGTGCGCGACGAACTCGTCGGCGAGCGGGAGGTCGGCGACGTCCATCTGGCCGCGAATTCGGCGTCGTCACGTATAAAGAGTCGTCTGGGCCGGGTTCGGTGGGCGGCCTCCTTACGGGCCTCCGGCCCCTACCGTCGATTATGTTCCCCGACCTGCCGGTGGCGATGGGGTGGCGGAACCTCGCGTTCCTGAACTACCCGGTGGAGCCGGCGACGGTGGCGGACCGCCTCCCGGACGCGCTCGCCGTGGACACGTACGACGGCGACGCGTGGCTGTCGGTGGTGCCGTTCACGAACGTCGCGGTCCGCCCGAAGGGCCTCCCGAGCCAGTTCGGGTTCGCACTCCCCGAGTTGAACCTGCGGACGTACGTCCGGCGGACGGACGCGGACGGCGATGGTGCACCCGGCGTGTACTTCTACAGCCTGGACGCGGACGGCGACCTCGGCGTCGCCGCGGCCAGGATATTCCATAAGCTCCCGTACTACCGCGCGGACGTCTCGCTCGACACCGACGGTACGGGCGGCGTTCGCTTCGCGTCCCGCCGCACGCATCCCGGCGCTCGCCCGGCGACGTTCGACGCGACGTACCGCCCGACGAGCGAGCCCGCGGCGGGCCTCGGCGGCGACCCCGACGACCCGCTCGACGCGCGCCCGGGGACGCTCGCGGAGTTCCTCACCGAACGGTACCGGTACTACACCGAGACGCCCGGCGGCGACCTCCGCTCCGCGGGCATCCAGCACCCGCGCTGGCCGCTCGCGACCGTCGACGTCGACGTCCGCCAGAACTGGGTGTTCGAGGCGAACGGTTTCCCGGTCCCCGACCGCGAGGGCCCGCACTACTACAGTCCCGGCGTCGACGTCACCGCGACCGGAAGCCGGCGCGTGGACTGACCGGTCTCCGAACCACCCGCACGCGAGTTCCTGCCGTCACTTCCGATTCCTCAGACACGTCTCGAAGCGGAATCTGTCCGATAACCCACTTCTATGCAGATACGTGCATATAACAACCGCATCCTAATCGAAAGTATTTAAGATAATGGTCTTGAGTTGGTCGAACGTGAATCATGGCTCCGGGTGATAGCGTCGCCGCGTTCTTCGGCTTCGACGACCACGGGACAGACTACTCGACCGAACTGCTCGCGGGCCTGACGACGTTCCTCACGATGAGCTACATCATCGTCGTCAACCCGTACATCCTCAACATCGCGATCACCGACGCGAAACTCGGCGTCGGCGACGGCATGGCGGTCCAGCTGCTCGCCGTCACCACCATCCTCTCCGCGGTCGCCGGGATGCTCGTCATGGGGCTCTACGCGAACCGGCCGTTCGGGCTCGCGTCCGGCATGGGCCTCAACGCGTTCTTCGTGAGCGTCGTCCTCTCGCCCGGGCTCGGCATCTCGTGGCAGACCGCGCTCGCCGCCGTCTTCCTCGAAGGCGTCCTGTTCATCGCGCTGACCGCCGTCGGCGCTCGCGAGTACGTCATCAACCTCTTCCCCGAACCCGTCAAAGCCGGCGTCGGCCCCGGCATCGGACTGTTCCTCGCCATCATCGGCCTCCAGTTCATGCGCATCACCGCGTTCGACACGAGCGACATCCTCTCGTTCAACCCCATCCTCGCGAAGGACCCCGTCGCCGTCGTCTCCGTCCTCGGCATCCTCCTCACGTTCGTCCTCTACGCTCGCGGCACGCGCGGCTCCATCGTCATCGGCGTCCTCGGCACGAGCGCCCTCGGCTACGTCGCAGCGGCCGCCGGCCTCGAAGCCGCCGCCAACGAGGTCGGCGACACCTACGACCTCCAACCGCAAGCACTCGCACCGAGCGACGTCGGCGGCATCATCGATAGCGCGCTCGCGTTCGACGCCGCGTCCTACGACATCACGCCGCTCGCCGGCGCGTTCCTCGACGGGTTCGGTGACGTCACCGGCCTCACGTTCGCGATGGTGCTGTTCACGTTCTTCTTCGTCGACTTCTTCGACACCGCCGGCACGCTCGTCGGCCTCTCCCGCGCCGCGGACATGACCGACGAGAACGACGAGGTCCCCGAGATGGACAAGCCACTCATGGCGGACGCAGTCGGCACCACCGTCGGCGGCATCCTCGGCACCTCGACCGTCACCACGTTCATCGAATCCTCGACAGGCATCGAGGAAGGCGGCCGCACCGGGTTCACGACGCTCGTCGTCGCCGGCCTCTTCCTCCTCACGCTCCCGCTCATCCCCCTGCTCGGCCTCCTCCCCTCGTACGCGCCGTACGTCGCCCTCCTCGTCGTCGCCGTCTTCATGCTCCGGAACGTCACCGACATCGCGTGGGACGACAACGCCCACGCCATCCCCGGCGCACTCACCATCATCCTCATGCCGCTCACGCACTCCATCGCCACCGGCATCGCCGCCGGCCTCCTCTCGTACCCGCTCGTCAAGACCGCACAGGGCGAGTTCGAGGACGTCCAGCTCGGCCAGTGGCTGCTCGCCGTCGCCGTCGTCGCGTACTACGTCGTCCGCACGAACACGCTCGCCTGAGAACACCGCCGCGGACGCCCCGTTTCCCGTCACCGTCACCGGATACCACGAGGCTTATACCGACCGTACCGCTTCCTTCGCCTAATGTCCGCCCGCTCCGCCCTCGTGGACGCGCCACGCCGCCACAAGCTCAGGGCGCTCCTCGCCGTCGTCGTCCTCGCCCTCGTCGTCGGCGCCGGCGTCACGAGCGCGAACTACGAACCCCCCGAACTCGAAGCCGGAACCGTCGACAGCGAGGCGAACGGCACCACGTACGTCGCCGTGCAAGGTTTCCACTTCGACGGCGAAGGCAACCGGAAGAAGCCCGCGCGCCTCGTCGCGTTCGACGAACGCGCCAGCACGAAGTGGGTGTACGACGGCGGCCAGAGCGTCTCGTGGTTCTACGACGTCGACCCGCTCCCGAACGGGAACCTCCTCGCCGTCAACACCAAACCCGGGAAGACGCTCGTCTACGAACTCGACCCAGAGACCAGAGAGCGCGTCTGGCAGGAGACCCTGAACATCACGGACACGCACGACGTCGACCTCATCAACGGCGACCAGCTCCTCGTCGCGCACCTCCGCGCGTCGGAGGGCTCGACGAGCGACGAAGGCGCGTTCATCTACAACCTCACGACCGACGAACGCACCTGGGAGTGGAAGTTCGCCGACCACTACCCCGAAAGCACCGACGAAGGCGTCTCGAACACCGGCGACTGGTCGCACGTCAACGACATCGACGAGGTCGCGCCCGGCGAGTACATGCTCTCCCCGCGGAACTTCGACCAGGTCATCGTCGTGAACAAGTCCACGAAGAACGTCACGATGCGCCTCGGGGCCGACGGGAACCACGACGTCATGGACGAACAGCACAACCCGACGTACCTCGAGAGCGAGAACGGCACGCCCACGATACTGGTCGCCGACTCCGAGAACGACCGCGTCGTCGAGTACGCCTGCGAGTCCCGACACGCGAACGGCACCTGCGACTGGAACCAGGTCTGGGAGGTCGGGAACGGCCAGTTCGACTGGCCGCGAGACGCCGACCGCCTCCCGAACGGGAACACGCTCGTCGTCGACACCCAGAACCACCGCGTCGTCGAGGTGACGCCGAGCGGCGAGATCGTCTGGGAGACGCTCGCGCCGTGGGCGCCGTACGACGTCGAACGCGCCGCGTACGGCGACGAAGCGATGAACGCGTCGCGCCCCACCATCCGCGACATGAACGCGAGCGGGTCGCACCGACTGTCCGGGAGCGCCGGCCTCGTCCCCGGCACCGGCGGGTCGCTGAGCTTCGCCGACTGGGTGTCGCGGACGTTCGGCGGCCTCCCGGTCGTCGGCGGACCGGCGGACGCGTTCGCCGACCAGTGGGACGTCGTCTCCGAGTGGGTGCGGCCCGTCTGGCTCGACCCGTGGGCGTTCGTCGGCCTCGCGGTCGCCGGCGTCCTCGGCGTCGCGTGGACCGTCGGCGAACTCGCGTACTGGCAGCGCGCGCGCCTCGCCCGCATCCGGACCCGGCTCGCGAGCTGACCGCGTCGAGTTCCAGCGCTCGGGCACGCCCGACGCACGCGACCACGCTCCTCTTGTCTCCGGAACCCGTGGCTTCGAGCATGACGCTCGAACTCTACGAACTCCCCGGCTGCCCGTACTGCGCGAAAGTGAAGACGAAGCTCGACGAACTCGACCTCGACTACGTCAGTCACGAGGTCCCGAGCTCGCACGGGCAGCGCGACGAGGTCGAAGCCATCAGCGGCCAGACGGGCGTGCCGGTGCTCGTCGACACCGAGCACGACGTCGACGGGATGCCCGAGTCCGACGACATCGTCGCGTACCTCGAGAAGACCTACGGCCAGGCGTCCGCCTGACGCGTCGACCACAGCGTTCTCAGCGAGACGGTTCGCGCGACAGCGACCGCTCTCGACGAGCGAAGCGACTCACGAGAAACACCGGAACCGGCCGCGAGTCAGGCAGGCTCCTCGACGTCCGAGCGCTCCCGGATGATGTCACGGAGCGTGTCAGTGTCGTCCACGTTCTCGACTTCGTCCATCTCGATGATGGCAGTGCCCTCGACGCTCTCGCGCTTCGACCGGTCGACGAAGTACACCGAACGCGTCCGCGTCACGTTCCCGATGGACGCCATGATGCGAGCGCGTTTCTCCGCGGTTCGATTGAACTCGCTGTGGCCCGTCAGGACCGTCGACTCCACGTCGTCGCTACCGGTGCGCTCCTCGTCCTCGCTCACGGCCTTGAACGGGGCGCGGACCGTCGGATGCACGCTGAACCCGGCACGACGCAGGACCGCGACGACCGGTGCATCGTCTGGGTCCGCCTCCGGGTCATCCGGCATCGGATCGGCCTCGCGGACCTCCTCCGCACCGTCCATCACGTCCACCGGCGCCGTCAACGGCGCGTCGAACAGTTCCTCGAGGCGCTGCGCGATCTCCACGCTCGCGTTCATCCCGTCCTCGTACTTCGAGACGGTCCGGCGGGAGACGCCGAGTTCCTTCGCGAGCTGGCCGAGACTCATCTCCGCCTCCTGGCGTTCGTCAGCGAGCAGATCACCGTCCAGCGTCACGTACAACCCGCCCGGTGCGGCGTAGATGAGTGGCGGGATACCGTCGACGAACAACTGGACGGCGGTGTCCGGCGAGATGACGGGGACGCCGTGCCGGAAGTACGTCACGTCCGGCTTCAGGTCCTCGTCGCGCGTCCGTAACCCGACGACAATCGGTGTCGCGTTCAGGTACGCGCCGAGACGACGCAGCTCCGCGCCCGTCGCGGCGTCCAGCGCGTCCACGTTCGCGAGCACCTTCACCAGGAGGATCTCCTCGCCGCGTCGGGCGACCAGGTCGAAGCTCTTGGGGCGGACCGCGCACCGGTCGCTCACGACGAATCCGGCGTCGCCGAGCATCGCGGTGATGTTCCCCAGTAGTGCCTCCCGGGACATACCCATACGTAAGCTGGCGATGGCATATATGCGTTGTGACGCGTGCAGACGCGTCCAGTCGGGCGATTCCCGGTTCGAGACGGCGAATCATTTAAATAGGGTCGTGCGGGCTGGTGGTGGATCGAGCGCGATGGGCGACTCCGGCCCGAAACGGGTTTGTCGGCGCGGGCCCGTACGGTCTCGCGATGACGGTCGTCGGCGTGGACGATACGGACTCGCGGGTCACCGGGATGTGCACGACGTACGTCGCGCATCGGCTAGCGACCGCGTTGCGCGAGCGCGAGTTCGACGTCGCTCGCGTGGTGCTCGTTCGATTGAATCCGGCGGTCCCGCACAAGACGCGCGGGAACGCGGCGCTGGCCGTGCACACGGACGCACCGGCCGCGGTCGCTCGCGACGCCGCTCGCGACGTCGTCGAGCGGCTCGCGCAGGTCGGTGCGGACGGCACGAACCCGGGCGTCGTCGTTGCCGCTGGCGGACCCGGTGCCGCTGCTGCGGTCCCGGACGCGGTCGCGGCGTTCGCGAGCGACGCGGTCCGCGAGTTCCACGACCCCGAGCACGCTCGGGGACTCGCGACCGACGCCGGATACCTCGTCGAGTCGTGGGGGAACGGCCGTGGCGTCGTCGGCGCGCTCGCGTCGGTCGGTGCGTGGCGAGCGTTCGACGAGTGGACGACCGAGCACATCGCGTACCGCGAGCGCGGCCGCTGGGGGACCGACCGCGACGTGGACGCCGACGCGCTGTTCGCGGCCGCAGACGATGCCTACCCCGGCGCGTGGGATACGGTCGACGGCGTGACGGGCGACCTCGTGGCGGTCCCGCGGACGCCCTGTCCCATCCTGCTCGCGGTCCGTGGCGACGACCCCGGGGCGTGCCGGCGCGTCGTCGACGATACCGTCGCTGCCGACGGGACCGAGCCCGTGCGGTCGCGGGAGACGTTCGTCACGAACCAGGGGACGGACGCGCACCTGCGGTCGGTGGCGTCGCTCGCGGACCTGGACGACGACCGCGCGTATCGCGTCCAGGCGACGGTCGCGGGCGAGCCGGAGACGCGCCGTGGCGGCCACGTCTTCGTCGGCCTCGCGGAGACAGACGCGGCCGTGGGTACTGGTGCGGACGAGTCGGTGGGCCGCGAGGCGGCGGCGTTCGAGCCGACGAAGCACTTCCGTGATCGCGTGCGGTCGCTGATGCCGGGCGACCGCGTGACGGTCTGCGGTGAGGTGAGCGACGGGACGCTGAAACTGGAGAAGTTCGCACTCCGCGAGCGCGTCGAGACGACGCTTGCGACCCCGGACTGTCCGGACTGCGGTCGGTCGATGAAGTCCGCTGGCCGCGACCAGGGGTATCGCTGTCGGGACTGCTCGACGAGCGCACCCGGGAAGGTCGAGGTTCCCATCGAACGCGACCTCGAACGCGGCTGGTACGAGGTCCCGCCGTGCGCTCGCCGCCACCTGGCGAAGCCACTCGTCAGGGGCGGGTTCGACGCACCCACGCACCCCGAGCGCTAGGTGTGCGAGCGCGTCGCTGTCCATCGTCTCTCGTCGTTGGCGTGCAGGCGAACCGTGGCGTGGTGTCGCGTCGCTGGTTCACGCTCCCGTCGTGGGCGACGCGAGCAACTCGTCAGTGCATGCCGACGCTGGCTGCGTCCCGCTATTTGAACTCGCGGTCGGTCAGTCCGCGGTGACGTGCGTCCAGGCGCGCTCGAACCGCTGGTCGTGCGGTTCCAGGTAGACGCGGTCGCTGGCGGCGAACTCGCCCGGCGTCAGCCACTCGACCGTCTGGACCTCGGGTCCGGGTTCGGGCGTCCCGGCCGTCGCGTCCGCCGGGACCACGTACCCGATGGAGACGACGTGCTTCTCCGTCGTTCGCGATATCGTGTACGCGTCGAGCAGGTGGAGGTCGGCGGGGTCGACGCGGACGTTCGTCTCCTCTTCGAGTTCGCGGGCGGCAGCCTCCGGAGGTGATTCGTCGACCTCCATGTGGCCGCCGGCGAGCGTCCACTTCCCGACGCCCGGTTCCACGTCGCGGCGCGTGAGGAGCGCGCCGCGCTCGGGGTCGACGACGGCGACGCCAGCGCACGGCACGGGGTTACGCCACTCGACGCGGTCGCAGGACGCGCAGTACTGGCGGTCGCGGCCGTCCACGTGCTTCGCTCCGAGTTCGGTGCCACAGCGCGGACAGTACGTCGCTTGATAGGTCGTCATCGATGAATAGACCGGGCTCGATCGCGACTCACAGCGTCTTCAGGCCGCTTCCCGTGAGCGGGACGACGACGTCGTGGTCGGGGTGGAGGACCTCGGCGTCCTGGAGCTTCCGGAGGGCGGCGGGCGCGACCGCGCACGTCGGCTCGACGTAGAACCCGTCGCGGTGGAGGTCGTCGAGCGTGTTCTCGACGATGTTCTCGCCGAGGGCGATGGCGTCCCCACCGGACGTCTCGATGGCGTGCTGGATTTCGTCCACGCGCGCCGGCTCGCGGATCTGGATGCCGTCCGCGATCTCGTTCGGGGTTTCGGGTTCGTCGTCGTCGTGGACCTCGGTCGTCCCGAGCCCGCCGTGACGCGCCTCCACGACGGGCGCGTATCCCGCGGCTTGGGCGGCGAACAGGGGCGGTATCTCGTCGATTATCCCCGCCTTCGCGAGGACGTCGAACCCGCGGTACGCGCCGAGCAAGAGCGTGCCGTGCCCGCAGGGGAGGACGACCGCGTCCGGTGCCTCCCAGTCGCGCTGTGCGACGACCTCGAGCGCGAACGTCATCGTCCCCGCGTAGAACGCCGGGTTCCACGCGTGACTCGCGTACCAGCCGTCGCCGTCCTCCACGGCGTCGACGGCGGCGGCCGTGACGTCTTCGCGACTGCCCTCGATGCGTACCGGGCGGGCGCCGGCGCGCTGGATCGCCATCAGCTTCGACTGCTTGACGTCCGCCGGCACGTAGATGTCCGCCTCGATACCGGCGCGGGCGGCGTACGTCGCGATCGCGGCGCCCGCGTTCCCCGAGGAGTCCTCGACGACCTTCTCGACGCCGAGGTCGACGGCGCGCGAGAGCGTGGTGGTGGCGCCGCGGTCCTTGAACGACCCCGACGGGAACAGGTACTCGAGCTTGAAGTCGGCGCCCCACTCGGGTGCGTCGACGAGCGGCGTGAACCCCTCGTCGAAGCTCACGCGGCGTTCGACGGGCAGGAACTCGTGGAACGTCCACAGGCCGCGGCGCGTGTCCAGTTGCGAGATCGGAAGCGGGTCGCCACCCGGAATCGGTTGGTCGACGAGGTCCAGGCTGTGCCCGCACGAGCACCGCCAGGGTTCGTCGACGCCGGCGTCGTACGTCGCGTCGCAGCTCGGACAGATGAGGTCGCGTACCATGGCTAGTAGGAGTCGATGTCGGTGCCGACCGAGCAGACGTACTCGCCGGACGCGACCTGTGGGAGGCGTCGCGTCCGCCAGAACACGCCGGCGGAGTCGGCGGTCACTTCGGCCTTCCGCGTCCCGAACGGGTCGGTGACGGTGAACAGCCGGTCGCCCCGAGAGACGTCCTCGCCGAGGTCGACGTGGAAGTCGACGAGGCCGCCGGCCGGCGACCCGTACTGGTCGAAGCGCTTCGCGCGCGTCTGCGAGACCTGCTCGGCGCCGCCGTCGAGGAAGTCGTAGTGGTGGAGGACGTTGAACACGCCGTCGACCCCGACCTGGACTGAGTGCTCGTCGAACCCGACGCTCCCGCCGAGCTCCGGGTCGATGGTGGGCACGCCCTCGTCGGGCGCGGCGCGAGCGAGCTGGCCGTCCGGGCCCTTCTGGTCGAGGATGTGGCCGGCGCCGAACACCTTCGCGAGCTCCAGGCACTCCTGATGGAGGCGATGTCGGCGACCGCAGCGAACGCGCGCCTCGTTTATCATCCGGCTCGTCGACCCCTGGTGGAGGTCGAGCGCGAGGTCCGCGTCGCGAGCGACGTCGAACGTCGCCGCGGCGATGCGCTCGCTCGAGGAGCCCTCGGTGTCGCCGGGGTACGCGCGATTCATCTTCGTGTCGTCGATGGGATTCCGGTGCTTCGCGACCTGGAACGCGTGATAGTTCACGATTCCGACGATGCGTATCTCGCCCGCGAGCTCGTTCGGGTCGACTCGGGGGACGACCTCGCGGAGGACGCCGACGCCGTTGAGTTCGTCGCCGTCGCTCGCCGCTTGCATGTAGAGCGTTCGTCCGTCGTCGGCGCCGTTGATGACGCAGACGGGGAGTCCGATGGGGCTCCCGTCCCGCGTCTCGCCGACGGTCAACCGCCCGGTGTCGACCTCGCCCGGGCCGGCCGTCGCGCTGCCCAGCGTCGTCATTACCGGAACGGAACGCACGACGCGTCTTTATTGTTCGGATGCCCTGGGGGCGTCGGGGGCGTGCGTCGCGCGGTCGTCGGGGGCTCGGGAATCGTCGGGGCTTTGTGCGCGCCAGTCCTACCGTCGCGCGTGCCAGACGCTTCGTCGACGTCGTCGTCGGACGCCGAGGACCCGGCTGCGAGCGACGGCGGGACGGACGTGGGGGAGACGGCGGCGAGCGACGGCGGGACCGATTCGGTCGACGACCGTCCGGAACGACCGCCGAGTGCGCGCCTCATCGACGCGCTCGGCGTGGTCGACCACGCCAAGCGCGGGCTCGTCGTCGGGCTCGCGCTCGCGGCGGTCGTGTTCGGGTTCTTCGTCGTCCTCCCGCTCGTCGACCCCGGGACGCCGGCGCGCGCGGAGTCGCCGCTGCTGTACCTCGCGCTCGCGTTCGTCGCCGCGACCGCCGCGACGCTCCTCGTCGCGAGCGCACTCGCCGTTCGGGCGGTCGCCGGGCGCGTGATGGCCTACGCGAAGTGGGTTCGCCGCGGCGCCGTCGCGAGCGCGGTCGGGGGCGCGTGGTGGGCGGTCACCGGCGTGCTCGCCCTCGGAATCGCGACCGAGACGGGCGTTCCGGCGAGTGCGGAACCGCTCGTCCTCGTGACCCTCCCCTTGCCCGTGCTCGTCCTCGCCGTCGGCGCGTGGAGCGCGCTCGCCCGGAGCGGCGCGACCGAAGCCGACGCGACCGACGGCGACGCGTTCGACCACGTCCACGCCCGCCCGCGAGTCGCGAACGTCGGCGCCGCGCTCGCGCTCGCCGGTATCGCTGCCGTCCACACCGCGACGTTCCTCCAGACGGACGCGTTCCTCGGAACGGTTCCCGGGAACGTGACCGGGAGCGGGTTCTTGGTCGGCGGTGCGCTCGCGCTCGCCGCCGGCACCGCCGCCCTCGCGCTCGCGGTCCACCGCACGACCGACGCGAGGGCGCTCACGACCGGCGCGAGCGCCCTCGCCGGCGCGTCGGTCGGACTCGCGGGCCTCGTCGCGACGGAACCACTGCTCACCGCCATCGCGGTCCTCGTCCTCCCGGGTCTCGCGTGGCTCGCGCTCGGCGTCACCATCGCTCGTGACCCCGGAACGTACCCCGAACGCCCCGTCTAGTCGTCCACGTCAAGCGACTCGTCGCCGGCGAGCGACGCGAGCCGGTCCGCGCCCGCTCGCGTGCCCTTCGCGACGACCACGTCGCCGGCGTGCAGGACCGTCTTCGGGCCGGGCGAGGGCTCCCACTCGTCGCCGTCGGCGTCCTGATGGCGGACCGCGATGACGCGCATCCCGGTCTCCGTCGCCACCTCGCGTTCGCCGAGGGACGCCCCGGCGAGCGCGCTCCCCGGCGCCACTTCGAGGCGAACGACGACCTCGTCGCTCTCGAACACCGCCTCCGCGACCACGGGATGCGTGCCGAGCCCGCGGAGGACGCCCTCCGCTATCTCCAGGGCCGCGTCGCTGATGACCTCCGTCGACCCCGCGAGGTGCACGAGCCCGCGGAGCGACACGGGGTCGTCGACGCGCGCCGCCGCGCGGAGCGTCCACGCCTCGAACCGCGACTCCAGCGCGTCGACCTCCGCCTCCAGCTCCGCGACCTCCTCCGCGAGCGCCGTGCTGTCGTACAGGACCGCGCCGTACGCCAGATCCACCGCGACCTCGCTCACGTTCTTCATCAGGACGATGGCGTCCACCGCTCGCTCCAGGTCCGCGATACCGGCTTCGACGTCACCCGGCGGTTCGTACGCCTCGCCCGAGGCCGTCTCCGACACCGCCGCGACCTGGTCGTCCTGCCCCCGGAGCACGAGCACGTCCCCCGCCTGGAGGACGGTATCGCGGTCCGGGTTCAGGAGCCACTCCCCGCGCGCACCCCGGTGTCTCGCCGCCTCCCGCGTCGTCGACGCCACCTCGCCCTCGGCGGTCGTCGACGCACCGTCGTTCTCGTGCGCTCGCCCGCCACCACGCCGGATGGCGATGATGCGCACGCCGGTCTCCGTCTCCAGGTTCACGTCCGCGAGCGACCGGTCCACGTACTCCGACCCCGCGACGAGGTCCGTACGCGCGACCGTCTCCACCGCTTCCGGGAGCACCGACCGGAGCGCGTCCGGGAGCCCGATCTCCTCGAGGACGACCTTCGCGATGTCGCCGGCCGCGTCACTGATCTTCTCCGTCGCCCCGACGACCGCGAGCACCGGCGCGAGCGCCTCCGCGTCCTCCGGGCTCCGCGCCGCAACGAGCAGGCTCATCCGCGCTCGCATCTGGAGGACGTCCATCCGGTCCTCGAGCGCCAGGACCTCCTCGGCGACCGCCGGACTCCCGAACAGGACCGCCGAGTACGACAGGTCTATCATGAGCTCGGCGGTGTCCTTCATCTCCGCGAGCACCGCCTTCACGCTCACCGGCTCGTACTCGACGCTCCCCGTCATACGTGGACCAACGCCGGGCCGCGAAAAAAGCGTTCGCCCGCGCGTCGAGCGGTCGGCGACCGCGACGAACGAGCGAGAACTGGGTTCGTAGTGAAACCCAGAACAACCGACTTCGCGGGGCTTACGTCGTGAACGACAACCCTTTTCGGCCACCCCCGTCAAGGTTCACGGTATGTCTGACGACCTGAAGAAGGGGCTGGAGGGCGTCTTGGTCGCTGAATCGGCGCTGAGCTTCATCGACGGCGACGAGGGGCGACTCATCTACCGCGGCTACGAGATCGAGGATCTCGCTCGCGGCGCCAGCTACGAGGAAGTGCTCTACCTCCTCTGGCACGGGGAGCTCCCGAATCGGGAGCAGTACGACGAGTTCCGTGATACGATGGCGACGGAACGCCACGTGGACGACGGCGTCATCGAGACCGTCCGCGAGCTCGCGGAGCAGGACGAGGAGCCGATGGCGGCCCTTCGCACAGGCGTCTCGCAGCTGTCCGCGTACGACCCGGACGCGGCCGCGGACCCGACGGACCGGGAGGCGAACCTCCGGAAGGGACGGCGCATCACCGCGAAGATCCCGACCATCCTCGCGGCGTACGACCGCGTGCGGAACGGGAACGAGGTCGTCGAGCCCCGCGAGGACCTCAGCCACGCCGCGAACTTCCTGTACATGCTGAACGGCGAGGAGCCCAACGAGGTGCTCGCGGAGACGTTCGACATGGCGCTCGTCCTGCACGCGGACCACGGCCTGAACGCGTCGACGTTCACGTCGATGGTCATCTCGTCGACGCTCGCGGACCTCCACTCGGCGGTCCCGGGCGCCATCGGCGCGCTCTCGGGGAGCCTGCACGGTGGCGCGAACCAGGACGTCATGGAGGCGCTCCTCGAACTCGACGATACGGACATGGAGCCCGTGGAGTGGGTCGAGCACCTCCTCGACGAGGGCCGGCGCGTCCCCGGGTTCGGGCATCGCGTGTACAACGTGAAGGACCCGCGCGCGAAAATCCTCGGCGAGCGCTCGAAGGAACTCGGCGAGGCCGCCGGCGACCTGAAGTGGTACGAGTACTCGTCGAGCATCGAGGAGTACATCATGAGCGAGAAGGGCCTGGCGCCGAACGTCGACTTCTACTCGAGTTCGACGTACTACCAGATGGGGATTCCCATCGACATCTACACGCCCATCTTCGTGATGAGTCGCGTCGGCGGGTGGGTCGCGCACGTCCTCGAACAGTACGAGGACAACCGCCTCATCCGGCCGCGCGCCCGCTACGTCGGCAGCGAGCACGAGGACTTCGTCGCGCTCGACGAGCGGTAACTGACTCTCCAAGCATACGGCCGCCGTCAGGCGGCCGTTTCCGGTCCAAGCGTCCGGCCGCCGTCAGGCAGCCGTTTCTGCCGACCAGCTTCCTTGCGGTGCGGTTTCGTGTGGCGCGATTCCTTCTCCTGCGGCTTCGTGTGTTCGGTCGGGTTCGTGCGGTGGTTCCCGTCCGGTCGATGGTTCTCGCGAGGTGGGGTCGTGGGGTGGTGCTATGGTCGTGGCGAGCGTATCGAGTGGCATGCAGAACGTCGAGTACGTGTACACGCTCGGGATGGACGAGTCGGAGGTCGAGACGTATCTGTCGCGAGCGGAGACGGGCGTGCTGTCGCTCGCTCGGGACGGGGAGGCCTACGGGGTCCCCGTGCACGTGCACTACGACGGCGAGGACGTGTTCGTGCGACTCGGCGAGCACGAGGGGAGCGAGAAGCTCGCGTTCCTCGAGTCGACGACGTCGGCGTCACTGGTGGTGTACGACGCGGGTGCGGCGGAGTCCTGGAGCGTGCTCCTCCGCGGTGACCTCGTCCGCGAGGGCGAAGCGTCCGCGACGGCGATCAACGAACGGTTCGGCCCGATGCGTATCTTCGGGGAGACTGTCCAGGACCTCGACGCGGCGCTGTACCGGTTCGACGCGGAGCGCGTGACGGGCCGACGCACGCCGCTCGACGACGCGACCGAGGTCGTCGACCCCGAAGCGTGACCCGTCCGGGCCCGAGAAGTGACCGCCCCCGGCATTCCGCGCCCGTGACGCGTCCCCGACCGCGAGGTTTACACGAGACGTAAACCTGTGCGGTCGCTGATTGGTGTGGTACGGTGGCTGAGCGGTCAAGGTGCGGTCGCTAAGCGGTCGCTGGGCGGTTGCGGTAGTGGAGAAGCGTCCGGCGGCCGTCGGCCGCCGGTTCGCCGGGCCGAGCCCTGCGAGGCCCGGGTCGTTTTCCACCCATCTCTTTGCCGCGGAGGGTCGCCTCTGGCGACCCCCGCAATAAAAAGATGGTCGTCAGTCGGCGCCGGCGGATTCGCGCCAGCCGCAGCGCGTGCAGTGTGTGGACCCGCCCGTCTGGTCGGCGGGATGGGTGCATCGGAGACACGTCATTGGTTGCTTCACCTCCTTCGAGTCCTGGAGGCGTCCTCGGGAGTTGAGGGTTGCGGGAGTCTGCGTCGCACTGGCTCGGAGGCGTGGAAGGCTGTGGGTGCGACTGTGGGTGACGGCGAACCGGCAGCTTGATTGAACGACTGTGCAAGTGTTTAGGTATGTCCTCAGGGAGGTTGGAGCGGTTCGTGGCGGCGGCCGACGACGACTGTTGTCCGGCGGACGTCGAGGAGCGCCGTCGCGAACTGTCGGAGCTCGCGGCGACGGCGGACGAGCGCTCGCGAGCGCGGGACCTCGACGTGCTCCGGACGCTCGCGGACGACACGCGCTACCGCATCGTCCGCATCCTGGACGCGGCCGACGGCGAGCTCTGCGTCTGCGAGTTCGCGCCGTTCCTCTCGGTGAGCGAGAGCGCGGTGAGCCACGCGCTCGGGGACCTCACGACCGCCGGACTGGTGACGCGCCGGAAGGACGGCCGGTGGCGGTACTACGAGCCGACCGAGCGCGCGACGGCCCTGTTGTCCGCGCTGGACGCGACCGCGGCGGGCGACCGATGAGCGACGACGCGAGCGCCAGCGAGTCGGACACCGAGGAAGCGGCGGCCCGGACGACGGTCGGGTTCGTCTGCGTGCAGAACGCCGGCCGGAGTCAGATGGCGACCGCGTTCGCCGAGCGCGAACGCGACGAACGCGGCCTCGACGACGTCGAACTCGTCACCGGCGGCACCGACCCCGCCGACCACGTGCACGACGTCGTCGTGGACGTCATGACCGACGTCGGGGTCGATATGGCCGACCGCGTGCCGCGAGCGGTGACGTTCGACGAGATCCAGTCGTGCGATTACGTCGTCACGATGGGGTGTGCGGCCGAAGACGTCTGCCCGGCGTCGTGGGCCGGCGAGAACCGCGACTGGGGGCTGGACGACCCGGACGACGCGACGCGCGAGGAGGCCGTCGCGATCCGCGACGAGATAGCGGCGCGAGTCGCAGCGCTGTTCGACGAGCTCGAAACCGCGCCCTGAACTGCGGCCGAGACCCGCGGGGGTCGCGCGGTCAGCGGTCGGCGTTCCGTCGGCGTTCGTCGACGTTCAGCGCGTTCCGCGCGAGGGTCTCGACGCCGCGGCGGATGCGTTCGGACACCGCCTGGTCGCTGATACCGAGGAGGACGCCGAGGTCCGCGGTCGAGATGCCTCGCGGAACGCGGAAGTACCCGGTCTCGACGGCGGTGACGAGCGCGTCCACCTGCGCGGTCGTCAACCCGAACTCGGGGTCCAGCGACTCCGTCGCGGCGTAGACCCGACCGACCTCGAGCGGGAGGTCGGCGGCCGTCGTCGTCCGCTGGAAGTCCGCGAGCAGTCCCGTGGACGGGAAGCGGAGGCGGAAGCGCCAGCGGCCGGCGCGCGCGCTCGCGGCGAGCACCTGTCCCTCGTGCTCGACGAGGACCTTCAGGAGGTCGTCGACGGCGGCTCCCGTCCACGTGACGTGGTAGAGCTCGCCGTCGTCCGCGTCCGGGACGTGCACGACCGACTGGACCGCGGGGTTCGCGGCGACCGTCTCGGCGAACGCCGCTGGGTCGGCTTCGCCGCGAACGCGACAGTACGGGAACAGTCCGTCGTCGATGGGGACGATGCGTTCCAGGTCGACGGTCGAGCCGTGCGAGACGGCGAGCGCCCGACCGACGACGAAGTCGTCGTCGCCGGCCGTGAACTCTGCGATGACGCTCATTCCTAGAGTGAGGAGTCGTGGCGTGATACGTATTCCCCCTTACGAGGTCGAAGACGGTCGCGTTCCCGTGATTTCCGGACGGTTCTCTGCGTGCGTGGGAACCGCCACGGCTATCGGGCCGCCGGTTCGAGTGCGTGCATGGACCTCGGGAAGGTCGACCGCGCGTTCCTCGACGCTCACGTCCTCGACCACCTCGGTGCCGAGCGCGACGACGTCGCGCGCGGCCCGACTCACGGCGTGGACTTCGGCGTGCTCGACGTGGACGGGACGGCGCTGGTCGCCGCGACGGACCCCGTGTCGATACTGCCCGCGCTCGGCTGGGAGCGCGCCGCGAAGTTCGCGCTCTCGGTCGTGCTCGCGGACGTCGCCGTCTCCGGTATCCCGCCGAGTCACCTCGCGATATCGTTCTCGCTCCCGCCGGAGATGACCGACGAGGCGTTCGCGGCGGTCTGGGAGACCATCGACGCGGAGTGCCGTGACCTCGGGGTGAGCATCCTCACCGGGCATACCGCGCGGTACGGGGACTGTTCGTTCCCGTGGGTCGGGGCGGCGACCGCGATGGCGGTCGGCGAGCACGACGACGTCGTCCGGCCCGACGGCGCTCGTCCGGGCGACCGCGTGGTCGTGACGAACGGGCCGGCGGCCGAGGCGACGGGGCTCCTCACGACGCTCTACCCGGACGGGTTCGACCTCGACGACGCGACGCTCGCGGCGGCGCAGTCCCGGCTCGACGACGCGTCGTGCGTCCGCGAAGCCCTTCGACTCGCCGCGGCGACGGACGTGCACGCGATGCACGACGCGACCGAGGGCGGACTCGCGGGTGCGTTGAACGAGATGGCGGCGGGGGCTGGCGTCCGCATCGACGTCGACCGCGACCGCGTTCCGTTCATGCCCGGCGTCGAGGCGGCGTGTCGCGACCTCGCCGTCGACCCGTGGGCGTGTACGTCCTCTGGGACGCTCGTCGCGACCGTCCCCCCGGACGCGGTCGACGACGCGCTCGCGGCGCTCCGCGAGCAGGGCGCGACCGCGGCGGACGTCGGGCGCATCAGCGAGGGCGCGGGCGTCTACGTCGACGACGAGCGCCTCGAACATCCCGACGTCGACCCGTCCTGGGCGGCGTTCGAGGCGCTCGCGGCCGAGCACGGCGACGGCTAGCGAGCGCGAGGGCGGGTCGGGCGCGCCGTTACCGGATTGTCGAAAGCACGGGCTGCGGTGCCGGTCTTCACGACCGTCGGCGTTCTCGTCGCTCCTGGGACGGTCAGGGACGTCTGCGAGTGGCCACGTCACCGGTCGGCGCACCACCACCGGAACCGGTAATGACAAGGTGGTACCACTCAGTGTTCAACGTATGCGTACGCCCGCACCAGTCACCCGACCGGTCGCTCTCACGGTCGCCGGCAGCGACTCCGGCGGCGGCGCCGGCGTCCAGGCGGACCTCCAGACGTTCGCCGCCAACGACGTCCACGGCACGAGCGCCGTCACGGCGGCGACCGCCCAGCACACCCGCGGCGTGGAATCGACGCACGTCCTCCCGACCGACGAGGTCGCCGCGCAGCTAGACGCCGTCATCGACGACTTCGCCGTCGGCGCGGCGAAGACCGGGATGCTCGCGACCGCCGACGTCGTCGAGACCGCCCACGACCGGCTCGCGGCGCTGTCCGCGCCCGTCGTCGTCGACCCCGTGATGGTCGCGACCAGCGGCGACCGCCTCCTCGACCGCGCCGCCGAACGCGCGTACGACGACCTCCTCGCGGACGCCACCGTCGCCACGCCGAACGTCGACGAGGCCGAGGTGCTCGCCGGCCGCGACGTCGACACCCTCGCCGACGCCCGCGACGCCGCACTCGCCGTCCGCGACACCGGCGTCGACGCCGTCCTCGTCACCGGCGGCCACCTCCACGACAGCGACGGTCGGAGCGAGGACAGCGGCGGTCGGAGCGACGGGACCGACACCGTCACCGACGTCCTCGTCACGGATGGCGACGTCCACACGTTCGAGCACCCACGCGTCGCGGCCGCGGCGACCCACGGCTCCGGCTGCACGCTCTCCGCCGCCATCACCGCACACCTCGCACGGCACGCCACCGACGACGTCCCCGAGAGCGCACTCGTCGACGCGGTCGACGCAGCGACCGACCACATGGAGCGCGCCGTCCGCTACCACCACGACGTCGGCCAGGGCCCGGGATGCGTCCAGCATCTCGTCGACGCCCGGACCAGCAGGGACGTCTCCACGGTCGCTCGGGACGTCTCCCGCGTCGTCGCCACGCTCGAGAACGCGACCGCGCCCGTCGCGGCACTCCTCCCCGAGGTCGGCACGAACGTCGTCGGCGCCCCACCGCACGCCGACCGCGTCGCCGACACCGTCGCCGTCGACGGCCGGCTCGCGACCACCCACAGCGGCGTCCGCGCGACCGGCGGCGTCCGCCCCGGTGCCTCCAGTCACGTCGCACGATACCTGCTCGCCGCCCGCGAACACCACCCCGAGCTCCGGTACGCCGTCAACGTCCGCTACGACGACCGCGTCGCCGACGCACTCGACGCGCTCGACTGGCCCGTCACCGCGTACGACCGCGGCGACGAACCCGACGACGCGCCCGGGACGATGGACTGGGGCGCCGACCAGGCCTACCGGGGCGACGACCGGCCCGTCGCCGTCGTCGACCGCGGCGCACACGGCAAGGAACCGATGACGAAACTCGCGACCGAGACGCCCGACGCGCTCCTCGACCGACTCACCACGCTCGCCGACTCCCTCTAGCACCGCAGCTATCCCGACCGGCGCAGGCGCACGCGAGCGGACCGCCTCAGAGCCGGTCGACGCGAGCACGAACGTCGTCACCACCAGACGGATACCGAGCGCATCCCCCATCAGGACCGAGATACCGACCTCCCCCCGGGGCTCGAACCCGCGTTAACTCCTGTGACTACTTCGCACGGGCTCGTGCACGCCCCAACCACAGCGCGAACGGGCGTCCCGCGGAACGGAGCGGTTTTACGCGCGGCGGGATTCAGGGACGCGTATGCCAGCGGCGACGGGAATCGTCGGCGAGTTCCTCGCGCTCAAGGACGAAACCGACGCGGACGTGCTCGCGATGCAGGTCGGTGACTTCTACGAGTTCTTCGGCGACGACGCGGAACTCGTCGCGGACGAACTCGACCTGAAGACCAGCGAGAAGTCAAGCCAGGGCGGCTCGTACCCGATGGCTGGCGTCCCCGTCGCCGACCTCACGCCGTACCTCAAGGGCCTCGTCGAACGCGGCTACCGCGTCGCGGTCGCGGACCAACACGACGGCGCGGACGGCCCGGAACGCGCCATCACGCGCGTCGTCACGCCCGGAACGCTCCTCGAGACGACCGACGCGGACGCGCGCTACCTCGCCGCGATAGTCGACGACGGCGACGCGTACGGCCTCGCGTTCGCCGACGTCACCACCGGACAGTTCGTCGTCACCAGCACTGACGACGTCGACGCCGCCCTCTCGGAATGCTACCGGTTCGACCCCGCCGAGGTCATCCCCGGCCCCGACATCAGGGACGACGACGCCCTCGACCGCCTCCGCGACCACACCGACGCCCGCCTCACGCTCCACGACGACGACGCGTTCGCACCCGGGCGAGCGACCCACGTCGCCCGCGAGCACTTCGGCCGGGAGACGTTCGACAGCGTCGGCGCCACCGACGCCGCCGTCCGCGCCGCCGGCGCCGTCCTCGCGTACGTCGACGCGACCGACGCCGGCGTCCTCGCCTCGATGACCAGAGTGCGGACGCTCGCCGACGACGACCGCGTCACGCTCGACGCCACCACCCAGCGGAACCTGGAACTCACCGAGACGATGCAGGGCGACGCCGACGGGTCGCTGCTCGCGACCGTCGACCACACCGTCACGAGCGCCGGCCGGCGCCGCCTCGCCGCGTGGCTCCAGCGGCCTCGGCGGGACGTCCACGCTCTCCGCGACCGCCAGGCCGCCGTCGACGCACTCGCGACCGCCGCACTCGCACGCGACGGCCTCCGCGAGTCACTCGGCGACGCGTACGACCTGGAACGGCTCGCGTCGAAGGCGACGAGCGCGAGCGCCGACCCGCGCGACCTCGCACGCGTCCGCGACACCCTCTCGCTCGTTCCCGTCGTCCACGAGCGGGTCGCCGACGACCCGACGCTCGCCGACAGCCCGCTCGCATCGGTTCTCGACGCCGACACGCGCGAACGCGCCGCCGCTCTCCGCGACGAACTCGACGCCGCACTCGTCGACGACCCACCACAGACCACGACACAGGGTGGCATCTTCGCTCGCGGCTACGACGACGCCATCGACGACGCCCGCGACCGCCACGAGGCCGCCCAGGAGTACTTCGACACCCTGGAGGAGACCGTCAAACGAGAGACAGGGCTCACGCACGTCACCGTCGACCGGAACAAGACCGACGGCTGGTACGTCCAGGTCGGGAAGAGCGAGGCCGACGGGATGCCCGAGCGGTTCCGGGAGGTGAAGACCCTGAAGAACTCGCGGCGGTTCGTCACCGACGAACTCGAGGAGCGCGAGCGCGACCTCGTCCAGCTCGAGGACCGTCGGAGCGACCTGGAACGCGACCGATTCGCTCAACTGCGCGCCGACGTCGCCGACCACGCGGCCCTCCTCCAGGACGTCGGGCGAGCGTTCGCGCGCGTCGACGCGTTCGCGAGCTTCGCCGAGCACGCCGTCGCGAACGACTGGACGCGCCCCGAACTCACCACCGACGACGTGCTCGACGTCGACGCCGGCCGACATCCGGTCGTCGAACAGACCACCGAGTTCGTCCCGAACGACCTCCAGCTGGACGACGACCGGCGGTTCGCGGTCGTCACCGGCCCGAACATGAGCGGGAAGTCCACGTACATGCGGCAGACCGCGTTGATTGTGCTGCTCGCACAGGTGGGGAGCTTCGTGCCGGCGGACGCGGCGACGGTGGGCGTCGTCGACGGCGTCTTCACCAGGGTCGGCGCGCTCGACGAACTCGCGCAGGGCCGGTCGACGTTCATGGTCGAGATGACCGAGCTCGCGAACATCCTCCACACCGCGACCGAGGACTCGCTGGTCATCCTCGACGAGGTCGGGCGTGGCACGGCGACGTACGACGGCATCAGTATCGCGTGGGCGGCCACCGAGTACCTCCACAACGAGGTGCGCGCGAAGACGCTGTTCGCGACGCACTACCACGAGCTGACGACGCTCGCAGACCATCTGGAGCGCGTGGTGAACGTGCACGTCGCCGCGGACGAACGCGACGGGGACGTGACGTTCCTCCGGACGGTCCGCGAGGGGCCGACGGACCGGTCGTACGGCGTGCACGTCGCGGACCTCGCCGGCGTTCCGGGGCCGGTCGTCGACCGGTCCCGGGAGGTGCTGGACCGGTTGCGCGAGGACGAGGCCATCGAAGCGCGCGGGAGCGACGGTGCCGACGCTGGCGGTGGCACCCAGCAGGTCGTGTTCGACCTGGACGACGCGCGGCTCCGTGCGAGCGACGACGGGGCCGGGGAAGCGCCGGCGTCCGCCGACGGTGGGGCGACGGCCGGCAGTGCGAGCGATGGAGACGCCGGCGACGACCCGGTCGCTGCCGGTGCCGTCGGCGACGGCGACCAAGGGGTCACCGACCGCGAGCGCGAGGTGCTCGCGGAGCTCGCGGACGTCGACGTGGCGGAGACGGCGCCGGTGGAGTTGCTGTCGCGAGTGCAGGCGTGGCAGGAGCGACTCGCGGACGAGGAGTGACCGATTCTCCCTGAAAGGAAGCGTGGCCGGTCCTCGACGCCGCCGCTGTCGCTGACTGATGGTGGCGTGCGGGCGACCGTCGTGTCGCGTGCTGTGGTCGCGCGTCGAGCGGTCGCACTGGCCCGGGTGGGCGTCGAGGGTCGCGTTCGCTCGCCTCGCGGCAGGGGGTGTTGTCGACGCGCGGTGACCGGTCAGCGCATACACGGCGTTCGCCGCGGCTTCCGTCTTGAAGCCCGGTGCGTAAACGGTCGTTCGGTTCAGGGGTTTTATCGTACCTGGGTGGATAATCGTGTGGTATGGACTGGCGGGACGCGGAGACGGAGTACGAGGACGAGGTCATCGGAGAGACGAACCTCGCACGATTGTTCGAGGACAGCGCGCAGCGGAACGCGAACCGTCCGGCGCAGATGTACAAGGGCGGCGTGTACGACCGTGCGATGACGCAATCGGTGCTGCCGGGGGCGCCCGACGGCGAGTTCCGCGCGATCAGCTACGAGGACATGCGGACGATCGTCGCGCACCTCGCGACCGGATTCCGCGAGCTCGGCGTCGGACCGGACGACCGCGTCGGATTGTTCTCGCATACGCGGATGGAGTGGGCGCAGTGCGACTTCGCGCTCCTGTCGGCGGGCGCGGTCGTCACGACCGTGTACGCGGGGTCCTCGAAGAGCCAGGTCCGGTACCTCCTCTCGGACCCGGACGCGACGTCGGTCGTCGTCGAGAACGAGGACATGCTCCAGCGCGTGCTCTCGGTCGAGGAGGACCTCGACCTCGAGTTCATCGTGTCGATGAGCACGCTCGAGGAACGCCGGCATCAGCGCCGGGACGACGTCTACACGCTCGACGAGGTCCACGACCTCGGGGCGAAGCAGTTCGACGAGGACGCGTACCTGGAGTGGGTGGACGACCGCGAGTTCGACGACCTCGCGAGTCTCATCTACACGAGCGGGACGACCGGCCAGCCCAAGGGCGTCGAGCTCACGCACGGGAACTTCCGGTCGAACGTGAACATGATCCGGAAGCGGTTCGGGCCGCGACCGGACCGCGAGGGCGAGCCGTGTATCGACGCGAACACGCGAGCTGTGTCGTACCTGCCGTTGGCGCACGTCTTCGAGCGACTCGCCGGGCACTTCCTGATGTTCGGGTCCGGGGCGTGTGTCGCCTACGCGGAGAACCCGGACACGCTCCAGGAGGACTTCTCGCTCGTATCGCCGACGGCGGCGACGAGCGTCCCGCGGGTCTACGAGAAGATCTACGACGCCATCCGCGAGCAGGCGACGGAGTCGAGCGTGAAGGAACGCATCTTCGAGTGGGCGACGGACGTCGGCGTCGAGTACCATACGACGGACGATCCCGGGGTCGCGTTGCGCGCGAAGGCGAGCGTCGCGGACCGGCTCGTCTTCCAGCAGGTCCGGGATGCGCTCGGCGGGAACGTCGAGATGCTCATCTCGGGTGGTGGGAGTCTCTCCGCGGAACTCTGCGCGCTCTATCACGGGATGGGGCTCCCGATCCTTGAGGGGTACGGGTTGACGGAGACGTCGCCGGTGCTGACGGTGAATCCCCCCGAGCAACCCGAGATCGGGACGATCGGGTATCCGCTTCCTGGCGTGGAGCTACGGGTGGACGAGGACGCGGTCGACCAGGAGCCGTTCGCGGACGACCCGGGTGACGTCGGAGAACTGTTGGCGCGCGGGCCGAACGTCACGGACGGGTACTGGAACAAGCCCGAGGAGACGGATGCGGCGTTCACCGAGGCCGAGGACGGCGGCGACCCGTGGTTCCGGACGGGTGACGTCGTGCACATGCGCGAGGACGGGTACGTGGAGTTCCGCGAGCGCTCGAAGCAGATCCTCGTGCTGTCGACGGGGAAGAACCTGGCGCCGGCACCGATCGAGGACGCGTTCGCCTCCTCGCAGGTCGTCGAGCAGTGCATGGTCGTCGGCGACAGCGAGAAGTTCGTCGGGGCGTTGATGGTGCCGAACCTCGCGTTCCTGCGAGAGGCCGCCGAACAGGAGGGCGTCGAGTTGCCGGCGGAGGACGCGGAGGCGGCCGAGCACGAGTTCGTACGCGACCGCATCGAGGCGGAGGTCGACGACGTGAATCCGGCGTTCGAGTCCTACGAGCAGATCAAGAAGTTCCGGGTCGTCCACGAGGAGTTCACGGAGGACAACGACATGTTGACGCCGACGATGAAGAAGAAGCGTCGGAACATCAAGGAGCGGTACGCGGACGAGATCGACTCGATGTACGTCGAGGACTGACGGTGGTCGGGTAGCCCCCGGGGAGCGGCCTGACCGGTCGGCGTCCGCGTCAGCGCTCTCGAATCGGTTATCTGGCGCGGTGGCGTGCGACTTGATGGTTGTGGCCGCGGCGTCACCTTGCGATTTCTTTCGACCATGCGAGTTGGTAACGAGGGGTTTGATTTATGAGCGCGGGCATACTGTTCCTATCGAACATGAGTTGGGTGGAGGCAGAACGGGAGTTCGAGGACGAGGTGGTGGGGACGAACACGCTCGGGGAGATGTTCGACGCGACGGCCAGACGCCAACCGGACGAACCCGCACAGAAGTACAAGGGCGGCGTGTACGCGCGGTCCCTGACGGACACGGACGCGGTCGACGCGGCGCCCGACGGCGAGTACGCGACGCTGACGTACGCGGAGATGCACGACGTCGTCAAGCATCTCGCCGCGGGCTTTCGCGCGCTCGGTCTCGAAGCGGGCCAGCGCGTCGGGATGTTCGCCGGGACACGCATGGAGTGGGCGCAGTGCGACTTCGGACTGCTGTCCGCGGGCGCGGTCGTCACGACCGTGTACAAGTCCTCCTCGCCGGCGCAGGTGCAGTACCTGCTCGGGGACCCGAGCGCGACGGGCGTCGTGGTCGAGAACGAGGAGCTCCTGGAGCGCGTGCTCGAGGTATCGGACTCGCTCGACGTTCGCTTCGTCGTCTCGCTCGACGAACTCTCCGCCGAGTACGACGACACCGAAGGCGTGTACGAGCTCGCGGACGTCTACGAGCAAGGGAAACGACGGTTCGACGAGGCCGAGTACCAGTCCTGGCTGGACGACTGCGACCCCGAGGACCTCGCGAGCCTCGTGTACACGAGCGGGACGACGGGACAACCGAAGGGCGTGAAGCTCACGCACCGGAACTTCCGCGCGAACGTCAACCAGACGTACAAGCGGTTCGCCGACCGGCCGGACAAGGACGCGAGCACGCCGACCGTGACGCCGGACATGCAGACGGTGTCGTACCTGCCGCTCGCGCACGTGTTCGAGCGCCTCACGGGGCACTTCCTCCAGTTCGGCGTCGGCACCTGCGTCGGGTACGCGGAGAGCGTCGACACCCTCCAGGAGGACTTCCAGGCCGTCGAGCCGACGATGGCGACGAGCGTTCCGCGCGTGTACGAGAAGATCTACGAAGCGATCCGCGAGCAAGCCCAGGAGTCGAGTTTCAAGGAACGCGTGTTCAACTGGGCGACGGACGTGTCACGCCAGTACTACCGCGCGGACCGCCCGGGCGCCGGACTGAAGACGCGGTACTGGCTCGCGGACAAACTCGTGTTCAGCGACGTCCGGGGGGCGCTCGGCGGGAACATCGAGTTCCTCATCTCCGGCGGTGGCACGCTCAGCGACGAACTCTGCACGCTGTACCACGGCATGGGACTCCCGATCTTCGAGGGGTACGGGCTGACGGAGGCGGCGCCGGTCGTCAGCACGAACCCGCCGGAGGACGTGAAGATCGGGACGATCGGTCGGCGGCTGGTGGACATCGACGTGAAGATAGACACGAGCGTCGTTCCGGAGGACACGTCCGTGGACGCGCTCGGGACACTCGGCGAGTTGCTCGTGAAGGGGCCGAACGTCACGGACGGGTACTGGAACAAGCCCACGGAGACCGACGAGGCGTTCACGGAGGACGGCTACTTCCGGACGGGCGACATCGTCCAGCAGCGGCCGGACGACTACATCGTGTTCCGGGAGCGCGCCAAACAGATCCTCGTGCTGTCGACGGGGAAGAACGTGGCGCCGGCGCCCATCGAGGACGCGTTCGCCTCCTCGCAGGTCGTTGAGCAGGTGATGGTGACGGGCGACGGGGAGAAGTTCATCGGCGCGCTCGTCGTCCCGAACTTCGAGTTCCTCCGCGAGGCGGCCGGACGGGAGGGTGTCGACCTGCCGGCGGACCCGGAGGAGATGGTGCGCCACGAGCGGGTCGTCGAGGTCGTCCAGGAGGAGGTCGACGAGGTGAACGAGCGCTTCGAGAAGCACGAGCGGATCAAGGAGTTCCGGCTCGTCACGGAGGAGTTCACGGAGGACAACGACCTGTTGACGCCGACGATGAAGAAGAAGCGTCGGAACATCGAGAACCGGTACGACGCGCTCGTCGAGGAGATATACGGTGACGCCGACCGGCGGTCGCAGGTCGCCGCGGACGACTGACTGGCAGGCGTCACAACCAGTCGCTCGGCCAGTTTTGCCGGATACTGCTGTCGAACATAGACGCACCCCTCCCCAAACAGGTATAACTGGACGAACGTCCACTAATCGTTGGTATCACTGCGTCCGCAAACGACCCCTTTAAGAGGCCGGCGCTGTTTGTCGGCGATACATGCTCGGCTTCGAGATCGCGCCGGTGCTCGCCGCGGGCAGCGAGGGCGTGAACCTCCTGACCTTCGTCGCCATCATCGTCGCGCTCGGTGTCGGCGCGCAGGTGCTCGGCGCACGCTTTCGCGTCCCCAGCGTCCTGTTCCTCATCACGGCCGGCATCATCGTCGGGCCGTCCGTCCTCGGCATCATCACGCTCGAGACGTTCGGCGGCGCCGGCCCGCTCTCGACCATCGTCGGGCTCGCCGTCGCCATCATCGTCTTCGAGGGCGCGTTCCACCTGAAGATAGAGAAGTTACAGGAGGCCCCGACCGCGACGCTCCGACTGGTGACCGTCGGCGCCATCATCGCGTTCGTCGGGACCGGCGTCACCGTCCACTTCCTCCTCGACGTCTCCTGGCGCATCTCCTTCCTCATCGGCGCACTCCTGGTCGCGACCGGGCCGACCGTCATCACGCCGATCCTCGCCGTCGTCCCCGTCCGGGACCGCGTCGCCGCCGCGCTGGAGACCGAAGGTATCGTGAACGACGTCACCGCCGCTATCATGGCGGTCGTCATCTTCGAGACCCTGCGGCTCGACGACCCGACCGTCACCGACTACGTCCGCCTGTTCGCCGAACGCCTCGGCACGGGCGTGCTCGTCGGACTCATCGTCGCCGGCGCGCTCTACTACCTCATCCGATACGTCGACCTGTCGCCGGACAACGCACCGCAGAACGCGCGCCTGCTCACCATCGCGGGCGCCATCGTCGCGTTCGCCGCCGCGAACCAGATATTCACCGAAGCCGGCGTCGCCGCCGTCGCGACCGCCGGGCTCGTCCTCGGGAACCTCGACATCCCCTACGAGGAACAGATAGAGGAGTTCAAGGGCGACGTGACGCTGCTCGTCCTCTCGTTCGTCTTCATCGCGCTCGCCGCACTCCTCGACTTCGACCAGCTGCTCGCCCTCGGCTGGCAGGGGCTCGTGGTCGTCCTCGTCGTCGCGCTCGTCCTCCGGCCCCTGCTCGTGTTCGCCTCGACGACCGGCGACCGCCTGTCGTTCGGCGAACGCATGTTCGTGAGTCTCGTCGGGCCGCGCGGCATCATCCCGGCTTCGGTCGCGACGCTGTTCGCGCTCGAACTCGAGAACCTCGCCGAGGAAGCACGCACCGCCGCGGAGTCGGCGTCCGGTGCGGAGGCGCAGGCGCTCCTCGCGGAGGCGGACCTGCTCGCGCAGAGCTCCGAGGTGCTCGTCGGCACCGTCTTCCTCGTCATCCTCGTCACGGTCGTGTTCCAGGGCGGCCTCGCCAGGCAGATCGCGGAATACCTAGATGTGATACCAATGCGTGTACTCGTCGTCGGAGGCGGCAAGGTGGGTCGGACGCTCGCCGAACGCCTCGAAGACCGTGGAGAGAACGTCGTCCTCATCGAGAACGACGAACCAGTCATCGAGACCGCTCGCGACGCCGGGTTCACCGTGCACAGGGGTGACGGTACCAGCACGGACGTCCTGCGCGCTGCGGGCGCCGAGAACGCGAAGACCGTCGTCGCCGCGACCGGCGACGACGACGTGAACCTGCTCGTCGCCCAGCTCGCAGCGTCGAAGTTCGACGTTGAGAAGGTGCTCGCTCGCGCGAACAACCCGGACAACGTCGAGGCGTTCGAGGACCTGGGCGTCCGCACCATCTCCTCGACGATGGCGACCGCGTGGGCGCTCGACAACCAGATCGAGCGGCCGGCGCTCGCGAACTGGATGACGCACATCGGCGACAACGGCGACGTTCAGGAGGTCCAGATCACGAGCGAACGACTCGCCGGCCGTACCGTCCGCGAGATCGGGCCGGAACTCCCCGATGGCTGTCTCATCGCGCTCGTCGAACGCGACGGGAACACGGAAGTTCCGGGTGCGGACTTCACGCTCCAACGCGGCGACTCGATAACGCTCCTCGGGCGCCGCGAGGGCGTCCGCGAGGCGATGTCGGTCTGTAATCCCGACGAGTGACCGCGACCGAGTCCGGTCGAGCCGCCGGCCCGTCCGTTCGCGTCGCCGTCCCGCCCACTTCGGGGCGTGGAGGTGTCGGCGGACCGAACCGTACTTGGCGATGGACGGCCTACGATTCGGGCGTGAGTGCCCGCGTCGGGTGGTTGTCATGACGAATCCCTTCGACGAGTGGCGTCGCGACCTCGACGCAGCCGGCGAGCTGACGCCGGACGTCGTCGGTCGCATCGTGGACGTCCACGGCGACCGCGGGCAGCGAGCGATCGAAGCGGTCAGCGAGGGGCGGGTGAAGGAGTACCGGGACTTCGTCGTCGTCGTCGGCCATCGCGAGGAGTACGTCGTCGAGGGCGACGGCTGCACGTGCAAGGACGCGGAGTACAACCTCGACCCGGAGGACCCGACCGAGCGCTGCTGGCACGCGCTCGCCGCCGTCATCGCGGACGCCGTCGACGCGGCCGAGTACCACGACATGTGGTACTCCGAGGTCCGTGAATTCCTCTAAGCTGGCGTCAGGGACGACGATGCCCCTGGACAGAACACTTACACGGTTCGTCCGTCAATCACGGAGCGATGACCGTTGGGACCGAGCGCGATCGGGGTGACATCGTCCGGGTGTTGCACGCCGAGGACGACGCGCAACTCGGTGCGCTCGCCGGCGAGTTCCTGGAGCGCGCGGGCGAGCTGTCCGTGACGCACGTCGAGGACGCGGCGTGCGCGCTCGACCGGCTCGCTGCCGAGGAGTTCGAGTGCGTCGTCAGCGACTACGACATGCCGGGGATGACCGGGCTCGAGTTCCTCGACGCGGTCCGCGAGGAGTACCCGGACCTGCCGTTCATCCTCTTCACGGGGAAGGGAAGCGAGGAGGTGGCGAGCGACGCCATCTCGAAGGGCGTCACGGACTACCTCCAGAAGGAGACGGGAACCGAGCAGTACGCGGTGCTCGCGAACCGCATCGAGAACGCCGTCGACGGGTATCGCACCGAGCGGGAGCTGGAACGTCGCGTCGACCAGCTCCGCGAGAGCGAGCGGCGGTTCCGGACGCTCGTCTCGAACCTCCCCGGGATGGTGTACCGCTGCGCGAACGAGCGCGGGTGGCCGATGACGTTCGTGAGCGACGGCGCCGAGGAACTGACGGGGTACACGGCCGCGGAACTGAAGGCCGACGCCGTGAACTGGGAGCAGGACGTCATCGTCGAAGGCGAACGCGACGACATCTGGGAGACCGTGCAGGCGGCCGTGGACGCGCGCGAGCCGTTCCAGGTCGAGTACGAGATTCGGACGGCCGACGGCGAACGCAAGTGGGTGTGGGAACGCGGCCGTGGCGTGTTCGGGAACGGCGAGCTGCAGGCGCTCGAGGGCGTCATCACGGACGTGACCGAGGAACGCGAGCTCCGCGAGGAGCTGCGTCGCGAGCGCGACCTCACCCGGCAGCTCCTGGAGACGAGCCCGGTCGGTATCATGGTGAACGAGCTCGACGGAACGTACCGTCTCATCAACGACCGCGCGCTCGACATCCTCGGGACGACCCGCGAGGTGGCGCTGGACCGGACGTACGACGACGACGAGTGGGCGCTCCAGACGCCGGACGGCGAGCCGCTTCCGGCGGAGCGGACCGCGTTCGAGCGGCTCAGGTCGAAGGCGGTTGGGTCGAGTCCCGGCGACGACGTCCACGTCGAGGAGATCCTGCATTCGGTGGTGCGCGACGACGGGGAACGACTGACGGTGTCGGTCAACGGCGCACCGCTGTACGACGACGACGGCGACATGGAACTGCTCGTGTTCACGGTGACGGTCGTCGACGAGTAGGCCGTCGGGTGGCGTCGTCGCGTGGGGTTTTTGTCCGGGGGGCGTCTCGGGTCTCGGCGTGAACAGGTACCAGGTGCTCGGTGGGACGCTCGCGCTCGCGGCGGTCGCGAACCTCGTGCTCGCACTCGCGAACGTCCTCGACCCGGCGGGGTCGCTCGCGTTCGCGGCGTCGGAGGCGACGGCCGCGGTGATGCTCGCGGTGGTCGCGGTCCAGGTCGGGACCGGCCACGAGCACACCGACTGGGCGGCGTCGCCGTTCGGCGAGCACGGTCCGGAGATCGTCGCCGCCATCGTCGGTGCGAGCGGCCTGCTCCTGCTCGCGGTCGGCATCGACCGACTCCTGTAGGGCGGTCGCTCGCGACGACTCTAGATGTCGTAGAGGTCGGTGTACTTCTCGGTGACGTGGTCGAGGAAGTACTCGGCGGTGAGCGGTTCGCCCGTCGCCTCCTCGACGAGCTCCGGCGTCGTGTACCGGCGGCCGTGCGCGTGGACGTGCTCGGTGAGCCAGTCGTGGATAGGTTCGAGGTCGCCGTCGCGGACGAGCGCGTCGACGAGGAGGTCCTCTCGCATCGCGTGGTCGAGTTGCGCGGCGAGCACGCTCCCGACGGTGTAGTTCTGGAACCCGGCGAACCCGTAGCTCCAGTGGACGTCCTGCAGGCAGCCCTCGCGGTCGGTCTCGGGGACGACGCCGAGGTAGTCGTCCATCTTCTCGTTCCACACCTGCGGTATCTCGTCGACCGCGATCTCGCCGTCGACGAACGCGCGGTCGATCTCGGCGCGCAGGATGATGTGCATGTGGTACGTGAGTTCGTCCGCCTCGACGCGGATCAGGTTGTCCGGCCGGACCTTGTTCGCGGCCTCGTAGAGTTCGCGCGCGGAGACGCCGTCGTGGCGCGGGAAGTGCTCGACGAACAGGTCCCGGTTCGCGTCCCAGAACGCCTTCGTGCGACCGATGTGGTTCTCGTAGAACCGACTCTGGGACTCGTGAACGCCCGAGGACCGCGGTTCGCCCAGGGGGGTGGCGTACGCGTCGTCGCGCAGGCCGAGCTGGTAGGTCGCGTGTCCGAACTCGTGGACGGTCGCGGTGAGCGCGTCCAGGGGCTCGTCGTCGCTGTACCGCGTCGTGATGCGCGCGTCGAACTGCGTGCCGGACATGAACGGATGCGGGGCCTCGTCGAGCCGTCCCCGACTCCAGTCGTACCCGAGGAAGTCGAGGACGTCCCGCGACAGCGCTTCCTGAGCCTCTGGGTCGTACTCGCCGTCGAACGGCCACGCGACCGCGGCGTCGCTCTCGCGGATGGCGTCGATGAGCGGGACGAGGCCCTCGCGGAGCTCGTCGAACACGGTCTCGACGCGCTCCAAGGGGAGGTACGGTTCGCCGTCCTCGAACATGACCTCGTACGCGGACTTCCCGGGGTCGATGTGCGCGGCGCGCTCCCGATGCAGCTCCCTGAGTTCGACGAGCGAGGGCGCGAACGCCTCGAAGTCGTCGTCGCGTTTCGCGTCCTGCCACGTCTCCTGGGCCTCGCTCTGCAGTTGCGTCAGGTCGTCGACGAGGTCGCTCGGCACCTCGGCGTTGCGCTCGTAGTCGCGCCTGATCTCGCGGACGGTCGCCCGTTCGGCGTCGTCCAGGTCGCGCTCGTCGACCGCGTCGAGGAGGCGCCCGGTCTCGTCGTCCGTGAAGTGCTCGTGGCGGACCGCCGACAGCGCCGCGGACTGCTCGGCGCGCGCGGGCGCTCCGCCCTCGGGCATCGTCACCTGCTGGTCCCAGCTCAGTAGGGACGCGGCGTTCCCGAGGTTCGAGTACCGTCGATACCGGTCGAGGAGGTCGTCGTACGCGCTCATGCGGGAACCAGCGCCACGGACCGCCATCGTCGTTTGGGTAGCGGCACCACGCCGCGTGCTCGGCGAGCGGGGTCGCGCGACGAGGACACCGACCGCGCCTAGCGCTCCAGGTCGTCGAACGCCGGCACGGCGACGGCGGCGCCCGTCCCGACGACCGCGACGACGAACGCGAGCACCGGCGTATTCCCGAAGACGAACATCGGCGTCGCAGCGAGCGCGGTGATACCGACGGGGACGAGCCCGCGCTCCATGGTCGTCACGGACATCGCCCACGGTTCCTCGGGAACGTCGACGCTCAACCACATGAGGCCGACGCCGACGACCACGCCCGCCGCGGCGACCGCGGCGGTGGACCCGGGGACGACGGCGACCGACAGCAGGACGCCGACGGCCCCGACCGCGACCGCGCCCTTCGGCGCGTCGAGCCACCCGTCGGCGAACCGGGTGGCGCCGATGACGGCCGCGGCGAGCGCGATACCGCCCGCGACGTCCGCGAGGTGGTGCACGCCGAGGAACAGCCGCGACCCGCCGACGAGCGCGACGAGGACGGCCGCGACGCCGAGCCACCGCCGCCGGTTCTCTGCGTCCAGGGCCGCGCCACCGTACACCGCCGCCGCGATGGTGGTGTGCCCGCTCGGGAACCCGGACTCGTCCGTGTCGAGCAAACTCTGATATATCTGGTCGAACGGCGCGGGGACCGCGGAGACGGGAGCGCGTATCGACGCCGGCGGTCGCGGGAGCGCGAACGCGTGCTTGAGGGCGAGCATCGCCGCGAACGCGGTCGCCGCGATTATCGCGAGCCGCATCCCCGCGCGGCGCTCCCGGAACCAGTACCTGCCGAGGACGACCGCGAGCACGATGGGTGCCTCGGCGAGGGTCGTCGCGAGCAGGACGACGGGGAGCGCCCACGCCGGGACGAGTCCGGCGAGGAACTCCGCGACGCCGACGCCCCGACTCATGAGCGCCAGTCGCCGATGGCGTCCCGCAGCCGTCCCGGGACGCGGACGGCGTTCACGCCGAGCCCGACGAGGAGCATGAGCGCGTACAGCCCGAGCGTCGACAGCCAGATGACGATCATCGCGAATATCGCCCAGCCGTCCGTCAGGAACTCCGTGTAGAACGCGCCGAGCGTCATCACGGTCCCGTACAGGAGGACGAGGTACGGGCCCCAGCCGCGGGCCTTCCCGCGGCGGACGCGCCGGCGGACGTACCGCTTCAGGTCGCGCTCGATATCGTCCCGGTGGAGGGTCCGGTCGTCGACGTCGTCCTCGAACGCCTCGAGCTCCTGGCGGAGCTCCTCTATCTCCTCGCGTAACGCCTCGGGGTCCGGCTCGTCGCCTGACGTGCTCGACGCGGCGGCAGACGCGCCACCGTCCCCGCCGTCCTGCTGGTCGCCGGCCGCGTCGGCGTCCTCAACGCCGTCGCGTGGCTCGTCGGTGACACCGGTATCGACGTCGTCCTGTGGCTCGTCGGTCGTGCCGACGTCCCGAGAGTCGTCGCGGTCGTCGTCCCCCATTGCTGGTTCGGTGTGTCGCAAGCCCGCACTTTGAAGGTGCCGGTCGACGGCTGCGGCGTCGTCCGATCCGACCGCCGGAAGCGGTCTGTCCGCGAGCACCGCGTTGACCGTGGCGCCGACGAGGAGGAGCAGCGACCCGACGTACAGCCACGTGACGACGACGAGTGCGGCGCCGAGGACGCCCCACACGGCGAGGGTCTCCGCGTTCTCGGCGTACAACTGGAAGAGTCCGGAGAGGGTCGTCCAGCCGAGGGCCGCCAGCACCGCTCCGGGGACGGCCTCGCGAAACGTCATCTCGACCCCCGGGAACAGGTAGTAGAGCGGGTAGAACGCGGCGGCGAGCACGAACACCTCGATGACGAACCCGACCTCGTCGAGGAACGGCAGGTCGACGACCGTGAGCGCCGCGACGACGCCGACGCTCACGCCGATCGCGAGCGCGACCGCGCCGAACGCGACGACGCCGTCCACGACCGCTTCGAGGAAGCCGGGCGTCTCCTCGGTCCCGTAGACGATCGAGAACGCGGTGTCGAGCGCACGGAACACCTTCAGGGAACTCCACGCGAGCGCGACCACGCCGACGAGCGTCGCGCTCCCGCGGCCCGTGGTGGTCGTGAGCGTCGACAGGAGGACGTCCTGGCTCGCGGGCGTGAGGGTGGAACCGAGGAACTCGACGAGGTCGGTCGCGAGCGCGTCGCCGCCGACGACGCTCGCGACGACCGCGGTCAGGACGAAGAGCGGCACGATCGACGCGAACGCGTAGTACGCGATGGCGGCGGCGAGGAACGTGATCTGCTCGCTCTGGGCGAGCGAGACCGTCGCCCGCCCGACGTCGACGGTCCGACGGATGCGTGGCATCGAGAGCACGCGGTATCGTTCGACGACGACGGTAAAAAGGGTCCGCCCGACGTGACGGGGTCGCGGTGGTGCACGGCCGACGGCGCTACTGGCGGGGTCGAGCGGTCAGGGCCCGAGGTCGCTGGCGGCCGCTTCCATCGCGTCGATGCTCGCGGTGGTCTTGAACGTCGTCCCGCCGTAGTGCGCCGGCGAGGCGTCGTGCCCGGCGTCGCGGACGGCGTCCAGGAACGCGTCCATCGCGGGCGCGCCGACGCCCCACTGCTTGCAGAGGCGGTGCTGGTCGTAGTGACTCGGCTCGTCGAGTTCGCGTTCGAGCGTCGTACAGAGCTCGCGGGCGTCCTCGGCGGTCCCCATGTCGTCGGTGACGTGGTCGCGGACGCTCGCGGCGAACTCGCGGTCGACGTACGAGTCCAGCCAGAGCGGGCCCGCCGCCGAGATCCGGTTGCCCTCGCAGCGCGGGCACGTCTCCGGGGGGTGCGCGACGAGGCCGCGGTCGGCCTCCCGGTAGAGGCAGTCCTCGCAGTGATACAGGTGCCCCTGGGCGTCCTGCACGCTCGCGTTCGCGGCGGTCGCGGTGTGCGTGCAGTCCAGGTAGGTGCGGACGTAGTGACTGGTGGCGTGCGTGAAGATGGGGTCGACGCCGACGTCGAACCGGCCGGCGGTCCGCGCGAGCGCGCCCAGGAGGATGCGCAGCCCCATCTCGGCGTGGTAGTCCGTGTTCCGCGGCGTCGCGCTGTACGAGCGGACGCCGGAGTCGAAGTGCGCGCCGCACAGCGGCGCGGTGTCGGTCGCGGTGATGCAGACGAGGTCCCTGGTGTTCGCGAACGCCGCGTCCGCGAACGGCATCGGCGACCCGAACGGGTCGACGTCGACGACGTCGACGTACTCGTCCCACAGCAAGGCGTTCACGTCGCGTTCGACGACGCGCCCGTCCAGGTCGTTCCGGTCGAGGTTCGACTCGGCGAGCGCGACCGCGTCCGGGTCGACGTCCGCGCACGTCACGTCCCACCCCTGCGCCGCCGCCCGAGCGCCGCGGACGCCGGTCGCGGTCATCGCGTCCAGGTACGTCTCCGCGCGCTCCTCGCGCTCTCGGTACGCGGAAAGGGCCGCGACGGTGAGGTCGCGGTTCAGCTCCTGGACGGGATTGAAGAACACCGCGTCCGTCTTCCCCTCGCCCTCCTGTTCGGGCACCTCGACCGTCACCGCACCCTCCGTGACCTCCATACCGCGAGCGAGGCCGCGCTCGGGCAAAAGGACCGCGGAGTGAACTGGCCGCACGAGCATCCGCCGACCGCCAGGTCGGCGGTTCCGTTCTCGCAGACGACTACGCTCGCTGCCGCTCCCGTGTCGCTGCTCAGTCGAGTAACTCGGACAGTCGGTCGTGGGCGTCTTCGAGATGCGGGCCGTGGCCCGGGCAGACGTAGCGGACGTCGTCGATCCGGTCGCGGAGCGACCGGACGCTCTCCGTGACCTGGCCGCGGTCGTAGCTCTGGAATCGCCCGGACGCGCGCAGCGACTCGCCGAGCCCGTACGCGAGGTCGCCGAGGAACACCGCCGACCGAGCGTCGTGGACGTAGGCGAGGTGACCGGGCGTGTGCCCGGGCGTGTGATGCACCCGGAACCCGCCGACTGTGTCGCCGTCTTCCAACGCGCGGATCGGGAGGTCCGGGAGCATGAGTCGCCGGTAGTAGAGTCGGTGGAGGGCTTCGATCACGGAACGTCCCGTCCACGGCGGTAGTCGCTCCCCGGCGACGTACGGCGCCTCCAGCCGGTGGACGTAGACGGGCGCGTCGAGTTCCGGGGTCAGCCTCGAGAGCGAGCCGACGTGGTCGGCGTCGAAGTGCGTCAGGAGGACGCGGTCGACGTCCGCGAGTTCGAAGCCCGCGTCGCGAACCCCCGCCCGCACCGTGTCGGCGTCGCCGGGCCAGCCGGCGTCGACGAGCGTCACGTCACCGTCGTCGACGACGTACGGGTTCGGCTGGTCTAGCGTCCGACAGTCGATCTGCCAGACGCCCTCGCGTATCTGGAGTGGCACGACTGGCGGGTGCGTCGTGACCGCCGTTAAGTGCGTCCATCAGGGGGTCGCGCGCTCGCCCAGAGTCGGGACGCTCTTTGCCTCGCCCCGCGTCGTCCCGCGCATGAACGTGGACGCGGTCGTGCTGGACGTGGACGGCGTGCTGGTGGACGTCGCGGACTCGTACCGGCGCGCCATCGTCGAGAGCATCGAGACGGTGTACGGGCGCACCATCCGGAAGGACGACATCCAGCGGTTCAAGGACGCCGGCGGGTTCAACAACGACTGGGAGCTGACGGACGCCGCCGCCCTGTTCGTGCTCGCGAAGGGCGAAGGCCTCGACCTGTCGATGGACGAGTACACGGACCGCATCGCGGGCGAGGGCGGTGGCGTCGACGCCGCCGAGCGCGTCGTGCGCGCGGAACTGGGCGGGAACGCGACCGAGCGCGTGCGCCGCGAGTGGGACCGCGAGCGCCTCCGCGAGGTCTTCCAGCAGCTGTACCTCGGCGCGGACCTCTACCGCGGCATCGAGGACGCCGAACCCGACCCCGATATCGCGGGCGAGGGGTTCATCCACGACGAACCCGTCCTCGCGTCGCGGGCGACGATCGACGACCTGACGCGGCGGTTCGACGTCGGCGTCGTCACCGGCCGCCCCGCCGCCGAGGCCGGCATCGCGCTCGACCGCGTCGGCCTCGACCTCTCCCCCGAGCACCGGTTCACGATGGACGACTGGGAGGAGGGGAAGCCCCATCCGTACGCGCTCACGACGCTCGCCGAGCGCTTCGCCGCCGACTCTGTCGCGTTCGTCGGCGACACGCTCGACGACGTCGAGACCGCCGTGAACGCCGCCGAGACCGACCCGACCCGCGACTACTACGGTATCGGCGTCCTCACGGGCGGCCTCACCGGCGACTCGGGCCGCGAGAAGTACGAGCGCGCGGGGGCGAGCGCCGTCCTCGACTCCATCGAGGACCTCCCCGCGTTCCTCGAGGACTGACGCGCTGGAAGCGTCACTCTCGGACAAGGTTTACGCCACAGTGGCCGCGAGTGATGCGTATGTCCCCCACCTCGTCCGTCGCGCCCGTCCCTCGCGTCGACCGCGTCCTCGGCGCGCTCGTCACGTTCGTCGCCGGCGCCGTCCTCGGGTTCGTCCTCGGCATCCTCCTCGCACCGGACCCGACCTCGCTCGTCGTCCCGCTCGCTAGCGCGCTCGCCGGCGCCGTCCTGACCGGCGTCCTCGTGGTCGCCGGCGGCTACGACCGGCTCCTGATACCGGTCGAAGGCCGACGCTGGACGGTCGAACTCGCCGCAGCACTCGTGCTCGTCGTCGCCGCCCTCTGGATCGCGGAGACCGCCGACGTCGCGAGCGACCTCCTCGTCCTCGCGCTCGTCGCGTGCTCGCTCCTCGGCACGCGCTGGCTCGGCGACGCCGTCGCCGACGCCCGCGACTGGTACGACCGCGACGCCTACTACCGGGAGGGAGACAGCTGAGCACGACCGGTGGTCGTCAGCCTCAACGCTACCGCCGAGACGGGAAGATTGATAACTCGCGCTCGGGCGAGTCCTCGTGTGCAGTCGTCCGACGCCGCCCCGGTGCCACCCGTCGACCGCGCACTGGGGGCTGCGCTCACGTTCTTCGCGACCAGCGTCCTCGCCACGGTCGCCGTCACGACGCTCGCGACCGACCCCACCGCCGCGACCGACGTCGACCCGCTCCTCCCGGGCGCGACCGTCGGCGCCGTCGCCACCCTCGTGCTCGTCCTCGGCGACGGCTACGCGCTCCTCCTCGTCCCCGTCGAAGGCCGACGATGGACGTTAGAGCTCGCCGTCGCCGCCATCGCCGTCCTCGCGGCGGACGCGCTCGTCGACCTCGCCCCGACGCTGACCGTCGTCTGGGTCGCCCTCGCGGCCGCCGTCGCGTACTACGGGACCGTCCACGTCGGCGAGCGCGCGGTCGACGCGTACGACTGGTACGACCGCGACGCGTACGCCTGGCACCGTTCCGCTGCCGACGGCGACGCGGAGTGACTCTCGGTCGCTAGAACTTGAGCGGCGGGCGCGCGACCCGCGACTGGAGCTGGCGGAACTGGCTGTTCGCGGCGTCCAGTTCCTCCGAGAGCGCCGCGACCGCGCTTCGCGGCGTGCTCGTCGGTGACGTCCGCGATGAACACGGACACGCCGTCGTCGCCCGGCATCCGGTAGTCGGTGACGATGCAATCGACGTCGTCCTCGAGCGCGTCGATGGCGTCGTCGACGCTTGTCGTCGTCTCGACGTGCAGCACCCGTACGGCCGGGTTTCGAGGTGATTCCATGACGAACGTACACCACCGACCAGCCTAAACCAGTACTTTAGGTGTCATCTACCGGGAGGTAGTGGCCGGGTACCGGCAGCTGCCGACATCGTCGGTCGGGTCGACGCACCGGCAGCCGCGAACGACACCCCGACAGCTGCGAACGCGACGCCGGCCGGACGCCAGCGGACGAGACGACCGTGTTCCAAACGCTTAATCGCACGCCACACGCAGGGGGACTCATGCGAATCGCACTACTCGGCGGTACCGGCGACATCGGGCAAGGGCTCGCGCTCCGCTGGGCGTACCACACCGACCACGAGGTCCTCATCGGCTCCAGGGACCCCGAGAAGGCGCGAACGAAGGCCGAAGAGTACGAGACCGAACTCGACTCGCGCGGCCGCGACGTCACCGTGAACGGCTTCGAGAACGCGATGGCCGCCGACCGCGCGGACGTCGTCGTCCTCGCCGTCCCACCGTATCACGTCGGCGACACCGTCGACGCCGTCGCCGACAAGCTCGACGAGGAGACGGTCCTCGTCTCACCGGCGGTCGGCATGAAGGGCGACGAGGACGGGATGCACTATCACGCGCCGAGCGCGGGGAGCGTCACCGCGCTCGCGGCGCGCGCCGCCCCCGACGACGTCCCCGTCGTCGGCGCGTTCCACAACCTCAGCGCGGACCGGCTCGCGAACCTCGACGTCGACCTCGACCTGGACACGCTCCTCGTCGGCGACGACCCGGACGCGAAGGACACCGTCACCCAGCTCGCCGCCGCTATCGACGGCCTCCGGCCGCTCGACGCCGGCCCCATCGCGAACGCGAGCGAGGTCGAATCGGTGACGCCGCTCGTCATCAACATCGCCCGCCACAACGACGGCATGCACGACGTCGGCGTGAAGTTCCAGTAGCGCCCCGTCGCGACCGTTCCGGCGACGAACGACTCGACGCCGTCGCTCGCCGAACGCGAAGAACGGAAGGAGTCCGTGCCGAGTCGTTCAGGCGCCCGCCTGCTCGAGCGCGTCCTCGAGGTCATCGCGCTGCGTGACGCCGACGAACCGCTCGACGATACCGTCGTCGTTCTCGACGACGAGCGTCGGGAGCGACCGGACCTGATACTCGTTCGCGACGTCCTGCTCCTCGTCGACGTTGACCTTCTCGACCTGGAAGCGCCCCTCCCAGTCCTCCTCGAGTTCCTCCAGGATGGGGTCCTGGGTCTTGCAGGGGCCACACCAATCGGCGTAGAAGTCCTTGAGCGTAACCGTCATGCTGTCTATACGACCTTGCCCACCGGACCGGTTAAGGGTTTGGTTGACGGGTGCTTCCACCGTCCAGGCGACCGCGGATACCGGCTCGGAAGGCCCACTCGTTGCCGCCTCGCGGTCGAACGCGACGCGACCGCGCCCATCCACGGGTCGAAAGGTTTAGTGGGTCCCGCCGCCGAGGAACGTCCATGAGCAGTGGTCAGAACTCCGGCGGCCTGATGTCCAGTGCGGGTCTCGTCCGGTACTTCGACGCCGAGGACCGTAACGCAATCCGCATCGACCCACGCACCGTCGTCGCCGTCGGCGCGCTCTTCGGCGTCTTCGTCCTCGTCCTGTCGGCCGCACTCTGACGCGCCCGCCGGCCGCACTCCGACGCGCCCGCCTGCCGTCGAGGCCGTCGACGACGGATGCCGTCCGTTTTTGTTCTCACGTCGCCTAGCGCCGACCATGACACTGACTGCGGGCGTCGTCGCCGTTCAGGGCGACGTCTCCGAGCACGCCGACGCCATCCGCCGCGCGGGTCGTGCGCACGACGAGGACGTGGTCGTCCACGAGATCAGACAGTCCGGGACCGTCCCGGACTGCGACGTCCTCCTCCTCCCCGGTGGCGAGTCGACCGCCATCTCGCGGCTCCTGCACGACGAGGGTATCGCGCCGGAGATAATCGCGCACGTCGACGCCGGGAAGCCCCTGCTGGCGACGTGCGCGGGCCTCATCGTCGCGTCGCGGGACGCGAAGGACGACCGCGTCGACGTGCTCGACGTGCTCGACGTGTCCGTCGACCGGAACGCGTTCGGCCGCCAGAAGGACTCCTTCGAGGCGCCGCTCTCGGTCGCGGGGCTCGACGACCCGTTCCCGGCGGTGTTCATCCGCGCACCCGTCATCGACGCGGTCGGCGACGACGTCGAGGTGCTCGCGTCCTGGGACGACGACCCCGTCGCGGTCCGGCAGGGCGCGGTCGTCGGCACGAGCTTCCACCCCGAGCTGACGACGGACTCGCGGGTCCACGACCTCGCGTTCTTCGACTCGGTCGCGGTCGACGCCTGAGCTCGAGCACGCCCTCGCGGTATCGAACGCGGCGACGAGGCGGGACGCCAACGCGGAGTAGGTGTGTTTTTCCCGCTGGCGGGCTTCGAGACGGGTATGCATGCGACGATCGATTCGGTTCGCGTGGCGGCGACCCACGACGGGCCGGCACCAGTGGTCCTTCTCGCGGTCGACGACCGGGAGGACGTCGTCCCCATCTTCGTCGGCGGTGAGGAGGCGCTCGCCATCGTCCGCGGGATGGATGCGGCGGATATCGGGCGACCGCTCACGCACGACCTCCTGCTCGACGTGATGGAGGAACTCGGCGGGCGCGTCGAGAAGGTCGTCGTCAGTCGCGTGGAGGACAAGACGTACATCGCGGACCTCCACGTGGCGACGCCCCGCGGCGAGACGGTGGTGGACGCGCGGCCGAGCGACTGCCTGGCGCTGGCTGCGCGCACGAACGTCCCCATCGAGATGACCGAGGCCGTCTTCGAGAGCGGCCGGAGCGACCCGGCGGAGTTCGACGAGTTCGACGACGTCCGCGAGGTGACCGAGCACCCGTGACCGACCCCGAGCACGACGCGAGCGACACAACTGAAGCACTCGAAGCGGGTGGGGACGCGGAGTCCGCGGACGAGATCATCGAGGACCTGTTCGCGGTCATCGAGGACCGCAAGCGCGAGCTCCCGGAGGGCTCGTACACGGCGTCGTTGTTCACGCACGAGAAGGGCGAGAACGCGGTCCTTGAGAAGCTGGGCGAGGAGACGACGGAGCTCGTGCTCGCCGCGAAGGACGACGACCACGACGAGATGGCGCACGAGAGCGCGGACATCGTCTACCACCTCCTCGTACTGCTCGCGATGAAGGACGTTCCCCTGGAGGCGCTCCGCGACGAGCTGGCATCGCGCCGGTAGTCCCCGGATTCGTTTCCAACAGAAACGGCCACTGGGCCCCTCCGACCCGTCGCTCGGCGTTCGAAAAGACTCACCAACCACACCTTGGTACGTGAGGACATCACATACGCGGGTCTCGACGAGACATCCTCCGCGCGACCGACACCGATCACGCACCAGCGTGACGTGACCGAGACCAACCACGCCTCGGCGTGACACGCCCACGCCCCGATAGACGCGCTTTTACGTCGCAGTCGTGTACGATTGCACATGATTTTCGAGAACCTCCCCACGACGCCACGGTCGGAGGAACTCATCGACAAAGCGTTCTCGCGGGCGGCGCGCTCCGGACGCGCGAAGTCCGGGCTGGAAGCCCAGCAGTCGATGCTGACGACCGCGTCGAACATCCTCTCGGACAACCTCGAGAACGTCGTCACCGCGTGGCCGGACTTCTCCACGATCGACCCGTTCTACTACGAGCTCGCCGACGCCATCGTGGACGTCGACGCGGTCCGCCAGAGCCTCAACGAGGTGACGTGGGCGAGCCGGAAGACCGCGGAAATCCGCGACGAGTACCAGTCGAAACTCCGGAAGACCGACACCGATACGGCGCGCAAACACCGGAAGCAAGCGTTCGCGCGGATGGCGGACGTCGTCGAGGAGATCGAGGACGACCTCCTGCGGGTCGGCGAGGCACGCGACGACCTGAAGACGCTCCCGGACATCGACCCCGACGAACCCGCCATCGTCGTCGCCGGCTACCCGAACGTCGGGAAGTCCTCGTTCGTGAACGAGGTCACGGCCGCCCGCGGCGAGACCGCGAGCTACCCGTTCACGACGAAAGGCATCGGCGTCGGGCACTTCAAACGCGGTCACCTCCGCTACCAGATCGTCGACACGCCCGGATTGCTCGACCGCCCGGAGGAGGAACGCAACGACATCGAAGCGCAGGCCGTGTCGGCACTCACGCACCTCGCCGACTGCGTGCTGTTCGTCGTCGACGCGAGCGGTGACTGCGGGTACCCGCTCGACTCACAGCTCGAACTGCTCCGCGAGGTCGAGTCGCGCTTCGACGACGTCCCCGTCCTCACGATCTGCAACAAGAGCGACCGGTCCACGGACGTGGACGCGGACGCGTACATGAGCATCACCGAGGACGAGAACGTCGACGCGGTTCTGGACATGGCGGTGGACGTAATCGACTACGAGCCCGGCATCCCCTACGAGGAGAACTGACGCGACGACCGAGCCAATCCGACTCGTGTCGAGGACTGTCCCGTGCGGTCGTGTTCTCGCTGTCGATACCGTTCGTCACTCGTCGGTGTCGACGACGGTGACGGTGACGTCGCCGGGGTCGAACTCAGGCTGGGCGCGTGCTGGGTCTCGACGAACCGAACCTCGACGTCGACGCCGTTCTCGTCCCCGGCGATCGCCTCGCGGACGGCGGCGGCCAGCCCCGGATGAGCCGTGTCCGGTGGGACCGACACCGTCACCACGACGCGTTCGGGCATCGGGTCCAGTGGTCGCTCCCAGAGCCGATCGGTGTGCACCGACTCTAGCTCGACGAGCGCGACGTCGTCGTACGCGGCGCCGTCGAGAACGCTGTCGAGGTCCTCGCGGACGTCCTGCTCTGCGATCGCGGTCGCGTACGTGACGTACGTCGTCCCGCCGAGGAACACCGACAGGACGACGATTGCGCCGACGAGCACGCCGATGCGGGACAGCGTCGCCGACCGCGCCTGATCGCGGCGCAGCCAGTTGTCCGGCCGGTACCCCGAGTACCACAGCGTCGTCATCGCGGCGAGATTTATCGAGAGGACGTTCACGCCGACGAGGACGCTCGAGCCGAGCACGACCACGGGAAGCCCCCACGCGATACCGATGCCGATGACGGCCGTCGGTGGGACGAGCGCCACGGCGATCATCACGCCGACGAGGCTCGCGGACACCCCCGACCGCAGTGAGACCGCGCCCGCGATACCCGCACCGAGCGCGACCGCGAGCGACAGGAACCCGGGGGTCAGCCGCGAGGAGACCTGCTCGATCGTCGTCGGGTCGAGACCGGGCGGAACGAGGTTCACGGTCTTCACGAACCACGCGAACGCCGCCGCGGCCGCGATCGCGGTCGCGAACCCGAGCACCTGGAGTTTCAGTCCGCGACCGAACAAGGCGTCGTCGTCGATGACGCTCCCGACCGCGGTCGCCATCGCCGGTCCGATGAGCGGCGCTATCACCATCGACCCGACGACGACCGCCGGCGAGTCCAAGAGGATGCCCGCGGTCGCGATGACGACGCTCACGACCGTCATCAGGACGTACGTCGAGAACTGGGGCGCGAGCTCTTGGGCCTGTGTCGCGAGCTCCTCGCGCGCGATTCGGTCTCCGGTCGTGTCCTCGTCGGCCTCGTACGTCGCCTCGAGTGCCTCGAACTTCTTCGACAGCACCGTCTTGGCGTCGACGACGACGGTGTAGGATTCGCGCTCCAGGCCGGCGTCGCGGAGCGAGTCGAGGACGGGTTCGACGGCGGACGTCGGGAGCGGGAACGACACGACCGCGGTGTACTCGCGCCCGCTGGTCTCGTCGGTGACGGCGTAATCGATGCCCTCGTCGTCCAGCACGCCGAGGACCGTCTCGCGTTTCCCGGCCGGCACCATCACTTGCACGAGTCGCACGAGTCACGCGACGCGACCCGCGGAGAAATATGTCGGGGATACTCGACGGAGTCGGTCACCGCCGTCGGTTCCGTCCCTCGTCGTTCGACGAGTGCCGTCTCACGGCTGACCTCGCGCTGGGGCTGGGTCACGCCGACGGCTGGGCGTCGTGGCGAGCAGGTGGCACGGTCCGCGCCCCGGTGCTGTGCCACGCTCCCGCCTCGGGCGACCGGGGTCGACTCACGGCACGCCCCGATGGTGGCCGCGGCCTCTCGCTTGAACCCTCGTCCGCCGCCCCCGGCTTCCGGTCGGACGGAACGAGACATGCTTTTCCCCGTCGGTCGGGTACGAGTGGTATGTTCGAGACGCGTCCCGACCGTTCGGACGAGGTCGTCCTCGTCGGCCGGTCGAACGTCGGGAAGTCAACGCTGATGCGGGAGATAACGGGGCACACGTTCGATACCGGCCAGAAGCCGGGGGTGACCCGGGAGCCGAATCACTACGATTGGGCGGGCGACGACTTCGTCCTCACCGACCTCCCCGGGTTCGGGTTCATGTCCGGCGTCCACGAGGACCACCGCGAGCAGATCAAGGACGACATCGTGCACTACCTCGAAGCGTACGCCGACAACTTCCTCGTCGCGGTCATCGTCGTCGACGGAAAGAGCGTCGTCGACATCATCGACCGCCACAGCGGCGAGGACGAGATCCCCTACGTCGTCGAGATGTTCTACGTGCTCGAGGACCTCGGCGTGCCGACGGTCGTCGCCGTGAACAAGATGGACAAGGTCGACGACGAGGAGGAACGCCTGAACGACCTCTGCGACCGCCTCGGGCTGTTCCCGCCGTGGCAGCAGTGGCAGGACACGGTCGCGCCCATCACCGCCAAACGCGGACAGATCCAGTCGTTGAACGACGCCGTCCGCACGCACCTCCACGAGGCGAAGCGCGACGACCTCTTCAAGTTCTTCTGAGAACCGGAAGCGGACGGGGTCGCGGACCGCCGATCCGTTCACGGCGTCGACCCGCGAGAGCCTCGCCGTGACGGCTGCGACGAAAACGAGACGACGTGGCGGTCACGAGTGGCTTGCTTGAGTCATACTCGAACCGGTCTGTTCGTCGGTGTCGTCGCCCGGAAGGAGTGACTTCTCCAGCACGCGTGCGTCGAGCGTCGCGGTGACGCCGTTCCCCGTCGTCTCGAACGACGCGGAGTCCGTGACCGCGTAGTCGTGGTGCTCGTAGAACCCGACCGCGTTCAGCGAGGACGCGACCGTGAGGGCGTCGACGCCCTCGTCGCTGGCACGCGATTCGAGGTGCGAGAGGAGCGCGGACCCGACGCCCTCGCCGGCGTACGTCGGACTGACGTAGACCGCTTCGACCTCGCCCGTGGCGACGTCGACGTGCCCGAATCCGGCGACGTCGCCCTCGCCACCGCCAGGCGAGCGCTCGACGCGCGGCGCGCGTGTCACGTCCGGGTCCGTCACCGCGACGACGAACGCGGCGTCCGCGTCCGCGAGGTCGTAGTCGCAGCGACAGCGGTCGCCCGCCCACGCCTTCGCCGTCGCTTCGTCGTACGCCTCGGCGCCGAGTTCGCGCGCCGACCGCCGATGCAGGTTCGCGACCGCGCCACGGTCCAGGTCCGTCATGCGTCGTACGTACATACCCACACGAACGACACCCGTACAAGAACCAGCGGCGGTCCTACAGGTCGCGACTGTCACACCTGTCACACCGTTCGAAACCACACGACGAGAGCGCCGTCGCTCGCGGTCGATTGGAATGGCGGCTCGGATGAAAATCCCTCGTCAGACGGGGCTCGGTGGGGGTAACGCTTCGTCACTGCCGCCATCGACACGTTCACCCGGCCGCGTCTTCCCCGTTTCGACTCACACCCGCGTCCACCGAGCGCCCGGCACCGCGGATTCAAGTCGGATACCGCGGCGACGAACGACGTGCGCTGACGCTCGCCGCGCGACGGCCTCGCGAAACCCGACGACGTCCCGTCGCGCGACCGCCCGCGAACCGACCGCTACCGTCGGCTCGCTCCCGACGCGTCGTCGTTGTCAGCCCTCCCGCCAGCTCCGGTTCCGCCGTCGCTGTCGGCCCTGCCGCTAGCTCCGGTTCCGTCGTCGCTGTCGGCCCTGCCGCTAGCTCCGGTTCCGTCGTCGCTGTCGGCCCTGCCGCTAGCTCCGGTTCCGCCGTCGAGCTCACCGTCGACGTCTTCGCGCCACGCCGCGAGCGTCGCGAACTCGTCCGCGATCTCGCGCACGTCGCTCGGGTCCAACTCGCCGCGTTCGGTGACGACCGCGTCCACGAGATGCGCGGGCGTCACGTCGAACGTCGGGTTCGTCACGTCGACCGGTGCGTCACCGTCGTAGACCGCGGACCGCCGCCCGGTTTCGAGGTTCACGGTATCGTCCGCCCGTACCTTGTCCGTCGCGCACGCCACGAAGAACGGGACCTCCTCGTGCGCCGCCGCGACCGCCGCCAGCCGCGTCCCGGTCTTGTTCACGACGCGCCCGTCCGCGAGCACCGCGTCCGCGCCGACGAGCACGCAGTCCACGTCCTCGGTCGCGAGCACGTGCCCGATCGCCGCGTCCGTGTGCAGCGTCGTCGGGGCGTCAGCCAGCAGTCGCTCCACGACGTCGACGCCCTCGTTGCCCGGGCGGGACTCCGCGACGAACACCTCGGTCGGGTTCGCGTCCTGGAGCGCGCGAAGGACGGTTCCGGAGCGCGAGAGCGTCAGGACCGACCGGTCGCCGACGAGCGAAGCGGCCCGTCCGGCGGCGTCGACGTCGACGCGGACCGCGCGGTTGATGCCGTCCATCGCCGCCGTCTCCAGGCTCGCCGCATCCGCGTCCGCGGTCGCCATCGCGCGGTTCACGCGGTTCTCGACGACCGCCATGCTCGGACGCGCTCGCTGCAACCGCCGCGCCAGGTCGCCGACCTCGTCCACGGCCGCGTCCGGCGACGCATCCTCGGCACGCAGGACGCCCGCTCGGTCGCGTAGCACTTCCAGTGCGCGAACCGACAGCGTCGCCGCGCCGTGCTCGTCGTCGGCCGTGACCGACCGTACCGACGGCGCGACGCGGTCGTACGCCGACCACAACTTGGGAACGCACTCGCGGCGCAGCATCTCGGTCGCGTGCACCCACTCGCAGGCGTCGTGCTCCTCGCTCACGGTGACGTCGCGGTCGTCGACGTCGAACAGGTACGGGTGCACGACCCAGTGCGTGCCGAGGTCGTCGTCGTGAACGTCCACGGTCGACCCGGCGCGCACCAGGTCGACCGCGTCGGTCTCGAACCCGGCTTCCTCCTCGAGTTCGACGAGCACCTGCGCGTCCGGGTCGCCCTCGGCGTACCCCGAGACGGCGCCCCAGCGGCCCGTGTACGTCCCGACGTGTTCGCTCCGTCGACACAACAGGACGTACCCGTCGTGCCGGACGAACGCGGTGACGACGTGGGTCTCCTCGTCGGTCATACGCGCCCGTTCGACCGCCCGGGGGAACTTAGTTCCGACTCGCCGTAGGTCCGGGTATGCGACTCGTCGTCTTCGGCGATACGCACGTGCCGTCTCGCGCGAGCAGCATCCCGGAGTGGGTCACGGACCTCGTTCGCGACGCCGACCACGTCGTCCACACGGGCGATTTCGACGCGGAGTCGTCGTATCGTGCCGTCCGCGAGCTCGCGCCCGACGCGACCGTGGTCGCGGGGAACATGGACCCCGCGGGGTTGGACCTCCCGGACGTCGAGACGTTCGAACTCGCGGACGTCCGGTTCGTTGTCACGCACGGGACCGGCCCGGTCGAGTCCTACCGCGAGCGCGTTCGCGACGTCGGCCGGGAGCACGACGCGGACGTCGTCCTCTCGGGGCACACGCACGAGGTCCTCGACGAGACCGTCGACGGTATCCGACTCCTCAACCCGGGGAGTGCGACCGGAGCGGCGCCGGCGACGCGGACGACGTGCTACGAGCTCGACGTCGTGGACGGGACGGTGGACGCGACGCTCCGGGAGGCGTGAGCGTCGACTCCGGCCGGCGTCGTCGCGGGCGGCCAGCGCGTCCGGTACCGGTTGGTCTTTGAGGGCGGCTCCCGGACGCTCGTGCATGGAACTGCTGTCGGTCCCGGACGTGCCGGAGGTCCGCGAGGGCGACGACCTCGCGGCGCTCGTCGAGGCCCGGTTCGACCTCGCGCCGGATGACGTGGTCGTGGTGGCGTCGACGGTCGTCTCGAAGGCCGAGGGCCGCGTCGCGGACCTCGCGGACTTCCCCGCCGGGCCGCGTGCTCGCGAGATCGCTACGCGGCTCGAGGACGTGACGGGCGACGAGAAGGACCCGCGGTTCGCGCAGGCTGTCCTCGAGGAGTCCACGGAACTCCTGATGGAGGCGCCCTTTCTCCTCACGGAGACGCGGTTCGGGCACGTCGGCGTGAACGCGGGCATCGACCGGTCGAACGTGCCGTCCGGCGACGTGCTCTTGCTCCCGAAACGGCCGGACGAGAGTGCCGCGCGCATCCACGAGGGGCTCGAACACGGGAATCCCGTGGTGGTGACTGACACGAGTGGACGGCCGTTCAGGCACGGACAGACCGGGGTCGCCATCGGGTACGCGGGGATGCCGGCGAGTCGCGACTACCGCGGGGAACTCGACCGGGACGGGCACGAGCTCGCGGTGACGGTGCAGTGCGTCGTCGACGAGCTCGCGGCGGCGGCGAACCTCGTCTCCGGGGAAGCGGATGCGGGGACGCCGGTGACGGTCGCGCGAGACTGGGAGTTCGGTGCGCTGGACGGGAGCGAGAACCTCTATCGGTCGGTCGACGGGGACTTCGTCCGGCAGGCCTTGCGGGGGTGGGAGTATGACGAGTGACCGCGACGCGGTGGCGTCCGGGGACGTCCGGTTCGGGGTTGAGGTGACGCCCGAGCATCCGGTCGAGGACCTCGTCGGGTTCGCGCAGACGGCGGAAGAAGTGGGGTTCGATGCGGTGTTCGCGTCGAGTCACTACAACAACCGCGACCCGTTCGTCGCGCTGTCGCGGATGGCTGGGGCGACCGAGCGCGTTCGTCTCGGGCCGGGCGTCGTGAATCCCTACGAGACGCATCCGGTGACGCAGGCGTCGCGCGTGGCGACGCTCGCGGAGGCGAGCGACGGGCGGGCGCTGTACGGTCTGGGAGCCGGCGACGGGTCGACGCTCGCGAACCTCGGCGTCGACCAGGACCGGCCGCTCCGGCGCGTCCTGGAGTCGTTCAAGGTCGCACAGGACCTGTTCGACGGCGAGCGCGTCGACCACGACGGGACGTTCGTCGCGTCGGGCGCGAAGCTGAACTACGAGCCGCCGGGCGAGGTGCCGGTGTTCGTCGGCGCGCAGGGCCCGCACATGACGCGGATGGCGGCGAAGCACGCGGACGGCGTGCTCTACAACGGCTCGCATCCGCGGGACGTCGCGTGGGCGGCCGAGCGCGTCGCGGAGGGTCGCGAGGACCGACCCGACGAGTACGGGGACGTGTCGTTCCTGGCGTACGCGAGCGTGAGCATCGCCGAGGACGAGACGGCGGCACGGGATGCGGCCCGGATTCCGGTCGCGTTCATCGTCGGCGGTGCGCCGCCGCCGGTGCTCGACCGGCACGGTATCGACGGGGAGCGGGCCGCGTCGGTCGGTGACGCGGTCTCCGCGGGCGAGTTCCGTGACGCGGGCGCGGCCGTGACGGACGCGATGCTGGACGCGTTCTGTATCGCGGGAACGCCGGCGGACGTCTCGGAGCGGTTCGACGCCATCCTCGACCACGCGGACGGTATCGTCGCCGCGGCGCCACTCGGCCCGGACGTCGACGCGGCGGTCGAGCTGACCGCGGAGGCGCTCGACCGCGTCCGCTGACCGTCACCGACGGACGACGGACTCGGTGGTCTCACCGCCGGTGGCGGCGCTGTGCGATGCATGGAGGAGTACCTGCCGTAGGATGTCCAGAGGAGTGAGTTCTGGGGCGGTGTGGTCGTCGGCCGTCGGTCGTCGGTCGTTCGCGCTTCGGCCGTCGACGCGAGTCAGTTCGTGCCCGGGGGCGGAGACTGCGAGAAGCTGTCGCTGAGTCCGTCGAGGATGCCACCGACGGCGAACGCGCCGAAGGCGATCGAGGCTCCCGCGGTGATGAGGCCGCCGAGTAGGACGAGGACGGCCGAGATCGGGTCGACGCCGGCGGCGGTCCCGAACGACTCCGCGGCGGTCTGCAGTTCGGACACGAGCCAGAACGTTCCGTTGCTCATGGTCGAACCTTCGAGCGCTGGTACTTGTCCGTTGCGCTCAAGGCCCGGCCGCTCCTCGACCGTGACATGACCGAGGACGCCTCCATCGACGACTTCACCCGGCGGGAGCGCGAGGGAACGACCGAGAACGACGGAACCGAGAGCGACGCGACCGGGAATGACGCGACCGAGAACGACGCGACGGACGAGGTCGTGGACGGCGTCGATAATCAGGCGGGTGACGGGCTCGAACCGGACGACTCGGCGGCGTCGACGTCGCGGTACGAGCCGACCGGTGGGGCGTGTACCGCATGCGGGTCGGTCGTCGAGCGCCTGTGGGTCGCCGACGACGACGACGTCTGCGCGGCGTGCAAACCCTGGTAGTCCGGGCGCTTCGAGGCCGGAACGTGCGGAATCGTTCCCGTGGCAACCTTTATGCTTGCCAACGCCCATCATGCAAGCGTATGGCAACAGGCACGGTCGACTTCTTCAACGACACGGGCGGTTACGGCTTCATCGACACCGAGGACGCGGACGAGGACGTCTTCTTCCACATGGAGGACATCGGCGGCCCCGACCTCGAAGAGGGACAGGAGGTAGAGTTCGACATCGTGCAGGCCGACAAGGGCCCGCGCGCCGAGAACCTCACGCGCCTCTAATCGCAGGACAGCTTCGGACAAACGAAATTTTGTGTCCCCGGCAACGTTACATGCGAGCGACCGCTACACACTGGCAGTACGTGGTGTGTCACGCTCGGTCACGGGGCGCGCGGGTCCGGCCATCGGTAGCGTCGAGCCCGTCCGGCCGTCGCGGGAGTAGGACGCACTGCGAAGGGAACGACCGCCCTTCAGGTTGGTCACTGGCGGCCATACCGGCGCTTTCAGACGACAATACATGACGGACGCTAACACTCCAGACGCGACGCCGCAGTCGAGTCGCCCAGAAACAGAACCCGAATCGCTCCCCGTCGAGGAAGCAGCGCAGGTCAGCCGGAACGTCATCTCGAACGTCGAGGACGTCATCGTCGGCCACCACGACGAGATCGAGCACGTCGTCACGGCGATGCTCGGCCGCGGGCACGTCCTCCTCGAGGACGTCCCCGGCGTCGGGAAGACGATGCTCGCACGAGCGCTCGCGGCGTCCATCGAGTGCTCGTTCAAACGCGTCCAGTTCACGCCCGACCTCCTGCCCTCCGACATCACGGGCGTGAACGTCTTCAACCAGAAGACCCGGGAGTTCGAGTTCCAGAAGGGACCGGTGTTCGCGAACGTCGTCCTCGGGGACGAGATCAACCGCGCGCCGCCGAAGACCCAGAGCGCGCTCCTGGAGGCGATGGAGGAACAGCAGGTGACGGTCGACGGGACGACGCGCATGCTCCCGCAGCCGTTCACGGTCATCGCGACGCAGAACTCCGTCGAACCGAACCGGACCTACGAGCTGCCGCTCGCCGAGGTCGACCGCTTCATGAAGAAACTCCACCTCGGGTATCCGGACCAGGCCGAGGAGTCGGAGGTCGTCGCGCGCGCGGTCGGCCATCACCCCATCGAGTCGCTGACGTCGGTGACGGACACCGCGACCATCCGGCGTGCGCGGGAGACGGTCGCGAACGTCACCGTGAAGGACGCGGTCCGCGAGTACGGCACCCGGATTGCGGCGTACACGCGCGACAACGCGAAACTCGGGGTGTCGCCGCGCGGGACCATCGCGCTGCTGCGGGCGGCGCAGGCGCGAGCGGTCGTCCGCGGTCGCGGGTACGTGACGCCGGAGGACGTGCAGACGGAGGCGCCGCGCGTGCTCAGTCACCGCATCCGTCTCTCCGCGAGCGGGCCGCAGGACCAGGGCGAGCAGGTGGTGGCGGACGCCATCGAGACGGTCCCCGTGGAGTAAGATGCGGTTGACGCGACGCGGGAAGGCTGGCCTCGTGGTGGTCGTGCTCGGCGTGGTGATGGCGCGCGTGTTCGGCGCGCAAGCGCTGGGCGTCATCGTCATCCCGGTGCTGGTGGCGGTCGTCGGCGCGGCCGTCCAGGTGCGGCGCGCGGGCCGCCCGGACGTGACGCGGCGCGTCCCCGACCCGGGGTTCATCGACGAGACGAAGCGGGTGACGTTGTCGTTCGACGTCGGGTCGCCGGTCGCGGCGACCGTCGAGGACCACGCGGACGCCGGCCTCGAGCTCGACGGCGCGTACTTCGAGGCGACGCTCGGCACGCGCGACCTCGCGTACGACGCGACGTACTGCGACCGCGGCGAGCACGACTTCGGGCCGCTCTCGGTCCGCATCGTGGACGTGCTCGGGCTCGCGGAGGCGGAACACCGGTACGGGCATCGCGACAGCGTGCTCGTGTACCCGCGGGTGTACGCGCTGACGGGGTCGACGCGGCACGACCTCAACCTCCTTCCGGAGGGCGGGTTCGAGCACAACCGCGAGGAGTTCGAGAACCTCCGCGAGTACGACCGCGGGGATTCGCTCCGTGACGTGCACTGGAAGTCGAGCGCGAAGCGCGCGGCGGACGACCTCGTCGTGAAGCAGTTCGTGAGCGAGGAGGACGTCGGCGACGTCCACATCGCGTGCGAGAGCGCGGACGGCTGGGACGACCACGTCGCGGAGGCGACCGCGAGCATCGCGCTGTACCTGCTCGACTCCGGGATCCGCGTCGGGCTCTCCGCGCCGAACGGCGAACTGGAGGCCGACGCGGGCGCGGACCAGCGCGAGGCGTTGCTCGCGCTGCTCGCGACCGTCGGCCCGGGGAAGGTCCCCGACGAGCACCGCGAGCGCGCGAACGTCGTCGTCACGGGGAGCGAGTCGACTGGCGTTCGCGTCGAGATGGCCGACCGCGAGGTCCCGTTCTCGTCGTTCGTCCGCGACGAACCCACTCGCGAGGAGGTGCGCGCATGAGTACCACCGACTGCTCCCGTCGCGTGGAGGTGTCGGTATGAGTACCGTCGACCGTCTCGGGACGCGGTTCGCGTCCGACGGCGAATCCGAGTCGAACCGCTTCCGAGCGCTCGCGCTCGCCGGCGTCGCCGGTATCACCGCGACGTACCTCGCGGTCCTCTTCGAGCTGACGGCGGTGCCGTCGGTCGGCGGGACGCCCGAACTGGCGGCGGTCGTCGTCGGGTCGGTCGCCGGCGGGTACGCGCTCTCGCGGACCGTCGGCGAGCGCGTCGCAGCGCTCCTCACGGTCGGCCTGGTGTTCGCGGGCGCGGTCGCGTACCTGCTCGCGACGCCGCTCGGCGTGGTGTCGCTGACGACGCGCGGCGGCCAGATCGTGACGGACGCGTTCGCGCTCCTGACCGGCTGGCGCGTCCTGAAGCTCGTCGAACCGACCGTGTGGATCCTCGGGTTCGCGCCCGCGCCGGTGTTCATCACGACGTACCTCGCGCTCCGCCGCCGGTACGTCGCCGCGGTCGGCGTCGCCGGCCTCGCGCTCGCCGTCCTCATCATGACGGGCGACGCACCGGTCCTGCTCGGTCGCGTCCCGCTGCTGTTCGGCGCGGTCGCGGGCATCGCGGCGGTCGGGTTCGGTGAACTCGAGAAGCGCGGCGGGACGCTCAAGCAGGTCGACGTCCTCGTCCTCCTGTTCGCGGCGATGCTCGTCGTCTCGTCGGTCCCCGTCCTCCCCGGCAGTCCGCTGTTGTTACCGCAAGCGGGCGGTGAGGGGGCGGCGACCGTCGAAGGGAGTCTCACCGCCGAGACGGGTCGTGCACCCATCGTCGGGTCCATCCAGCTGTCTCCGGAGGTCCGGTTCAAGGTCGAGGCGGACCAGGGGCACTACTGGCGGGTGGCGACGTACGACCGCTTCACCGGACAGACGTGGTTGCGGAGCGGTGAAGCGCAGGACTACGCGTCGAGGCTGCTGGACGAACCACCGGGGGAGACGACGCGCGTGAGTCAGACGTTCGAGGTGCTCGCGCCGGCGAAGGTGATGCCGGCGGCGAACCAGCCGGTCGAGGTCCGCGGCGACGTCCGCGACTTCACGAAGGTCACGTTGAACGGCGGTATCCAGGCGGACGTGCGGTTCCGCGAAGGCGACCGGTACAGCGTCGTGAGTGCCGTGCCGACCGCGGACGAGGAGACGCTCCGGGCGACCGGCACCGAGTATCCCTCTCGCGTCGAGGAGCGCTACACGGAAGCGCAAGGGCTCTCGTCGACGTTCACGGAGAAGACCGAGCGCATCGTGTCGAACGCGGACGCGGGGAACCCCTACGAGACCGCGGTCGCGATCGAGGACTGGCTGGAGGGGAACCGCGGGTACTCGCTCGACACCGAGCGGCCGAGCGGGAACATCGCGGAGAAGTTCCTCCTGGAGATGGAGCAGGGGTACTGTACGTACTACGCGACGACGATGGTGATGATGCTCCGGAGTCAGGGCATCCCGGCGCGGTTCGCGGTCGGGTACACGCCCGGCCAGCAGGTCGAGGACAACGAGTGGGTCGTCCGCGGGTCGGACTCGCACGCGTGGGTCGAGGTGTACTTCGAGGACGTCGGCTGGGTGAAGTTCGACCCGACGCCGTCGGGGCCCCGACAGTCCGCGGAGGTCGATAGCATCGAGAACGCTCGCGAGGACGGCCAGGAGAACGTCGACGTCGACGACAGCGACCAGGCGCCGTTGACGACGACGACCACGCCGACGACGCCGCTCCCGAACGCGACGGACGTCAACCGCTCCGAGCGGACGTTCCGGGACCCCGACCTCGTCGGGACGACGGCCGCGGGTGCTGCGAACTTCACGCTCGAGACCGGCGGGGAGACGACGAACGGGAGCGACGGCGGCGACGAGGGCAGCGGTGGCGGGCCGATCCCGCCGGAGACGCTGTTCGTCGCGCTCGTCGCGCTCGTCGGATTCGCGGCGGGCGCGCATCGCTCGGGCGCGACCGACCGTGCGCTCCGGACGGCGAAGATCCACTGGCAGGGCGGTCGCGTCGACCCGGAGACCGACGTCAGGCGCGCGGTCGAACGACTGGAACTCCTGCTGGAACGGCACTATCGGCCGCGGCACGTCGACGAGTCGCCGCCGGCGTACATCGAGTCGTTGAGGCGCGCCGGCCTCGACGACGACGTGACTCGCGTCGGCGAGCTCTACGAGCACGCGGTGTACGGCGACGGCGTCAACGAGGCGGAGGCGGACGAGGTCGTCGCGCTCGTCGACGACACCGTGCGAGCGCACACCCCGCTCCTGCGGCGACTCTGACCGCCTCGGCGCTCGCTCACGTCGCGCGAGGTCGGTTGACGCGGACGCGGCGACTTATCACGGTATCCACCCGGGAAACGCGCCGAAGCGACGGGGTTCGAGTTTTATTCGGGTCCCGTGGTCCCGATAGTGTTTAATATGGCGACGCCGTAACCTCGAATCGTAATGTCGGAAGTCTGCTCGACGTGCGGGCTCCCCGAGGAACTCTGCGTCTGCGAGGACGTGGCCAAGGGAGATACGGAGATAACCATCCGCATTGACGAGCGCAGATACGGGAAAGAGGTAACGGTCATCGAAGGGTTCGAATCGAAGGACGTCGACATCGACTCCCTCTCGTCGGACCTGAAGTCCAAGTTCGCCTGTGGCGGGACCGTCGAGGACGGCCACATCGAACTCCAGGGGAACCACTCGGGCCGCATCGAGGACTTCCTCCGCGACCGCGGGTTCAACGTCGCCTGACCTCCCTCTCCTCGGTTCGTTCACCGCTCGCGAGCGCCAGCGCCGTCGCTCTGAACGCGCGTTGTCGGCCGCGACTTGACGGGCCGTCGTTCTCGCGGGTCGCGGTCAGAAGGGAGCGGTCGGACCGTCGGTCGACCCGGCGTCGGCGTCGTCCGTGCCGGTGGTTACCTCGCCGTCGTACGCGGTGAGGCCGCCGGCCATGCTCTCGACGGGCGCGTCCACGCCCTCGTAGGACGCGATGAGGCGTGCGGCCTGCACGCTCGATTTGCCGTGCGGGCAGACGGTGACGACGCGGTCGGCGTCGGGGAGCGATTCGACGGCGTTCGCGAGTTCGGGGAGCGGGACGTTCCGCGAGCCCGGGATGTGGCCGCGAGCGTAACTGGATGGGTTCCGGATGTCGACGATGCAGACGTCGACGTCGTCTGCGCCGCGGAGCGCTTCGACGTCCTCGGGGGCGACTTCGCCGTCCATTCGTGGCCGTGCTTGGAGCGGCGTCGTGTTAAGGAGCGCGCTCTCCACCCGAGCGGTCACGGCGCGCGTTCCGGGACGGCTTCGTCGACGCCGAGGCAGCCTTCGGTGAACTCGGTGGCGAGCCACGTCTCGGCCTTCTGGAGGCGGTACTGGAGCGTCGACCGCGGGATGCCGGCGTCCTCGGCGACCTCGGCGAGCGTGCTCTCGCGCGGGGTCTGGTAGTAGCCGGCGTCGACGGCGGCTTCGAGCGCGGCGCGCTGCTCGTAGGGGAGCTCGTCGCGGTCGTCGTCGCCGTCGCCCCAGTGCGTGGGGTCGCCGGTCTGACTGAGGGAGATGCCGATGGTGTCGGGGAACGACTCGCGGACCTGATCGAAGAGCTCGCCGGCGCCGGTGCCGTCGCGCGTGAGGACCCGCCAGACGTACTCGTTCCCGCGTCGACGCGTCTCGAAGACGAGGCCGGGGCCGAGGTGTTCGCTCGCGGGATAGGGGAGGGCGGGGCAGGCGTCGATTCCCTGGCGGTACGTGTAGACCGTGGCGGTCGTGGGCCCGGTCTCGAGGAGTTCGTGTTCGCGGTAGGAGTCGCACGCGCCCTCGGGGCACTCGTTGCAGCGGTTCGCGTCGAGGACGAGCTCTTCGAGCGCGTCGATCGCGTGCTCGGGGCCGGTGAAGCGGTCGATGCGCCACATGTCCTCGCCGACGACGTTGCAGGCGACCGAGCGCGCGATGGCTTCGGGGTGGTCGATGAAGACGTCCGCGATCGGGTCGACGCCGCGGTCGTATTCGAGCGTGAAGACGTACTCTCTCACACCGAAGCGTTCGGCATATGCCAACCTAACTGTTTCGCCGGTAGTTATATAAGTGATAGGAATCGCTGGACGTGGGTGGGGTAGAGCCCCGCCGTCCGCCGAGGTCGCTTGGCACACGCCAAACGAATCTATTCGGGGCTGTCCGAGAAATGAATGGGTATGACGACCCAACGCTTCGACACTCGACGCTCGCGAGCGGACGAGAGCCCGTCGCGGACGCGACCCGGCACACGCGCCCGGACCGACGAGGCCGACGAACGCGAGCACGAGCACGACGAGAGCGTGACGACGTGCCCGGAGTGCAGCGGGCACCTCGCGGTCGACGAGGAGCGCGGCGAGACCGTCTGCGAGGACTGCGGGCTCGTCGTCAGCGAGGACGAGGTCGACCGCGGCCCCGAGTGGCGCGCGTTCGACGCCAGCGAGAAGGATGAGAAGTCCCGCGTCGGCGCCCCCACCACGAAGATGATGCACGACGACGGGCTGTCGACCACCATCGGCTGGCAGAACAAGGACGCCTACGGGAACAGTCTCTCCGCGCAGAAGCGAAAGCAGATGCAGCGCCTGCGCACGTGGGACGAACGCTTCCGCACCCGCGACAGCCAGGAACGCAACCTCAAGCAGGCCCTCGGCGAGATCGACCGCATGGCCTCCGCCCTGGGGCTGCCCAAGAACGTCCGTGAGACCGCGAGCGTCGTCTACCGGCGCGCGCTCGAGGACGGCCTCCTCCCCGGCCGCAGCATCGAGGGCGTCGCGACCGCGAGCCTGCACGCCGCCGCCCGCCAGGCCGGCTCGCCCCGGACCGTCGACGAGATGACCCGGGTCTCGCGCGTCGACGAACAGGAGTTCACGCGAACGTACCGCTACATCGTCCGCGAACTCAGTCTCGAGGTCCAGCCCGCGGACCCCGCGAGCTACCTGCCGCGGTTCGCGAGCGACCTCGACGCACCCGACGCCGTCGAACGCCGCGCCCGCGAACTCGTCGAGACCGCCAAGCGCGAAGCCGTCCACTCCGGGAAGTCTCCCGTCGGTATCGCCGCCGCCGCCATCTACGCCGCCGGCCTGCTGGAGGACGCCGACCTCACCCAGCGCGAGGTCGGCAACGCCGCCGACGTCAGCGAGGTCACCATCCGCGACCGCTACCGCGAACTCCTCCGCACCGCCCAGAACGCCCAGCAGGGACAGGCCGCGGACTGAAGAACCAGCGCGGTCGAACGACCCGGCACGGCGCACGGGACGACCGGTCTCGAACGCGAACGGCGCGTGTTCGGATAACTCGTCCGGTTATCGATCCAAAACGACGTCGTCGACGATGCCGTCGCCGAGCAGCCCGGCGATGGCTTCGACCTTGTCGTGGAGGTGCACGTCGCCCGGCGGGAGCGGGACCGCTTCGGTGACGACGTCGACGAGGTCGTCGAGCGGGTCGCTGAGCGGCGGGTCGTCCGCGAGCGACGCGAACTGGACGGCCGTCAGCAGTTCGATGGCGAACCCGAGGGTCGTTCGCTCGACCGTCTCGTGAAGGTTCCGTGCGGCGATCGCGCCCATGCTGTGGACGTCCTCCTGACCGCCGGACACGACGACCGAGTGGTCGCTCGCCCCGTCGACGAGTCGGGACTCCGTGACCAGGCCGGTCGCCGAGTAGTGGCCGATCATCAGCCCCGACTCGAGCCCCGGTTCGTCCGCGAGGAACGGCGCCGGCACGGCGTCCGCGTGCAGGAGCTTGTGCGTCCGCTTCTCGCTCGCCTCCGCGATCTTCGTGAGGCTCCGCGCGAGCTGGTCGGCGGTCTCGGCGAGGTGCTGTCCGTGGAAGTTCCCGCAGGAGACGAGGCTGCCGTCCGGATACACCAACGGGTTGTCCGTCACGCTGTCGAGCTCCGTCTCGACGACCTCCCGCGCGCGCTCGGCCTGCATCCGCGTCGTCCCGTGGAGCTGCGGGAGCAGTCGGAGCGAGAGCGGGTCCTGCTCCATCCGGTCGATGCCGACGTCGTCCGAGAGGAGCCGACGGACGTTCCGTGCGGCCTCCCGGTGGCCGTCCTGCGGCCGGTCCGCGAGGACGCGCTCCTGGAACGTACTCGGACAGTTCCCGACGAGGCTGAACGTGAGCGCGGCGACCGCGTCGACCGCCGAGAGCAGCGTCTCGACGTCGTCGACAGCGATCGCGAGCAACCCCGTCATCAGAGGCGTGCCGCTGAGCGTCGACAGGCCCTCCTTCGGTGCGAGCGACAGCGGCTCGATGCCGGCGTCGGCGAGTGCCTCCGCTGCGTCGACCTCCTCGCCCTCGTACTCGACGCGGCCCTCGCCGAGGAGCGCTCGCGCGAAGTGCGCGTTCGCGCCGAGCCCGTCGGTGCTCCCCGCGAGCGGAACGACCGGATGGATGCGAGCGTTCAGGAGGTCGACGAACTGTTCGACGAGCGCTGGCCGGACGCCCGACCGGCCCGCCGCGAGCGTGTTCGCTCGACTCAGCATCGCCGCCCGAACGACCGACGTCGGCGCAGGGTCGCCGACCGCAGTCGCGTGACTCCGGACGATGTTCTCCTGGAGCGCGCCCAGGTTCTCGCGGGAGACGTCGACGTCCTGGAGCCGTCCGAACCCCGTGTTCAGGCCGTAGACCTGCCGTTCGTTCGTCTCGACGACGGACTCTACCACGTCGCGGGTCTCGCGCATCTCCGCCGCAGCAGCCTCGGCGAGCGAGACCCGTTCGTCGCCGCGAGCGACCGCGACGACGTCGTCCAGTGCAAGGGACCCAGTGAGTTCTATCATGTCGTATCGCTGTCTTCGATGGCTGGAACGACGGCGCTCAAGCCGCCGTTACCTCGGTCGTCTCCTCCGCGCTCGACATCGGCGGAGTGACGATGCCTTCGAGGTGCTTGAAGAGTAGGTCGAGGACGATCACGAGGACCGCGCCCGGGATCGCACCGGCCATCGTGATGTGGGTGTCCAGCTGTTGCTGGCCGAGAATCACCCAGTTCCCGAGGCCGCCCGCCCCGATGAACGCGCCGAGGTACGCGACCCCGACGGACATCACGGTGGACGTCCGGATGCCGGCGAAGATGACGGGTAGCGCGAGCGGGAGCTCGATCCGGGCGAGCCGCTCGAACTGCGTCATCCCCATCCCGCGTCCGGCTTCGACGATCGAGTCGTCGACCCCGTCGATGCCGGCGACCGTGTTCTTCAGTATCGGCAGTAGCGCGTAGAAGAACAGCGCGAGTATCACCGGGTTCCGGCCGAGGCCGACGAACGAGAACGAGATGGCGATGACCGCGAGCGGCGGGAGCGTCTGTGCGACCGCGCCCATGTTCATCACGACCCATCCGAGGCGCTCGAATCGGGTTGCGACGACGCCGAGGGGGACGGCGACGAGGATTGCGAGCCCGACACCGAGGAGGACGATGACGATGTGCGTCTCCAGTAGCGAGAGGAACGTCCCCCAGTTGTCGCCGATGTACGCGAGCGCTTTCACGACCGAGTCGCCGTACTCGCCGATCCCGGCGAGGACCATCGAGTCACGCACCACGGTCCACCCCGACCTCGGAGAGCGAGGGACCGTTACCGAGGACCTCTCGCAGATGCGCTCTCGTGACGGTGCCGACGGCCTCGCCGTCTCGAACGACCGGGAGGGCGTCGTGCGTCCCGCCGAGGAACGCCTGCGCGACGTCCTTCAGGTCGTCCGTCGGAGCGACTTCGGGGGCGTCCCGCGACGCCCCACCGTCGTCCATCACGTCGGCCACGGTGACCGTCGACAGGTGCTTCATCTGCTGGTCTTCGCCGACGAAGTCCGCGACGAAGTCGTTCGCTGGGTCGGAGAGGATGGTCTTCGGCGTGTCGCACTGCACGATTTCACCGTCGCGCATCACCGCGACCTTGTCGCCCATCTTCAGCGCCTCGTCGATGTCGTGCGTGACGAACACGATGGTCACGTCGAGCGTCGACTGGAGCTCCAGGAACTCGTTCTGGAGGTTCTCCCGCGTCAGCGGGTCGAGCGCCCCGAAGGGCTCGTCCATCAGCATCACCTGCGGGTTGGCGGCGAGCGCGCGAGCGACGCCGACCCGCTGGCGTTGTCCGCCCGATAGCGCGCCCGGGTACTGGTCTCTGGTCGACGACGGCAGCTCGATGAGCTCCAGGAGCTCCGTCACTCGGTCGTCGATGCGGTCCTGATCCCAGCCGAGGAGGTCCGGGACAAGACCGATGTTCTCGCCGACGGTCATGTGGTCGAACAACCCGATCTCCTGGATGACGTACCCTATCGAGCGTCGGTGCTCGATGGTGTCCCGGCTCCCGATGGGTTCCCCGTCGACGGAGATGGTCCCCTCCGTCGCTGGGATGAGGTCGTTGATCATCTTCATCGTCGTCGTCTTCCCACAGCCGGACGGCCCGACGAGCGTCAGGGTCTCGCCGGCGTTCACTTCGACGTCGATGCCGTCGACCGCGACGGTCCCGCCGGCGTATACCTTCCGCACGTTGTCGAACGTTATCATGCTCATGTACTCGTCACCTCAGTGGGGGAGAGGAAGCGCTGGACGCCGTACAGTCCGGTGTCGAGGACGATGGCGATCGTCGAGATGACGATAGCGCTGCCCAGTATCTGTCTCGTGTTTCCGACGCTGATACCACGGAAGATGCTCTGTCCGAGCCCCGGTGCGCCGAAGAACGCCGTCACCGTCGTGATCGCGACGAGGAGGACGGCGGCCTGCCGGATGCCGGCCATCATGACCGACATCGCCTGCGGGAACCGCACCCGGAACAGTAGTTGACGGTCGGTCATGCCGAGTCCGCGACCGACCTCGATGCTCGACTCGTCGACACTTTCCAGTCCGACGTAGACGTTCCGGGCGATGGGCAGCGCCGAGTAGAGCACGAGCGCCGTCACCGCCGCGGGCGTCCCGATACCCACCAGTGGGATGAGTAGCGAGAGCAACGCCAGGCTCGGTATCGTCAGGAGCACCCCGAACACGCCGAGGGTGACGTCCGAGAAGCGGTCGTATCGATGGATGAGGAGCCCGGTCGTTCCCCAGAGGACCACCCCGAAGAACAGGCCAGTCAGTGCGATGTTCAGGTGCTGGACGGCCTGTTCGACCATCAGATCCTGGTTCTCGACCAGCCACGTTACGACGGCCGTCGCTGTCGGCATGGTTCAGATGTACCCGCTGTCTTTCAGGAACGTCTCGGCGACGGTCTTCGGGTCCTTCCCGTCGACGGTCACCTTCGCGTTCAGCGACCGCTGGGTATCCGTCGTCAGCTCGCTCGTCGCCGCGTTGAGCGTTTCCTTCAGGTCGTCGGTCAACACGTCGTTCGGGACGTTCGGAGCCGGGTTGTAGATGTTGAAGAACGGCTCGGTGTCCTCGACGACCGGGAGGTCGAACTGCTTGATCTTCGGGTTGGTCGCGAACCCGAACCCGAGCTGGGCCTTCCCTTCTTTGACCGCCTCGTAGACGAGGCCGATCTTCATCTCGACGACACCGATGTCCTGCTTCTTCTCACCGAATCCGTACGCGTCGGGGAGGCCGCCCCAGGCGTCGTCGCGCTTGACCATCTCCTGGTTCATCGCGACGTCGAAGTCGGTGTTCCCGGCGTTCACGTGCTTGGCGAGGTCCTCGAGCGTGTCCAGGCCGTTCTCCTCGACCCACTCGGGGTTCCCGACCATCACGTACGTGTTGTTGAACGGCGCGCGCTCGAGCCAGTCGATGTCGTACTCCTCGTTGTACGCGCTGTCGACGTTCTCGTAGAGCGTCTCGGGGTCGTCGACGTCCGTCTCGCGGTCGAGGACGTTCGCCCACGCGGTCCCCGTGTACTCCCAGTACAGCTCGGATTCGTCGTTCTTGAGCGCCTCGAAGTTCGCGGGCGACCCGCCGAGCCCGGTCTTGTCGGTGACCTCGTGGCCCGCCTCCTCGAGCAACACCATGCTGATGTTGCTGAGGACGAACTGCTCGGTGAAGTTCTTCGAGGAGACGACGAACGTCTGTCCGCCGCCACCGCCGTTCAGGAGGCTGAGACACCCGGAAACGCCGGTGCCCAGGGTCGCGGCCGATCCAGCTGCGACTTGCTTCAGTGCCGTGCGCCGGTCAATACCGTCTGACATGGTAATCTGTGACGTTCTCCCTTGGAGTAACGATTGCATCGTACAAATAGGGGGTTTTATATGGTCTGCCGTTCCGCTCGCTCGATACCACGGATCGGTCCGTCACGAGCGACCCTCGCGCTCCACGAGGACGTCCGCGACGTGCGACATCCCCCGACGCAGGTGCTCGCCCGCCGTGCTCTTCTCCACGCCCACGACGTCCGCGACGTCGGTCAACGTCGCCTTGCGCGGGACGTCGAAGTACCCGATCTCGCCAGCGACCGAGATCACCTCGCGCTGCCGTTCGGTGAGGAGTTCCACGAGCGCGCCCCACGTGACGGGGCTCGGGTTGAACACCGTCTCGATGTCGTTCACGACGCGCTCGATGCCGACCTCGCCGACGGTCTCGAGCCGGTCGACGAGCGCCACGAGCCGGTCCCGGTCCCTGACGAACAGGTCGAAGTACTCGTTGCCGTCCCGAAGCGTCGTCGGGTCGAGCGGCATGTAGTCGTTCTCGAGCATTATCGTGTACGGCGTCGGGTCGGGGAACGTCGCCGACACCAGAACCATCGCGTGCTCGTTCCGTCCGGTCGTACCGCGTTCGACGACGTCCACCGTCTCGAAGTAGTCGGCGGACTCGGCGAGGGAGACGGCCTCGTCGACGCTCGGGCCGCGGAACCGATAGAGTGCGGTGTACCGTCGGTCGTGGAGCGTCGCGGTGTAGACGCTGCCCCAGATGTCGTGCCGTCCCAGCGACGACGTCCAGTCGTCCGGGAGCCGAACCCGGATTCGTACCCCGAACATGGACCGTATATGAGATTCGTGCGCTTAAATCGCTTGGACGCCGTCACCGCGGGCCAGAGCGGCTCCCGACCCGGCCGCATCCACGCGTCGGCCACAGACTCAAACCGCTCCGGACCCTAGCTGTGAGTATGACAGATTCCGGGAAACCCACCGCTCTCGCTGACGAAGCCGAACTCGACGCGTTCCTCGCGGAGCACGACCGCGTCCTGCTGGAAGCCTACACGGACGGCTGCGGTATCTGCGCGTCCATGGAGCCCGTCCTCGGGAACGTCGCTCGCGCGACCGACGTCGCCGTCGCACTCGTCAACCCGCGGGACGACCCGCCGCTCGTCGAGCGACTGAACGTCACGAGCGTCCCGCTGCTCGTGTACTACGAGAACGGCGAGCCGGTTCGTCGGGTCGCCGACGGCTTCCAGGGCGCCGACGCCGTCCTCGAGTTCGTCGACGAACCAGTCGAAGCGTGAGAGCTGTCGACGAACCGGTCGAAGCGTGAGAGAACAAGTCTCGCTCCTGGCCGGGAGCCGACTCGCTAAACCGCTGGCGCACGTACCACGGTCCATGACGCGTCTACTGTCGAACGCTGGAGGACGGTCGCGGTGAGGGGGCGGAACCCGCACAGCGGCGACGACCCGCACGGCGACCAGCCGGTCGCGACCGCTGGACCGGACCCTGCCGAGGCGAGCGCGGCGGTCGTGTGCGCGCACGGGCGCGGCGCGACCGCGGAGTCGATGCTCCAGATCACCCAGCAGTTCGGGTTCGACGACGTCGCGTACCTCGCGCCGCAGGCCGCCGGCCGGACGTGGTACCCGAACCCGTTCACGGCGCCGACCGAGTCGAACCAGCCCGGGCTCGACTCCGCGCTCGCGAAACTCGACGCGGTCGTCGCCGACGCCGTCGACGCGGTCGGCCGCGAGCACGTCGTCCTCCTCGGGTTCTCTCAGGGCGCGTGCCTCGCGAGCGAGTACGTCGCCACGAACCCCGGACGCTACGGTGGGCTCGTCGTCTTCAGCGGCGGCCTCATCGGGCCCGAGGTCTCCGTCGACCAGTACGCGACGGACGACGACGCGCTCGCCGGCACGTCGGTCTTCCTCGGGTGCGACGCGAACGACCCGCACATCGCGCTCGACCGCGTCCACGAGACCACGGAGATACTGGACGCGCTCGGCGGCGACGTCGACGAACGCATCTACCAGGGTATCGGGCACGGCGTCGTCGAGGACGAACTCGACGCCGCCGTCGCCATCGTCGACCGGGCGCGAGAAGCCGAGGACTGAAGCGACCCGCGGTCGACCGTCGACGTATGCACGACGACACCGGAGCGCCCGACGCGCACGACATCCGACCCGCCGCGCCCGACGCGTTCGGCCGGACGCAGGTCTGGTGGGGCGGCGGAAAGGGAAAGACGACCGCCGCGCTCGGCATGGGCTTCCGCGCCGCCGGCCACGGCTACCGCGTGCACCTCCTCCAGTTCATGAAGGGCGGCGCGGCGAGCGTCGAGGACGTCCGCGGCGAGTACAACGCCATCCACGCCGTCCCCGGGTTCACGTACGAGCACTCCGGGCACTACGGCTGGCACGGCATGAACGACGGCAGCGACGACGTCGACCACGAAGCCCGCGCCCAGGGCGGCCTCGAACGCGCTCGCGACCTCCTCGACGCCGCCAGCGACGCCGACCTCGGCGGACCTCTGGCTCTGGACGGGCCAGCGGACGACGGCGTCCACATGCTGATACTGGACGAACTCTGCTACGCCGCGAACCGCGACCTCGTCTCGCCCGACGCCGTCGTCGACCTCCTCGACCGCAAACCCGAGCACCTAGAGCTCGTCCTCACCGGCGGCCACGACGAGCCGACGTACGTCACCGACCGCGCCGACCTCGTCACGAACGTCCGCAAGCAGACCCACCCGTTCGACGACGGCGTCCGCGCCCGCAAAGGCACCGAGTTCTGACGCGACGACGACGAACCGCCTCGCGTCGACGGCCGCCCGGCCAGCGACCGCGGCCGCCGACGCCTACTGCGGGCCGAGGTAGCCCCACGCGTGCAGGCGGTCGCCCTCGCCGTCGATCCAGCGTTCCCCGATGTCGTCGCGGTAGTAGAGGTTCGGGACGAGCACGTCGTCGACGCGCTCGTAGCACTGCTCGCGCGCCGCCTGCATGGTCTCGCCCATCCCGGTGACGACGAGCGGCATCCCGGCCTCGCCCGCGACCCGCCACTCGCCCGCGGGGTCGGTCGTCGGGTCGCCGTCGGCCGTCACGCGCTTCGCGTCCTCGATGTGGACGCCCTCTGGCGGTCGGCCGTCCGCGGTGTCGAACACGAGCGCGGCGTTGCGCGAGCTCTCGTCGTACGTCCGCTCGTCGTCGAACGGGAACGGCGGGAGCACCACGCGCACCGCGACCTGGAACCCGCGATGCACCGTCGGCTCCGGGTCGGTCCCGCGTGCGAGGCCGTGGAGGAACTCGCCGCTCCCCGAGAGGAGGGACTCCTCCTGGAGCGCGATCGTCGGATACCCGAAGCGCGGCGTGAACTCCAGGGGATAGACGCCCTCGTCGGTCGCGATGCAGTTCAGGTCGATGCTCCCGACGTACCCCTCGTCGGCGAGCCAGTCCTCGAGCTTCCCGAGGGTCGCCTCGAACAGCCGGTTCCGGCCCGCCCAGAACATCGCCGTCCCCATCTCGCCCGTCGACGGCCCGACGTTCCCCGGGAACAGCTTCTTGTGCTCGAAGTTGAAGTTGATCGGGTCCACGAACCGGTCGCCGTCGAAGAACCCGCAGACGGCGACCTCGACGCCGTCGATGCGTCGCTGGAGCTGGAAGCCCTTCATGCGGTGCCCCCACGCGGACTCGTACGCTTCGAGGACGTCGACGACGTCGCTCCCGTCGCGCTCCCGGCCGACGTACACGAGCCGTTTGACGTTCTGGACCTCGCCGAGGGGCTTGACGACGTACGGCGCCGGGTTCGCCTCCACGTACGCGATGGCGTCGTCGAAGTCGGTGAACTCGCGGTGCTCGACCGTCTCGATGCCCGCCTCCTCGAGCACGGACATCGCGTACCCGCGGTCGTCCTCCAGCCGGTCGGTCGCGGGCGTCCCGCCGACGACGGCGTGCCCGTCGGCTCGCAGTTCCTCCGCGAGCTTCCCGGTCCCGACCTCGTTCCCGGTCCAGATGTCGTCGAACACGACGACGTCCGCCCAGTCCAGTTCCGCGCGCCAGTCGTCGGTCTTCGCGACGAATCCGTCCGCGATGTCGCGGTCCGCGTCGTGTTCGACGTAGTACTTGATGTCGTGACCCTCCCGGCCGACCTGCCACGCGAGGTCGCCGCAGAGCGCCGAATCGAGCGAGCAGAACAGGAAGTTCCTCGAAGGCATACCGGCGGTACTCTCGACGGCGGCAAAAGCCTTCCCGCGGTCGAGCGCCCCGAACACGTCGCCGACCACCTCCGACGTGCGACCGCACGCTGACCGGCGCTCTCAGCGACTCACTCCGCGTCCTCGTCCTCGACCTCGATGGGAATCTCCACCGGACCGTCCCCCTCCGGCGACGTCCCAGCGCTAACGGTCCCGTCCCCGCTCGCGGCGTCCGCTGCGGCGTCCACGACCTCCTCGGTCGCGTCCGCCGCCCCCTCGAACGCGTCCGCCGCCGCGTCCTCGACGCTCGCGAACACCGTGTCCGACGCCCCGTCGGCGAGGTCGTCGAGCGCGAGCGCGAGATTCCGCTGGTTCGACTTGAACACCACGTCCACGACCGTGCCGACGTAGGGAATCGCGCCCCCGGCGACGTCTATCGTGACGTTCGCGAGCATCTCCACGAGCGTCCCGTAGGACACCCCCAACCGCGCCGACTCCAGCACGACGTACATCGACACGCCCGCCGCGACGACGTCACCGACGCCCGGCAGCACGCCGAGGACGGGGTCCGCGCCCACGCGGAAGTCGGTGCCCGGGAGCGCCACCGCGTCGTCCATCACCTTCGCGACGAGCCGCATCCGCTCGACCGCCGCCTCGTCCACGCCCTCCGGTATCGGTCCATCGTACGGGTCCGCGAACGGGTCGGTCTCGCCATCAGTCATACCCGCCACTACGTCATCACGACTGAAGAAGGCCAGGCCCAAGCGGCGACGCCCGACCCTCATCCAGGCCCCGACGCCCGAAGCCCACTCGGTCCCGACCCCAGACGCCGGTCCAGGCCTCGGCGCCGACACTCACCTCAGAACAACGTCGGCGCGAACCGGATGAGGACCGCGTCCGCCAACAGGAGCACGCCGACCACGGTCGCCGCACGCAGCACCGTCGTCGCGCGCTTCGCGGGCGTCCGCACCTTCAGATCGTCCGCACCCTCGAGCACTCGCGACGCACCGACCTCGACCAGTCCCGTCAACGCGACCCAGAGGACCACCATCCCGAGCACGAGATGCCCGCTCGTCGACGACAGCAGCGACTCCTCGTACCCGGCCAGCGAGATCATGTACCCACCGGAGAGCAGGAGGAGCACCGACGCGAGCCGAGATCCGACCTGGAGACGTTCCGTGAACCGTTCCAGTGGCGCAGCGTTCAACGTCCCCTCTCGAGCCAGCGGGAGCACGCCGAACGCGAAGAACGACACCGACCCCACCCACATCGCCGCGACGACCAGATGGATCGCGCGAACGACGACTTCGACCATAGCCATGCGAGAACCGTCTGCCCGCCGGCCCGTTAATGCTTCTCCTCTACGGCGGTCGCACACGACGCACACAGCAACTCGATGGTCGACGACGCCGACCCGATGACGGTCTCCAGGTCGTCGACCTCGTGGTACGCCTCGCAGCGCTCGCAGCGCGCCGTCGGCGCCGCCTCGTCGGCGAGCAGCGAATCCACAGTGACCTCGTCCGTCGGCGAATCGAACGCCGTCTCCGGGTCGACGCCGCTCGCGGGCCGAGCGGGTTTCGCGGGCGGGCCGTCCGTGAGCGCCGGCGGGCCGTCGTCGTCGAAGATCGGCGAATCCGGGCTGTCGAGCGTCTCGTCGACGTCGCGTTCCCCGTCGCCGTCCTCGTCGTCGTCGCCAGCGGACGCCGCCTCCTCGACGGTCGCGAGCGCCTCGCTGAAGAACTCCCCGGCGAGGTCGTCCGGGAGCCCGGTGTTCCCGTAGAGGACCGTGACGAGTTGCTCGCGGAGCTCGTCCGGCGCCATCCCCTCGCGCTCCCCGACGACGTGTAGCGCGTCGGCCTCGCGAGCGTCCGCGTCCGGCATCCCCTCCGGGTTCCGCACGTACCGGTCGACGACCGCCGTCAACCTCCCCGCGACCGTCGAATCCGCACTCCACCGCGTCGGGAACGCCGCGTCGATGTTCGCGCGCCGTTCGTCGCTCAACTCGGCGACGACCCCCGTCGGCGACGTCAGTTCCGCCGTCGGGTCCGCCGCATCGTCCCCCTCGTGCACGCTCGCGCGGTCGAGCGCGGGCTCACCCGGGACGTCGAGACGACCGGCCGCGACGTCGCAGAGCACGCTCAAGCTCTCCTGCATCGACGAGGACTCGTACCCTCGACACTCCGCGTAGACGCTGTCGATGCGGTCGGCGAGCGCCGCTGGAACCCGTACCTCGACGAACTCCTCGGCCCGGTCCTCTCGCTGTGCCATTGGAATAACCATCGCGCCCCAACACTATAAATTTCACTCATCTAAGGGCACGTTTTAATTTCTGAGACGCGGTACGTTGGAGATACAGCTTGATTGTGAAAGCACCACATGCGTCTCGGGGCTACTGGAGGTACCGTTCCTCGAGCGTCGGCAGCCGCTTGCGGACGAGGACGTACCCGACCGACAGCGCGACGCCCCCGAGCACGAGCCCTCGAATCCACCCATCGAACGCGACCCACCCCGGGATCGCGAACGTCACGGCGACCGCGAGGTCCTCGGGTGCACCGTCGTACCGGACGTACCGCCGCGGCGCCGCCCACCGTCCCTGCGTGTGCAGGAACACGCCACGCTGATCTTGCGCGAGCCACGGTCGCGCCTCCGTCCCACCACCGAGAACGTCGCTCGCCGAATGCACCGCCGCGGACATCAGGAACGCCGCCACCCCTACGGTCGCGGGCACGGTCGCGACGGCGGCGACTACCACCGCGAGGACCGAGAGCACCGTGTAGTACTCCGGGAAGTGCAGCGTCTTCCGGTGCTCCGCCAGGAGATCCAGGTCCGGGAACATCCCGCCGGCGATCGCGCCCGCCGCAGCGACCGTCGCGTACTCCCCTCCAACCGCGGCGTACGCGCTCGCCAACGCCAGCCCGACGAACGCGTGCGTCGTCGCCATCATCATCCCTACGTACCCGGTTCAGCGGGAAAACGTCGTCGTCGCCACCATCGCCGGACTACCCATCGTCGAACCCCCGAGCGTTCAAGTGCGAAGCCGCGGCCAACGTCGGCATCACCTGACGCGTGCGACGCGACGGTCGAGACGGGAGTCCGGGCCGCCGTCGCGTCACTCACCCACGGCCCGGCTGCTCGCCCCACACCGCGCTCCAGAACGTCCAGCGTCGGCGCACCGACGGCGAGATACCGGGACGTCGACGAGAGGACACTGGGACGTCGACGAGGGGACACCTGAACATCGACGGCGGAGGGCGCCAGTCCGACCCCCAGACCCTTCTACAATCAGGCCAAAGGGTGTCACCATGACGCGAACACTCTACCAGCTCGAGGGCTGCCCGTGGTGCGAGACGGTCGCGGACCGCATGGACGAGCTCGACCTCGACTACGACACCGTCTGGGTCGACGCCATGCACTCCGCGCGCGACGAGGTCAAGCGCGTGTCCGGGCAGCGCGCCGTCCCCGTCCTCGTCGACGACGCTCACGGCGTCACGATGAACGAATCCGCGAACATCGTCGACTTCCTCGATACCACGTACGGCACGTGAACGGTCGACGCACACCGGAGGACGTACCGCCACAGCCCCGGTGAGTCAGTTCACTCTCCCCGGCGGCAGTCACCCGTCGAGTTCGGTCAACGTCTCCACGTCCGGCACGTCCTTCGCCGCGTCAACGATCTGTTCCATGCGTTCGGCGTGCTTGCGCGCCGCGTACGACGCCAGGTCCTCGGCGCCCACCGCGACCGCGTCGTCGTCGGACGCCGTCGACACCGCGTCCTGGACGAGCATCGCGAGCTCGCCCGTCAACTCGTGCAGGAACGACGGCGACACGTCGCCCGCGGCGACCAGGTCCTTGAGCTTCCGCATCCCGAACCCGACGTGCCGACCCTCGTCGCTCCGTATCCGCGAGAACCCCTCGACGAGCCCCGGGAGCTCCGGGAGCCCCGCGACGTCACCACTGAACGACGTCTGCACGCCGTAGTACCCCGTCTGCGCGAGGATGCCCTCGACCGTGAGGTGGTAGTGACAGTACGCTCGCGCGCGGTTCTCCGGCGTGTCGTCCTCGAGGAGTCGAGTCATCGCCGCCTCGTTCCGTTCGAAGAGCTCGTCGTACGCGTCGTTGAACCACCCCGAGTCGTGCGGGTCCGAGCGCGCCGTCCCACGGCGGTCCTCGGCCGCGTGGACGACGCGCGTCCAGTACCGATTGAAGAACTCCGCGTGCTTGGCCTCCTCGTAGAGCTGGGTCGTCACGAACAACTGGTCGTTGACGTCGTCGAGGACGACCGCGAGCGGCGACAGGTCCTCCGTGACCGCCTCCTCGCCGGCACCGAACAGCGCGAGCGTCCGCCGGAGCGAGTCGAAGGCCGCCGCGTCCAGGTCCGCGACGCGGTCGACGTCCGCGTCGAGGTCGACGTCGACGGGGTCCCAGTGGCGGGACACGGCGTTCCGATAGTACCGGAACGAGCTCGCGTCCTCGTCGATACCGGCTCGCGGAGCGTCGTCTGCGGGGTCGGTCATGGCGACGTGTTGGCGTGCTCGGGAAATCAATCCCTCGGGCGGGCCCGCTCCCGGCGTCCCCGGGACGGTTGCGGGGTTTTGATTACGTCGCGCTCGCAGGCTTGGGGTATGCGACTGGAGGAGTACTGGGGTGTCGGCCCGAAGACGCGGGCGTTGCTCGTCGAGGAACTGGGCGTGGACGCGGCCATCGACGCGATCGAATCGGGGGACGTCAGGGCGCTCGTCGACGCGGGCGTGCCGCGTGGACGAGCGACCCGCATTCTCCGGCGGGCGACGGGCGGGTCGGGGATGGACGTGCTCGCGACGAGCGACGCCCGGGACGTGTACAAGGACCTCCTCTCGGTGGCGGGGTCGTTCGCGCTGACGGCGCGGGCGGCCGACGCCATCCACGTGCTGACGCCGCTGTCGGACCGGTCGGCGATGCGGGAGCGTCTCGCGGACGTCGAGGCCGCGCGCGAGTCCTGGGCGGCGCTGGACGACGGCGAGCGCGAGGCCGTGGTGGCGGCGTTCGACGCGTACGACGACGCGGACGGCGGGGAGAAGGCGAGCGTCGAGGCGGCGATCGCGCTCGTGGACGCGGGCGTCGTGGCCGACGAGGGCGTGTTCGCGCCGCTGGCGGGCTTGGACCGCGAGGCGCTCGCGGACGCTGCGCGTGCGCTCGGTGCGCTCCGCGAGGGCAACGTCGCGAGCGGTGCGGACGACCGCCTGGATGACCGCCGCGAGCAGGTCGCGGCCGTGGAGACGCTGGAGGCGAACGCGGAGTCGGTCGTCGAGGCGATACGCGGGGACGGTGCGCGGACCGCCGGCGGGTTCCAGGACGCGTTCGTCGACCACGTCTGCGCGGAGACGGGTGTCGAGGCGACGACGGTCCGGGATGCGGCGCCCGAGGGGGCGCGGGACGCGACGGACTTCGTGAACGAGGCGCTGCGGGCGCTGTCGGCGGACCGCCGAGAGGCGGTCGAGGCGCGCGAGCGCGAGGTTCGCGTGGAGCTTCAGGGCGCGGTCGCGGACGCGCGAGCGGACGTCGACCGGGCGGTCGCGGCGGTCGACGACGTCGCGTTCGAGCTGTCGCTCGCGCGGTTCGCGGCGGCGTTCGACCTGACGTCGCCCGAGTTCGTCGAGGACGCGGTCGCCGTGGCGGGGGCGCGGAACCTGTCGCTCGCGGCGAGCGGCGAGGAGTCCGTGCAGCCGGTCCGGTACGCGCTCGGCGAGCACGACCTGGACGCGCCGCCGGGCCGCGAGCGCGTGAGCGTCCTCACGGGCGCGAACTCCGGCGGGAAGACGACGCTCCTGGAGACGCTCTGTCAGGTCGTCCTGCTCGCGCACATGGGACTCCCGGTGCCCGCGGACCGTGCTGCGGTCGGCCGGTTCGATTCGGTGGTGTTCCATCGTCGGCACGCGAGCTTCAACGCGGGCGTGCTCGAGTCGACGCTCCGGAACGTCGTCCCGCCGCTGACCGCCGAGGGCCGGACGTTGATGCTCGTCGACGAGTTCGAGGCGATAACGGAACCGGGGAGTGCGGCGGATCTCCTGCACGGACTGGTGACGTTGACGGTCGAGAAGGCGGCGTTGGGGACGTTCGTGACGCATCTCGCGGACGATCTGGAGCCGCTCCCGGGAACGGCGCGCGTGGACGGTATCTTCGCGGAAGGACTCACGCCGGATCTCGAACTGGAGGTGGACTATCAGCCGCGGTTCGGGCAGGTCGGCCGGTCGACGCCGGAGTTCATCGTGTCGCGGCTGGTGGCGAACGCGGACGACCGGTCGGAGCGTTCCGGGTTCGAGACGCTCGCTGAGGCGGTCGGGCACGAGGTCGTGCAGCGGACGCTCGCGGACGCACGGTGGAACGAACCGTAGTGTCGAGGAGTCGCTGGGAGTTGCCGTGTGGTGTGGGTGTGGACGCGGGTGAGTCCGTGGCGTCTGAGGGTCCGAGTGGGGGTGGGAGGGCGACGGGGTCGGGTGTCGGGGCGGTGGGTCCGTGTGTGGTTGCTGCCGGTCAGGTCTTCTTGTTGCTGATGATGACGCGCTCGGTGCTCTCGCGGTGGTGGATGAGAGAGTTGAGGCCGCTGCGGAGCAGCACCAGGCCGACCAGCAGGAGCGCGATTGCGCCGAGCAGGTACTCGGTCCTCGGGAGTCCAGTCCCGAGGAACGGTCCTTTCATCAGGAACCACGAGGCGGCGCTCGTGGTGAGCAGTCCGATCGTACCGAGACAGGCGCCGAATTTCCGACCCATATCATCATCGGTAACCAGCAATGCGCCTAAAGGTATCTAATATTTCCTTACCAGTTGATTCCGTATATTAAAACCGTCGGCGGGTCGTAGATTTGAGTTGCGAGATGGAGACGGTGGGATTCGGTCCCCGATCCTCGATACTCGGTCTCGCTACTCGTCTTCTGTCGAGTACCGCTCGGGCGTACCGAAGGTGTGCCGTCGCGTGCCGAAGTGTGCCGCCCAACTCGACGCCGACGCGGGCGTCGTCTAGCGGATGTCGATGTCGTGGCCGAGGTCACGCTCGCCCTCGAGCGTGGGGAGCGTGACCTCGAGGACGCCGTTGTGGTAGGACGCCTCGATACCCTCGACGTCGATCTCGCCGGGGATGCTGACCGTCTCCGTGGTGCTTCGCGAGTGCCGGACGTAGGACTGCTCGGACTCCTCGCTCGTCTCGGTGACCGCGGAGATCTCGAGGTGGCCGTCGTGGTAGACGAGGTCGATCTCGTCCGTCTCGAACCCGGGGAGGTCCATGACGAACACGTACATGTCGTCCTCCTCGTGGAGGCTCGTCGTGCGCTCGATGCCGTCGGTCGTTCGCCCCTCGAGCATGGGTGTGCGGTCGCCGAACGTGCGGTCCATCCACATGCTGTCGAAGGTCCGTTCCATCTCCTCGAACATCCGGCTCATTTCGTCGAAGTTTCGCATTTGTGATCACCACTCGTACGTCGTGTGAGGAGATAAAGACGTAGCGAACCGGGCTAGCACGGCGCCTGGCGGGCGTTCGAGATGCTTCGCCGAACCCGGTGTCGGTCGTCCGTCAGTCGTCGCCCTCGGTGGGTGCGACGGCGTCGCTCGCGTCGCGGACGAGGCCGTCCAGTATCTCGGGCGTGGTCGGATGGTACGCGCGGTCGGGGAGCTCGCGGACGTCCAGTCCCATCTCGACGGCGAGTTGCATCGTCTTCGCCATGACGTCGGCGTGGTAGTGCAGGCCCTGGTAGCCGAGGACGGTCCCGTCATCGGCGTCCACGACCAGGCTCGCGCGGCCCTCGGGGACGTCCTTGGTCTTGAACACGCCGTCGTCGCTCGCCTCGCGCGTGACGTGGACCACGTCGCGACCGGTGGTCTCGGCGCTCGCCTTCGAGTGCCCGACGCGCGCGTACGGATACACGCCGAGTGCGGAGAACACGACGTGGTGATGGACGTTCTCGTATGGCTCGATGGCGTCGTGGTCGCCGCGACCGTGCGCGAGGAGGTTCTCCGCCGCCTGGAACCCCTGCTCCTTCGCGACGTGGAGGATGGGTTCCTTCCCGTTGACGTCGCCGACGACGAACACGCGGTCGTCGTCGCGCGCCTGCATCGTCTCCCGAACCCAGCCCTCGCCGGGGTCGAGGCTCGTGTGCTCGAACCCGAGGCCGTCGACGTTCGGGCGGCGGCCCGTGAACAGGAACAGCTCCTCGGCTTCGACGACGTCGTGGTCGCCGTTCTCGTCGGAGACGTGGAGGCGGACGCCGCCGTCGTCCGTCTGTTCGACCCGCTCCTCGTACGTGTGCCGGCGGACGTCGACGTCCCACTCGTCCTCGTAGATGTCGAGGAGGTCGTCGCCGAACTCGGGGTCGGCCTCGTCGAGCGGGCGCGCGTCGTGCTCGACGACGGTGAGGTCGGTGCCGCCGGCCTCGGCGACGTACGGGACGAGTTCCAGGCCGACGTAGCCGAAGCCCATGACGACGCCCGAGTCCGGGAGGCTGGTGGCGTCGAGGACGTCTGCGCTTCCCATGTAGTCGACGTCGTCGATGCCGGGGATGTCGGGGACGTTCAGCGTCGAGCCGGTGGCGACGACGACGTAGTCCGGTTCGACGGTCTCGTCGCCGACCGCGAGGACGCGGTCGTCGACGAACCGCGCGGTCTCGTGGTGGAAGGTGACGTCGTCGCGCTCGGCGAGGTCGTGGACGGCCTCGCGGCGGTGCTCGGCGAACCCGAGGACGTGGTCGTCCTTCGTGTCGACGACCGCGTCCAGGTCGACGTCGGGGACGTCGCCGTCGAGGCGATGGTCGTGGCGCGCCTGGAAGCGGTGCGCACCCGCGGAGATGACCTCCTTCGACGGCATGCACCCGCGGAGGATGCAGAGCCCACCGCCGGGTTCGCCGTCGTCGACGAGCGTCAACTCCACTCCTGGCTCGTCGGCGAGTTCACCGGCGACGGCGGCGCCCGCGCTCCCGTACGCACCAACGATAGCGACGTGTGTCATGGCGGGGACTGGGTGGGCGAGCGTGATAGCAGTTCGCCTGCCGTGTGCCGAACGTGCGAGGAACCCGTCTGACCGATGTCGACGGGGAGCTACCGCGAGATGGCCTCGCCGCCCTCGCCCACGACCGCGTCCACCTCGGCCTTCGTGACCGTCGCCACGTCGCCGGGGATGGTGCGCTTGAGGGCGGCGGCCGCGGCCGCGTACTCCAGAGCTTTCGGGACGTTCGCGCCGGACAGGCGCCGTGCGAGGAACGCGCCCGCGAACGCGTCGCCGGTCCCGACCGCGTCCACGGTATCCGTCTCGAACGCCGGCTGTTCGTGGATGACGTTGTCGTTCCACGCGAGCGCGCCCTGGTCGCCCCGCGTCACGACGACCGTCTTGAAGTCGAACTCGCTCGCGAGGTGGTGCGCGAGCTGTGTCGCGTCGCCCTCGTAGTTCAAGACGGCCTTCGCGTCCTTCAGCGCGATGATGAGGACGTCGACCACCTGGAAGAACTGCGTGATCGTCTTCCGGGCCTCCTCGGGCGACCAGAGCTTCGAGCGGTAGTTCACGTCGAACGCCGTCATCGTCCCCGCCTGCTGGGCGGCGTCCAGGAGCGTCGCCGCGGTCTCCCGCAACTGGGGGCTGAGCGCGGGCGTGATGCCGGTCGTGTAGAACGCCTGGGCCTGCCGGATGCGGTCGACGTCCAGTTCGTCCGGCGTCGCGGTCGTCACCGCGGCGTCCTCGCGGTCGTACACGACGTTCGAGCCGCGCGGTCGTCCCCCGGACTCCAGGTAGTACGTGCCCTGGCGGACGTCGTCGTCGTCCGTCCACACGACGTCGGTGTTGACGCCGTACTGTCGGAGGCCGCCGTCGACGCGATGCCCGAGCGCGGTGTCCGGGAGCTTCGACATCCACGTCGTCACCGCACCGAGGCGTTCGGCCGCGATGGCGGTGTTCGATTCGGCGCCGGCCGCGCGCACCTCGAACTCGCGAGCGGTCTCCAGTCGTTCGTCGTTCGGCGGCGAGAGTCGGAGCATCGTCTCGCCGAACGTCACGAGGTCGTCGCTCATCGAACCACCCCAGGGGAGCGTACGCCAGTCATGGTCGCCACAACGGAAGGGACCGGTATAAGTCTCCCCCGCGGCGCAAGCGTTCGCTCGACCGACAGTCCGCGACCGGCCGGGGCGAGGCGGGCTGCGGTCACCGCCGCACGTCGATTCACTCGCCGACGATGACGCCGTCGTCGTCGACGCGGACGTCGAACCCGAATGCGCGAGCGACCGCGCAGTTCGCCCGGACGTGCTCGGTCACGGCCGCGGGCCGCACGCGACCGCTGGCGAGTGCGAGCGCGAGCACGAGCTGGTCGGCGGCGTGTACGTCCACGACGGGCGGTCGGCGTGGCCCACCGGCGTCCGGGCTCGAACGCTCCTGCCCGCGGAACGCGACGGCGTCCGCGGCGGCTCGCTCCCCGACGTCCTCGGCCGGCGTCCCGGGTTCGCCGAGCGCGCTGAAGCCCGCGGTCGTCGCCTCGTAGTCGAGGACGACGAGCACGCCCGCGCCGGTACTGGGCGCGCGAACGCTCCGAGCGGTCGACATATCCACCTCGACGTTCGCCGTCTCGAGGTCGTCGACCGCGGCGGCGACGAGCCGGTCGGCGACGTCGGCGTCCGCGAGGTCGCTGGACGCGACCGCTTCGACGCGCGCCCCCCGGAACGCGCCGCGGTCGTCGAACGCGACGCGCTCGCGCTCGCTCGGTGCCACGCGCAGCGTCGCCTCCCCGCCGCCGCCGGGATAGAAGCCGCGCCGGGAGACGTCGACGGTCGCGCGCCACCCGGCCCGCGCGGCGAGGGGCAGGCGGACGTCCCGATAGTAGTCGACGGTCGGCGACCACGCGACGTCGGTCCCGCCGGTCACCGTCAGCTCGATGGGGTCGTCGACGACGACGCCGAGCGGGAGGACGGTCTCGAACACGAGCGTCGCCGCGCCCGCGGTCCCGACGTCCACCGCGACCGACCCGCCCGTGGGGTCGCCGGGGTCGAACGCGACGACGTCGCTCCCGAGTTCGGCGCCGTCGACGTCGGCGTCGCAGACCGCGGCCGCGGCCTCGACGCACGCGAGATGCTGGTGCTTCAGGCCCGGGTTCGGTCGAGCGCCGCGGACGTCCTCGACGCGGACCGCCTCGCCCGTGACGGCGGCGAGCGAGAGCGCGGACCGGAGCACCTGCCCGCCGCCCGCGCTCCCGTCTATCGTCACCGGCATCGTCAGAGCTCGCGACGGCCGCCGTGGCCGGGGTAGTCGCGCTCGAACCGGTCCTCGAGGTCGGCGTGGTCGATGCGGACGACCGTCGGCCGGCCGTGCGGGCACGCGAAGGGATTCTCGCAGTCGTCGAGCGCCTCCAGCAACTCGACGACCGACCCCTCCGTCAGGGACGTGTTCGCGGTGACCGAGGGATAGCACGCGAGGTCCGCGACGAACGCGTCCGCGAGCGCGTCGACGGTCTCGGCGCCGTCGTCGTCGCTCGCGACGAATCCCGACAGGACGTTCCGGACGTCGCCGGGGTCGAGCGTCTCGTCGAACACCGCGGGCACCGTCGTCACCGTCACCTCCCGGGAGCCAGTCGCGTCGTCGCCTCCGGCGTCGTCACCGTCGACGTCGTCGCTTCCGGCAGTGTCGCTTCCGGCGTCGTCGCTGCCGGTGGTGTCGGTCCGTTCGGCGTGGAACCCGAGCGTCGCGAGCGCCTCGCGGTACGCGGGGAACGCCTCGGCCTCGCCCGCGGTCAGTTCGAGCGTCACGGGTTCGGCGAGCGCTTGCGCGGTCGCGTCCGCCTCGAACGCCGCCCGCAACCGCTCGTAGTTCACGCGCTCGTCCGCGGCGTGCTGGTCGACGAGCACCAGCCCGTCGTCGGTCTCCGCGACGAGGTACGTGTCGCGGTACTGGCCGAGGACGCGCATCGACGGCAACCGGCCGTACTCGCCTGCCGGCGTCGCCGCCTCGCCCGTCAACGTCCGCTGTTCCGCGGCGCCATCGAACCGTCGTCCGTCGCCCGAGGACTTCCGGTCCGCCACGGGCCGATGGTCGCCCGCGGCCGAGGTGGACCCACCAGACGCCGAGGTGGACTCACCAGTGGCCGGGGTGGACTCACCAGTGGCCGGGGTGGACTCGCTCGCGGTCGACACACCAGTGGAACCGCTCGTGCTCGTCGACCCCGACGTGGACCCCGTCGCCTCGGTCGAACTCGCGTCAGTCGAGCCCGCGTCAGTCGAACTCGCGCCCGCAGACGAGTCGGCGTCGGTCGCACGCGCTCGCCGCTCGCTCGCGTCGCGCGTCGTCTCGTCGTCGACCGGCGTGGACGCGTCCGCCGCGACCGGACTGCCGGACTCGTCGCCACCGGCGCCGTGATTCGCCCCAGAGTCATCCTTGGCGTCGACGGTGGTCGACTCGCTCTCGGCGTCGCCGCGGTCATCGTCGTCGTCCGCCCGCGGCACGTCGTCCTGCGATGCGTCGGCCGACTCGACCGCGGGGTCGTCGGCGGGACCCTCGGTGTCGAGGTCGGTCGCGGTCGTCGGCTCGACCGCCGCCTCCGGCGGCTTCGACCGGCCGCGTGGCGCGCTCGACCGGACGAGGCCCGCGTCGAGCAGCGTCTCCTCGACGGCCGCGCGCACCTGGCGTTTCATCGCCGCCTCGTCCGCGAACCGGACCTCCATCTTCCGCGGGTGGACGTTCACGTCCACGTCCCCCGCCGGGACGTCGAGGAACAGCGCGGTGAAGGGATAGCGGTCCGCGTCCAGCTGCCCGCCGTACGCCTCGACGACGGCCTCGCGGACCGCGCTCGCGGACACCGCGCGACCGTTCACGAACACCGAGACGTACTCGCGCGCGCTCCGGTTCGTCTCGGGGTCCGACACGAGCCCGTGGACGTCGTCCAGCGGCCCGTCCGGGAGCGCCACGTCGACGTCGTCGACAGCGTGCATCGCCTCCGCGACCTCGCGACCGTACACCGCCATCACGGTCGCGAGGCGGTCACCGCGCCCGGGCGTCGCGAACACCTCCCGGTCGTCGTGCGAGAGCGAGACCGCGACGTCCGGGTTCGCGAGCGCGTACGACCGCACCACGCGGTTGACGTGCGCGAACTCCGTCGGCGTCGTCTTCAGGTACTTCTCGCGAGCCGGCGTGTTGTAGAACAGGTCCCGCACCTCGATGGTCGTCCCCGCCGGACACCCGACCTCGGTCACCGACTCGACCTCGCCGCCCGCGTACACGAGCTCGGTGCCCGTCTCGGCGTCGTGCGGGCGCGTCCTGATCGTCAGCCGCGACACCGCACCGATGGTGTGCAGCGCCTCGCCGCGGAACCCGAGCGTCGACACTCCGGCTTCGAGGTCCTCGACGTCCCGTATCTTGCTCGTCGTGTGCTCGCGGACCGCCGCGCGCACGTCCGCCTCGGTCATCCCGTGCCCGTCGTCGCGCACGGTCACACCGTCGACCCCACCGTCTTCGACGCCGACCGTGACGCGTGACGCGCCCGCGTCCAGCGCGTTCTCGACGAGTTCTTTCACCACCGAGGCCGGTCGTTCGACGACCTCCCCGGCCGCGATGCGCTCGACGGTCCTCGCGTCGAGCTCGCGGATGTCCGTCTCTGTCATGTCCGGGTCGACGGGCGGCGACGTCAAACGCGTGACGGTCGCTACCGTCCCGGGTCGTCGTCGAGGAGCGTGCGCGCGATGCGGTCGCGGTCCGCCATCGCGCCGCCGACGGCCCCGGCCGGGAACGGCCCGACGCCGAGCGCGCCCAAGCGCTCGGTGCGCGCCGTCCAGACCGCCGAAAGCGTCACCGTACTCCCCGGTTCCGTCTCCGGGAGGTACTCCGCGGGCATCGAGATGGCGCCGTCCTCGACGACGTGCAGCGTCCGCAGTCCCTCGTAGGCGGTCCGCGCGTCCGCGTCGAGGTCGCTCGGCCAGAACTCGGGAACGAGGACGACCCGTCCGCCGTCCGGTTCGACCCTGAACGTCGCTTCCGCGTCCATGCGTCACGCTAGCAGTCGAGCGCGCTAAACGTTGACGAACCACGTGGCTGGTGAGCGACGCGACCCGCACGCACGATGCCCCGTTCGTCAACCCGATACCCCTCTGGAGCGAACGAGCGGGCATGCAACCAGCCGCCGCACCAGGGTTCGAGGTACCGCTCCGGTTCCTCGCCGGTATCGGCGCCGCCGTCGTCGCCACGCTCGCGATGGACGCCGTCATGGCACGCCGTCCCGAAGGCGCCACGCCACCGACCGTCGCCGCCGGCGTCCTCACCGACCGCCGCCCCGACCGCGCACCCGAACGACTCGCGACCGTCGTCCACTACCTCGCCGGCGGTCTCAGCGGCGGGCTCTACGTCTGGCTCCTGTACGCGACCGAAGCCGCGCTCGACGTCGACAGCGCCGTCGAGACCGTCGCCGCCGCGGCCGTCCTCCTCGTCCTCATGGTCGGGTTCTTCGCCGTCGTCGTCCTCCCGCGGTCGCGCATCCAACCCGACCGGCTCCCCGCCGTCCGCCGCGACTGGACGCTCTCCGCGGGCACCTACGTCGTCGTCCTCGCACCGCTCGTCGCGCTCGCGAGCGCACGCCTCTGACCGACACACGCTAAAAGAAACCTGTCGCGCCGCGGGCCCTCAGAACGTCTCGAGGTAGCGGTCCTTCTCCCACTCGGAGACGGAGACGCGGTAGTCCTGGAACTCCGAGCGCTTCGCCTCGAGGAACTTCTCCGTGACGTGCTCGCCGAGCGCGTCCTGGATGACCTCGTCCGCCTCGAGCGCGTCCAGCGCCTCGCCGAGGTTCTCCGGGAGCGTGTCGATACCGTACTCCTCGCGCTTGGCCTCGTCGAACTCGTAGATGTTCTCACGGACCGGGTCGTCGCAGTCCATGCCCTGCTCGATGCCGTCGAGCCCGGCGTGGATGAGCGCCGCGAACGCGAGATACGGGTTACACGACGGGTCCGGGAAGCGGGCCTCGATGCGCGAGGCGGCGGGGACGCGCGCCGCCGGCTTCCGGATGAGCGCCGAGCGGTTCCGGTCGGACCACGCGACGTACACCGGCGCCTCGTAGCCCGGCACCAGGCGCTTGTAGGAGTTCACCGTCGGGTTCGCGACCGCCGCGATCGCGGGCGCGTGCTCGAGGATACCGGCCGTGAACTGCTTGGCGGTCTCGCTCAGGTCGAACTCGTCGTCGCCGTCGTGGAACGCGTTCTCGCCGTCGCGGAACAGCGAGAAGTGCGTGTGCATCCCGCTGCCGTTGATGCGCGCGATAGGCTTCGGCATGAACGTCGCGTGCAGGTCGTGCTCGGACGCGATGGCGCGAACGACCGCGCGGAACGTCGCGACGTTGTCGGCCGTCGACAGCGCGTCGTCGTACTCGAAGTTGATCTCGTGCTGGCCCTGCGCGACCTCGTGGTGGCTCGCCTCGATCTCGAACCCCATGGACTCGAGGCCGAAGATGATGTCGCGGCGGACGTCCTGCGCGAGGTCCTTCGGCGCCAGGTCGAAGTAGCCGCCGGCGTCGTTCGTCTTCGTCGTCGCACGCCCGTCCTCGTCCTCCTCGAACAGGAAGAACTCCGGTTCGGGCGCGGCGTTGACCGTGTAGCCGAGTTCGTCAGCGCGCTCGATGGCGTCCTTCAGGACGCCGCGCGGGTCGCCCGAGAACGGCTCGCCCGTGGACGTGTTGATGACGTCGCACATGAGGCGCGCGGCGCCACCGTCCTCGGTGGTCCGCCACGGGAGCACGGCGAACGTCTCCGGGTCGGGGTCCAGGCGCATGTCGGACTCCTGGATGCGGACGAAACCGTTGATCGAGGAGCCGTCGAAGTAGATGCCCTCCGTGAACGCCTTCTCGGCCTGGCGCGCCGGGACGGACACGTTCTTGACGGTCCCGAGGATGTCCGTGAACTGCAGCCGCAGGAAGTCGATGTTCTCTTCGTCGATGGTCTCCAGCACCGCTTCCTCCTTCTCGGAGAGGTTGCCGCTTGTCATCTTATGCTCGCTTCGATAAACTACTTCCAGTACAAAAACCTTAGTGCTGTACGCAAACTTTCGCCCATCTCGAACCGATTGTACGTTCGTAAAGTTCTAAACCCTCCGGGGCGCACGTTGGAGCAATGACGTACGAAAATCTCGATGCGAAGCTAGTGAATGCACTTCTCGGCGACGGTCGGGCGAGCCTTCGGTCGCTCGCGGAGGACCTCGACGTCTCCGTGACCACGGTCTCGAACCACCTCAGCGACCTCGAGGATCAGGGCGTCATCCGCGGGTACACGCCCGTCGTCGACTACGACGAGCTCGGGTACGACGTGACGGCGTTCATCCAGCTGAAGGTCGAAGGGAGCGCGCTCCCGGACATCACGGAGCGCCTGCAGGGTCACAAGCAGATGACCTCGGTCTACGAGGTCACGGGCGACTACGACGTCGTCGCCGTCGGGAAGTTCCTCGACACTGACGGGATGAACGCCCAGATCAAGGAGCTGCTCACCGACCCGGACATCAACGAGTCGAACACGAGCGTCGTCCTCAACACCGTCAACGAGAACGAACAGTTCACGCTGGACGTCGAGTGAACTGACTCGACCAGCGTACGACCGCCGCCAGGCGGTCGTTTCCCTGCCGCTGGCACGAGCGTACGCCGACCGCCAGGTCGGCGTCTCCTGACGGGTCGCGCGACCGGACGACCGCCTCCAGGCGGCCGTTTCCCTGTTGTTCGTCCGAGCGTTTGCCGTGTGCGAGGGTGTGGTGGCTCCGGCGTCGCCTGCCGGAAGCGGACGTCACTTTTGCGTGTTTCGAGTACGGGGACGCAATGAGTACGCGTTTCGCTACGACCGAGGAGCTGGTCGCGGATCTGGAGGCGCGGTCGTTCGAGCGACCGCCGGCTATCGTCTGTAACGCGCACGTCACGGGGCTCGGGGTCGCTCGCGCGCTCGCGGCGCACGACGTCCCGGTCATCGCGCTCGACCGGACGCCGGACGGCGTCGCGCCGGGGTCGACGGCGGTCGCGGCTGCGGGCGCGGTGACGTACCCGCTCGACGACCTCGACGGGTTCCGCGCGGACGTGGAGGCGGTCGCGGACGCCGTGGCGGGCGAGCCGGTGGCGTTCGCGTGCATGGACGAGTGGGTGCACGCGCTTGTCGCCGCGGACCCCGACGGCGTTCGACTCCCGTTCGCGACCGAGGCAATCGACGGCGTGCTCGACAAGACCGCGCTGTACGCGCGCTGCGAGCGACTCGACGTCCCGTATCCCGAGACGTATCGCGTCGAGGAGGCCGGCGTCGACGGTGACGGGCCGCCCGTGCGGTCCGCGGACGCGGCCGCGGACGCGCTCGGGTTCCCGCTCGTCGTCAAGCCGGCGCGCAAGCGCGAGTTCGAGGAGGCGGTCGGGACGAACGTCGTCGAGGTCGCGGACCGCCAGGAGTTCCGCGAGGTCGTCGACGGCGCGGCCGAACAGGGCATCCGCGTGATGGCCCAGGAGAAGGTCGCGGTCGCCGAGGGCGAGGACCGGTCGCTCGCGTCGTACCGGAATCCCGACGGCGACGTCCTCGGGGTCGTCGGGAACGCGCGCGTCCGGCATCCGCGCGGGTTCGGGACGTCCTGCGTCGTGGACGTCGTCGACGGTCCGGCGGTACGCGAGCGCGCCGAGGCGGTCCTCGACGACGCCGACTACCACGGTATCAGCGAGAGCGAGTTCGTCTACGACGAGTCCCGCGAGGAGTACGTCCTCCTCGACGTGAACACGCGCCCCTGGAAGTGGATAACGCTCCCCGTCGCCGCCGGCGCGAACCTCCCGATGGCCGCGTACGCCGCCACGGTCGACGACGCCACCTACGAGCCCGGTCGCTCCGCCGACGCCCACGACGCCAGCGACGCCCGCGACACACGCGACCCGCGGTGGGTGTTCCTCGCGGACTACGTCCAGGAGGTCGCCGCGAACGGCGGCGACGTCCTCTCCCGGGAGGACTGGCACGCGGTCGCGCAGGGCGACGTCGCGCCCGCGGCCCTCGCCGGCGGCGACGGGAGCGACCTCGTCGCGGGCGTCTACCGACCCGACGACCCGGACCCGACCTACCAGCTCCTGCGGACCGAACTCGGGCTCCGCGAGTACTACTGCGCCTGCTGAGCGGCGACGCCGACCCCGATGCGACGGGCGGGTGCCAGCGGCCCGCGGCGGCAGCCGGTCGTTCTCGCCGGTACCGCGCGGACCCCGGGAGACTCGCCGCTACCGCGGGCCCTTACGACGTTCGCGCGGTACGCGAGTCCATGACCGACGACCACGTTCGCCTCAACCTCTTCACGATGAACGCGGTGGAGCACGTCACCGTCGGCTCCTGGCGGTACCCAGGCGACCAGTCCCAGCGGTACGCCGACCGCGAGTACTGGACCGAGGTCGCCCGGACCGCCGAACGCGGCGGGTTCGACGGCGTGTTCTTCGCTGACGTCCGCGGGATCTACGACGTCTACGACGACAGCCGCGACCCAGCCATCGAGCGCGCCGTGCAGACGCCGTCGAACGACCCCACGTACCTGATTCCCGCGATGGCCGAGGTCACCGAGCACCTCGGGTTCGCGGTGACGAAGTCGACGTCGTACAACCACCCCTACCAGCTCGCCCGCGAGTTCTCGACGCTCGACCACGTCACGGACGGGCGCGTCGCGTTCAACGTCGTCACGAGCTACCTCGAATCGGCGGCGGCGAACCTCGGCGTCGGCGACCGCATGGACCACGACGAGCGCTACGACCGCGCGGACGAGTTCATGGACGTCTGTTACGCGCTCTGGGAGGACTCGTGGGACGACGACGCGGTCGTCCACGACCGCGACGCCGGCCGGTACAGCGACCCCGAGAAGGTGCGCGCGATCGAGCACGACGGCGAGCACTTCCAGGTCCCCGGCCCCCACGGCTGCGAGCCCAGCCCGCAGCGGACGCCGGTCGTCTACCAGGCCGGGTCCAGCGACCGCGGGCGCGAGTTCGCCGCGAAGAACGCCGAAGCCGTCTTCGTCTCCCAGCCGACGCCCGAGAAGGTCGAGGAGTACATGGCGGACCTCCGCGAGCGCGCCGCCGACCACGGCCGGGACCCCGACGAACTCGCGTTCTTCCCCGGCATCGTCCCCGTCGTCGCCCCGACCGAGGCCCTCGCCGAAGCGAAGGAGGAGAGCTACCGGGACGCCGTCGACGTTGAGGGCGTGCTCGCGCTCCTCTCGGGGTTCGTGGACATGGACCTGAGCGAACTCGACCCCGACCAGCGCATCGAGCACATCGAGACCGAGGCCATCCAGGGCACCGTCAACGCGTTCGCCGGCGGCGAGAGCGAGTGGACGGTCCGCGAGATGGCTGAGTTCGCCGGGCTCGGCACCACCAGCCCGGTCGTCGTCGGCACCCCCGAGCAGGTCGCCGACGAGATCGAGTACTGGTACCGCGACGTCGGCGTCGACGGCTTCAACGTCAAGGAGGTCGCGCGCCCCGAGACCCTCACGGACTTCGTCGACCTCGTCGTCCCCGAACTCCGCGAGCGCGACCTGCTGCGAGACGAGTACGAGGGCGACACCCTCCGCGGGAACCTGTTCGGTCGCGACCGCCTCAGCGACACGCACCCCGCGAAGCAGGACGGGTAACCTCTCCCGGGGTGCACACAAGAATTATCAAAGCAAGTGTACCTTTAGTGGCGTGTGGACGCGGTAGAGAAGGCGAAATTCGTGGCGGCTGCTATTACCACCCTTCTTGTGGGAGTTCCACTGCTGGCCTGCTTCCCGCACATCGGCAAATCTGGCTCTGATATGTATGCCTGTGTCTTCCCGACCATCCTACAGACTACGACACCGAACTCGAGGCTGGTATTCGCTGTCGGGCTGGTATTCTTGGGGGGTATCGCTTGGCGGTGGCGAGACAGCGGAGGCTTCTGAAATCCGGATTCAATCACGTAATTGGCTGATGGCGTCCGGCGATTCCTCTCGGTGAGCTAGTTCACTTGACGTGTCTATCAGGCGTCGAAGAAAGACCGCAACGTGTTCTGAGTCAGTGCGTGGCGCGAACGGCTGGGGGGTGTGAAGTTATCGAACCGAGCTTCACATCGCGCCGCCCATGCCACCCATGCCGCCCATGCCGCCCATGCCGCCGGCGCCACCGGGGCCGTCGTCGTCGCCCTTGTCGGTGGAGAGGTCGCCGGCGGAGATGATGTCGTCGATTTTGAGCACGAGGTTCGCGGCCTCGGTGGCAGACGTGAGCGCCTGCTCCTTGGCGTGCGCGGGCTCGACGACGCCGGACTCGAACGTGTCCTCGACGTCGCCGCTGAAGACGTTCAGGCCCGCACGGTGGTCGCCGCTCTCGTGCGCGGAGCGGATTTTGACGAGCGTGTCGATGGAGTCGAGACCGGCGTTCTCCGCGAGGACGCGGGGAACGAGCTCGAGCGCGTCGGCGAACGCCTCGATGGCGAGCTGCTCGCGGCCACCGACGCTGCTCGCGTCGTCGCGCAGTCGGTTCGCGACCTCGACCTCGATGGCGCCACCGCCGGCGACGACGCGGCCGTCGCGGACGGTCGACGCGACGACGTCCAGCGCGTCCGTGACACCGCGTTCGAGCTCGTCGACGACGTGCTGCGTGGAGCCACGGAGCAGGAGCGTCACGCCGTGTGCGTCCTCGTCGCCCGTGACGTAGAACATCTCGTCGGCGTCGTCGCGCTCGACGTCGCCGTGCCCGAGGTCGGCCGCGGAGACGTCGTCAAGGTCGCTGACGACCGCCGCGTCGACGATCTCGGAGAGGAACTCCATGTCGGACTTCTTCACGCGACGGACGGCGAGGATGCCCTCCTTCGCGAGGTAGTGCTGGGCCATGTCGTCGATGCCCTTCTGGCAGAGGACGACGTCCGCGCCCGTGTCGACGATCTGGTCGACCTTCTGCTGGAGCTGGGCTTCCTCCTGCTCGATGAACTGCTGGAGCTGGCTCGGGTCCGTGACGTTGACCTCGGTGTCGACGTTCGTCTCCTCGACCTCGACGGCCTCGTTGAGGAGGAGGACGTCCGCGTCACCGACGCTCTTGGGCATGTCGTCGTGGACGGGGTCCTTGTCGACGACCGCGCCCTTCAGGAGCGCGCTCTCGCTCGCGGAGCGACCCGTCTGCGTCTCGATGTTGAGGAAGTCCATGTCGACGAGCGTCTCGTCGGCGTCGGTGTCGACGGCGACCTGCCGGATGGCGTCGACGATGAGCTGGCCGAGGTGCTCCTTGTCGAGTTCCGCGCCCTTCCCGGTCATCGACGTCTCGGCGACCTTCTGGAGGAGCGCCTCGTCGTCGGGTTCGACGTCCTCGGCGATGTCGTCGACCTCCGCGCGGGCCTGCTGGCTCGCGAGGTGGAAGCCCTTGATGATGGCCGTCGGGTGGATGTCCTGCTCGAGGAGGTCCTGGGCGTTCTTGAGGAGCTCGCCCGCGACCGCGACGGCGGTCGTGGTGCCGTCACCGGCCTCGTCCTCCTGGGTCTCGGCGACCTCGATGATCATCTCGGCCGTCGGGTTGTCGATGTCCATCTCCTTGAGGATGGTGACGCCGTCGTTCGTGATGGTGACGTCGCCCATCGAGTCGACGAGCATCTTGTCCATCCCTTTCGGTCCGAGTGTGGAGCGCACGGCCTCCGCGACGGCGCGAGCCGCGGAGATGTTGTACTCCTGCGCGTCCTTGTCCTTGACGCGCTGGGATTCGTCGGACATTACGATCATGGGCTGGCCTTGGGCCATTCGCTGACTCATAGTCACTCGCATCTATGAATGTGATTCGTAATAAAGGTGCACCATATGATATCCGTCATAAAATCTGCTGGTCGTGCTGTGCGTCCGAAAAACGCAGTACGCGGCCGGGTATAGCGACTGAGTATGTTGGGTGTTACCAAGCTCCGCGACGCGCCGTGCCCGGCTCGAACCTGGGGTTTAAGTACCGCTGTTCGCGGCGCGTCGAGCACGTCAAGACGCGTCGGGCTCCCCGTCAGTGGATTAAATGTTTCCACTACATATCGATCTGAAACGACGACCATGATACGTACTCAAATATATAAAAATACTTATACTTACTTGTTCCAGTCGGCTGCCAGCTCGAACGATGCCAGAGCATCCCCCGACAGCCGACGACTCGACAGCCGACCACGACAGCACCGACGGAAGTGACCACGACACGCACTCGGGAACCGATGGCGCCAGCCGCCGTGGCTTCCTCGGGTCCGTCGCGAGCGCCGGCGTCGGTGGCGGTCTCGCGGCCGTCCTCGGCGGCCGAGAACTCGCACGACCCGTCGCCGCCAGCGAGATCGACGACGCTCGCGGCACGCTCGACGTCGACCCGGCCGCCTCCGGACGCTGCCGCCAGCTGCCGCCAGCCCGGACTCCGTCTCGTTCGCGGTCGTGACGTGCCAGGGCTACCAGAACGGCTACTACGGCGCGTTCCATCACATCGCGCGGGAGGACGTCGACTACGTCGTCCACATGGGCGACCTCATCTACGAATCCGCCGACGGTGCGTACATCAGTCCGAACGGCGAGGTCCCCGAGGACCGCGAGCTCACGCTGCCGAGCGGCGCGGACCTCGCGGAGTCCATCGAGGACTTCCGGTACCTCTACAACCAGTACAAGCGGGACGACCGCTTCCAGGAGACGCTCGAACGGCACACGCTCATCGCGGGCTGGGACGACCACGAGATTGTACACGTCCTGGGGCGTCGACATCGAGGAGAACAGTCGGGACGCCGACCGCGAGAAACTCGCCGAGTTCACCACGCCCGACGGCGAGGTGAGCCTCGTCGGACACTACGAGAAGCAACTGACCGCACGAGCATACGCCGGCCGCCAGGCCGGCGTTTCCGCGGAACTGTTGGTACGAGCATACGCCGGCCGCCAGGCCGGCGTTTCTGTGGTGGTGTTGGTACGAGCATACGCTGGCTGCCAGGCCGGCGTTTCCGGAGGAGGGGTCAGCCGTCGACGGCGTCGAGGAGCCCCGGCGATTCGTTCGCGGGGTCGTTGACGGCGGTGGAGACCGGGTACGAGCGCATCGTGCCGTCGTACGGTTCGAGGAGTGCGGCGGCGTCGTCGGGGTCGCCATGGAGCCACGTCGCCTCGTCGTCGGGGTGGAGGACGACGGCCATCCGGTGGTGGAGGTCGGCGACGGCGTCGTTCGGGTCCGTGGTGAGGACGGTGAAGGACTCGACGCGTCGCCGGCGGTCGTCGTCGTCGCCGTCGGCGCCGAACGCCGCGAGACTGGACTGTGCGACCTCGCCCTCCCAGACCTCGTGGAGGCCCGCCATCGCGAACACCGACTCGTCGTCGAGGGTCACGCGATACGGCTGTTTCCCGCCGCCGCGGTCGGTCCACTCGTAGAACCCGTCCGCGGGAACGAGACACCGTCGGCGTGCGAACGCCTCGCGGAACGACCGCTTCTCGCGGACCGTCTCCGACCGCGCGTTGATCGGGTGGTTCGCGTCGTCGGGTTCGTCCACCCACGACGGCACCAGCCCCCACTCGTGGAACGCGAGCTCGCGGTCGCGGGCCGGAGACGTCGGCGCGTCGGTGGCGACGCTCGACGTCGACGAGCCGGTCTGCGCGTGCTCGTCGTCGACGTCGACGCTCGTCCTGATGACCGGGAGGGACTGTCGGGGCGCCGCGTTGTACCGCGGCTCGTAGCGCTCCGGGACGTCCACGCCGAACCGCTCCGCGAGGTCCCCGGCGTCGACCGTCAGCGTGTATCGACCACACATACCCGGTCGTAGGGCCGGCGGGCGCTTAGTCGCACCGTCGCCGGCAGTCGGTCACGCACCGCGACTGTCCCCTGGTAGCGTACGGTCAGGCGCCGCGCCACGGAGCGTGTCCGTCAGCGCGCCGCGTGACCGCGAGACGGCGCGGTCGTCCGATAGATGCGCTCGACGTCGCCGGCGTCGAGCGCGGCGTCGTAGAACCGGACGTCGGCGAGCTGTCCCTCGAAGTCCGGCGTGTGAACGCCCTGATCGCGGTCGACGTAGTGGTACCCTATCGCCGCGCCGATGTCGTCGAGGGCGACCGGATACGCGTCGACGGTCTCCGCGACGACCTCGCCGTCCAGGTAGAGCGTCCCCGTCTCGCCGTCGGCGACGTACGCGACGTGCTGCCAGGCGTCCACCGTCAGCTCCGCCACCGGGAGCCCGGCCTCGGCGCGTCGACGCTCATCGTCGCGGTCGTACAGCGTCCCGAAGAACCGCCTGTGGCGGAGCGCGAGCGAGAGCTCGTCCCACTTCACGACGACCTGCCACGTCGAGAGCGAGCCGGTCGGCCGCAGCCAGCACGCGACCGTCGCCGCGCCGGTCGCGCCGAACGCGGGCGTCCGCAGTCGCTCGCCGTCGACGGCGTACCCCGCACCGAGCAGCGACTCGCTCACCGGCTCGCCGCCATCGAGGTCGGCCGGCGTGGTCGCGGCCGCGGCACGGTCGCCGAGAACCGGACCGGACCCGTCCACGCCCGCGAACGACGACGACTCCGGGAGGTCGCGGACGTCCGCCGTCCGGTCCGTCGCTCTCGCCGTACACGCCTCGACGCAACCGTCGGCCCACGCGAGCGCCGCGTCCGTCTCGTTCCGAAGGACGGCGTGCGGCCGACCGTCGTCGTACACGAGCAGCTGCGCGACTCGATGCGTGCCGAGGTCGCTCACGAACAGCGCGAACTCGGGGACGGCAGCGGTCCCGACGGTCGCGCCGCCGTCAACGACGATCCCGTGCAACCACCCCGAGTACGATGCCGCGAGGGCGTCGAACAACGCCTCCGAACACACCAACTCGACGGTCGTGTCGCCCTCGACCGCCTGTGCGTACAGGACCTCCAGATGCTCGACGCTCGAGACGTCCGGGACGACCGCGCGAACGGACGACGCACGCTCGAACGCCGCACGAACACCGGCACGCACGTCGAACCCCGCGACGTCACCGACGAGCGCACGGTCCGCGCCCCGAAGGAAGTCCACGGACAACGGCGACTCCTTCCACAACGGCTCCAGCGCCGCCGCCGCCCGCTCCAGCGCCGTCGCCGACCGCTCGCACTCCTGCACGACATCGAGCGCCAACACGCCGGTCACCGTCGTCTCGAACTCGCCGTTCACCCGCCGGATCAACCCCTTCGACGCCAACTCCCTCGTCGCACGGTCGACCGTCGACCGCGACGACCCCACGCGCTCCACGAGCACCCGCTTGTCGAACGGCCCATCGCGCAACAGATCCAGAACGTCCGCCCGCCGCTTCACCACTTCAAATACCGACTCCTCCATCGATTACCCTCATCGAACACGTGGAGGGAGATAGCCCTATCGGCTACTGGCCCACACGACCACCCGCCCCCAGTCTCACCCGCACCTACCTACCCACCCACCTCCTCACCTACCCACCTACCTACCCACCCATTCCCATACATCGCCCCACGCTCGAACGACTCGCTCGTCGCTACCGCTCCTCGGTCGTGTTACGTCGCGAAGAACGTCAGGACGGGGATTTGAACCGAGATGAGACATGCTCGCTCACGTTCGTTCGCTGCGCGCGACTGGCCGGGTTCAAACCCGTCGTTCGGTTTCCCTCGCCGACGGACTCCTCGCTACGCTCGTCGTCTGAGTCAGCGGGAGAAACGCCAGGACAGGGATTTGAACCCTGAATCCCATACGGGAACACGCTTTCCAGGCGTGCGCCTTACCGTTCGGCCATCCTGGCTCCGTTCGACGATACCGGACTCGGTAATTTAAGGGCTTTGTTTCGTCTTCGGGCGGTTCCAGCGCCGGCTTACGGTCGCTGCGACCCGAACCGTCGTTCGCCGACGTACGTCGTGGCGGTCGCGACCACGCCGACGACGACCGCGATGCCGACGGCGGGCAGGATGCCGACGCCGTCGTTTCCGAGGAGCACGTACCCCTGGTGGAGGACGAGGAAGGCGAGTGCGCCGACGACCCCCCAGAGGGCCGCTGACTTCGCGGCCGCTGTCGCCATCACTCGGAGGCGATGACCTCGATCTCGACGCCGACGCCCTTCGGGAGTGCGCCGGCCTGGACGGCCGAGCGCGCGGGCGGATTGTCGACGAAGTACTCTTTGTACGTCGCGTTCATCTCGTCGAAGTCGTCGATGTCCGCGAGGAACACGGTCGCCTTCAGGACGTCCTCCATCGTGAGGCCCTCCTCTTCGAGGATGCCCTGGACGTTCTCGAGGCTCTGGCGGGTCTGGGTGGCGATGTCCTCGTCGTCGAGGAGTTCGCCGTCGGGCGTCATCGGTATCTGGCCGGCGGTGAACACGAGGTCGCCGTTCGTGGTCGCCTGACTGTACGCGCCGACCGCTTCGGGTGCGTCGTCCGTGCTGATGATGCGCTTCATACCCGGGTCGTCTCGCGGACGGCTCTTAAACCCTGCCGGGTCGTCGCCGGTTCCGGCCTCCTTTTGCGTCCGGCGGGTCGACGGGCGTCCATGGATCGTCGTCGCGCGTTCGCCGGTGCGTTCGCGGTCGCGGTCGGTGGGGCGCTCGCCGCGCTCGGTCGCGGTCGGGTCGCGTCGGCGGGCGTCGACGACGTCCCGCTGGCTCGCGTCCGTTCGCGGGGTCGCGTCGGCGCGACCTTCCACGAGCGGTCGGGGCTCGCGGGCGACCGCGTCGTCGGTGAGATGGACGACCTGGACGCGTTCGCTCGCGAGGACCTCGATACGTCGCGGGTCGCGCCCGCGGTCCGGCGGTTCTACGAGCGCACGAGCGAGTACCGGATGACCGTCGCCGCCGCGTGGCATCGCCCGTTCCGGACGGGCGCCGCGCTCGCCGCGCCAGTCACGACCGCCGTCGAGCAGCTGAACCTCCCTGGACCGCGCGACTCGGACCGTGTGCGTGTCGTCGAGAACGACCTGTACGCGCTCGACCGCGACGCCGCGGCCGCTGCGGGCGTCGTCGACCCGCGCGAGGACGCGCGGTTCTGGGTTCGCACGGACGTCGACACCGGCGAGGCGGTGTTCGTCGCGCTCTACGGGTCGCACGTCCACGACGACCGGCGGTACGTGAACATCGCCGTGCCGCTCCCCGGCGGGACGCTCTCGACCGTCCTCGAACTGCGAGCGCTCCCGCTCGCCGACCGCGACGACACCGGGGTCGACCTGCGGACGCGCACGCCCGGCCACCCCGGGCTGTTCTGGTCGACCGCGAGCGCGGACTACCAGCTCCCGGTTCAGCAGCGGTTCCGCGTGTGGCCCGCCGACGCCGAACCCGGAGTCGAGGCGGGCGACGCACCGGGGGTCGACGTCGCGAGCGCGCTCCCCGCCGACCGCGGCTTCGACGACTGGCGGACGGACGCGGTCGTCGCCACTCACGAGATGTGGCTGTCCGACCGCAGGTTCCTCACCGTCCGGTACGGCGCGGCGAGACGCGGGGATTGATAGCCTTCGACGGCCTTGGTCCGCACATGGCGAAGTCGTCTGCGGACGCCCCCGGCGAATCCGGGCGGTCGCCGCTCGCCCGGGTTCGCGCCGCGAAGGCCGAACGCGCCGACGAGCGACTGCTCACCGGCCCGAAGCTCATCCTGTTCGGCATCCACGTCAGCCTCGTCGGCGGCGTCGTCCCCGAACTCTGGCCGCTCGTCGTCGTCGGACTCGCGATCAGCGTCGTCGGGTTGACGCGGTGACTCGACGGGACACTCGACTCGACGACTCGGCGACTCGATGGGACACTCGACTCCTTCGGGCGGCGTTCGAACGCGTGGCGTTTTGTGACCGCACGCCCAACTCGCGTCCATGAACGTCGTGTCGTTGCTGCCGTCGGCGACGGAGATACTGTACGCGCTCGGCGTGGAGCCCGTCGGGGTCAGTCACGAGTGCGATCATCCACCCGAGGCCGCGGCGCTGCCGGCGGTGAACTACGCGAACGTCGACCCGGGCGCGGATAGTTCGGAGATCAACGCGCAGGTCGCCGAAGCCGAGTCGTCGGGCGAAGGCGTCTACGGGGTTCGCGTGGACGTGCTCGACGACCTCGACCCGGACGTGATCGTCACGCAGGGGATCTGTGACGTGTGCGCGGTCGATAGCGTGCTCGTCGAGGACGCCGTGTCGCGCATCGACGCGAATCCCGAGGTGGTGACGACGGACCCGCATCGGCTCGACGACGTCGTCGGGGACGTCGAGCGGGTCGGTGCAGCCGTCGACCGCGAGACCGAAGCCGCACGCGTCGCCGCCGACCTCCGGGAGCGCGTGGACGCGGTCCGCGACCGGGTCGGGACGCACCTCGACGAGACGGGCAAGGAACGTCCACGAGTCGCCATCTTCGACTGGCTCGACCCCGTGATGGTCGCCGGGCACTGGATGCCCGACGTCGTCGACGCCGCCGGCGGCCGGTACGGCATGGTCGACCCCGGCGAGTCCGCGCGGCCACGCGAGTTCGCGGAGATACGCGAGTACGACCCGGAGGTCGCCATCGCCGCCCCCTGCGGGTTCGGACTCGACCAGACCGCCCGCGACCTGGACGCGCTCACCGGCCGCGACGGCTGGAAGGAGCTCTCGGCGGTCGCGGCCGGGCGGACGTGGGCGCTCGACGGCCACCACTACGCGAACCGCCCCGGCCCCCGTATCGTCGACACCGTCGAGCACGTCGCCGCGACCCTCTGGCCGGACGCGTTCGACGCACCGCCGGGCGAGGCGGCGCGACCGCTCGCGGAACTGCGTGCGGAGGCCTGAGGAACCACCCCCGAGCTACTCGGGGACGGCGCAGGTCTCCTGGTAGGTCTGGCTCGCGACGGAGTCGACGGGGTCGTCGCCGCAGACCGGGCACTCTGGGTTCGCGCGGTAGGGCACCTCGTCCGTGGAGAGGTCGGCGGCGTCGTACGTGAACATCCGCCCGGTGAGGGTGTCGCCGATGCCGGTGACGAGCTTGATGGCTTCGGTCGCCTGCACGGCACCGACGGTACCGGGGAGGACGCCGAGGACGCCAGTGGTCGCGCAGTCCGGGACCGTCCCGGGCTCGGGCGCTTCGGGGAACAGGCACCGGTAGCACGGCGCGCCGCCGGCCGGAACCGTCGTCGCCTGCCCCTCGAACCTGTAGATGGCGCCGTGACACAGCGGCGTGTCCGCGAGGACGCACGCGTCGTTCAGGAGGTACCGCGTCGCGAAGTTGTCGGTCGCGTCCACGACGACGTCGTAGTCCGCGACGAGCGCGGCGACGGCGTCGCGATCGACGCGCGTCTCGTGGGTCTCGACGGTCACGTCCGGGTTGAGGGCTTCGACGAACTCGCGGGCGCTGTCGACCTTCGGGCGGCCGACGTCGGCGTCCGCGTGGACGACCTGCCGCTGGAGGTTCGAGCGCTCCACGACGTCGTCGTCCGCGATTCCGAGCCGGCCGACGCCGGCGGCCGCGAGGTACTGGAGAACGGGCGCGCCGAGGCCGCCCGCACCGACGACGAGCGCGCTCGCGTCGAGCAGCGCCGCCTGTCCGTCCGGCCCGACCTCGTCCATGATGACGTGTCGCGAGTACCGGTCGAGCTGGGTCGCGTCCAGATTCAGGTCGCTCACGGCCGACGGTACCACGTCCAGGAACTTACGTCCGCGGGTCCGCAGCCGTGGCCCCGCTGTGGCCCCTCCCGCGGGTGGTTTCGCGATGGTTACCGGGTCCCTATCGGTTCGTCTCGGGGACTGTCGTAGGAGCATACTTTATATGCCTGCCACGCGTTACCGTGACGTATGGCGTCCGCACCCGATACCGGTGACGACGTGTTCGACGAATTCCTCGAGAACCGCGGTCACGAGACGGAACCGGTAGGGTGGGAACGAAACTACAACAAGCTCCAGTGCCCGGAGTGCATGGCGCTCCACGACGACGGCGCCGCCGAGTGCACCGTCTGCGACTGGAACCCCTGACGAATCAGGGACCGACACCGCCCGAACCGATACCTCCCGACTGGTGCCGAGCGGACCAGAGCGGGCGAGCACCGCCGCCGTCACTCGATTCCACTGGCAGTAACCGGTGGTTATTCCGGCAGCCTACCACGAGCGGCGGTACCATTAATACAGATTATTCCCCTACAGGAAGATGGAGTTCCAAATGCCGGAATGTCAAAACTGCGGGTCCTTCGTCACCGATGCATACGCTCGGGTGTTCACACCTCGGGGCGTCGAGAACCCCCGAGTATGCCCGGACTGCAAGGACAAGATCCGCGACGGTAGCGACGTGCGCGAAGCCCGCTCTCCGCGTAACAACTAGCATCGTCCAGGGAACGCCTCGTATCGCTCGTCGACCGCACTCGGGACCTTCTCCTCGTCCGGCATCTAGCCCCGTCCCCGTCCGGCATCTAGCACCGCGTCGACCCGTTCCACCGAACCCACGGTCCTTATGAACGTTCGGGCCCAGTGTGGGTACAATGACCGACTCGGACGCGACACTCACCCGTCTGTTCGGTGGTCCCGGCAGCGGGAAGACGACGGCCCTCCTCGACAAGGTCGAAGGCATCCTCGAAGACGACGACGTCGAGTTCCGCGACATCCTCGTCGTCTCCTACACGCGCGCCGCCGCCGCCGAGATCCGCGAGCGACTCGCCGAACGGCTCGACGAGAACCCGCGAGCGCTCCAGGGGAACGTCTGCACGATGCACGCGAAGGCGTACGACCTCCTGAACCTCTCCCGCGGTGACGTCGTCGGCGAGGACGACAAGGAGGAGTTCTGCGACGACTTCGGCCTCGAGTTCGAGGACGAGTACGGCGGCGCCGGCCGACGGACGGCGCGGTCGACGACCATCGGAAACAAGATCATCGCCACCTCGCAGTGGTTGCAGCGAACGAACCGCGACGTCGCCGACTGGTACGACGTCCCGTTCCAGTGGAACGAGGAGGAGGTCCGCCTGCCACCCGAGATCGATCCGAACGCGCAGGAGGGCAACAAGTACACGCCGACGTGGCCGAGCGACGACGACCGAATCGACGTGCCCGACGCCATCCGCGGGTGGCGGTCGTACAAGGGCGAGCACGACGTCATCGGGTTCGCGGACATGCTCGAACGCGTCGAGCAGCGGTCGTTGCTCCCGAACGTCGAGTACCTCGTCATCGACGAGTTCCAGGACATCACGAAGCTCCAGCACGAGGTGTACGAGGAGTGGAAACCCCACATGACGGGTATCCTCATCGCGGGCGACGACGACCAGGTCGTGTACGCGTGGCAGGGCGCGGACCCGGACCTCTTGCTCGAAGCAGACCCCGACGACGACGTCATCCTCCCGAACTCGTATCGGCTGCCGTCGAACGTCCTGAACGTCGTGAACCGCGAGATTCGACACATCGCGAAGCGCCAGGACAAGGACCTGAAGCCTCGCAAGGAGGGCGGTGTCGTGGAGGCGGTGCAGCGCCCGTCGATGCTCGACCTCGTCCGGAACGTCCGCCGGACGGTCGACGAGACGATGGACGACGACGACCCGGAGACGGTGATGTTGCTGTTCCGCGCTCGCTACCAGATGTTCCAGTTCATCGACGAGTTCATCACGGAGGGCATCCCGTTCAAGTGCCTCACGGACCAGCGGATGTGGACGGACCGCCTGGACGACTACGCGACCGCGGTCGAGCGAGTCGACGAGGACGACCCCGTCAACGGCCTGCAGGCGCGTCGGCTCGCGGACATGCTCGCGGACTCGGCGTTCGGGACGAACGAGCGCGACGACCTCTTCGATACCGTCGACGAGATGGAGGAGGAGGCGGGCGTCGAGGACCTGACGGACCTCATGATTCCCGCCGACGTCATCTCCGAGCACGTGCCGTTCATGCCGGGGCCGGCGTCGGCGTCGGACATGGTGCGGAAGGTGACGTCGTTCCAGAAGAAGACGATGAAGGCGTACTTCGCGAGCCCGGACTACCACGGGCTGCCTCGCGATACGGTCCGCCTGGGCACGATCCACTCGGCGAAGGGTCGTGAGGCGGACCACGTGTTCGTCGGCACGGACCTGACGGAGAAGGTCGTCGAGCAGATGGCGGCGACCGCGGACCCCGACGAGGTCCCGGGTGGGCGCGAGTTCACGAAGACGACGAGCCCGGTCCCGATGCTGACGGACAACGAACGCCGCGTGTTCTACGTCGGGATGTCGCGCGCTCGCGAACGCCTCGTGCTCCTGGAGAACCTCGTGGACGGGGCGCCGACGCTCCCGATCGACGTGCTGTTGAACAACGAGCCGACGGGCGCGGACCTCGAGGACCTCATCGCGCAGGCGAAGGAGCCGATGGAGGCCGCGGACTAGGCGAGCGATGCGAGGGGACGCAGCCGGGCCGTCGCTCGCGGTCGACTACGCGCCGGTCCGCGAGGCGCTCGCCGAGCGGTCGGCGACGGCGTTCGTGCACGTGGGGACGAGCGAGGACGTCGTCCTGCGGTATCTGGCGCGAGCGACCGAGCTGGACGGCGAGCTGGCGGTGTGCGTGACGCCCGAGCAGTCGATGCTGTTCGCGCCGGACGCACCGGACGCGGCGCGCGAGGCGTTCCCGGGCGATCAGGTGCTCCCTGGCGGCGCGTCGATTCCGACGGGCGAGCGCGTGGCGGTCGCCTTGGAGGACCTCGGCAGGGAGGGGACGGTACTTGCGCCACGGACGATTCCGCACGATGCGGCGCTGTACCTCGAGGGCCGCGGGTTCGAGGTGGCGTCGACGCCGGTCGTCGAGGACGCGCGGGTCGCGAAGACGGACCCGGAGCGCCTCCAGCAGCGGACGGTGCAGGCCGCGGCGGACGCTGCGGTCGAGCGTGCTCGCGCGGTCCTGCGCGAGAGCGAACGCCACGGCGGCGGCGACGGGCACGGTCACGGCGGTGGCCGTGGTCGCGGGCGCTCGCACGGTGAGGCCGAGGGTGCTGGCGTGGACGACGGCGTCGACGCCGTCGACGACCATCTCGTGTTCGAGGGGATGGCGTTGACGACGGAGCGGTTGCGTCGCGAGGTCGCGGCGTCGCTCGCGAGTTCGGGCGTGGACCCGGGCGTGGTGGCGGTCGGGGCCGGCGGGGACGCGACGCCGCGGTCGGACGCGGCGATACGCCCGGGGGAGCCGGTCGTGATCGCACTTGCGCCGCGGGACCGCGACGGCTACCACGGGCGCGTGGTGCGGACGCTCGTCGTCGACGGTGACGGTGGGTGGACGCGGCGCGCGCAGCTCGCCGCCGATGGCGGCGTGAACGCGGCGCTCGCGGAGCTCGAACCCGGCGTCGACCTCGCCGCGGTCGAGCGCGAGGGCGCGGCGGAGCTGACGGCGTACGGGTTCGACGACCCCGTGGACGCGTTCGACGTCCACGGCGTGGGGCTGGACGGGCGGGAGCGACCCCTGGGGGGCGACGAGGCGGTCCCGGAGGGCGCGGTCGTCGCGCTCGACGGGACCGCGACCGGCCCCGACGGCGTCGTCCGGGTGGCTGACCTCGCGGTCGTCACCGACGACGGCGCCGAGCGTCTCGGGACGGCGGCCCGAACGCTCGAGCCCTGACCGTCAGTCGTCGTCGCCTGCGGCTCTCACGACGGCGACTCCGGACAGCAGGACTGCCGCGCCGAGCGTGCCGTACTGGACGTACCAGGCGGCATCGTCGAAGCTGAGCAGCCCGAGTATCACGAGCGCCGAGCTGAGTGCGAGGTACAGCACCCACTCCTGGGTGTCGCGGTCGGTGCCTCCGGGGACCGAGTGTTCGTCGGTACCGTCGTTCACGGTTCGGGACATGGGCGGACTCGCCAGTATGTCTTGTCATCTGTCCATCTGCTTCCCGGGATGTTCGTGCCCGACACGAGCGAGCATGTGTGTTGGTACCTAGTCACTCAGTAACACTTTACTGACAGGTGAGACGATTGGGTCGTATGGCCTCTCTCGAGGAGCACTACGACGCCCTCCGCGACCGCGACCGCTACGAGCCCATCGACGACCCCGCGACCGGCACGCTCGCGCTCGGCGACCTCCCGCCGGCCGAGGTCCGCCGCCGGTTCGTCGTCGGCGAGGACGCCCGCGCGTTCGCCGACGAGGTCGGGACCGACGGCGTCCTGACGTTCGGCGTGAGCGTCACCGGCCCACCGCACCTCGGCACTCTCGGCCAGATACGGACCGCGCTCGCCCTCCAGGACGCCGGCTTCGACGTCCAGTTCGTCGTCGCGGACTTCGAGCCGTACAGCACCCAGGGGTACGCGCTCGACGCCGTCCGCGACCGCGCCCGACGGTTCGTCGCGTTCGTCGACGCGCTCGGGTCCGACCGCGACTGCGGCCGCCTCCGAACCCAGTACGGTGCCGCGGACGTCACGCACACCGCGTACCACCTCTCGCGGTACGCTGACCCAGCCCGCGACCGAGAGCGCGTCGACGTCCACGACACCGACTGGATGCGGGAGCTCAGTGCGACGTACGACGACCGCGGCGCGAACGCGACCGACCTCGGCGAGAGCGACCTGCCCGCGGACTGGGAGCCGAGCGAGTTCACGCGCCGCATGGACGGGTTCCTGATGGTCGCCGACATGCTCCACCCGCTCGTCGCCGACGGCCACGACGCGAACTGCATCGTCATGGGCGCCGACGAACTCGGCCTCCGACCGATGGTCGAGGGCGTCCGCGAGCGCTGCGGGACCGACGGCACGCTGCACGCGCTCTACACGCGCCTCGTCCCCGGGCTCGACGGCGTCCCGAAGCTCTCCCGACGCATCCCGAGCTCGCGGTTCACGCTCGCCGACGACCCCGAAGCCGTCCGCGCTGCCGTCCGCGGCGACCCGGACGCGCGGTGGACCGTCCCCGACGACGTCGTCGTCGAGATGATGCGCCTCGCGAGCGCGGAGGACGCCACGCGGGTGGCCGCGTGGCGACGCGCCCGCGACGAGAACGAGGACGCGTGGCGCGACGCGAGAGCGACGTTCGCACAAGAGGTCGCGGGATACGTTCGGGAGTGGCGCGCGACCGCCGAGGACTGACCCGAACCCGGCGACCCCGCTCGCGGTCGGGCGTCGGGGTCGCGCTCGATGTCGGCCCGGCGGTCAGGAGTCGGGGTCGCGCTCGGCGTCCTCCTCGGGGTCCTTCGCGACGAACCCGACGGCCTTCGCGACCGCCAACCCGGGGACGTCCTGGGGGGTGGTGACGTACTTCTCGACGAGCAGGATCATGCCGCTCACGCCGAGCAGGACCGGCCCCCACGTCGTCTCGCCGCGTAGCGTCATGTCGAGGCCGGCGAGCGCTATCGGGGCCGCGATGACGACCGCGGTCGCGAGCGACAGTTGCTCGGAGATCGAACGAGGCATCTGCCGTCACTACCGGTTCGGCGAGTAAAAGCACGCCGGGACGCGCGCGACGGCCGCGACCGACACCGCTATCCGGCGGTCGGGCCAAGCCGCGTGTATGTTCACGGGTATCGTCGAGGAGACCGGCGAGGTCGTCGACGTCGCGGTCACCGAGGACGGCCGGCGACTCACCATCGCCGGCGACGTCGTCCTCGATGACGTCGCGCACGGTGCGAGCATCGCGGTGTCGGGCGTCTGCCTCACCGTCGAAGCGTTCGACGACGAGACGTTCGAAGTGTTCCTCGCCGAGGAGACCGTCGCGAAGACGTACCTCGGTGACGTCGACGTCGGCGACGTCGTCAACCTGGAGCGGGCGATGCCCGCGGACGGCCGGTTCGACGGCCACATCGTGCAGGGGCACGTCGACGCGGTCGCGACCGTCACGAACGTCGACTCGACCGACGGCGAGGACTGGTTCTTCGAGTTCGAACTCCCCGCGCGGTACGCGGACTACGTCGTCGACAAGGGCTCGATCACGCTCGACGGCATCAGCCTCACCATCGCGGACCTCCAGGCGGGGAGCGGTGACGCCGGCCCGCGCGTCACGGTCGCCATCGTCCCGACGACGTACGACGTGACGACGCTCTCCGAGAAGGACGTCGGCGACCCCGTCCACCTCGAGGTCGACGTCGTCGGGAAGTACGTCGCGTCGATGCTCGACGGCTACCGGGACTGACCGCCGTCTCTGGTCGACCCTCACTCGGTGTCGTCGTCGCCCCTGGTCGAGCCCCACTCGGTGTCGTCGTCGCCCCACGCGGTCGTCGATTCGTCGGCGCGCCCGGTGGTGCGCGCGTGCTCGCCGCCCGGCGCGATGGCGTCCTCGTTCGTCCCCGGGTCGATCTCGGTCGCGTCCACCGGCGCGTCGGGGTCGTAGCCGCGACCCGCGTCCACGCGGTGGTACGCGTCCCGGTAGTTGTACAGTTTGAGGACGAGGTAGCCGCCGGCGACGCCGTCGAACGCGACGACGTACACGAGGAACGCGACGACGGGACCGACGCCGAGAGCGCCGCCGACGATGCCGGGCGCGAACCCGATGGTGAGGTTGTAGAGCGCGTGGAACCCCGCGGCGATGACGAGTCCCTTGACGACGACGGCGCCGCGGTGCTCGTCGACGAACTTCGCGAGCCCGAGGTAGTAGCCGGCGATACCGGAGTAGATGACGTGCCCGGGGCCGGCGAGCGCGCGCTGTCGCGCGATGTCGACCGCCTGGTCGACGACGACGGCCGACGTGGTGGCCTGCTGCACGAACCCGGTGACGTAGATGGCGTTCTCGATGGTCGCGAACCCGAGGCCGGCGACGGCGCCGTAGACCGCGCCGTCGACGACCGCGTCGAACCGGCCGTCCTGGTACGCGTAGAACCGGACGGCGAGCAGCTTCACGAGCTCCTCGCCGGGCGCGACGACGAGGAGGTAGTACGCGACGAGGCCGAGGCCGCCGAGCGCCGCGAACAGCGGTTCGGCGGCGGTGTTGACGATGGCTGCGAAACTGGCGAACACGAACGCGAGCGCGAACGTCGCGGCGATGAGCGCGAGCGGTTCCTTCGTGGTGACGTCCGCGACGTAGATGTACGCGGCGAGTGCGAGCGCTGGGACGGCGGAGAGGCCGGCGAACAGCGCGACGACCGGGAGGCGTGGGGTGCCGATGCTGGTCGCGAAGAGGATGACGAGCGTGAACAGCACGGCGGCACCGAGGACGAGGCCGCGGATCGTGGGGAAGATGCGTTCGTAGAACCCGACCGCGAACCGGTCGAGTCGCGTGCGTGGCTCCCAGGTCGCGACCTCCTGGAGGTCCTCGTCGTCGCTCGCGGCGCGCTCGACCGGGTCCCGGCCCCGTTTCATGCTCGCGAGTAGACGCAGGCGCGTCCTAAGCGTTGCCCTCACCGTACGACGGCGACCCCGTCCGGCGTCGTCGGTCCGCGTCGCCGCGTGGCCGCCACCTCTCCTTAGATGTCCTTGTATGCTATTAGCTAACACAAGTTGTTTAAGGAGAGGCTTCATAAGGAACGAAGAGCGAACGTATGCCAATGACAGACGACGACAACAGCAACCTTCTCTTCCCGGGGCTCCCGACACCCGAGGACGAGGACGACCGAAAACGCGTACCGACACTCTCGAACCGACCGGCGACCGACGACGACGCCGACGCCGCCTCTCATTCTCTGCGCTCCGCCTCCTTCGCCGCCGCCGACGACTGACCACAGCGACGCGTTTCCGCGGTCACGCCGAACCACGCTCACGCCGAGCGACGCGCCCAGCGTACGCTACCGGCCTCGTTCGGTGACGTCGACCGTTCACGCGGAGACGAGTGTTTTCTTACCGGCGACCCCCGAACGGTCGTGCATGCACTTCGACCAGCGCACGCAGACCGCGCTCCGCGAGGTCGGCCTCGACACCGACGACCTCCAGGCTGCGAGCGAGCGCGTCGCCGCCCTCGTCGACGAGACCGCGACCGAACTCGGCGCGTTCTTCGACGCGCACGACGTCGTGTACTCCGACATGGACATGGCTCACAGCGCGAGCGAGTACCCCGAACACGACGTCGCGTACTGCGACGTGACGACGCACGCCGCCGAGATGCGCGGCTGGCTCCGGTTCGAGACGTGGGGCGCGTCCGTCGAGGACGGCCGCGTCCTCGAACGCGCCGCCGACGGCGTGGACGACGACGGTTCGGCCGGGTCCACGGACGAGACAGCGAACGACCCGCTCGTCGTGGAGCTGTCGCTCGGTCCGTCGGTCCACGAGCGCGTGCGGTTCGCGCCGACGCGGGAGGCCCTGGAATGAGGGCGCGCGTCCGCGGCATCTACACGACCGCCGTCACGCAGCGATTGCTCGACGCCGACCACGACGTCGTGCAGGCGTCGCCGCCGATACGCGAGCGCTTCGACCGCGAGTTCGGGTTCGCGCCCGCGGACGTCGCCGCGTCGACGACCGCGGACCGGCAGGGCGTCGCGCTCTCGGGCGACCCCGACGCGGTCGAGGCGCTCCGCGAGAACCTCTCGGCGGTCGGGGTGGACGCGCTCTCCTGGGACGACCCGGCGCCCGAGGGCGCGGTGTTCCTCGCGCCCGTCACGGACGCGCTGGGGAGCGGCGCGGTCGTCGACCTCGGCGACCGCGAGGCGTTCCTGCCCTTCGACGACGCCGACGGCTACGTCGAGGCGGGCGACCTGCGGCGCGTCCAGGTCGTCGACCCCGCGCCACCGTGGGGCGACGACCGCCCCGAGGTCGCCGAACCGCTCTCGGTCCGCGGTGGCCTCGTCGCGCTCGACCGGGCGCGCTCGGGCGTCAGCGCGAACGTCCGCGGTGAGCGCGCGACCGAACTCGTCCGCACCACCGAACTCCTCCAGCCGGACCCGCCGGACGGCTGGGGCGTCCGCTGGCAGCGCGCCGCCGCCGACGCCGACATGAGCGCGCTCGGTGACGCGCTCGACGCCGCCAGCGACCGCGCTCGCGCCCTCGACGCGCTCCCCGACGGCGACCCGGACGACGCGCCCGTCCGCCTCGACACCGACCTCGACGACGCCCCGCCGGCGGCGACGGCGTGGGTGTGGTTCGGTCGCGACTCGCGGTTCGCGCTCGACGACGACCGGCGCGCGGTCGCGACCACGATGCCCGGCCACCACCGCGTCAAGGCCGGGAGTGCGAGCGCGAGCGACGCGGTCGACTTCGCCGAGGGCGTGCTCGCACACGCCGGCGACGGCGCGTGGGCGAACGCCGACGACGGCGACGACCTCCCATTTGACGCGGTCGTCGACGCGTTCGGGCCCCGAGACGGCGGGACGCTCACCATCGAGCACGGGAAACCCGAGGGCCGCCGGATCACGCTCGGCCGCGGCCGCATCACGAACCTCGACGCGGACGCGAAGAAGCTCACCGTCGAACGCGACATGGCCGGCGGCGGCACGTACGACGCGCTCGGCATCCCGCGCGAGGAGGGCGACGTCGCCGTCACGAAGCTCACCGAAGGGAAGTGGTGGTACCCGACCGTGTACCGGAGCGAGGACGGCGAGAAGAAGGGCACGTACGTGAACGTCTGCACGCCGGTCGAGCTGTTCCCCGACGGCGCGCGCTACGTCGACCTCCACGTCGACGTCGTGAAGCACGCCGACGGCACCGTCGAACGCGTCGACGACGACGAACTCGACGCCGCCGTCGACGCCGGCCACGTCTCGCCCGCGCTCGCCGACCGCGCACGCACCGTCGCACAGTCGGTGACCAGAGCACTCCGCTGAAAATCGGTCGCACCGGCATCCGGCGTCCGCGAGGACGCCTGTTCGGTGCAGGTGACCAGTAACGCCGCTGCGGGACGGCTGGTGGCCAGTAACGCCGCTGCGGGACGGCTGGTGGCCAGTAACGCCGCTGCGGGACGGCTGGTGGCCAGTAACGCCGCTACGGAGGTGGTCGCGCGGCTACCCGAGGAGAGAGAGAACGAACGAGGGCCGTTCGAGGGTGTCGACGGCGTGATTCAGGCGTCGACGTCGTGGTCGGGGTCGTCCTCGACCGAGCGCTTCAGGGAGTCACGGCGTGCCTTCGCGTCACGACCGGTCGCTTCGAGGAGGAAGTCGTTCTTCGCGGACACCGCCTCCTCGGCGGCTTCGAGCTCGTCGGGGGAGAGGTCCGCCGGGTTGCGTTCCTCGAAGCTCACGGCGATCTTGTCCTTCTTCGAGCCGTACTCGACGGCGCCGACGACGATCTTCTCGAACACGGGGTTGTCGGGTTCGCCGACGACGAACAGGTCGCTGCCCTTGAAATCCTCCGTGCCCGTGATGGGTCCGAACATCTCCTCGACGGTTCCTTCGAGATCCGGGATTCGCTCCTCGAGGTACTCGCCACGACGCATCTTGTACTCCTTGTAGTCCGTCATGGAAGGGACATTGACGGGCTGGTGTTTACCTGTTTCGTCACTCGTCGGGATTACTCAGGTACCCCTTCCGGCATTCCGGGCAGATGTCGCCCGCTCGCAGGCTCGTCCGGTCCGCGCTCTCGGCGTTCTGGCAGTTCGGACAGACGAGCTCGCCGGTCCGCGAGTGCCGTTGTCCCGGTGGTGCGGTCGAGCCGGCGGACTTGATGCCGCTCGGCGACTCCGCGGCCGGCTCCGGCTGCGTTCGCTCTCGGCCGCCGGTCTCGTCGTCGTCGATGAACTCCGCGTCGTAGCCGTCGTCGTCCTCGGCCGTGGCGGCGTCTTGGAACTGGCCCGTGGTCGCGTCGCCGGCGTGCTCGGCGCCCGAGACGTCCGCGTCCGGCGTGCTCGCGCTCGCACCGTCCGGGCTCTCGGGCCACTCGCCGTGCTCGCGGTCGTCCACGACGTCACCGTCGTCGCCGTCGTCGTCGAGGACGACGCCGTCGTCGTCGGCGACTGCGGTCTCGTCCGCGGCCGCGTCCAGCGAGGCACCGTCGGACGCATCGGCCGCGGCGTCCGCGGTCGTCCCGGGTGCGGCGTCACCGTGCGGGTCCGGGGCGGCGTCTGCGACGGGTTCCTCGGCGTCGGCGACGGCGTCTTCGACGTCCGCGACGTCGGTGTCGTCGTCCGCGTCGTCGATGAAGACCGCGTCGTCAACCGGCGGGTCGTCGTCAAGCCCGGTCGTAGCGCCATCCGCGGTCGCATCATCAACTCCGGTCGCGGCGCCGTCCGCGGTCGCGTCCTCGGGCGTCGTGTCGTCGGTGCCGTGGTCGGTCGGGCCGGTGTCGTCGCCGATGATCTCGGCTGCACCGGCTTCGGCGGGTGCGTCGCCGGCGGTCGCGTCGGCGGGTTCGGTGCCGTCGGTCGCGTCGCCGGTGGTCGCGTCGGCGGGTTCGGCGTCGGCGCCCGAGGCGTCGTTCGCGGTGTCGGCCGCCGCGCCCTCGCCAGTTGCGGGCTCGTCGGTGGCGTCGCGCGTCGGCTCGGGCGCACGCTCGGCGGGCGTCTCGCCGCCGCCCGCGAGCGTCGTCACCTCCGTGTTCTCGCTGATGAGGTTCCGGTCGCCACAGCGCGCACACACCTCGTACTCGCGGACTGTCAACACCACCTCGCTGCCCTGTTCGTCGCGGTCGCGCTCTATCTCGCTCTCGCCCCAGTCGTGGCCGATGAGCGAACACCTGAGACCCATTGCGCTACCGTTCCCCGTGCGAGCGTAAAAGGCTAGTGCTGCCTGGAGTCTCGGAGTCAGTGCCACAGGGCGCTCCGAACGGACGGGGGTCCCGACGCCGACGCCGATACCGACCACCCTTCGCGTCCCGGAGCGGACGGCGAAAACGATTAGCGGGCGGGCCGGGAACCTCGTACCATGATCGAACTTGCGGACGTGGAGGCAGCCATCGAGCGGGTACGGGAGACGTCGCGGAACACACCCATCGAGTACTCGCACACGTTCTCGGACATGACGGGGGCCGAGGTCCACCTGAAGATGGAGAACTTCCAGCGCACCGGGTCGTTCAAGATCCGCGGGGCGACGAACCGCATCATGACGCTCCCGGAGGACGCCCGCGAGAAGGGCGTCGTCACGGCGAGCGCGGGCAACCACGCGCAGGGCGTGGCGCTCGCCGCGAGCCGCTCCGGCGTCGACTCGAAGATCGTGATGCCGGAGTACGCGCCCATCTCGAAGATCAAGGCGACCCAGAGTTACGGCGCCGAGGTCGTCCTCCACGGGCAGGACTACAACGACGCCGCGGACCACGCGCACGAGCTCGAGACGGCGGAGGACCGGACGTACGTGCACGCGTTCGACGACCCGTACGTGATGGCGGGCCAGGGAACCATCGGCCTGGAGATCGTGGACGACCTCCCGGAGGTCGAGACGGTGCTCGTCCCCATCGGCGGCGGCGGCCTCATCTCCGGTATCGCGACCGCGATCAAGGGCCGGAACCCGGACGTCCGCATCGTCGGCGTGCAGGCCGAGGGCGCGAGCAGCGTCGCGCAGAGCCTCCAGAAGGGCGAGATTTACGAGCGCGATAGCGTCGACACCATCGCGGACGGCATCGCCACCCGTCGAGTCGGCGACCAGCCGTTCGACGTCATCCGCGAGCGCGTCGACGAGGTCGTCACTGTCAGCGACCCCGAGATCGCGATGGCGCTCACGTACGTCCTCGAACGCGGGAAGACGCTCGTCGAGGGCGCCGGTGCCGCACCGCTCGCCGCGCTCCTCTTCGAGAAGTTCGACTTCGAGGACGACGAGGTCATCGTCCCCGCGATGTGCGGCGGGAACATCGACCTGAACACGCTCACGACCGTCATCATGCGCGGCCTCGTCGCCACCGGCCGCTACGTGAAGATCAAGACCGTCCTCCGGGACCGCCCGGGGAGCCTCCAGGACCTCCTGGACGTCATCAGCGCGAAGAAGGCGAACATCTACGCCATCCAGCACGACCGCACCAGCCGCCAGATCGGGATGGCGGACACCGAGGTCGAGATCGACCTCGAGACGCGCGGGCACGACCACGTCGAGGAGCTCATCGACGCCATCCGGGACGCCGGCTACGAGGTCGAGGTCCTCGTCTGAGTCGCTCGGAGTCGTTCAGCCGACGACGAGGTAGCCGACGGCGTACGCGGCGAGCGCGAGCGAGATTGTGGTCACGGCGGTGGCGAGGGAGCTGAGGACGCGGTCGCCGTCGAGAGGTGCGGGGACGGGACGGCCGCCGTCGGCGGACACGGGTCGTGGTGCGACGCCGTCGAGTGCCGTGCGAGCGCGAGCGACGAGGCGGTGCACGGTCGCGCCGAACCCCGGGCTGGCGGCGACGACGCCGACGGCGAGGATGGAGAACACGAAGTGATAGGAGACGTCGAGCGTCGGCGCCGGCAGGACGAACGCCGCGAGGCCGTACGCGACGCCGCCGAGCGCGCGCGGCGACGGCCCCAGCCGGCGGTCGGTGAGGTCGGCGTACACGAGGAGCGCGAGCGCGACGACGGCGAGTTCGAGCGCGAACGCGGCGAGCAGGTGCAGCGTCGGGTCCGGCGAGAGCGCGACGCGGGCGTCGAGGAGGCGGGCGTCGAGCGGCCAGAGGAGCGCGGGCGGTTCGCCGGTGAACACGTCCCCGAAGGGGTGCGAGGCGAGGCCGACGAGCGCGAGCGCGAACGTGCCGCGAGCGCCGACGTCGGTCTGGGAGCGGACGAGGACGGCGACGGCGGCGCCCGCGGCGACGAACGCCGCGAACACGAACAGGCCGAGCGCGCCGTGTACGAGCGCGGCGACCGCCGCCAGCGCGGCGAGGACGACACCGCCGGTCGCGACCGCCGGTCGTGCGCGCCGGCCGCGGTGGACGAGGAGCGCGAACCCGGCGGCCGCGACCGGCGCCACGACCAGCGAGTGCGTCATCGACCGGTGGACGACCGTCGACGCCGCCCAGAACGCGCCCGTCACCGCGAACACGCCGTCGCCGCCGACGCCGGCACCGGCGCTCGCGGCGAGTGCGACGTCCGCGAGACCGGTCGCGGCGTACGCCATGTCCGCGTCGGGGACCGAAGCGAACGCGCCCGCTATCGCACCGAGGACGAGCGCTCGCCTCCCGTCGACGTCCGCGAACGCGCGGCTCGCGACGGCGGCGACCGCGGCGAACGCGAGCAGCGAATGTCCGACGAACAATTCACGCACCGTACGCGGCGCGACCGAATAAACGACTCGCCGGCCATGCTACTTGATACCACTGCGGTCGCTCGGTCAGAGGAAGGCGACGGCGAGCACGACGAGGCCGCCGAGGACGATGACCGCGCCGCCGCGCTGGAGCTGGGTGGCGGTCCCCTCGTCCGCGCTCCCGGCGACGTCCGTCGCGTGACTGATCTGTGCACCACCGAAGAGGACGATGAACGTCCCGACGATGGCGGCCTGCACGTCGAACGCGGTGCCCAGACCGATGGCGGGCGCCGAGACGTCCGTGAGTTCGGCCGCGACGATGGCGACGAGGAAGACCGCGGCGAGCGCGAGCTTCCCGCGCGCACCAGCGAGCGCGGTCTCGGGGTCCATCGCGCTCCCGTCACCGTCGACGTCGGTCGTGCCGGCGTCGGAGTCTGTCATGCTCGGTCGTCTCGGCGGCGGCGGCAAGTCAGTTTCCGTTTCGCCGCTGGAGGCCGCGCACCGCGGTGTCCGCGTGCTCTCCTCCCTCGTGGGCCGTCTCGCGTTGCCGCTGGTCCGCTCGTCCCCGCTCGCGTTCCTCGCGCGCCTCGACGGCGTAGATGGTTGCCGCGACCGCGCCGATGGCGCCCGCGAACGTGTAGCTCAGGACGGTCCCGAACGCGAACAGCGGGTCGCCGGGCGAGGCGGCCGCACCGCTCCCGACGTTCGCGAGGACCGCGCCGAGCGTCCCGGCGCCCAGCACGGACAGGAAGCAGCCGAACGCTCGACCCCGGGTGAGCGCGTACGCCTCGCTCGCGGCGTCGACCGGCGACCGACCCAGCGCGGCGAGCGCCGGGGCGGGGAACAGGCGCGCCGACAGCCAGAGGCCGACGAGGAGGAGCGGTGCGACCGCCGCCGGGAACACCTCGACGATCCACGCCGAGGCGCGCCAGGCGACCGCGACCGCGAGGACGTACGTCGTCGTCGCGAGCACGCGCTCGGTCGTCACCTCGCGCTTCGCCGCCCGCGCGACCGTCCACGTCGTCGCGGCGCCCGCCGCGAGCGGCCCGACGCTCCCGAGGAGGGCCGCCGCCAGCAGCCACCACGGCTGGAGCGCGACGAGCGCACCCGGCGTCACCGCCGTGACCCGCGTCCCGCTCGGGTACGCGAGCACCGTCAGCGACACCCCACCCCCGATGACGTCCGGGGTCGCGTTCCCGACCGGGTCGAGGATGCGCGCGACGTCGGCGACCGCCACCACGACGGCGGCGAGCGCGAACGCGAACAGGAGCACGGGGCGTCGCGACACGACGCCGAACGCGCGCCGCACCGGCTTCGACGGGTCCGGGCCGCGGTCGTCGTCGCCACCGGTCGAGTTCCCGTCCCGCTCGGGGTCGTCGCGACCGTCGCGCTCGCGCTGCTCGCGAACCGCCTCCGTGAGCGTCATCGCGACCCCTCCAGACACACCAGTTTCTCGCCGAACGCGGCGTAGACGCGACCGTCCGCGACGACGGGAGACCCGACGTCCCACGCGTCAGGGCGCCCGAACTCCCACGCGGTCCGGCCGGTCGCGGCGTCCAGGGCGACCAGTTCACCGCGTTCGGTCGGGACGAACGCGAGGTCGCCCGCGGCCGCGACGTGGCGCGGGTCGCTGGGGTCGAGGGCGCGCTTCCAGACGCGCTCGCCGGTCTCGCGGTCGAAGCCGTACACCGCGTCGAACCCGGAGAGGAGCACGCGGTCGTCGACGACCGACGGCACGCCGTAGTCCGTCTCGACGTCCGTCCGCTCGCCGTCGCCGGTCCGCCAGCGTACCGTCCCGCCGTCGGTCGCGTCGAGTGCGGTGACGCCGCGCCCGTCGTTCACGAACACGTCGCCGTCCGCCGCCGCGACGCCAGTCCAGCGGTTCGGGTGGCCGCCGCGCTCGCGGTGCGTCCAGACGACGCTCCCGTCCGCCGGGTCGAGTGCGCGAACGCTCTCCCCGAACGCCGCGACGTAGACGTGCTCGTCGACCGCGAAGAACCCCTCGCGGCGTTCGCCGACGTACCGCCAGCGCTCCCGGCCGCTCGCCGCGTCGCGCGCGACCACCGCAGCCCTGGGGCTCGCGTGGTAGACGACGCCGTCGACGGCGACGGGCGTCGTCCCCGCGACCACGTCGTTCCCGCCGCCGAACAGTCCGCCGTCGTCGTCGGTGCCGGCCCGCCAGCGTTCCGCGACGCGCTTCCCGACGCCGGTGTCGACGCCACCCGTCGCGTCCAGGCCCGCGACGACGCGGGTGCCACCGGCGACGAGCGTCGGCGTCCGATAGCCGTCGGCGGCCGCGACCGCCAGCCCGCGCCCGGTGGGGTGGAGCGCGAACCGCTCGCCGCCGTCCTCGCGGCCGACCGCCACGAGGCCGTGAGCGGGGAAGACGACGAGGTCGTCGTACGCGACCGGCTGGTTCGTCACCGGCCAGTGGTCGGAACGATCGTGCTCCCACGCGACGCCCAGGTCGCCGCGGGGCGGGCTGGCGTCCGCGCGGTGGTTCGTCCGCCCGGCGTCGTGGCCCTGCATCGGCCACGGGGCGTCGCTGGCGGCCGACGCTTCGGTGCCGAGGCAGCCGGCGAGCGCGGCGACCGCGGCGCTGCCGGTCGCGGCGAGCACGTCGCGCCGCGAGACGGCGCGGTCGCGCAACCGCAACCGCGCCGTCGAGCGCGACGGCACGTCGTCTGTCGGTGGAGGACTCGGGGGCATGCGCGGCGGTTCGCCCCGCCACAGAAAGTGTCTTGCGTTCGACCTATCGGGTCGCGCGGGTCGTCGTTCGGTCCGCGAAGGCGGTCAGTCCTGTGCTTCCTGGACCCAGACCGTCTTCTCGTTCAGGAACTCCTTGATGCCGTGCGCCGCGAGCTCGCGGCCGTACCCGGAGTCCTTGATGCCGCCGAAGGGAACGCGCGGGTCGGACTTCGTGAGCTCGTTCACGAACGTACACCCAGCCTCTATCTCGCGAGCGATGCGTTCGCCGCGCTCCAGGTCGTCCGTCCAGACGCTCGCGCCGAGCCCGAGCGTCGAGTCGTTCGCGAGGTCGATGGCGTCCCGCTCGCTGTCGACGCGGAACACCGCCGCCACCGGCCCGAACGTCTCCTCGCACGCCGCGGCCGCGTCCGGCGGCACGTCAGTCAGCACCGTCGGCGGATAGAAGTAGCCCTCGCGGTCAAGGGGCTCTCCGCCGCACTCGACGGTCGCGCCGTCGCGCACCGAACGCTCGACCTGGTCGTGGAGCTCCTCCATGAGGTCCTCGCGCGCCTGCGGGCCGACGTCGGTCGCCTCGTCGGTCGGGTCACCGACCGTCTGGGCCTCCATCTCCGCGACGAACTTCTCGATGAACTCGTCGTAGACCGCGTCGTGGACGACGAAGCGCTTCGCCGCGATACAGGACTGCCCCGAGTTCAGGAGTCGCGCCCGGACGCCCGTCTCAACCGCCGCGTCGATGTCCGCGTCGTCGAGGACGACGAACGGGTCCGCGCCACCGAGCTCCAGCACGGTCTTCTTCAGCTCCCGGCCGGCGGTCTCGGCGACGGCGCGGCCCGCGGGCTCGCTCCCCGTGAGCGTCACCGCGCGAACGCGCTCGTCCTCGATGACCGCGTTCGCCGCGGAGCCCGACACGAGGAGCGTCTGGAAGCACTCCTCGGGGAACCCCGCCTGCGCGAAGACGTCCGCGATCGCTTGCGCGCACCTGGGGACGTTCGACGCGTGCTTCAGGACGCCGACGTTCCCCGCGACGAGGTTCGGCGCGGCGAACCGGAACACCTGCCAGAACGGGTAGTTCCACGGCATCACCGCCATAACCACGCCGAGCGGCTCGTGGACGACCTTCGCCTCCGCCTCCGGCGGGCTCGGCAGCGTCTCGTCCTGCAGGTAGGTCTGGGCGTGCTCGGCGTAGTGCTCGCACACCCACGCGCACTTCTCGACCTCGCCCCTGGCGCCCGTGATGGGCTTCCCCATCTCCTCGGTCATGAGCCGCGCGTACTCCTCCTTGTTGTCGCGGAGCACGTCGGCGGCGTTCGCCATGAGCTCGCAGCGCTCGTGCATCGGGACGTCGCGCCACGACAGATAGCGCTCGTGCGCGGCCCCGAGCAGTTCGTCGACCTCCGCGTCCGTGTGGGTCTCGACGGTCTCGATGGTCTCCCCCGTCGCCGGATTCACGCGTTCCATCGCCATACGCCGACTTCGACAGCCCGCGGCAAGTAGATTCCCCCGGTCGGTTCGCGCCCCGGTCGCGCCGCGGTGGGGGAGCGAGACTCAGTCCTCGTGGATGCTTTCGCCGCGGAGGAGGCGGCTGGCGATGGTGAACGTCTGCTCGGCTTCGCGCCGCGTGGGGGTGTGCGCGGCGAGGTAGCGTGCGGCCGCGATCGCCGCGGTGCGCTCGCGGTCGCTCGGCAGTCCCTCGGGGTGGTCGTCCGCGCGGTCGCGTGCCGCGTGGAACTGCGCGTGTGCGGCCTCGTACGCCTGGAGCGTGTGGAAGCCCGCGTCCTCGCGGAGGAGCGCGCCGCCGAGCGTCGACCAGAGTTCGCGCGGGCCGTCGGCGACCGCGAGCAGTGCGGCGGCCTCGCGGCCGGCGTCGTTCACCGCGCCCTCCCGGTCGAACGCGTCCAGCAGCGCCTCGCGGTGGTCCTCGACGCTCCCGAGTTCCCCGGCGTCGCCGCTCGCGGGGTCCGGGAGCGGCGCGGGTGGACTGTTCAGGAACCTGTCGAGGTACACCGAGAACGCGCCGTCGAGCACGCCCCGGTAGAGCTCCGTGGGTTCGACGCGGCTCGCGGCCTGCTGGACGGCGTTCGCGTACGTGAACGTGTGATGGACCGTGTTCCAGTCGCCGAACTCGTTCGTCGTCCCGAACCGCGCCACCCTGGTGGCGGCGGCGCTCGCGACCTCGTGCGCGAGCGCCTCGACGGTCGCGCCCGCTCGAACCGCGTCCCGCAGGGCGTCGACGACGTCGTGCGGGTCGTCGCCGAGCAGCGTCGCCTGGAACCCGCTCGGTGGCGTCCAGTCCGGGTCGCGCTCGCCCGCCGCGAGCGCCGGCAGGTCGGCCTCGAACGCCTCGCGCATCGCCGCCAGGTCCTCGGGCTGGCGCCACTCCGAGCCCTCCTCCGCGCGGTCGGCGTCCGTGAAGCGCGTGACGAGGCTCGCGAGGACGTCCGCCGAATCGACCGCACCCATCCCGCCGTCTCCGTCAGTGGCCTCGCCTTCCTGTCGCTCCTGGTCAGTCGCCGTCGGCCAGTCGAGCGCTTCGAGCGTCTCGACGGCCTTGTTCGTCATGTCGAAGGAGTGCCCGGAGTCGAGGTACGCGTGGTCGGTCGCGGCCGCGTACAGCATCGCCTCCACGTCCTCGCGCGAGGCGGTCTCGACCGCGGTCCGGAGGACGCGCTCGGCGCCGTCGGCGTCGCGGACCTCGACCGTCTCCCGGAACCACTCGGCGAGGCGCTCCGCGGAGACGTCGTCGACGTCGAACGCGGGCTGGTCGTGTCGCGGCGGCTCGCCCGCGCAGTCGCTCGCGACGTGCCGGAGGCCCGTGTACGTCGCGCGCTTCCGGTCCTCCGGGTCCAGCACCGGGAGCGCGTTCGTCAGCGCGGCGAGGATGGTCAATCCCGAACTCCAGCCGTCCGCGCGGTAGCGCGTCCCGAACGCGACCCCGCGGGCCGCGACGTCGACCGGGTCGACGCCCGCGTCGGCCAGGCCGACCGCGCTCTTGGCCACCACCAGCCGGAGGTTCTCCCGCAACCCGGTGTCGAGGCGCTCGCGCCAGTGGACGGCCGGGTCGCGCTCGCGCGGCGGATCCGGGTGGACGTAGACGTCGCCGCCGCGGACCTCGACGGGGTACGTCCGGACGTCGTCCGCCCACGGGTCGAACGTGTCCCCGCAGGACAGCTCGAAGCGCGCGTGATGCCAGTGGCACGTTAGCACACCGTCCTCGACGCTCCCGTCGCTCAGCGGGAACCCCATGTGCGGGCAGCGGTTGTCGACCGCGCGCACCTCGCCCTCGTGGTGGAACACGGCGATCGCCGTGCCGCGGGCCGTGACGAGTTCGCGACCCGCGTCCTCGAGCTCGCCGAGGCTGGTCGCGCGCACGAACCCGTCGCTCGAATCGTCGTTCGTTGCCATACCACACGATTCGAGCGCGGGCGGGAAAACCGTTCCCTGAACTCGATTTCACCCGACCACCGCGGGCAGGACTCGACCGACCATTGGGGCACGACGCCTAAGTACGGGTCGAACGTACCCCGCGATGATGCTCACGGAGGGAACGGAGGCGCCCGCGTTCGCACTCCCCGGCTACCACGACGGCGAGGTCGGCGAGTTCGCGCTCGACGATTACGTCGGCGAGGACGTCGTCGTCGTCGCGTTCTACCCGATGGACTTCAGTCCCGGCTGCACCGAGGAGCTCTGCAGCCTCCGGGACATCGACCTCCTGACGCTCATGGACGACGTCACCATCCTCGGGGTCTCCGGGGACTCCGTCCACAGCCACCGCGCGTTCGCCGAGGCGAACGCGCTCGAGTTCCCGCTCCTGACCGACTCCATCGGCGCGGTCGCCGAGGAGTACGGCGTCCTCCACCCCGAACTCGACGGTCACCTGCGCGTCCCGAAGCGCGCGCTGTTCGTCGTCGACGACCGCGGCCGCGTCGCGTACGCCTGGAGTACCGACGACCCCACGGTCCAACCCGACCTCGACGCCGTCCGGGACGCCATCGACGGCGTGCAGGACGACCGCACCGCCGCCGAACGCTACGGCCGCGGCTACCAGCACTACACGTACGGCCGCTCGGAGTTCGAGAACGCCCTCGGCGCGTACGACCGCGAGAACTGGCTCGACGCCGTCGCCGCGTTCGAGGAGGCCGTCGCGTACTTCGACTCCGCCGGCGGCGCGTTCGACTCCGCGCGCCGGTTCGCCGAGAGCGAGCACGTCCACGACGCCGCCGCGACCGCCCGCGACGCGAGCGACGACTTCCGGCAGGCTGCCACGTGGCTCGCCAGCGCCGCCGAACACCGCATCGAAGGGAAGGGCGGCCTCGCCGACGAGTGCCACGCGGACGCCCAGCGCCCCCACGAGTCCGCACGCCAGGTCGGCGAACTGCCAGACCCGGACGCCCTCGTGCCCGACTGACGACGTCGCGTTCGACCGACGCGCCGCGGTCGTCGGCCGACCGCGCGGCCGGCGTCGACGGAACCGACCGGCCGCCCGGTGCCCGCCCGCGGTCCGCGCACCGAGCGCTTTTCAGTCCCCCACGAGAACCGGTCGGGCATGGACGCCGAGGCGACGGTCCGCACGTACTACGCGTGCCTCGACGACGCGCGCTACGACGACCTCCGCACCGTGCTCGCACCCGGGTTCACGCAGCGTCGCCCCGACCGCACGTTCGACGGCCGCGAGACGTTCCTCTCGTTCATGCGCGACAGCCGCCCGCACAGCGACACCGTCCACGACCTCGACGGCGTGTTCGTCGAACCGGCGACCGACGACCACCGTCACCGAGCCCGCCCGGACGGCGACTGCGAGGCCCCGACGGGCGACGACGGGACGCCGACCGCCGGCGACGAGGCGGAGACCGTCCTCGCCCGCGGGACCGTCGTCCGCGAGTCCGGCGACGTCCTCGTCCGGTTCGTCGACTGCTTCGACGTCCTCGCCGACCGCATCGTCGCCCTCGACACGTACACGCGCTGAGATAGCCGCCAGACGGGATACTGTTACCGCGGCACCCACCCTCGGGCGTCTCGTAACGGGTCGTTATTCATCTCTCCCAAGTTCGATACAACTCTTACAATAATCTCGTCTATCGTTACTGTGAGGGATTTCACATCCACAGGCGTCACAGGTGTACCTATCTGCCATGTTCAGTACTATTTAAGGACTATAGTACGCGTCTCGGGCGTTCTATCTTCGCAGGTATTTATCTATCGAACGCATGGTAGTTGTTTGAACAGTCTGGGCATTCGCTTTCGAAATCACAGGAGCCAAACCCAGAAAAGCTCCCACTTTTTATTTTCGACACGTTATCCAGTGGGATGCCTTCGATAACGTACCCACAATTAGGGCAAGGTGCCTTGCTCATAACAAAACGACGTGAGAGGAGATGTAATAAACGTTATCACCCATGCCCCCGCACCGACATGGCTGTGACTTATAACTATAAAATACCTGTATCGACCGCTTGTTTCGTCCTCGGGACCGGGTGACGAACTCGTGGAGGACGATTTCTACTCGGAGTGACCGACCGCGTTCGGTCGCGCCGCAAGCACGGCCCTACTCGCGGTCGCCGGCGCCGAGCGCGCTCTCGCCGACCGGACTGTGCCCCTCGATGGTCTCCTTGCCGCCCATGTACTCGCGGAGCGGCTCGGGGACCTCGACGGTGCCGTCGTCGTTCTGGTAGTACTCGAGGATCGCGACCATCACGCGCGGCAGCGCGACGCCCGAGCCGTTCAGCGTGTGGAGGTACTCGGCCGACTCGTGCCGCTCGGGCCGGTACTGGATGCCGGCGCGCCGCGCCTGGAAGTCCTCGAAGTTCGACACCGACGAGACCTCCAGCCAGCGTCCGCCCTCCTCGGGGCCCTCGTCCATGTCGTCGCCGGGCGCCCAGACCTCGACGTCGTACTTCTTCGCCTGCGTGAACCCCATGTCGCCCGTACACATGTCGAGCACGCGGTACGGGAGCCCGAGGCGTTCGAGCACTTCGGTCGCCTCGTCGAGCAGGCTCTCGAGGCGGTCGTAGGACTCGTCGGGACGCACGAAGTTCACGAGCTCGACCTTGTTGAACTGGTGAACGCGCACGTATCCGCGGGTCTCCGTCCCGTGTTCACCGGCTTCGCGTCGGAAGTTCGGCGAGTACGCCTGGTACTTCAGCGGGAGGTCGTCGTCGAGCAGGATCTCGTCGCGATGCATGTTCGTCACCGGGACCTCCGCGGTCGGGAGCAGCCAGAGATCGTCGTCGTCGTACTCGTCGTCCTGGCGCGCGCCGACGCGGTACGCGTCCTCGTCGAACTTCGGGAGCTGGCCGGTGCCGCGCATCGACGCCGAGTTCACCGGGACCGGCGGGAGGACGTCCTGGTAGCCCTGCTCGCGGTGGAGGTCGAGCATGAACTGCACGAGCGCCAACTCCAGGCGCGCGCCGTCGCCCTTCACGAACTGGAACCCGCCACCCGAGACCTTCGCACCGCGCTCGAAGTCGAGGACGTCCAGGTCCTCGCCGAGGTCGTAGTGCGGGACGACGTCCTCGGGGAGGTCCCGAAGGTCCTCGAAGCCCCAGCGGTACCGGGTCTCGTTGTCCGACTCGTCCTCGCCGGTGTGGACGCTCTCGTGGGGGACGTTCGGCACCTCGAGCAGCCGCTCGTGGAGCTCCGTCTCCAGCTCGTCGGCGCGCTCCTCGACGGCCCCGAGCTCGTCCTTCAGCGCCTGCGAGCGCTCGATGGCCTCCTCGGCCTCCTCGTCCTTGCCCTCCTGCTTGAGCTGACCGATGGAGCGACTGACCTCGTTACGCTGATGGCGGAGGTCGTCGCCCTCGGCCTTCAGATCTCGCCACTCCGCGTCGATCTCGAGGATCTCGTCCACGTCCACGTCCGTGACGCCCTTCCGCTCGACGGCGTCTCTGACCTCGTCGGGGTTCTCGCGTACGTACTGCCGGCTGAGCATTCTTGCCCGACGGTTCGATTGGCCCGCGGAAAATCGTATCGGAAGCGTGGTCACACGTGTCAAGACGTGACGCGCCACGGAGACCGCCATCCACGCGGTGCTGCGCCGTCACTTCGTCGCGTCCCAGAAGCCGCCGCGACACAGCGGGTGACTCAGCGTCGAGCCACCTGGAACCGATTCACCCAGCGTCGAGTCCCCCGGAATCGAGCCGCCCAGCGTCGAGTCGTCCCAGCACCGGTCAGCCGACGTTGACGGGTTCGGCGACGACCGTGCCCGTTCCTTCCACGGTCACGTGTCGGTCGGCGAACGTGAACGTGACGACGACCGCCGTGCAGTCGCGGTCGCCGTCGCGGTCCGAGAGGAGACTGTCGAGTGCCTCCGGGTCGACGGCCGTGTACAGCGGTTCGACGTCCGTCGGCGCCACCCCCAGCGCGTTCGAGACGACCTCGACGACCGCGGCCGACGGCTTCGTCTCCGACCAATCGAACGTCCGTCGGACCGTCGTATCCTCGTGACCGTCCCCATCCCGTGACGGTCGCTGCTCGTCGTCCATACCCCAGGATTTTCCAAGCACAACTTTAGCCTTCCGGACCGCGTGAGGACGTCTCGTCGGTCCGACGCGTTCGATTCGGTTCAGGGGACAAGACTGATACCGGGGGCCAGTAACCGGAGTGGTGTATGCGTCGTCGCTCCGTCATCGTCGTGGTGTGCTGTCTCTGCGTCGCCGCACCGGTCGTCCTCGCCGGGCCCTCCGCGACCGCAGGGTCGACGGCGTCGGCCGCGCCAGACGACGCGAACCCCTGCGTCGGGACGATGGAGCGTGCCGCGAACGGCCTCACCGTCGTCAGCGTCCAGGGGATGCGGTTCGGTGACGACGGCGGGAAACGCCAGGCGCGGCTCGTCGCACTCGGGCCGCGCGGACAGGTCGAGTGGGTCCACCAGCGCGACGGCGTCACGTGGTCGTACGACGTCGACCCCGTCGACGACGGCACGCTGTTCGTCACCGGCACGAAGTACCGCGGCGAGGACAAGCCCGGGCGGACGGTGTTCTACAAGCTCGACCCCGAGACCGGCGAGACGGTGTGGAGCGAGACCGCACCGTTCCAGGACACCCACGACGCCGACCTCCTCAGCGACACCGAGATACTGGTCGCGAACATGCGAGCCACCGCGAACGTCTCCGGGAACCGCGACCGCCTCCTCGTCTACAACCGCACGACAGACGAGGTCACGTGGCAGTGGCAGTTCCGCGACCACTACGACCGCGACGCAGACCTCGGCGGGAACTACAGTCACGACTGGACGCACGTGAACGACGTCGACGCCGTCAACGAGACGCACTACCTCGCGAGCCCGCGGAACTTCGACATGACCGTTCTCGTCGACCGGACGAGCGGCGACGTCGTGTGGGAGCTCGGCGAACCGAACAGCGGCGACGTGATGCGCAAACAGCACAACCCGGTGCACTACGAGAGCGAGAACGGGACGTCGACGGTCCTCGTCGCGGACTCCGAGAACGACCGCATCGTCGAGTACGCGCGCCGCGACGGCGACTGGCAGCGGACGTGGCGCGTCGGGAACGAGTCGTCGCTCACGTGGCCACGGGACGCCGACCGCCTCCCGAACGGGAACACACTCGTCGGCGACTCCAGCAACAACCGCGTGCTGGAGGTCACGCCCGAGGGCGAGGTCGTCTGGGAGGTGTACACGCCGTGGCTCGTCTACGACGTCGAACGCGTCCCCTACGGCGACGAGGCCGGCGGGCCGACCATCGCCGACCAGGACGCCGAAGGCGCCGTGAACCTCCACGGCGACGCGGCGTTCGACGCGACCCGCCAGGAGCGCTGCGACGCGGCGCTCAAGAACGCGACGCGGTTCAGCGACCTCGGCGACGACGACGGCGGCATCGTCGGTGATCTCCTCGGTGGCGGCGATAGCGACCGAACGACCGCTCGTGACGACCAGACGTCCCACGACGACGGGTGGGACCTCCGCCAGTTCGCGCGCGGACTCGAATTGGTCGGCGTGGCGGTCGCGGTCGGGTTCGTCGTCCTCCTCGGCGCCGGTCTCCTGTTCTTCCGTCGATACGAGCAGTTCGAGATACCCGGCGAAGACTGAGCGATCAGAGCTCGTACGTCTCGCCGTCGACCGCGATGGGCTCCTCGAACGCCTCGTCGGCGGGATAGAAGTGCGCAGCGTGCACGACTCGCGTCTCGGTCGCGTCGAGGTCGTCGCCGAGCGCGAGCGCGCCCTCTCGCGTCATGTGCTTCGTGCCGAACGTCCGGTACGTGCCGTCGGGGGCCTCGTGCTTCCCACCGAGCGGGTGGTGCTCGCAGAGCGCGGCGGGGACGATGCCGTCCGCGAGCAGGAGGTCAGGGTCGCCGAGTGCGTCCAACGACTCCTGCGGGATTCCGTAGCTGGTGTCGCCCGACAGCGAGAGCTTCGCGCCCGTCTCGGGGTCCTCGACGACGAGCCCGTAGCACACCAGCGGTGGATGGTCGACGGGGACGAGCGTCACCTCGAACCCGCAGGTCTCGACGGACTCGAACGGTTCGGTCGGGTGCACGGTGACCGTGTCGAGGTAGTCGTACTTCCGCGCGACCGTCTCCGCGACCGACTCCCCGAGCGCCGGGTCGGTCTCGTCCGCCGCGTACACGTCCAGGCTATCCAGGAGCCGGTACGCGTTCCCGAGTCCGTCCAAGTGGTCGAAGTGAACGTGCGAGATGACCGCCGCGTCCGGCAGGGCGACGTCGTTCTTCAGGAACTGATACCGGAAGTCCGGACTCGCGTCCACGAGCAACGACTCCCCGGTCCGCGGATTGTGGACGTGCACCGAGAACCGCGTGCGTTCGACGCCACGCTCGACCGCCGCCTCGCACGTCTCGCACCCGCACCCCGGCGTCGGCGTCCCCGTCGTGTCGCCCGTCCCGAGCAACGTCACCTGCATCACGCACCCCTACAGGGCGCGGCCGGAAAGACGTAGCGTCCCCGGACGCCGACTCGGACCCACTCAGTCGTCGCCGTGGTCGTGCGCGTCATGGTCGTGTCCGCCGTCGGTCGCCCCCGGCGTCCCGCCGGCGATGAGCGCGTCGCCGTCGCCGTCCATCATGTCGAGGTTCTTCAGGTTGTCGCGCTCCTCGAACTCCTCGACCGCGTCGACGAGGTCCTGCTGGGTGAGCGTCGTCCGCTCCTCCGTCAACGCTGACAGCACCGCCTCCCGCATCACCAACCGGAGGTCGCTCCCCGTCAGCCCCTCCGTGATGTCCGCGATCGCCTCCGGCTCGAACTCGTCGATGTCCATCGCGTGCGTGATGAGCCGGAGGATGTCAGACCGCATCCCGCGGTCCGGCTTCGGGAAGTTCACGATCTCGTCGAACCGCCGCCACGCCGCCGAATCCAGGTCGTCCGGGTGGTTCGTCGCCCCGATGAGCAGGACGTCGTCGTCGATCAGGGACATGTCGTCGATGCTCTTCAGGAGCGTGTTCACCGCACGCTTGATGGCGGCGTGCTCGTCCCCGCCGCGCGTCTTCGCGACGAAGTCGAACTCGTCCATGAACAGGATACACGGCGACAACCGCTTCGCGACCTCGAACGTCTTCTCGACGTTCTTCGCCGTCTCACCGAGGTACTGGCTCGTGATCATCGAGAGCTTCACCTCGACGAACGGCAGGTCGAGCGAGTGCGCGAGCCCCCGCGCCGTACTCGTCTTCCCCGTCCCCGGCGGCCCGACGAACAGGAGCTTCCCGATCTCACGGAGTCCGATCCGTGCGAGGTAATCACGGTGCTCGATGGCCTTCACGATCTTCTGAATCTCGTCCTCCTGCTCTTGCGTGAGGACGAGGTCGTCGAGGGTCATATCGATCTCCTCGGGCGCACGGATGTCGACGAGGTCGAGCATCTCCTCCTCGTCCTCGTCGTCCGAGTCGAAGTACTCGTCGAGCAGCGAGTCGATCCAGACGCGGTCGGCCTGGATCGGGCGGTTCGCTTCCCGCGCGGACTCGTAGTCGACGTCCGCGAACGCGTCCACGTCGAACGACCCGTCGGCGCCGTACGCGTACGCCAGCACGGGGTTCGTGTGGACGCGCTCGGCGTCCGCGTTCTCGGCGTACCACTCGACGGCCATCGCCGTGTCCGCGAGCGATATCGAGCCCGAGAACTCGTCGCGTTCCGTGAACATCAACCCGGAGATGGCGTCCCAGGGATGGTCCGTGCTCGCGGCGGCGCGCGCCGTCGCGTTCGTCACCGACACGGGGCGTTTGACCTCCCCGTCGCTATAGAAGACACGCCGGTACCGCGGCGGCAAGTCGTTCTCGTCAAGCGTCCGTTCCTCGTTGTAGACGTGCGCCGTCAACAACAGTTCGACGACCGAGAGCGCCGCGTTGCTCATTCCCCGCGACGTACGAGCGGAACGCGTTTAAGACCGTCGAACCGGACGTCGCGTTGCCCTCGTTCGCGGCGTCGACGCACTCGAACGCGCCGACGGCGCCCCGATCGCGGTCGGCGCGAGCGCGCCGTCGACGACCGCGGTCGTCGTCCCGCCCGGCCGAACGGCCATCGTCACGGTCTCGGCGGCCGCGACGTCCGACGTTGCGGTCTCCGACCACGAGACGGCCGTCGCGTTCGCCGTCGTTATCGGCCCCGGCGACGGGTCGAGCGGCGCGTCGTTCGTCGACTGCTCGGGGTTCTCCCGCACGTAGAACAGGATGGGGCGCGAGTAATCGCCGTCCGGGTCGTCCCCGTACCGCTGGTGGACGACGCGCTCGTACCCGTTCTCGACGAGCCACTGGTGGAGCTCCTCGCCGCCGTCCTTCGGGACCTTCGGCCCCTCGTTCTGGCCGAGCGCCACGACGACCGGCGGCCGCGTCTCGTTGAGCGTCCGACTGTCGTCCGTGTCGCCGTACACGAAGTGCTCGCCGGTCTGGTTCGCGTCGTACTGGTACATCTCCATGTACCACATCCACACGCGCCGGTCGTAGTACGGGCCCGGCGCCGGCGGCTGCGCGAGCCCGCTCTCGTTCGCGATGGCGAACTTGTCACCCCAGAAGAGGACGTCCACGTCACCCGGGCCACCACGCTCCATGCCGAGGTCCCGGACGCGCTCGAGCGTCGGTTTCGAGTCCGTCGACGGCTGCGCGTACTGGATTATCTCGTTGTCCGGACTCTGCGGGTTCGCGTAGACCTGGTCGGTGACCGCGAACCCCATCCAGCCGACGACCGACAGCAGGAGGATCACGGCGAGCGCGACGCCCACGCCGTCGTCGAGCGTGAACGACTGCACGCCCCACCGGATGACTATCGCGAGCCCGACCGCGGCCGGGATGGCGAGCGGGACGATGGCGTGCGCGGTCGCCCACCCGGCCTGGATGTCGGTCGCTATCGGGTACCCGAGGACGCTCACGAACCCCCAGTAGCTCGCGAGCGCGACGAGGTCGCGCGGGCCGCCGTCGCCGTATCGGTCGACGAGGAAGCCGACGACGGCGAACGCGGACACGACGAGCGCGCCCGCTATCATCACCTCGACGTAGTGCTTGAGGAACGCGGTGTAGGAGTGCTCGTGGCCGCCCCAGATGCGAGTGAACTCCTGCCAGCTGCCGACGAGGGCCTCCTCGACGACGAGCCGGAACTCGGTGGTGTCGCCGGCGAGCAGGCCGTCGAGCGACGAGTACAGTCCCATCTCGCCGGCGGTGTCCTCGCGGACGTCGGGCGGGCCGCCGCCGCCGACGGCCATGTAGCTGCCGCCGCGTGGCGCGTAGAAGAACACGATGATGGCGAGGAACTCGAGGACGGCGGTGACGGCGACTATCGCGGCCGTCCAGTTCACGCCGATCCAGTTCCACGGTCGAGAGCGGCCGGGACTGCTGGCGTCGTCGTCGGGCGTCGCCCGGTCCGGGTTCCACGCACCGCGGACGGCCGCCGGGAGGCGCTTCACGCGAACGGGGAGGAGCCAGCGGCCGTACGCGACCGCCGTTCGGAACGGCCCGCGGTCGGCGTCACCCCGGCTCGCGACGAACATGCGGTGGTCGAGGAGGAGTGCGGCGGCACCCAGCCAGCACGCGGCGTAGAGGAGGCCGTTCTCCTTCGTCGTCATCCCGACCGCGAACGCGCCGACGCTCCCGTACACGTACCGGTACCGGCGCGTGTCGTAGTACCGGACCGCGAGTCCGGCCGCGAGCAGCATGAATGCCGCGAGCGGGACGTCGTTCCGCATGAACCGCGAGTAGTACACGAGCACCGGGTTGAGTGTGAGGAGGAGTCCGAGCGCGACGACCTCGCTGTCCCGGAGGTGCTCGCGGAACAGCCACGCGGTCAACGGCAGGAGCGCGCCGATGACGGCGACGGCGACCCGGGACGAGAAGTCCGACGGGCCGAGAACCTCGAACACGTACTTGTTCACGTGGAAGAGGAACGGCCCGTGAACGATGGCGCGGTACTCCCAGACCCCGGATTCGAGGTAGCGGATGATCCAGTACCCGACCCGCCCCTCGTCCTGGTGAGCGACGCGCGCCCCGAGGTTCACGAACCGAAGCACGAACCCCGCGACCGTCATCGCGACGAGCGACGCCAGCACGGTCAGCGACGTGTCCGGGAACGGCGTCCGTCGGTTCGCCGCCGCCAACAACCCCGCGTCCGCGTCGCTATCGTCGTCGACCGCGTCCTCGCTCGCGCGTTCGTCGGCGGTGGACTCCTCGGGAGTCGAGCCGTCGTCCGCGGTGTCGTCCGTGGACGCGGACGCGTCCGACCGGGACGGGACCGCGTCACCGAACTCGAACCCACCGTCGTCCTCGTCTCCCGGTCCGTCGTCGGTCGACCCGTCGGCTGGCGGTTCGGTGTCGTCGATTGCGGGTTCGGGGCTGCCAGTTGATCGTTCGTCGTCGGTTTCGCCGGTGTCGCTCTCTCCTGTAGCGTCCCGGTCCGCCTGCTCGTCGCCGTCCGGCTCGTCGACTGCGTCGGCGTCGCCGTCGTCGGGCGGCCCGTGCTCGGGTCGCGTGGGGTCCTCGTCGGAATCGGAGGGCTCCGAGGACTCGTCGGTCATTGTTCTCGGAGAATCCGTGCGGGGGTAAACGCTTTTTGCTATCTGGCGCCCGGCGTCGACCGCGTAAACTCCGGACTCCGGCGTCCGGAGTTCTGCGGTGTTTTATGCCGACGGCCTGCCACAGTACGTGCATGGAACCACAGACACCCGTCATCGCGGCTGCGTACCGAACACCGCAGGGCAAGAAGGACGGCGTCTACTCCGACATCCGCGGCGAGGACCTCTCGGTCCCGCTCATCGACAAGATCCTCGACGAGAACGAGCTCGACGGCGAGGACGTCGACGACCTCATGTGGGGCTGTGCGCAACAGCGCGGCCAGCAGGACAACAACGTGGCGCGCGTCATCGCGCTCATGAGCGACCTCGGCGAGAAGGTGCCGGCGACCACCATCAACCGCTGGTGTGCGTCCTCGATGCAGTCCGTGATCTCCGCGAGCGACGCGATCGCCGCCGGGAACCGCGACGCCATCATCGCCGGCGGGTTCGAGCACATGACGAACGTCCCCATGGAGGGGGGGATGGACGGCCGGAGCTTCCACCCGGACTTCCAGGACATGTACAACATGATCGAACTCCAGATGGGGATGACCGCGGAGAAGGTCGCCGACGAGTACGACATCTCGCGGGAAGCCCAGGACCGCTACGCGGCCCAGAGCCAGCAGCGCGCCGCCGCGGCGACCGAGGAGGGCCGGTTCGACGACGAGATCGTCCCGATCGAGACGCCCGACGGCGAGGTCACGAAGGACGAGGGCATCCGGCCGGGGACGGACTTCGAGACGCTGCAGGGACTCCCGACGGTGTTCATGGAGGACGTCACCGCGGGGAACTCCAGCCAGATCAGTGACGGTGCGTCGGCGACGCTCGTCACGTCCAAAGCGTTCGCGGAGGAGCACGACCTCGAGATTCTCGCAGAGGTCGGCGCGAACAACGTCGCGGGCGTCGACCCGACCGTGATGGGTATCGGGCCGGTGCCGGCGACGCGCGGCCTCCTCGAGCGGAGCGGGCGCGACATCGACGACTACGACCTCGTGGAGCTGAACGAGGCGTTCGCGTCCCAGACCGTGTACGCTCGCGAAGAGCTCGGTATCGACGAGGACATCTTCAACGTGAACGGCGGCGCAATCGCCATCGGGCACCCGCTCGGCGCCTCCGGCGCGCGCCTCCCGGTGACGCTCATCCACGAACTCCGCAAGCGCGGCGGCGGTCGCGGCCTCGCCACCCTCTGCGTCGGGTTCGGTCAAGGAGCCGCCATCGAGTTCGAAGTGGAAGGCGAGTAAGCGAGCGTTCGCGGTCAGTTTTTCGGCTACGTTCTTCGAGCCGCGGGGGCGGGGTGGCTGTGTCGCTGGATTCCGAACAGGGATACGGTCGAGACGGCTAGCCGCTGGTATGGTTCGTCGTCGGTCGGTCCTGGGTGTCGGTGCGTTGGCTGGAGCGAGTGCGCTCGCCGGCTGTTCGGTGCTCGGTTCGGAGAGCGAGGGGACGCCGGCGCGGTTCGGGCGCGGTGCGACGGCGCCCGCGGACCCGGAGCTGGTGGCGCTCGACGACGCGCGCGCCGGGAGTGGGCCGCGTGGCGTGCTCGAGTCGTCGACGGCGGCGTTCGAGCGCGCGGACGGGACGCTCGTGGTCGTGAGCTTCCATCGCGTTCGCTCGGGGGCGAGCGCGTTCGGGTCGGACTGGCGGTACGCGAACGTCCGCGGCGAGCACGACTGGACGGCCGCCGACGGGCGCGTGACGGCCGCGGAGACGAACATGACGTCCGTGGACGCGGACAGCCCCGACGCCGCGTTCCGGCTCGCCGCCAGCACGGGCGACCGAACGCGGTCGTGGCGGGTCGTCCTGCCGGAGCCGTCCACGCAAGGGGTCGCGTACCGGTTCCGGACGACGTTCGACCCCGCGACCGAGTTCACCGACGGCGACGCGCTCGCGACGATCCGCGGCGGGACGAGACTCACGGACGGGAGCGTCTTGGACGGGACGCAGACGGTGGACGCGACGCTCGAACTCGTCTACGGCGACACGACCGCCGAGAGCGATGCGTGAGGGCGTGGAACCTACTGGCCGGTCCTGACTTCGGGGGCATCGCGAGACCTATCGGTCGGTCCTCGGTCGGGGGAAACGTCGCGAGACCTACCTTTCAGTCCTCGGTCCGGGGGACGTCGTGCCGGCCGAACCCGTACCGGAGGCGGTTCGCGAGCCGCCGCGAGAACTTCCCGGGGTCCGCGGCGCGCGAATCGAAGCGTTCGCCGAGCGCCTCGTAGATGAGCGGCACCGCGACCTCCTGCTCGAGGGCCTCCTGGACGGTCCACGTGCCCGTCGAGCCGCCTTCGACGCGGTCGGCGACCGTCCCGAGGTCGTTGCCTTCCTCGCGGAACGCCTCCTCGCAGAGTTCGAGGAGCCACGACCGGATGACGGCGCCGTTGTTCCACGTGCGAGCGACCGACTCGAGGTCGAGGTCGTACCGGCCGTTCGCGAGGAGCTCGAACCCCTCGCCGTAGGTCTGCATGAGCGCGTACTCCACGCCGTTGTGCACCATCTTCACGTAGTGCCCCGAGCCGGCGGGCCCCATCCGGTCGTGGCCGTCGGGGCCGGTCGCGACCGCGTCGAACACCGGGACGAGCTCGTCGTACGCCCACTCGGGGCCGCCGACCATCAGCGAGAAACCGTTCTCGGCGCCCGCGGGACCGCCCGAGGTCCCGCAGTCGAGGTACGCGGCGTCGGTCGACTCGGCGCGACGCACGGAGTCCTCGAAGTACGAGTTGCCGCCGTCGACGACGACGTCGTCGCCGTCGAGATATGACTCGAGGTCGTCGAGCGCGGCGTCGACCGCGTCCCCGGCTGGCACCATCAACCAGATTCGTTTGTCGTCGCCGAGTCGCTCCGCGAGGTCGACGACGGAATCGGCGGCGGTCGCGCCCGCGTCGGCCGCGTCCGCGACCGCGTGCTCGTCGAGGTCGAACGCGACCACGTCGTGGCCCGCGTCCAGTGTCCGGTCGACGACGATGCGCCCCATCCGACCGAGGCCGATGACGCCCAGTTGCATGCGTCGGCGTGCGCGGACCGGACAGGTAGTGATTCCGGTCGCCGACGAGCGGGTGGTTCGCGCGGGCGACCTAGCGGACCTGCGTGAGACAGGTCGCGTCCGCGGACTGGATCCACGCGTCCTCGGCCTCCGCGTCGAACACGACGAGGTCGCCGTCGTCGGTCTCGATCGCCGTGTAGCGCTCGGGGACGGGCGGGTCGTCTATCGCGTCGGGGTCGTAGACGTCTGCTCCCATCGTACTGTTCTCGACGCTCTGTTGCACGTCCACGAGAATAGCAGTCGCACCTAACACGATAGGGGCCCGAGAACACACAACGCGTTTGAGGTTGGGGTGCGGAGGGTTGGGCATGGACTTGGCGGACATCATGTCCCAGATTCCGTACTGTCGCCACCTCGGCATCGAGGTCACCACCGCCGAGGACGGCCACGCCGAAGGCGAACTCGCGTTCGACGACCATCACTCGTCGGTCCCCGGCAGCGACGTCGCACACGGCGCCGTCGTCCACGGGCTCGCCGACACCGTCGCCGGCGCCGCCGTCATCTCCCTCCACCATAGGCCCACGCCCACCATCGACATCCGGTTCGACCACCTCGCGCCCGCTCGCGGCGACCTCCACGCCGAGGCCGACGTCCGCAAGGACGGCGACACCGTCGCCGTCGCCGACGTCAAGATCACGCACGACGACACGCTCGTCGCGACCGCCCGCGGGACGTTCAAGACCGCCGGCGACGTCGACGGGTCCGCGTGGAGCGAGAGCACCCGACTCGGCGACGACGCCGACTGAGGACGGGCGATAGCGAGCGCGAACACCGACGGTACCGAGGGCGGCCACCGACGGTACCGGGCGCGGGTCACGCGACGGACGCGGGCGACACCCAACGTCGGAAGGCACGGGCTTTTGGTCGCTCACCCCGAACGTTCGTGTATGCTCGGTAACCCGAAGCTCCGGAAGGTCGCGTCACTCGGAACGGTCGCCGTCGGCGTCGTCACGCTCGTCGCCCCGAAGAAAGCCGCCGTCCTCGGCGACAAGCTCTCGCTCGCCACCCGCTACGAGGACCTCGGTGACGGCGAGTTCACGCCCCGCGACTGGTACGTCGACGCGACGCGCGCCAGCGGCGCCGGCATGATCGCCGCCGGACTCACCGGATTCCTCCTCGCGGCGAGCGCCGAACCAACCACCGACACCGAGGCGGACGTCACCGACATCGACGAGGAACCGGACGCACTCACCACCGAAGACGACGAAGCCGACGACGTCGACGTCGACGACGCGGCAGCGACCGACGACCCCGTCGAGATCGACCTCGAGGACGCCGACGAACACGACGACGACTGACCGACACCCCAGCTCGCCGCGACGCCGCCCCCACGAACCACGACCGGTTCGAAACCCAATCGACCGGGACTGCAATCGTCTGCGTACCCAGCGAGAGCTGCTACCCCGCTAGCCGTCGCGCGCTCGCCGGTCAGATCAGCGTCTCCATCTCGTCGAGATAGTCGTCGTAGACGTCGAGCGCCGACTGGATCGGGTCGCTCGTCGACATGTCCACGCCAGCACCCTCGAGGAGTTCCAGCGGGTACTCGCGAGAGCCCTTCGAGAGGAACTCGCGGTACCGTTCGGCCGCCGCCTCATCGCCCTCCAGTATCCCCTGACTGAGCGCGACCGCCGCCGAGATACCCGTCGCGTACTGGTAGACGTAGTACGCCCGATAGAAGTGCGGGATGCGCATCCACTCGCGCTCGATGTGGTCGTCGACGTTCGCCGGCTCGTAGAACTCTCGTTTGAGGTCGCCGTAGATCTCGTCGAGCGCGTCCGGCGTGATCGCCTCCCCGGCCTCCTCCAGTTCGTGCGCCTGATGCTCGAAGTCCGCGAACATCGTCTGCCGGTACAGCGTCGACCGCACCCGCTCGAGGTACTCGTTCAGGACGTGCCGGCGGAACTCGGGGTCCTCGACCGTGTCCAGGAGGTGCTGCGTGAGCAGCGTCTCGTTCACCGTCGACGCCACCTCCGCCACGAAGATCTCGTAGCTCGAGTACACGTACGGCTGCGCGTCCTTCGTGTACTCCGAGTGCAGCGAATGCCCGAGCTCGTGCGCGAGCGTGTACATCGACGAGATATCGTCCTGGTAGTTCATCATGATGAACGGCTGCGTGTCGTACGTCCCACCCGAGAACGCACCCGCTCGCTTCCCCTCGTTCTCGTAGACGTCGACCCACCGCGACTCCAGGCCGTCGGCGACCCGCGACTGGTACTCCTCGCCGAGAACGCCGAGCGAGTCGACGACGTACTCGGTCGCCTCGTCGTACCCGACGTCCGGACTCGAAGACTCCGTCATCGGCATGTAGACGTCCCACATCTCCAGTTCGTCCACACCCAGGACCTCGGCCTTCAGCTCGCTATGGCGGTGGAGCTTGTCGAGGTTGTCCCGCACCGTCCCCACGAGATTGTCGTACACCTCGGCGGGCACGTTCGGGCCGTCCATCGCCGCCTCGCGCGCCGTCTCGTAGTTCCGCACTCGCGCCTCCTTCACGTCCGCCTTCACGGAGTTCTTGTACGCCGTCCCGACCGCGTTCCGGACGTCCGCCCACTCCTCGTAGAACGACTCGTGGACCGTCTGGCGGAACTCGCGGTCCTGCTCCTTCAGCAGCGTCGTGAAGTTCGACTGCGTGATCTCGACGCTCGACCCGTCCGGCTTCTCGACCGTCGGGAACTCCATGTCCGCGTTCGCGAGCATACTGTACACGTCACCGCTCCCGTGCGTCACCTCGCCGAGTTCCGCGAGCACCTCCTCGACCTCCGCCGACCGCGTATGCGGTTTCGTCCGCAGGACGTCGTCGAGGTAGTGCTCGTAGCGCTCCAGGCCGTCGGTCGACGCGACCATCGCGTCGACCTCGTCGCGCGTCGCGCTCTGGATCTCCGGCTCGATGAACGACGCCGCGGACTGTGCGTCCGACGCCAGCGACTGCGCGCGCGCCGACAACGCCTGGTACTGCTGGTTCGTCGTGTCCTCCGCGGACCGCATCTGCGCGTAGTTCGCGACCTTCGCCACCTCCCGCATCACGTCGTCGCGCGCCTCCAGCGTCTCCAGGAGCGCGTCGCCGTCCTCGACGACCGCGCCCTCGTACGCCGCCAGCTCCTCTAGGCGTTCACTCACGTCCTCGAAGGCGGCCTCCCACTCGTCGTCGGAGGCGTAGATGCTCTCGAGGTCCCACTTGTACTCCTCGTCGATATCGGACCGCTCGGGGACCGAACTCATGGCACGCTCTTGGCCACAGCTTCAGGTAAACGTTGCCACTCGCCACGGTCTCGCCGCTGGCCGAACAGGCTTACGCTCGCGGCCGCACGGGGACGCATGGACCTCGATAGCGCGCTCGGCGCGACGTGGCACGACGACGAACCGCGTCGGTTCCTGCGACGCCTCTGCGAGCTCGACGACCGGATGGCCGGCCACCCCGGCGAAGCACGCGCCGCTGGCCTCGTCGCCGACGCCTTCGAGAACGCCGGCGTCCGCGACGTCGCACGCGAGCCGTTCCCGCTCACCGTGTGGACGCGCGGCGAGACGACGCTCCGCGTCACCGACCCCGCCGACCGCGAGTTCGAGGGCGTCGCGCTCCCGTACTCGCCGACCGCGAGCGTCGACGGCCCGCTCGTCGACGTCGATCACGGCACGCACGGCGAGATCGCGGACGCGGACCTCGATGGCGCCATCGCACTCGCCAGAACGGACTCCCCGGCGGACGGCCGGTTCGTCCACCGCATGGAGTCGTTCGGGCACGCCATCGACGCCGGCGCGGACGCGTTCCTGTTCCGGAACCACGTCGACGGCCAGCTCCCGCCGACCGGGTCGCTCCGGTTCGACGAACCGGCCAGAGCGCCGGGCGTCGGCGTCTCCAAGGAGACCGGCGCGTGGCTCGCCGACTACGCCGACCGCGACGCGACCGTCGAACTCGACGTCGACGCCACGACGGACGACGGCGAGAGCGAGTTCGTCCACGGCGTCCTCGGCCCCGCGGACGCGGACCGCGAGGTCGTCGTGCTCGCGCACTTCGACGCGCACGACCTCGCCGAGGGCGCGCTCGACAACGGCTGCGGTATCGCCGTCGTCGTCGCACTCGCTCGCACGCTCGGCCGGCTCGACGCCGCGGACGCGCTGGACGCTCGCGTCCGCGTCGCCGGCGTCGGCGCCGAGGAGGTCGGACTCCTCGGCGGCGCCGCGCTCGCCGACGCCCTCGACCTCGACGACGTGCACGCTGTCGTGAACGTCGACGGCGCCGGCCGCCACCGGAACCTCGTCGCGATGACGCACGGGAGCGACGACCTCGAGGAAGCCGTCGACGCCGTCGCCGACGACGTCGACCACCCCGTCCAGACCGACGCGGACCCGCATCCATGGAGCGACCACTGGCCGTTCCTCCGCGAACGCGTCCCCGCACTGCAACTGCACAGCGACTCCGGCGAACGCGGCCGCGGCTGGGGACACACCGCCGCCGACACCTACGACAAGACCGACTCTCGGACCGTCCGCGAGCACGCGATGCTCGCCGCACTCCTCGTCCGCGAGATCGCGACGCGCGACGTCGGTCGGGTCGAGGAGTCGTCGCTCAGGGACGCGATGGTCGACCAGGCGTTCGACGCCGGGATGCGCGCCGCCGGCATCTGGCCGACCGACTGGGAGCCCTGACCGCCCGTCCGTGGAGCGACGTCCGCGACGCTCAACTCGACGACGGCCGTCCGGCGTACCCGAACACGCGCCGGTGGACGCGCCGGAGCGTCGTGGACGCACGGTAGTCGTACCAGACCGCGAGGACGAACGCGAGCGCCGCTGCTTCGGGCCACTCGGCGGTGAGGACGACGTACAGCGCGTGGACGACCAGCGCCGCGTAGACGACGCGGCCCGCGACGCGAGCACCTCGTCGCGTCACGGCCGGAGACTCGACCATGCCACCGGTACGGACGGCAGCGACATAAGTTCAATCGCTATCACACCGCATGCTCGCCGGTGACCCGGAGCCGATTCAACGCCGGTCGTCGTCGACGCTATTCGACCCGGCGTCGACGCCGTCCCGGAGCGCCCCGGTCACGCGAGCCCGCGACACGGCGGTCGCGTGCGCCGACTCGAAGGCCGCCGCGGCGCTCGCCGCGGCCTCGGAATCGCGCTCGAAGGTCGCGTCCGGGTAGGTCGCGTCGACGAGCACGAGCGGCTCGGGCGGAGCGGGGCCGACGCGCTCGTGGTCGGGGAGCGGCTCGGGTGCGAGCGCGCGGTCGACGGCGTCGAGGCCGCGGTCGCCGGTCGCGACGCTCCGCACGAGCGCGACGATCCGGCGGACGAGCTCCCAGAGGAACCCGTCGGCGCGGACGTGGACGCGGAGGACGTCGCCCTCGCGGACGACGGTCGCCGTCTCCAGGGTCCGCGTCGTGTCGACCTCGCTCGCCGCCGTGAGGTCCGCGAAGTCGTGAGTCCCTTCGAGGCTCGCGAGTGCCGCGGCTGCACGGTCGACGTCGGCTGTCGGCGCGTACAGGTGATAGTCGTACGCGCGACTCGCCGCGTGGTGGGTCGCGTGGAACGCGTCCGGGACGTCGGCGCTCGCCCACGCACGGACGTGCTCGGGGAGTTCACCGTTGAACGCGCGTGGCGTCAGCCAGTCCGGGCACTCGAACGCGACGGTCTGTGCGACCGCGGACACCCCGGCGTCGGTGCGGCCCGCGGCCGCGTACCCCTCGGGTGCGTCGGCGTCGCTCGCGAGCACGCCGAGGGCCCGAAGCGAATCGAAGACGGCGTCCTCGACCGTCGGAACCTGAGGTTGTCGCTGGAAGCCGTGGTACGGCCGGCCGTCGTAGGCGACACGGAACGCGCGCATACCAGCGGATACGCGACTCGAGGGCAAGTGCGCTGTGGACGGCGGTGGACCCGTCGAGCGAGAAGGGGTTGACTGGCGACGCCGCACCGAGCACGTCCCCGCCCTCGCGGGGCTTGGACTGGGTCGCGTGTCGCGGGACGCTGGCGTCGCGCTGGTCGTCGGGCGCGCCCCGCGGCAAGTCGTCACGGCACGTCGTCCATCGCTGCGTCACCGTACTTGAAGCATCGCCGACCGCTCCCGTGGTCCCGGTGGCGACACGCTTACCCGCGCCCCGGGCGACTACCGCTCCATGACCGAGTACTCGGGCGAGGAGGTCGCCGACCTCGTCGGTGCGACCCTCGCCGACCGACTCGCGCTCGACGACGGGCCGTACACGGAGGCGGACCTGGACGCGCTCACCGACGCGCTCGGCGAGGGCGCGGAACTCGCCGACCGCGTCGCCGACGGCGACGTCGCCGCGCTCGCGACGCTCCTCAGTCCCGCGTTCCTCCGGGCGCACTCGGAGTTCGAGTCGTTCGCGGACCTCCTCGGCGCGAGCCCGTGGACGCGCTCGTCGGTCGACGACGCGTTCGCCGGCCGCCGCGACGGCGACGACGCGGACCCGGCGGCCGCGACCACGAGCTCCTTCCTCTCCCGGACGACCGCGTTCCGCACGCCCGGCGAGATGGTGCAGGCAGCCGTCGTCTACCGGTGTCGCGCCGCACTCGACGAAGCGGAAGGTGACCGCGAGAATGAAACTGGCGTCGACGACGAGACCGACGCCGCGGACGGCGACGCGTAGTCAGGCGTAGTCGCCGTACGTCGGCCGGTCGCGGTCGCCGGGGAAGTCGTCGACTGGCGCGGTCGTCTGGTCGCCCGACGCCATGTCCTTGATCGTCACCTCGTCGTTCTCCAGGTCCTGTTCGCCGACGATGACGACGGTGTCGGCGTTGATAGAGTCGGCGTACCCCATCTGTGCGCCGAAGCTCCGCCCGGAGACGTCCGTCTCGACGACGTGGCCCGCGGCGCGGAGGTCGCGGGCCACCCGGGCCGCGACGGGACGCGTATCGCCGACCTGGAGGACGTAGTAATCGGTCTCGAGTTCCTCCTCGGGCCAGACGCCCGCGCGCTGGAGCAAGAGCGGGAGCGTCGAGTTCATCACGCCCGGCGCGACGCCGACCGCGGGCGTCGGCTGCCCGCCGAAGTCCTCGATGAGGTCGTCGTACCGGCCGCCACCGAACACGGACCGACCGACCTCGCCCGCGCTGTCGAAGCACTCGAAGACGACGCCCGTGTAGTAGTCGAGGCCGCGCGCGGTCGTCAGCGACAGGTCGCAGTACTCGCGCACCCCGAAGTCCTCGGCCGCGTCGAGGACCGCGCGGAGGTTCTCGACCGCAGGCTCGACCGCGTCGCTGAACGCGACGAGCTCGCCGAGGTCGTCCTCGCCCGCGACGAGCAGGTCGTCGAACTGGCGGGCGTCGTCGTAGGCGAGTCCGGCGTCGGCGAGCAGCCCGAGGTACTCCTCGTCCTCGACCTTCGCGCGCTTGTCGACCGCACGGATGGCCTCGCGCGTGTCCACGTCCTCGCCGTACTCCGAGAGGAGCGTCCCGAGGACGTCGCGGTGCGAGACGCGGAACTCGAAGTCCGCCGCGTCGAGTCCGAGGTCGACGAGCGCGTCCGCGGCGAACGCCAGGATCTCCGCGTCCGCGGCCGGTTCGCTCGACCCGAAGATGTCCACGTTCGTCTGGTAGAACTCGCGGAACCGCCCCTGCTGGACGGCCTCGTAGCGCCAGAACGGCCGCGTCGAAACCCACTTGATCGGCTTCGAGAGCGCCTGCTGTTTCGCGACGACCATCCGCGCGACCGTCGGCGTCAACTCGGGCGCGAGCGTCACCATCCGCCCGCCCTTGTCCTCGAACGCGTACAGCTCGTCGACGATGTCGTCACCGCTCTTGTCCGTCCACATCGCCGCCTGCTCCAGTCGCGGGGTCTCTATCTCCCGGAACCCGTACCGTCGAGCGGTGTCCTCGACCGTGTCGATGACCTCCCTGTGGGCGGCCATCTCGCGGGGATAGAAGTCCTTGAACCCCTTCAGTCCATCATACATACCAGACGGTTCGCGAGTCCGACCCTCCAAGCTTTCGCTTGTCGACGCACACCACAGTCTCGAGAGCGAGTCCCGGCGTGCTACCGCGGGCCTTCGACGTACGTCTGGTCGTGCGCCGGGAACACCTCGGCGACCGCACTCTCGCCGTGTGCCTCGCGGAGCAGGACGCGTAACTCCGCCTCGTAGTCCGCGCGCGGAATCGACTCGCTCGGCCCGACCGTCACGGACAGCGCCGAGTCGACGAGCCGGTCGACCGCGCCGCGACCGAACCCCGACAGCGGCGCGATGTAATCGACGTCGTGGCGGTCCTCGAGGCTCTGCGCTTGCGCGCGCGACACCGTCGGCACGCGGTCGTCGCGACGCGTCCCGTCCGCGATCGCGTCGAACCCCTCGGCGGCCAGCCGTTCGAGCGCGTGCTCGTGAACCGCCTGGATACCGTTCCGCGGGAACCCGTCAGCGACCATCTTCTCGACCGCGTCGCGCGCCGCACGCTCCTCGAGCTCAAGGCGCTCGTGCGCGAACCCGACCGACTCCGCCGCCGCCTGCGCGTGCTCCCAGTCGTCGGTCACGCCGAAGTGCCCGGTGACGAGCGTCACGTCGTAGAAGTCGTCGAGCAACAGTGCGGCGAGCGTCGAATCCTTCCCCCCACTGTAGAGCAACCCCAGCTCCATCTACCGCCGACGCACGTTGAAGCTCTTCTCGTCCGGCTTGAGTTCCTTCAGGAGCGCCTTCATCTTCTCCTCGTCGATCTTCCCACCGATTTGCCCGCGCTGCGCGAGCGCGAGAATCTGCTGTTCGGCCTGCTCGCCGAACTCCGGCTTGCTCATCTTCACCGAGTTCAGGCGCTTGCGCGCCCCGTCCGTGAGGTGCTGGCGGAGCAACGCCTTCTTCTGGGCCTCGGCCTCCTGCTTGCGGGCCTCCTGAGCCTCGCTATCGCCCTCCTGGGCCTGCTTTCGCTCTCGGAGCTCCTGCATCTTCTCCTCGCGTAGCTTCTCGAGGTCGTCCTGGCTGTCGCTCATACGAACGCTTTCGGGCGTCGACGAAAAAACGGTTTCGGGACCCGACACGGCGACCCCGAATCAGACGACCGGCTTACGCGTACTTCTCGAGTTCCGGTCGGTCGAGGTCCTGCATGACCTCGCCGGCCGTGTCGTCGAGGAGACTGCGACCCTCGGGCGTGATGGCGCGACCCTGGCCCTCGCGCGTCTGGATGAGGTCCTCGTCCTCGAGCTGCTGGAGGAGCGTCCGGATGACCTTCTTCGAGCCGTCCTCGCGGTGCGTGCCGGAGACGCCGTAGCGGTTCGTGCCGGCCTTGGAGCCACCGTACATCGTGGAGAGGCGCTCGATACCGATCGGTTCGTTGTCCGCGACCTTCCGCAGGAGGCTGGCGCCGCGGGTCGCCCAGAAGTCCTCCTGTTCGGGCGGCAGTTCCTTGCTGTTGCCGGTGGTCGTGAACAGCATCCACTCCGGTTCCTCGAGTCGGTCCGAGAGGTCGTCGGCGAGCGCTTCGATGAGCGCGTCCGCCGGGACGTCGTACATCGTCGTCATTGCCGGTTCGTACCCCCGCGCTGCCTAAAAGTCCATCGTATTCGATAGGCGACCGTCGCGCGCCCGACCGGTCGAATCCGGCGGGCAGACGCGTGCTGACGGCGATGAAACGCGAACGAAGGGACAGTGTGTGGCCGAGTGACGTCCGTGGTCGTCGACGGCCATCGAGCGACGGGTCGTTGACCGCGCAACGGGTCGTCGGCCGTGCGACGGGTCTCGTCCAGCGCGGGTTCGTGGACGGCGTCGAGGGGTCACTGTCGTGCGGAGAGCGCGGCGACGGACCCGCCGCCGACGAGGAGCGGGAGCCAGTACGTCGCGGCGCGATGCAGGAGGACGGCGGCGGCGACGGCGCCGCTCCCCAACGCCGGGAGGACGGGCGTCAGCACGAAGATGAGGACGGCTTCGATGCCGCCGAGACCGCCCGGGAGCGGCGTGACGCCGGCGAGACTCCCGAGGGGGATGGCGAGCATCGCCGCGGCGACGAGGGTCACGGAGGCGACGTCGCTGACCGCGTACAGCGACAGCGACAGCGACGTGATGGAGAACGCCCACCCGAGCGCGGACAGGCTGAGTGCGCTCGCGAGACTCCGGCGGTCCGTCGCGACGCGCTCGATGGCGTGGAAGAACCCCTCGATGCGTCGTTCGATGACGTCGACCTTGACGCGCGAGACGACCGGGAGGCGTGCGGTCACGCGACCGAGGACGGGTGCGAGCCCGCGGACGAGCCGGTGCTCTATCGCGTACCGGTTCCGCCACCCGAGGACGGCGGCGACCGCGAGCGCGACGGCGAGCGCGGCGACCGCGGTGGCGACGAACACGAGCCGGTCGTTGAACGCGATGGTGACCGCGTAGTACCCGACCGCGAGGAGCGCGAACCCGATGGACGGCACGAAGTTCAGGCCGTCGACGCTCGCGATGGCGGCGAGCGCGGTCTCGTACTCCGTGTCGGCTTCCCGCGAGATGAACAGCGCGCTCACGGGTTCCCCGCCGGCCTGCCCGAACGGCGTGACGTTGTTCGCGAACGTCGCCGCCGAGAACACCACGAACGACTGGAGTCTGGACAGCGAGAGGCCGAGGCTCGCGAGGACGGCGCGGAGCGCGAGCCCCCAGGACGCCAGCCAGCAGACGGCGGCGCCGACGATGAGTGCGAGCACGCTCGGCGGTGCGTTCGTGACTCGCGTGAGGACCTCGTCGACGCCGACGAACCACAGGAGGCCGACGAGGACCAGGGCCGCGCCGACGAACCCGGCGACGATGGCGCGGCCGTCGACGTCCTCGAACATACTCGCCCCGACGACCGCGCCCTGTTTGAACCCACCGCCTCGCGGCCGCGACGCTGGCACGCGGACGCCGGAGACGCGCCCACTGGTGCTGGCGCCGACGACGGACACCGGGGCCTCGGTATCGCGTCGCTTTTGTCGATTCGCTCGCAATTCCGGGGCATGGACGAACGGGCGGCACTCGACCTGGTCGGCGGCCTGGTCGGGCGCGCCGGGGACGACGCCGCGGTCGTCGACGGGACCGTGGTGACGACAGACATGCTCCACGAGTCGACGGACTTCCCGGCGGGGACGACGCGGTACACGGCGGGGTGGCGGGCGGTCGGCGCGTCGCTCTCGGACGTCGCCGCGATGGGCGCCGACGCGACTGCCGCCGTCGCCGTCTACGGCGCGCCGTCGTTCGACGCGACGGAACTCGAGCGGTTCCTCTCGGGCGCTCGCGACGTCTGCGAGCGCGTCGACGCGCAGTACGTCGGCGGTGACCTCGACGGCCACGACGAGTTCACGGTCGCGTCGACCGCGCTCGGCGAGACCGACGCGCCGGTCGGTCGCGACGGCGCGACCGCGGCCGACGTCGTCTGCGTCACCGGTGGCCTCGGCCGGTCCGCGGCCGCGCTCCGCGCGTTCGACGCCGGCGACGTCGACCGCGCGAACGACCTCTTCCAGTTCACGCCCCGCGTCGCCGCCGGTCGCGCACTCGCACCGTACGCCACCGCGATGATGGACTCGAGCGACGGCCTCGCGCGGTCGCTCCACCAGCTCGCCGCCGCGAGCGACTGCGCCGTCGACCTCGACGCGGACGCGGTCCCCGCCGTCGACGCCGTCGCCGACTACGCGACCGACGACGCGGACGCTCGCGAGATGACCGTGTTCTTCGGCGAGGACTTCGAACTCGTCTGCACCGTCCCCGAGCACGAGGTCGCGACCGCACGCGACGCGTGCCCGGTCGAACTCACCGTCGTCGGTGACGTCAGCGAGGACACCGCCGACGCGACGGGCGAGGGCGCCGTCACCGTCGGCGGCGACACACTCCCGGACCGCGGGTTCACGCACGGCGACTGACAGCGCGCGGACGCAGACCGACCGTTCGCGGACCGGGCCGGTCAGGTCGTCGAGACGAGCACGGGAACCGGCATGAAGCACGCTGCACCGAGCACGAACGTGAGCGCCGCGAGCGCGAGTCGCCGCGAGTCAAGCGGTTCGTCGCGGACGGGCTCGGCGGTGCCAGCGCGGCCGACGACGAGCGCGAGCACGCCCCAGAACACCCAGATGGCGACCGCCTGGAACGCGATGTTCTCGAAGTAGTGGAGGTACCCGGCCAGCCCGAACAACGACACCGGGACGAACGCGGCGAGCGTCGACTGGTCCTCGCCGAACACGGCGCGCGTGATGTGGCCGCCGTCGAGCTGTCCGACCGGGATGAGGTTCAGGACGGTGACGAACGCACCCACCCACCCGCCGATGACGACCGGGTTCACGTTCAGCGCCTGCCCGTACTGGAGCGGTTGACCGGTTATCCACGAGAGCGCGTGCATCAACGGCGGGAACCCGAGACTGATCGTGACGGTGCCCTCGGCGCCGACGACCGCCGGGTCGACGGGGATGGGCTGGAGGAACAACCCGATGGTCGTCACGACGATGGTCGCGGCGAGCCCAGCGAGCGGCCCGCTCGCGCCGATATCGAACAGTGCCTTCCGGTCGGGCATGCGGCCTTTCATCCGGATGACGGCACCCATCGTCCCGATGAGACTCGGGAACGGGATGAAGTACGGGAGGCTCGCGTTCACGCGATGATACCGGCTCGCGACGTAGTGCCCGAGCTCGTGCGTCGCGAGGACGCCGAGGACGGCGGCGGAGAACGGCCACGCCGTCGTCACCGCCTTCCAGGGGTTCGCGACCGGGTCGACGAGGTACCATTGCGCGCCGACGAACAGCGTCGTGACGACGGTCGCGAGGAAGAGCGCGACGTTCTTCCAGGGGACGCCCTCGATACCGTGGGACTGCTCGGTGGCGACGAGGACGTAGCGTCCGGCCTCGACGGTCAACTCGACCTCGTAGTCGTGGTCGTGGAACACCTCCCAGATGTCGCGGACGACGGCCTCGGGGCTGCCCAGCGGCTCGCCGTAGTATCGTATCTCGCCGTCGATGACCTGCGTCTCGTACGTGTGGAACTGCTCGTCGAACGCCGCAGGGTCCGGCGCACCGGGTGGCGTCGACGGCCGTCCGCCTGCTGGCGAGTTCGCGGACCGAGCGGGGTCACCGGGCTGCATCTATCTCTCGCTACGGCGTGGTCGGGTAAAAACCCACGGCGCCGCGTGCCGTCAGTCGACGACGGGACACGTCGTGGGTGGGTGAGCGTGCGTGTTGGTGTGGGGGAAGGCTGCGGGGACCAGCGGGGACCGCGGACGACGTCCGCTCGAGAGCCGACTCAGGCGGGTTCCACGCGCCACGTGGTCGCACTCGTGTACGACCACTTCTCGATCTCGAGGTCCTCGGCGGCGTCGGTGAGCTTGACCATCAGCGCACCGATCTCCTTGGGGGAGAGGCCGACCTCGTCGGCGATGAACTTCGACTTGAAGTACATCTCGCCGTCGGCGGCCTTCTCGCGCAGGTACTCGGTCAGGCGGGCTTCCTTGCTCGGCGCTTCGTCGGTGGAGGGTTGCGTGGTTGCGCTCATTGTGGTTCGCCTCGCTCATCGCTATCACCGGGAGGATGTTATAAAGGGCAGTCCCTTCGGTTCGTTTAGTGTTTTTTCGAGTCATGCCGTGTTCATTTCACGTTTCGAGTCGATTCTCTTTCGTTTCACAGAGGACTCAGAGACGTTTAGACGTTTTACAACTGCCGCTAACGCTTCGAAATCTTTTCCTACTCGCTGTCTCGAGATGTCCGCGTAATGTGACCTCTCGGTGCTGTAGGCACCAGCTGACCGCGCGAACGCATGAGACGCGCACGTCTCACGCTCCGACGCGACGGGCGCCGAAACGGCGCACACAGACGATATCGAGACGGTCGACCGCGCGCGAGTTGGCAACCCTTATGAACGCCACCGAGGTATGCGGGTGTAACATGAAGGTAGTCGTCTCCATCGGCGGAAGCGTCCTCGCGCCCGACCTCGACTCCCCGCGCGTGGCGGCGTACGCGGACGTCGTCCGGACGCTCGTCGACGACGGATGCCAGGTCGCGGCCGTCGTCGGCGGTGGCGGCGTCGCTCGCGAGTACATCGGGGCGGCTCGCGACCTCGGCGCGAACGAGATCGAACTCGACCAGCTCGGTATCGACGTCACGCGACTGAACGCGCGCCTCCTCATCGCGGCACTCGGCGACGGCGTCGCCAGCGCCCCCGCCACCGACTACGAGGAGGCCGGCGAGGTCCTCCGGAACGGCGACGTCTGCGTGATGGGCGGCGTCACGCCCGCGCAGACCACGGACGCGGTGTCCGCGGCGGTCGCGGAGTACGTCGGCGCGGACCTCCTCGTGTACGCCACCTCGGTCCCCGGCGTGTACTCCGCGGACCCCAACGAGGACGACGACGCGGAACAGTACCCCGAGCTCTCCGCCGCCGACCTCGTGGACGTCATCGCCGGCCTCGAGATGAACGCTGGCTCCTCCGCGCCCGTCGACTTGCTCGCCGCGAAGATCATCCAGCGCGCCGGCACCCGCACCATCGTCCTCGACGGCACCGAGCCCGACCGCGTCCTCGACGCCGTCCGGTACGGCGAACACGACGGTACCGACGTCGTCCCCGACGGCGCCGGCGACCAGCTCACGTACTGGGCCGAGTAGCGCGTCCGACCTTCCGTCTCCGCTCTCGCTCGCCGTTCTCCTCCGGTCGCAGCCACTTTCGGGAGTTGACAACCCTTAAGAACGGTTCGACCGGACGTTCTCGTATGACTGACCCCCTCGTCGCGGGCGGTGATGCGTCGTGAGCGACGACGCCATCAGCCCGTACACGCTGAGCGCTGACGACGGCGCGGACCGCCGGCACGCCTTCTGGGCGGACCACGTCGCGGACGTCGTCCTCGACCGGGACCCCGACGAGCCGATCGTCGTCAAGGGCGGTATCTCGCCGTCGGGCGTCCCGCACCTCGGGAACATGAACGAGGTGATGCGCGGGTACTTCGTCGCCGAGGTGCTCCGCGAGCGCGGCCACGACGTCCGGCAGGTGTTCACGAGCGACGACCGCGACCCGCTGCGGAAGCTCCCGCGGAAGCTCGCGGACCTCGACGGCAACCTCGTCGACCTCGGCGACGTCGACGCTGGCGCGCTCGGCCGGAACCTCGGCCACCCCTACACCGCGATTCCGGACCCGTTCGGGTGCTGTGACTCCTACGGTGCGCACTTCTCGAACCTCATCCAGTCCGGCGCTGACGCCTTGGGCGTCCCCATCGAACTGGTCTCGAACACGGACCTCTACGAGGACGGCGAGTTCGAGGCCGTCACCCGGTTCGTCCTCGAGCACGTCGACGAGTCCCGGGACGTCCTCCGCGAGTACCAGGACAAGGTCGACGACGACTACGTCCCGTTCAACCCCATCTGCGGCGAGTGCGGGAAGGTCACGGAGACCGTCACCGCCATCCGCGCGAGCGAGGGCGAGGTCGACTACGAGTGCACGGACATGGAGGCCGGCGACCAGGTCATCTCGGGGTGCGGACACGAGGGGACCGCGACGCTCCGCGAGGGGAAGCTCCCGTGGCGCCTGGAGTGGCCCGCACAGTGGCAGGTGCTGGGCGTGGACTTCGAGCCGTTCGGGAAGGACCACGCCGAGGGGTCGTGGCCGAGCGGCGACGACGTCGCTCGGACCCTCCTGGAGAACGAACCGCCGGTCCCGATGGTGTACGAGTGGTTCACGCTCGACGGCGAACCGTTCTCGTCGAGCGAGGGCCACGTCGTCCTCGTCGACGACGTCCTCGACCTGCTGGAACCCGAGGTGCTCCGCTTCTTCTTCGCGAAGAACCCGAAGAAGGCGCGGGACTTCCCGCTGTCGCGACTCGACCAGCTCGTCGACGAGTTCGACCGCTTCGAGGGCGTCTACTACGGCGAGGTGGACGCGAGCGAGGACGAACGCGAGCGCGCCGAACGCGTCTATCCGTTCCTCGTCGACCACCTCGACCCGGGGACCGCGAGCGCGGACGCGCCCGCCGACGAACGCCCGACCCGCATCCCGTACACGTTCGCGGCCGTCCTGGGGATGTTCCCCGACCACGACGTCCGCGTCGAGCACGCCGTCAAGCAAGGGCACCTCCCCGAGGACCCCAGCGACGCCGTCGTCGACCGCGCGTTCGAGCGCGTCGAGCGAGCGCGGACGTGGGCGAGCCGGCAGGACAACGAGTACAACTACACGGTCCTCGAGACGCTCCCGGACGTCGACCTCGACGCGGAGACCGAAGCCGCGCTCGACGACCTCGCGGCGTTCGTCGACGCGGGCCACGACGGCGACGCTATCCAGGGCGAGATCTACGAGACCGCGAAGGCGAACGACATCCCGATCGGCGACTTCTTCGGCGCGGGCTACGAGCTGTTCTTCGGCGAGGACGAGGGCCCCCAGCTCGGCCAGTTCCTCGGGAAGCTGGAGCGGGAGTTCGTCGTGCAGCGCCTGCGGCGCGAGGCCTGACCGGCCGTCCGGCGACCGCTATCCGCCGTCGCCGTCGCGGTCGTCGTCCGCGAGGTAGTCGTCTTGGACGGCGACGACCTCCGTCGAGTTCTCGCAGGCGGCGTACCGGTCGAGCGGTTCGGCGTTGAGTTCGAGGAACGTCTCGCCCCACGTGAACTTCGCGAGGATGCGCTCGGCGTGCTCGGGTTCGCCGAGGATGTGGAGGCCGGCGGCGAGCGCTTCGACGGTCGTGAGCTGGAAGGCGTTCCCGTAGTTCACGGGGTTCGCGGCGACGAGGAACGGGAGGGCGCGGTGGTCGCCGGCGATGCTGAACATCGCCTCGCCGGCGGTCTCCCACGAGCAGTCGAGGGCGACGAGCCGGTTCGCGTCGGCGTCCGCCGGCGAGAGCGCGACCTCGGCGTGGGGATTCAGGACGACGCCGTACGGCGTCGCGCGGTCGGAGCGATGGAGTGCCGCGAGGTCGAACCGTTCGAGCTTGCGGGCCGTGCACTTCTTCGGGTCGTCGTCGCCCTCGTACCGCACGTGTAGGTCCACGGTCGACCGCTCGTTGGTCGCCGCCGGGCAAAAGCCCCGCGTTCGCGCGGTCGCCGGTCGCGCGGTCGTCGTCGAGCGCGGTGACGGCGACTGCGCGGTCGCTGGTGACTCAGTCGTCGGTCGCGAGGTCGTCGTAGAGCGCGGTGACGTCGACGAGTGCGACGTCGTGCTCGGCGATGGTGGCGAGGTGGTCGTCGCGCGACCCGTGCGCGGGGTGGTCGTCGAGCGCGTCGAAGACGTCTCCGAGGAACGCTTCGAGGGCGTCGGTGAGCGCGTCGTACGTCGTCTCGACGCGGCCGCCGTGGAGGTCGACGTGGACGCGGTCGCCGCGCTCGGCGAGGTCGTACCCGAGGAACTGCGGGTGCCTGGTGCGCTCGCGGCTCGCGCAGTCGTAGAGCCGGAGGAGCTGGTGGAACGACCCGTACGTGTGGACGACGGCGCCGTCGTCGGCGTGCACGGCGAACTCGACGTGGTCCGAGGGGCCGAGGGCGGCGGTGTCCCAGCCGCCCGCGACGTCCCGGAGTTCGAACGCGACCATACCCGAGCGGAGGGCGTCCGCGCCAAGAACGATTCCGGTTCCGGTCGCCCGCGAGCGCGGTGGCTCGCTCGTCACTCGAAGGCGTCGAGGCCGCTCTGTCGGGTGCGGCGGCCGTCGGGGTCGCGCTTCCAGGCGCCGTGGGCGTCGCGTTCGGCGGCGAGGTCCGCGTCCGGTGAGTCGGCGGGCCGATGACCGGGACAGTCGACGCCGCAGTCGCGGGCGGGGTCGACGACGCGGTCGTGGTACGCACAGTACGGGAGGGTCGCGTTGTCGGCGACGGGGTCGGCGTCGGGTGCGACACGCTCGCAGTCCGGGAGGTCGAACGTCCGCCAGCCCTTGCCGTACGCGCGCTCGGCGAGTCGGCGGCGCGCGCCGCGTTTCTCGTCGGCGTCGACGACGGCGACGTCGGTCCTGGCCGGTTGCTCGTCGAGGAGTTCGACGCCGGGTTCGTCGACGCCGAGCGGCTCGGGCTCGCGGACGACCTCGAGCGCGTCGGTCTCGGGGTGGTAGCGCCAGACGCCGACCTCGCTCGGGATGCGGTTCAGGTGCGCGCCGGTGACGTGGCTCTCGGTCGCGAGCGCGACCGCGTCGACGAGCGCGAGCGAGACGTCCAGGCGAAGCTGGCGTTCGAGCGCTCCCGGCGTGCCGAGGTCGGGTTTGTTCTCGACGGCGAGCACGCGCCCGAACCAGTCCGCGGGGTACCGGGTGGTCTGGCGGAGGTACTCGCGGCTCCCGCGGCGTTCGCGCTCGAAGAACCCGCGGTCGACCGCGGCGTCGGCGACCCGGCGCGCGGACTCCTCGCGCAGCCCGTCGGGGAGGGCGTCGCGCCACGGGCGAGCGCGGCCGGGGCCAGCGGGTCCGCGGACGGCCGGGTCCGGGATGCGGCGCTCCGTGATGGCGGCGCGGTCGTCGAAGCCGGGGCCGGGTTCGACGTGGACGACGTCGAGCACTCGGTTCCCGGGCGCGCGGACGCCGCCGCCGAGCTGGCGGGCGAGCACGCCGTCGCGCTCGCGCTCCAGGTGCGCGCACAGCGACAGCTCGAACCCGAACTCGGTCACGCTCGAATCCAGGGGGTGCGAGGGCAAAAGCGTCGTGCTCGCGGCGCGGTCAGGTCGCGTCCTCGTCCGAGTCGAACGCCCACTGGCCGTCGGTCGAGTGGATGGTGAGGGACGTGCCGTCGGAGGACGCGCGGACGCGCTGGTGGACCTGGACCGCGTTGAAGTTCTCGCGGGTGGTCCGGACGTTGTAGCACCCGATTCGTTCGTCGTCGTCGGCCCACGCGGGCGAGCAGACGCCGACGAGGTAGTGGAGGTCGTCGTACTCGCGTTCGAGGTCGGCGTGGAGGTCGTCGGAGACGACGGGTCTCCGGGGGTCGTCGAAGCGGTCGGTCCACCTGTCGTCGTGTTGGCGCAGGTCTGGCGGCTCGGAACCGGGCGACGAGGCGAGTTGGACGCGGAGCACGTGCTCGTTTCCGCGGTCCTCCCCGTCGACGGGAGTCCCGAAGATCGACTTCAGTTGGACGTAGCCGTCGACGCCGCGGTCGAGGACGCTGCAGCCGGCGAGGCCGACCGCGGTCGCTACGCCGACGCGTCGGAGGGCGGTTCGTCTGGAGGGCACGGGGAAAAGTGGCCGACGGTGCGAGCGAAAGTCTTCTGGTATTCGAGCGACGTCGGTGCGACCGCCCCGGGGACGTCGAGTGCGTTGGGGCCGTTCTTCGAGTGGTTGTGGGAGTTCATCTTCATCTCTATCTACAGCCCACGACCCCGTAATGGTGATCTAGATTACGTTTCTGTGGGTCTGACTTGCGCTTCTGTAGGCGTTCGTACTGAACTCTCGTTCAGTAGCCGCCCCACCCACTGGGGCCGTCAGCGACGCGCGACGTCGACCACCTGGAGGTCCGCGTCCATCGCGACGTGGAGCGTCTCGCCGTCCAGTGGGACGTCGACCGCGACCCGGAGCGGGTCCTCGCGCTCGACCGTCGTGTGGTGGTCGGAGACGCACCACGGCAGCTGCCAGTACGGCGTCCCGTTCAGGTCGACGCCGTGCTCGCGGTGGAACGTCACCACGTCCGACTGGTCGAGGAGCACCAGGCCGACCGCCGAACACAGCGAGTGCCCGCACTGGGCGCACTCGTGCTCCACGCGGAGGTCCGCACCCAGACAGCAGTCGCCGCCGCGCTCCACCTCGCTCTCCATCTTCCCGTTGCACTCCGGACACACGCCGTCCGCGGCGAGGCAGTGCAGGTGGCGGACGCGCTGGTCGAACGCCGCCATCACCTCCTCGCGCGACCGGTCCGTGAGCCCACCTGGCGGGAACGGGTACTCGCCGTGCGCGTGCCCGCACTCCGGACACGACACCGCGATGGTCTCGTCCGCGTACGCGGCGACGAGCGTCGACCCACACGCCACGCACTCGCCGTCGATCTCGAACGCCTCCCACTCCGGGTCGTGCGTGAACTCGCCCGCGAGGACCGCCCGAACGACCGCCTTCCCCGCGTACTTCAGCTCGTATCCCTCGTCGCCGCCCGCGACGAACTGCCCGACGAGCTCCTGGAGGTGGTAGTTGAACTGTGCGCTGTCCCTGACCCCGACCGCCTCCCGCAACCGCGAGAACCGGACGACCTCGGCGTCGGCCTGCCAGAGCGCCTCGAGGATGGCGAGGCGCGTCTCGTTCCCGACGACGGAGAACGCCTCCGCGGGCTCGACGCAGTCCTCGCACTCCGTGATACTGGCGCGACTCATGTCACCGAATCCGACCGCAGCCACCCTAAACGTTCCCGAAAACCAGTTTTTGTATTTATATTGTCACCTGAGGCCGGGGTCGACGGGACGTCGATAGTTAAGACCCACCCCCGAGAAAGCACGACGATGGCCGCACTCAGCACGGGCGCGCTCGTCGTGTTCCTCGTCGTCGCGCTCGCGCTCCTCGCGTTCGTCACCGAGGTCGTCCCGCCCGACGTCACCGCGCTCGGCGTCCTCGTCTCCCTCCCGCTCCTTGAACCCTGGACCGGCGTCACGCCCGAACAGGCCGTCGCCGGGTTCGCGAGCCCCGCCACCCTCACCATCCTCGCGATGTACGTCCTCAGCGAAGCCGTCCAACGCACCGGACTCGTCGACTACCTCGGCGTCCTCATGGCGCGCTGGACGCGCGGCGACGAACGCAGGACGCTCCTCGCCACCGTCGCCGCCACCACGCCACTCGCCGGCGTCGTGAACAACACGCCCGTCGTCGCCGTCTTCATCCCGATGATAACCGACCTCGCCGAGGACGCCCACCTCTCCCCGAGCAAGCTCCTCCTCCCCCTCAGCTACGCGAGCATGCTCGGCGGCACGCTCACGCTCGTCGGCACCGCCGGGAACGTCCTCGCGAGCGACATCGCGGTCGACCTCACCGCCGCCGGCGTCATGGACCACGGCCCAATCGGGATGTTCGAACTCACGCCCGTCGGCCTCCTCGTCTGCGCCGTCGGCGGCGCGTACCTCCTCACCGTCGGCCGTCGCCTCGTCCCCGAACGCATCGAACCGACCGAGGACCTCGTCGACGTCTACGAGCTCGAACGCTACCTCGGCGTCGCCGTCGTCCGCGAGGACTCCCCGCTCGTCGGCATGCAGGTCGACGAACGGTTCGGTGACCTCGAACAGCACGTCGACGTCCTCCAGTTCGAGCGCGACGGCGAGGTCGTCGTCGCCGCCGAGACCGACCGCGCGCTCGCGGCCGGCGACGTCCTCACCCTCCAGGGGAGCCGCCAGGAACGCAACCGGTTCACGACCGAGTACGACCTCCGCGAACTCCCGCGCGAGGTCGTCGAAGCCGAGGACCTCGCCGCTCCCTGGACGGCGAGCACGCTCTACGAGGCCGTCGTCCCCAGCGACTCCACGTTCGTCGGACGCAGCCCGCTCGACATCGGGTTCCGGACCCGCTTCGACACCACCGTCATCGCCATCCGGCGCGGGAACGACGTCCGCCACGAGGCGCTTCGAGGCACCGAACTCACCGCCGGCGACACCCTCCTCATGCACGCGAGCGACGGTGCCGCCGACCACCTCCAGGACCGCGGGAGCCTCCTCGTCACCAGGGGCCTGTTCGCCGACGCGTTCGCTCGCGACCTCCCCGACCTCCACCCGAAGACGCCGCTCGCACTCCTCGCACTCGGCGGCGCCGTCCTCGCCGCCGCACTCACCGCCCTCCCCATCTACCTCACCGCGCTCGCCGGCTGCCTGCTCGCGTTCGCCACGCGAACCATCGACCCCGCAACCGGCTACGACGCCGTCTCCTGGAACGTCGTCTTCCTCCTCGCGGGCGTCCTCCCGCTCGCCACCGCACTCGAAGCGACCGGCGGCGCCGCCTGGATCGCCGAGACCGTCGGCGCCACCATCGGCGGCCTCCCGGCTGTCGCCGTCGTCGCCGCCTTCTACCTCCTCACCGGCGTGCTCGCGAACGTCGTCACGCCCGTCGCCAGCATCGTCCTCCTCGGCCCCATCGCCGCCCGGACCGCCGTCGACCTCGGCCACGACCCCTTCGCCGCCCTGCTCGCCGTCACGTTCGCCGGCTCCACCGCGTTCATGACGCCCATCGGCTACCAGACGAACCTCATGGTGTACGGCCCCGGCGGGTACAAGTTCACCGACTACGCTCGCGTCGGCGCCCCCCTCCAGGCGCTGCTCGCCGTCGTCACCACCTTCGGCATCGCCGCGTGGTTCGGCGTGTAGTCGATTCCCGCCGCGCAGTCCGGCGTTTGACCGATCCGGCGTCTGACGACCGCGCGTCCTCGCGTCCGCTCGACGACCCAGACGCCCCGCGCGCGAAAGCAGGAACGGTGGGTTTATCAAGCGCACAAGGGTATTCGTATCCAAGATTCCTCTTTGAAGATGTCAGGAACACACCGACAACCGGAGGTGAACATCGGACTCGTTGGCCACGTCGACCACGGCAAGACGACGCTCGTGCAGGCGCTCAGTGGCGAGTGGACCGACCAGCACTCCGAGGAGATGAAGCGCGGCATCTCCATCCGACTCGGGTACGCGGACGCGACGTTCCGCGAGTGCCCGGAGTGCGACGACACCGAAGCGTTCACCGTCGAGGAGACCTGCCCCGAGCACGACGTCGAGACCGACGTCCTGCGCACCGTCTCGTTCGTCGACGCGCCCGGTCACGAGACGCTGATGGCGACGATGCTCTCCGGCGCCGCGATCATGGACGGCGCCGTCCTCGTCGTCTCCGCGACCGAGGACGTCCCGCAGGCACAGACCGAAGAACACCTGATGGCGCTCGACATCATCGGGATCGAGAACATCGTCATCGCGCAGAACAAGGTCGACCTCGTCGACGCCGACCGAGCGCGCGACAACTACGAGCAGATCCAGGAGTTCGTCGAGGGCACCGTCGCCGAAGGCGCGCCCGTCGTCCCGATCAGCGCCCAGCAGGACGTCAACACGGACGTCCTCATCGAGACGATCGAGCGCGAGATTCCGACGCCGGAACGCGACCCCGACGCGGACCCGCTCCTGCACTGCGCGCGGAGCTTCGACATCAACCGCCCCGGCACCACGTGGGAGGACCTCCTCGGCGGCGTCGTCGGCGGCAGTCTCGTCCGCGGGCGCTTCGAGCCCGACGACGACATCGAGATCAAGCCCGGTCGCGAGGTCGAGGAGGGCGGTCAGACCGAGTACCGGCCCATCGAGACGAGCATCCGTTCGCTGCAAGCGGGCGGCACGTCCGTCGACGAGGTCTCGCCCGGTGGCCTGCTCGGCGTCGGCACCGGCCTCGACCCGGCGCTCACGAAGGGTGACGCGCTCGCCGGCCAGCTCGCCGGGAAACCCGGGTCGCTCCCACCGGTCTGGGACTCGTTCACGATGTCGGTCGACCTGCTCGACCGCGTCGTCGGCGACGACATGACCGAGGTCGAACCCATCAACACCGGCGAACCGCTCATGCTCACCGTCGGCACCGCCACCACCGTCGGCGCCGTCACGTCGGCGCGCGACGGCGAGTGCGAGGTGAACCTCAAACGCCCCGTCTGCTCGGAGACGGGCGCGAAGATCGCCATCAACCGCCGCGTCGGCGCGCGCTGGCGGCTCATCGGCGTCGGGACGCTCGACGGGTGACGAACCGATGCGCGTGGCGCTCGACACCAGTGCACTCATGATGCCGGTCGAACTCGACGTCCGGCTGTTCGACGAACTCGACCGTGTGGTCGAGGACGCCCAGCCGGTCGTCCCCGAAGCGGTCGTCGAGGAACTCCGCAAGCTCGCCGACGGCGGCGGGCTGGAAGGCACTGCGGCGTCGGTCGGGTACGACCTGGCCGTCGAGCGCTGCGAGCGCGTGGACACCACCGAATCGTACGCCGACGACGCGCTCGTCGAACTCGCCACCGAAGGGCGAGTGGACGCCGTCGTCACGAACGACCGGCCGCTTCGCGACGCCGTCTTGGACGCGAACGTTCCGGTAATAGCATTACGCGGCACGAACAAACTGGATATCACTCGACCATAGCGATGTACAAGAAGGTCAGGCTCAAGGATACGGTAGAGGTCCCCCCGAAGGAGCTCGCGGACGTCAGTCCGGAGCTCGTCAAGCGATTGCTGCAGGACAAACTCGAGGGGCGAATGGACGAAGACGTCGGGAGCGTCGTCTCGGTCGTGAACGTACACGACATCGGGACGGGCGCGGTGCTGCCGAACCGCCCGGGCGTGTACTACGAGGCGGAGTTCGACGCGGTGACGTTCGACCCGCAGATGCAGGAGGTCGTCGACGGGACGGTCGTGGAGGTCGTGGAGTTCGGCGCGTTCGTCGGCATCGGGCCGGTCGACGGCCTGCTGCACGTCTCCCAGATCAGCGACGAGTACCTCGCGTACGACGGCGAGAACCAGCAGCTCGCGTCGAGCGAGTCGAACCAGACGCTTGGCGTCGACGACGCCATCCGGGCGCGCATCGTGACGAAGAGTATCGACGAGCGGAACCCGCGCGACTCCAAGATTGGCCTCACCGCGAAGCAGCCGGGCCTGGGTAAGCACGGGTGGCTGGAGGCCGACCGTCAGGGTCGCGAAGCGGAGGCGGGTGATTAGATGGCGAACGATCGCCTCGTCTGCCGCGAGTGTCATCGCGTCGTCGACCCGGACGCGAACCAGTGTCCGAGCTGTGGGTCGACGTCGCTGTCGGAGGACTGGGCGGGGTACGTCGTCATCGCGCACCCGGAGTCCTCGATGATTGCCGAGGAGATGGAGGTCACGGAGGAAGGCGCGTACGCGTTGAAGGTCCGGTAACGTGCCGTCTTCCGACGACGGGGCCGCGCCTGAGGACGACGTGTCTGCGGCCGGTGACGGTGGGTCCGAGGCGGTCGAGGACGTGTTGTTGACGCTCCCTGAGTCGCTCCGGTCGGCGTTCAAGGAGCCGTTCGGGCCGGTGGAGACGGACGCGGACGCACTGCTGGCGGACGTCGACGGCCCCCTCGTCGCGGTGGGCGACATCGTGACGTATCACCTCCTGCAGGCTGACCGGCAGCCGGACGTGGCGGTGGTGGACGAGCACACGAAACGCGAGGTCGTCGACGACGCGGTCCGTGACGCGGTCGTGGACCCGGACGTGACGGTCTCGAATCCGGCGGGCGCGCTCTCGGCGGCGCTCGTTCGCGCGCTCGGTGACGCGCTCGCGACCGACGACGCCACGACGGTGTTCGTCGACGGCGAGGAGGACCTCGCGGTGCTGCCGGCGGTGATGGTTGCGCCAGTCGGGGCGAGCGTCGTGTACGGGCAGCCCGACGCGGGCATGGTGCACGTCCCGGTGACCGAGGAGACGAAGGCGGAGTTCCGCGCGCTCATCGAGCGCATGGACGGCGATCTCGATGCGTTCTGGGCGGTCGTCGCGGACGCCTGAGAGCTCGTTTCTGGTCGTTCGCCGAACCGGCGAGCGGTAGCGCCGGTCCGTCGTGGTCGTGCTCGTGACTGTCGAGCGTCGCCCTCGTTCGAGACGCGGCAGGAGAAATTCGAGGCGACTGGGGTCAGTTCCCGAACGTGAACGTCTCGTCGTCCGAACCGTCGCTGTCGGCGGACGTCTCGTCGGGGCCGCCGTCGTCACCGGTGGCGTCGCCGGTGTCGCTGGTGGCGTGGTCGTGGTCGGTACCGTCGACGTCGCTCGCTCCGGAGTCGCCGTCTGCGTCCGCGTCCGAGCCGAAGGCGTCGAACTCGGGTTCGGTTGACTCTCCGGGACGGTCCACGTCCGCGGGACGCGGCTCGCCGTCGGCGTGTTCGTCGAACGCGCTCGCGACCGTCTCCTCGTCGAACACGACGTCGTCGTCGTCCGGTTCGGCGGCGGTATCGAACCGGTCTAGAGCAGCCGAGAGCCGTGACGCCTGCTCGCTCAGCGAACTCGCAGAGTTCGACACCTCCGTGAGCGCCGTCGTCTGCTCCTCCGCGGCCGCCGCGACGTTCTCCGCCTCCGCGGTCGTCTCCTCGCTGACCGTCGCCGCGTCGTCGACCATCGCGACGACCTCCTCCGTGCTCGCGGCCTGCTGTTCGGTCGCCGCGGATATCTCCTGGACGCCGTCGTTCGTCTCCGCGGCGTACTCGGCGATCTCGTCGAGCGCACCGGCCGCGTCCCGCACGCTCCGGGTGTGCTCGGCGACGCGGTCCGCGGTCTGCTGGACCTCGCTCGCCGTGTGCTCGGTCTGGTCCTGGATGCTCTCTAGGCGCGACTCGATGTCCTCGGCGGCGTCCTTCGTCTCGCTCGCGAGCTCCTTGACCTCCTGGGCGACCACCGCGAACCCTTCGTCGCCGTCGTCGCTCGCCTCCGCCGTCCCGCGGCTCGCCTCGATGTTCGCGTTCAGCGCGAGCATGTTCGTCTCCTTCGCGATGTCGCCGATGAACTCGATGAGCTCGTCGATCTCGCTCATCTCGTCCTCGAGCGCCTCGATGGCCGCGACCGCGCTCTCGGAATCGCTCTCCAACGCCGCCATCCCGTCGATCGCCGCCTCCGCGGCCGCACGCCCCTCGCGACCGGTCTCGACGGTGCGCTCGGCGAGGTCCGCGACCTCGTTCGAGGACGCCGCGATCTCCTCGGTGGTCGTCGACAGCTGCTCCATCTCGCCGCTGACGGACTGCAGGCTCTCGTTCTGGCGTTCCGCGCCGTCGCTGATCTCCTGGATGGACTCCGTGACCTGCTGGCTCGCCGACCGAACCTCCTCGCTGGAGGCGGTGACCTGCTCGCTGGCGGTCGCGACCTCGCTCGCGAACGCCTTGACCTCCGCGGTGGTCGACTCGATCTCGGCGACCATTTCGTTGAACTCGACGGCGATGGACTCCATCGCGTCGCTCTCGGACGCCGGATCCATCCGTTCGGTGAGGTCGCCGTCGGCGCACGCCTGCATGACGGTGGCGTACTCGTCGGCCTTCCGTTCCAGGTGCTCGTTCATCTCCTCCGCCTCCGCGCGCGCCTGCTCGGCGGCCTCCCGGGCCTCCTGCGCGTCCCGGATCTGCTCGCGGAGCGCGTCCCGCATCGACGCGAATCCGGCGTACAACTGTCCGATAGCGTCGATACGGACGGAGTCGAAGTCGACCTCCAGGTCGCCGTCCTCCATGCGCTGAGCATTCCCACGGAGGTCGTCGACCGACCGAGCGGTGTTCCGGCCGAGCACGAGCCCGACCAGCCCGATGAGGACGACGATCCCGCCCGTGACGAGCAGGCCGTACTGCCGGACCTGCTTGACGAACCCGAACGCGGTCGTGGTCGGCTCGTGCACGACCACCACCCAGTCCGTGCCTTCGACCGGTGAGTACCCCGCGACGTACTGCTCGCTGGGGAGCCCGTACCCCTCCTCGCCCACGAGCACGCCCGACGCCGGTCCGGTGACGACGGACGCCGAGAAGCCGGGTGACTCGCTCGTCGACCCGACGTACCGGTCCGCTCGCTCCGCGTCGTACGTCGTGAGGTACTTGCCCGTTCCCTCCTCGGACTGGCTGTCGAAGATGATCTGCTTCTGTGGGTCGAGGACGGCGACGGCGCCGTTCTCCGTCGCGCCCTTGAGGTCCGCGGCGACCGTGCCGGCGTCCATCGTCACGAGGACGGCGTGGTCGCCGTCCGGCGTCGCGGCGGCGTACGTCATCGCCTCGACGCTGTTGCGCTCGTACGCGCCGTAGAACCCGCCCCCGTCGGCGGTCGAGACGGTACGGAGGCGTTCGGCGTCAGTGATGTCGAGCGAGGACAGCGACCGGTTCTCGGCGCGTCGCGTCGACACGACGACCTCGCTCTCGCGGAGGTCGACGTAGTCGAGCCGGTAGATGCCGCGCCTGTCGGTCCGGTTCTCGAACAGCGACTCGATATCCGCGAGGCCGCCGCGTCGCACGGCGAGGGTGCCCGAGAGGTGGCTGGCGAGCCGCTCGTTCTGTTCGTTCCAGGTCGCGAGCTTCGCGGACTCCTGTCTGGATATCTGTTCGTACTCCGCTTTCGCGCCGTCCTCGACCTCGTTCTGGACCTGTGTGGTCGCGGCGACGCCGATGCCCGCGACGACTACGCCCAGGCAGAGCATGACGATACCGAACTTGAGGGCGTACCGTCGTCGGATCGCGTTCGGGACGACACGCCGCAGTGAACCGAGCATACCCCCCCAATTCCCCGGAGAGTGATAAAACCAATGGCGAGGGTACTCGACCATGAATAAATAAGCTAGCTGTACAGTCCGCCGTCGGTTGGGCACTTCGAAATCCTTTTAGGCGTTTCGCGGGGTAGTTACGGTAACTGAGACACCATGGACGTCGACATACTCTCCGAAGAGGAGAACCCGATGTTGCACCGCACGGACGTGACGTTCGAAGTCGTCCACGACGAAGCCACGCCCTCGCGCCTCTCCGTCCGCGACAGCCTCGCGGCGAAGCTCAACAAGGACGCCGACGAGGTCGTCGTCCGCGAGCTCGACACGAAGTTCGGGATGCGCAAGACCGTCGGCTACGCGAAGGTCTACGAGACGGCCGAGGACGCCCAGGACGTCGAACAGGAACACATGCTCGACCGGAACGCCATCACTGGCGACGCCGGCGAGGAAGCGGAGGAGGCCTGAACGGATGCCCGCACACGAGTTCTACACGGACGACGGCGAGCACGACCGCGAACAGTGCCCGCGCTGCGGCGACACGTTCCTCGGCGACTACGGCGACCGACTGCACTGCGGCAAGTGCAGTTACACCGAGTGGAAGTAACGCCGTCGTAACCGACCGCGACCGTTCTTTCGACGCGTTCGACCGGTAGCGACCGCTCTCGGCGTCGGACAGCGACCGTTCTCGTCTTGGATAGCGTCCACCCCTCGTCTTGGAACCCGACCGTTTACGTCGACGCGACGGCGCGTGCGGACCGAAGTCGTCTTCTCGCTGGGTGGTCGAGTCGTGGGCAAGTAGATGGCCGACGCAGGGGAGGCAGTCGACGGCGGCGTGACTCTGGACGGCGAGCCGGTTCGCGTCCTCGGCATCGAGGGGACCGCGTGGTGCGCGAGCGCCGCGGTGTACGACGGCGCGCGCGACGACTTCCGCATCCACTCGGAGGCGTACGAGCCCGAGAGCGGCGGGATCCATCCGCGCGAGGCCGCCGAGCACATGCAGGAGGCGGTGCCGGCCGTCGTCGAGGCGGCGCTCGCGGACGCTCGCGACCGCCACGACGGCGACGGGCCGCCCGTGGACGCGGTCGCGTTCTCGCGCGGCCCCGGCCTGGGGCCATGTCTCCGTATCGTCGGAACCGCCGCGCGAGCGCTCGCGCAGGCGCTCGACGTGCCGCTCGTCGGCGCGAACCACATGGTCGCGCACCTCGAGATCGGCCGGCATCGCTCGGGGTTCGACTCGCCGGTCTGCCTGAACGCGAGCGGCGCGAACGCCCACCTGCTCGGGTACCGCGACGGCCGGTATCGCGTGCTCGGCGAGACGATGGACACGGGCGTCGGGAACGCCATCGACAAGTTCACGAGGCACGTCGGTTGGAGTCATCCGGGCGGCCCGAAGGTCGAGACGCACGCCAGGGAGGGCGAGTACGTCGACCTGCCGTACGTCGTGAAGGGCATGGACTTCTCGTTCTCGGGCATCATGAGCGCCGCGAAGCAAGCGTACGACGACGGCGTTCCCGTCGAGGACGTCTGTCGCGGCCTTGAGGAGACGATCTTCGCGATGCTCGCGGAGGTCACCGAGCGCGCACTCAGCCTGACTGGGAGCGACGAGCTCGTCCTCGGCGGTGGCGTCGCACAGAACGCGCGACTCACGCGGATGCTCCGCGAGATGTGCGACGCGCGCGATGCGGCGTTCTACGCGCCCGAACCGCGATTCCTCCGGGACAACGCCGGCATGATTGCGCTACTGGGCGCGAAGATGTACGCCGCCGGCGACACGCTCGCGGTCGAGGCCTCGAACGTGGACGCGAACTTCCGGCCTGACGAGGTCCCGGTGACGTGGCGCGAAGCCGACGAGGACGTCGCCATCGCGCCCGAGTCCGGCACCGAGGTCCGCGGTGCGGAGGCGGTCGTCGACGTCGGCGACGTCGTCACGAAGCGACGCGTCCCGAAGGCGTACCGGCATCCCGAGCTCGACGCGCGCCTCCGCGAGACCAGGACGCGCAGCGAGGCACGGCTCACGCACGCCGCACGCGCGGAGGGCGTCCCGACGCCCGTCGTCCGGGACGTCGACGACGACGAGGGAACGCTCGTCTTCGAGCACGTCGGCGACCGCGACCTCGCTCGCGCACTCACGCCGAAGCGCGTCCGCGCCGTCGGCGCGCACCTCGCGGCGCTCCACGACGCCGGGTTCGTGCACGGCGACCCGACCACGCGGAACGTCCGCGTCACCGGCGACGGCGACGACGATGCCGAGGACGATTCGGGGGAGACCGCCGACGCGGCCGACGACGAGCGCGTGTTCCTCGTGGACTTCGGGCTCGGGTACCACACCGAGCAGGTCGAGGACTACGCGATGGACCTCCACGTGTTCGATCAGAGCCTCGTCGGTACCGCCAGCGACCCCGCGCCGCTCCGCGCCGCGCTCCGCGAGGGCTACGCCGCCGCCGGCGACGACCGCGTCCTCGACCAGCTCGAAGCCGTCGAAGGACGCGGCCGATACCAGTGACGCGGTCTCCGCGACGCCGCGGAGACCGCCGTGCGAGGCCGTCATCGCCCGCGTTTGGAGACGACAACCTTGATAAGTCGACCGCGCGTATCCTCTCGTATGTCCGACAAACCCAGCAGCGGAGAGGTCTTCGGGATCCCGTACAACTTCGAACGCCCGAGCATCAGCCGCATGCTGAAGTCCTACTGGCAGCCCGGCGACAGCATGCTCGTCGAGAAGCCGTTCGGTATCGGGTACACGCTGAACCTCGCGAACTGGCGGTCGTGGGTCGCACTCGCCGTCGTCGGCGCGCTCCTCTGGAACGAGCGCGGCGGGAGCGACGACGCCGCGAGCGCCGACGAGGACCCCGTCGAGGTCGTCGTCGAGGACTGAGCGGCCGAGTCGTTCTCCCTCTCTAGCGGTCGACCTCGCCCATGATAGTGTCGAGACTGCCGAGCGTCGCGACCAGGTCAGGGACGTACTCGCCCTCGGCCATCTCCGGGAGCGCCTGCAGGTTCGAGAAGCACGGACTCCGTATCTTGAAGCGCGCGGGCGTGTCGGTGCCGTCGCTCCGCAGGTAGATGCCGAGTTCGCCCTTCGCGCCCTCGACCGCGCGGTACACCTCGCTGTCGCGCTCGGGCTTCAGCGTCCGCGGGACGTTCGACTGCACGGTCCGTTCGTCCTCGGGCCAGTCCTCGAGGACGTCGACGCACTGGCGGACGATGCTCGCGGACTGCTCGACCTCCTGCATCCGACAGAGGACGCGCGCGAGGTTGTCGCCGTCGTCCTCGGTGACGACGTCCCAGTCGAGCTCGTCGTAGTACCCGTAGGGGTCGTCGCGGCGGAGGTCGTAGTCGACGCCCGACCCGCGCGCGACGGGACCCGTGCAGCCGTAGGTCTTCGCGGTCTCGGCGTCGAGGACGCCGGTCCCCATGGTGCGCGTCTGGAAGACCTCGTTCGACGCGAGCAGGTCGTAGTACTCCGCCATCGCGTCGGGGAGCGTGTCGAGTTCGTCACGCACCTGCTCGAAGAACGCTTCGCGGGGCTGGGGGAGGTCCCAGGCGACGCCGCCGACGCGGAAGTAGTTGAACATCATCCGCTGGCCCGTCAACTCCTCCAGGAGGCCGAGAGCCTTCTCGCGGTCGCGGATGCCGTACTGGAAGACCGCGGTGAACTCGCCGAAGACGTCGAGCGCGTACGTCGCGACCGCGAGCATGTGGGAGGCGATCCGGCAGAGTTCCGCGCCCATCGTCCGGATGACCTGCGCGTACTCGGGAACGTCGACGTCCGCGAGGTCCTCGATGGCTCTCGCGTACGCCCACTCGTTGAGGAGGCCGGCGGACGCCCAGTCCCACCGGTCGGGGTACGGCATGATCTGATGGCGGTACGTGCCGGACTGGCACATCTGTTCCTCGCAGCGGTGGATGTACCCGATGTCGGGGTCGACGTCGACGACGGTCTCGCCGTCGAGCACGGTCTCGACGTGGAGGACGCCGTGCGTCGAGGGATGATGCGGGCCGATGTTGAGGAACATCGTGTCGCGGTCCGCGTCGCTGTCGCCGCCCGCGCGCTGGTCGTCCGCGAGCGGGTTCGCGTGCGATTCGAGCGTGACGACCTGCGGGCGGTTCTGGTCGAACTCCTCGCGCAAGGGATGGCCCTGCCAGGTCTCGGGGAGGAGGATGCGTCGCAGGTCCGGGTGGTCGTCGTACTCGACGCCCAGCAGATCGTACGCCTCGCGCTCGTGCCAGTCGCACGTCCGGAACGCGCTCGCGGCGCTCTCGCTCCGCGGGGACTCGCGGGTCGTCGGCACCACGACGCTCGCCTCCCGCCGCGGGTCGTCGTAGTCCCGGAGGTGGTAGATGGTCTCGAAGCGGTCGGGGTACTCCTGGGCGGTGACGCACGCGCAGTGGTCGAGCGAGAGCGCGTCCCGCAGGGTCGCGACCGCCTCGGCGACCGCGTCCGGACGGACGACGACCGCGGGCGCGTTCACGTGGTCGTCGCGGCCGACCGCGAGCCGCCCGAGCGCGTCCTCGAGCGCCTCGACCGTCGGTCCCGTCTCCGATTCCGCCTCGCGCTCGCGTACAACGGCCTCGCTCACGGTCGCGCACCCCCGTCGGCTCGTCGATGTCGCATGGTCGAACCCACGCGGGACCGACGCTCGGTTCCATCGTCTCAGCCACTAGAGCTTTTAAGTTGGCGTCCGGAATCGGTGGGCGTGAAGTACCTCCGGCTCACGCTCGACCTGCCCGGGGACGCCATCCACCCGATGCACGCGTTCGTCTGCGAGCACGGCGACTACGCCGACTATCGACTCATCCACTGGAACTACCGCGGACCGGACGGGAACACCCTCCTGTTCCACGTCCGCGGCGACCGCGAGCCCTACGCCGACCGTCTCGCCGACCTCGACCGCATCCGGACGTTCGACCTCGCACCGATCACCGACGACGCGTTCTACGTCTACGTCGAGGAATCCCCCGACGACGTCGACGCGTCCCTCCTCGACACGTTCGACGGGAACGACGTCGTCGCCGTCCCACCGGTCGCGTACCACACCGACCGCACGATGTCCCTCGGCGTCGTCGGCGCACCGGACGCCCTCCGCGGCGTCCTCGACGGCGTCCCGGACGCCATCGACGTCACCGTCGACCGGGTCGGCGAGGACCCGCCCGGCGACCCCGAGGTCGGCGTCGACCTCACCGCCCGCCAGCGCGACGCCGTCCGCGCCGCACAGCGCATGGGCTACTACGAGGTCCCGCGCGACGCCGGCGTCGCCGACGTCGCGGACGCCATCGACTGCGCGCCCGGGACCGCCGCCGAACACCTCCGGCGCGCCGAGAGCCGCGTCCTCGGTGACCTCGACGTCTGACGCGACGACGACCGCGCCACTCGACCGCGCCACTCGACCGCGACCGCCGGGGCGACCGCGGACCGACGCCTCCTTACCGACCGCGGCCGCTCACTCCGGTATGTCCATCCGATTCGTCACGAGCAACGAGGGGAAGGCCGAGGAGGCCCGCGAGTACCTCGACGACGTCGAGCGCGTCGACTACGATTACACCGAGGTCCAGGGCGACCTCGCGACCGTCGCCGCCGCGGGCGCCCGGGAGGCGTTCGACGCCCTCGGCGGGGTCGACCCGGTGCTCGTCGACGACGCCGGCCTGTTCGTTCGCGCCCTCGACGGGTTCCCCGGCCCGTACTCGTCGTTCGTCGAGGACACCCTCGGCGTCGACCGCGTCTGGCGGCTCTGCGAGGCCGAGGACGACCGACGCGGTCACTTCCGGACGGTGCTCGCGTACGCACACCGCCCAGGGGACGGCGACGACGGCACGGACGGCGACGTCCAGGTGGAGACGTTCGAGGGGAGCGTCCCCGGCACCATCGTCGCACCGCGCGGCGACGGCGGGTTCGGCTACGACCCCATCTTCGAGCACGACGGCACGACGATGGCGGAGATGAGTACCGCCGAGAAGAACGCCGTCAGTCACCGCGGTCGCGCGCTCGCGAAGTTCGCGGACTGGCTCGCCGGCGAACCCGCAGAACGGAAGGGCGCGCAGTAACCGCGGGTCTCCCACTCCGTCCCAGCCTTCTTCACCGAGGACGCGGCGACGCTCGTCGTGCCCTGACCCGATGCGGTCCGCGAGTCCGCCGTAACCGACGTCCAGCTCCCGGACCAGTGTCTCCCCACCCCGCGAGCGCGCCGTCCGGCGACCGACGCGCTCGCGACGGCCGTCGTTGCACGCCCCCAGTCGCCACGGCCGAGCCGGCCCGGACGAGTCCCGACGCGACCCGGTCTCGCGCTCCGAGAGCGGAGCGATTAACGTCCCGGCGCCCGCGACTTCGACCGTGAAGGACACAGCCCTCGTCACCGGTGCCTCCGGCGGCATCGGTCGCGCACTCGCCCGCCAGTTCGCTCGCCACGGCCACGACGTCGTCCTCGTCGCCCGCAGCGACGACGCCCTCGCCGACGCCGCCAGCGAGTTCGAGGACCGCTACGGCGTCACCGCCACCACCATCGTCCACGACCTCGACCAACCACACGCCGCGGACGCGCTCTACGACGACGTCCAGGAACGCGACCTCGACGTCGGCATCCTCGTGAACAACGTCGGAATCGCCACGTACGGCGAGTTCCACGACGCCGACCTCGGCTCCGAACGCACCCAGCTCCGCCTGAACGTGGAGACGCTCGTCGTCCTCACGCGACTGTTCCTCGCGGACTTCCGCGAGCGCGACGACGGGAAGATTCTGAACGTCGGGAGCACCGGCGGGTTCGTTCCCGGCCCGAAGATGGCCGGCTACTACGCGTCGAAGGCGTACGTGAACTCGTTCAGCGAGGCGCTCGCGATCGAGAACCGCGACACCGGCGTCGACGTCAGCGTCCTCTGCCCGGGCCCCGTCGACACGAACTTCCAGGACCGCGCGGACATGACCGACTCCGTCGTCGGGTCGATGTTCATGAACGACGCCGAATCCGTCGCCGCCGCCGGCTACCGCGGTCTCCTCGGCGATGACACCGTCATCCTCCCGAGCCTCGTGAGCAAGGCGACGTACTACGGGGAGCGCATCACGCCCCGTCCCATCCTCCGGCGGGTCGTCGAACGCGTCAACGGTGACCGGTAGCGAACCACCGAAACCCGAACCTGCCGCTCGGCCGGTATCGTTTTGACGCGTCCGGCTGCCCGACAGCGTATGTCGGAGTCGCAACTCGAAGCGGTCGGTGTGGCGCGAGTCGCAGGTGCGCTCACCGTCCTGTCGGAGCTGGTCGTCGTCGCCGTGGTCCTCTGGGTGTTCGCGGACGACGTCGTCATGGTCGGCGCGGGCGCACTGTGGGTGCTCGTGTCCGCGCCGGTGATGTACGTCGCGCTCGCGAAGGCGTTCCGCGAGAGCGTCTAGGCGCGCGGGTCGCGGTCCGGGCCCGGGTAGTAGTCGTCGAACTCGACGGCGTAGAGGCTCGCGGCGTCGAACAGGCGCGCGAACGCGTCCGGTGGTCTCACCGACAGGTTCGCGTGCGGTTGGACGCTCATCCCCGCGTGGACGCTCCCGAGCGCGTCGTCGAACGACAGGAGGTGCGCGGCGTCGCCGCGGACCGCGGACGCGAGACCGGGGTGGTCGCCGGGGTCGTGGTCGACGCGTTCGGTCGCGGTGGCGGCGCGCTCGCGCCACGCGGCGGCGAGGTCGTCGGCGGCGAGCGCCGCGACCACGGCTTCGGCGTCGTCCAGCAGGTGGTCGCTCGCGACGAGCGTCAGCCACGAGTGCGAGCGCACGTGGTCGAGCGCGTCGCGGCTCGCACCGCCGACGAGGACGTCCGCGGCGAGGACGTCCGCGTCCGCGACGATCCGCGTCGGCGACGCGTCACTCATCGTCGCCCTCGCGGTGCTCGCGGAGCGTCTCGCTGACGTCCACCTCGGTCACGTCCAGGTCGGTCGTCGCGTCGAACAGCTCGGCCCAGGTCATGCGTCGACGTTCACGGCCCCGGTCAAAGAACGCGCCGGTCGCCGCCTCGAATCACTCGACGGACGCGGCGGCGAGTGCCTCGTCGACGAGCGCGACGAGCTCCGCGCGGACGTCGTCGCCGACGGGTTGGAACGGGCGACGCGGGTAGCCGGCGGCGTAGCCGCGCGAACGCATCGCGGCCTTCAGTCCCGGGACGCCGTACTCGGCGGTCACCGCGCGGTTCAGCTCCACGAGGTCGCGGTTGCGTGCACGTGCCGCGTCGCCCTCGTCCGCCACGTGTAACTCGTGAACGTCCGCGGCGAGCTCGGGCACGACGTTCGCGAGCGCGAGCACGCCACCGACCGCACCCGCGTCGAGCCCGGCTGCGTACACGCTCCCGGACCCGACGAGCACGTCGAAGTCGGCGTCGGCGGTGAACGCCACGTACCGCTGGAGGGTCTCCAGGTCGCCGCTCGAGTCCTTGATGCCGTGGACGTTCTCGTGCGTGGCGAGCGACTGCACGGTCCGCGGCGGAAGCGTCGTCCCCGTGTACTTCGGGACGCTGTAGAGGTAGACCGGTATCGGGCTCGCGTCGGCGACGCGCTCGTAGTGCGTCGCGATAGCGCTCGCGTCGTGCTGGTGATAGAACGGGGAGACCACCAGCGCCGCGTCCGCGCCGACGTCGGCCGCCGCCCGCGTCTGCTCGACGGTCACGCGCTCGCTCGGATGCCCCGTCCCGGCGACGACGGGCACCGTCGCCGCGTCGGCGACGACCTCGACCACGCGCGTTCGCTCGTCCACGCCGAGGTGGACGGCCTCGCCGTTCGACCCGCACGGCACGACGAAGTCGACGCCCTCCGCTTCGACGGTCTCGACGAGCGACCGTAACGCCGCCTCGTCCACGTCACCAGCCTCGTCGAACGGCGTTGCGAGCGGCAATCCAGTCCCTGAGACGAACATACGCTCGTCTCCGGCGGCCACCGGCAAAAACGCTCCCGTCACACCTCCGTCCGCCGGTCGTCTGACGGAGTTTTATTGAAACCCGGACGCATGGAATCGATGGGCGCGCACACGGCCTCAGTTCCCATCCGAATCCATCGCGCGCCCGTCGCTGTCTCTCTCCCCTTGGGTACCGACGTGGGGTCACACGACGACGGAACCCCGACGGTTCCTTTCGACCGACGGCTCGACGACGACCGGCCGGTCAGGCGGCCGCGTGGAAGCTCTTACGGACGGCATCGACGTCGTCCTGGTCGACGACGACCGCGACGCGGTCACCGGCCTCGAGTTCGACCGTCGGCAGCGGGATGGTCAGTGATTCGTCCGCGCTTCCGTGCGCGTACACGCGAGCCTCCTCGGGGAGGTCGACGCTCACGAGGCGCTGCCCGACGAGCGGCGAGTCCGCGTCGACCGTGAACACCGAGAACCGGAGCTGTTCGGTGATGTCCGCGAGGACGTTGAAGTCACCGCCGAGCATCGCCGTCTTCGCGCCCGCCGCCCCAAGCCGTTCGGGGTAGATTATCTCGTCGACGTCCTCGGCGTACTTCTCGTAGATGTCCTCGCGGTAGTCCTCGTCGATCCGGAGGACGGTGCGTGCCCCGTGGTGCTTCCCGACCATGCACGCGGCGAAGTTCACGTTCAGGTCCGGCGTCAGGGCGCCGATGGCGTCCGCGTTCGCGATTCCGGCTTCCTCGAGGACGGATTCGGCCTGCCCGTCCCCTTCGACCACGGTGTAGCCGGCTTCGCGGGCGCGTTCCACGCGCTCGTGGTCGTTGTCGACGAGGACGACGTCGTGGTCTTCTTCGCTGAGGATGCGGGACGTTCGCTTGCCGACGCGACCGTACCCCACGATAACGAACTTCATGGACGTTCGGTACGCGGCCACCGGATAAAAAGCCCTGTCCCCGAACGAGCGTCGAGCGGACTCGACGCCGAGATGCCGCCGGAACGCCGGGCGATTCGATGCGTTCGTCCGGCCGCGTGTCCTTCGGCGTGCGCTAACCCAAAGGTCCTTTTACGACCGTCGCATACGACCGACAACGAATGTCCCGGAGTCCCTCATTGCCCGACCGTCCCAGGCTCGATCTCGACCAGGACATGTCGGACGAGGAACGCCTCGAGGCGCTTCGAGAGCACTTCGTGGAGATCACGGACGTCCACGAGGAGCTCTCGAGCCAACTCGAGACCGCCGACGAGCGACGCGAGGAACTGAAAGCCGAAGTCGACCACACCGAACGCGAGAACGAGGCGCTGAAGACCTCGTCGCTGTACATCGCGACCGTCGAGGAGGTCGCGGACGAGCAGCAGGAGGCGGTCGTCAAGCAGCACGGGAACAATCAGGAGGTCCTGACGGACGTCTCGCGGCGGATGGCGGACGAACTGCAGGCCGGTGACCGCGTCGCCGTCAACGATTCCTTCAGCGTGCAGACCATCCTCTCCGGGGAGACCGACGCTCGCGCGCAAGCGATGGAGGTCGACGCGAGCCCGGACGTCGTCTACGACGACATCGGCGGTATCGAGGAGCAGATCCGGGAGGTACGGGAGGCCGTCGAGGAACCGCTCGTGAATCCCGCGCAGTTCGACACCGTCGGTATCGACCCGCCGAGCGGCGTGCTGCTGTACGGGCCGCCGGGGACGGGGAAGACGATGCTCGCGAAGGCGGTGGCGAACGAGACGGACGCGACGTTCATCAAGATGGCCGGGAGCGAACTCGTCCGGAAGTTCATCGGTGAGGGCTCGCGGCTCGTCCGCGACCTCTTCGAGCTCGCCGAGGAGCGCGAACCCGCCATCATCTTCATCGACGAGATCGACGCCATCGCCGCCAAGCGCACGGAGTCGAAGACTAGCGGTGACGCGGAGGTCCAGCGGACGATGATGCAGCTGCTCAGCGAGATGGACGGGTTCGAGGCGCGCGGGAACGTCCGCATCATCGCGGCGACGAACCGCTTCGACATGCTCGACCGCGCCATCCTCCGCCCCGGTCGCTTCGACCGCCTCATCGAGGTGCCCGAGCCGGACGCCGAAGGCCGGAAACACATCTTCCGGATCCACACGCAGAACATGAACGTCGCCGACGACGTGGACTTCGAGGCGCTCGCCGCGCAGACCGAGGGGTACTCGGGCGCGGAGATCGAGAGCATGACGACCGAAGCCGGGATGTTCGCGATCCGCGACGAACGCACCGAGGTCCGGACGGCGGACTTCGAGGAGGCGATCGAGAAACTCGAGAACGAGGACTCCGGGACGCCGGTTCCGAGCGCGGGCTACACCGCGTACCACTACTGACGACAGCGACGACGGGACGACTTCCGACGATATCGTCGTCGGGACGACTCTCGACGACAGCGGTCGTCTCCTCTGATGGCTAAGTTCGACGACGGCGAGACTTGTGCGTGGCTGAAGGCTTATACGAGAGAACGCGATTGGTTCTCCCATGGACGACCGACGGAACCGACAGGGAGGTGGCTCGGGTGGCCACTGACGTGGACGCGGCGGTGCGGGCGTACACGGTCCGGCTGGAGCTCGTCGACGAACCCGGCGAGTTGCTGCGGGCACTGGAACCGATCTCGGAGAACGGCGGGAACTTGCTCTCGATCTACCACGAGCGCGGGAACCTCACACCGCGCGGGAACATCCCCGTCGAGGTCGACCTGGAGTGTCGCCCGGACCGGTTCGACGTCGTCGTCGACGCGCTCCGGGACGCGGGCGTCACCGTCATCCAGGCCGGCGAGGACGCGTACACCGAGCAGGTGACGGTCCTGCTCGTCGGGCATCTCGTCGACACCGACCTGTCCGATACGCTCTCGCGCGTGGAGGCGTGCTCGGCCGCGTCCGTCACCGACCTGTCGCTGGACGCGCCCGAGGGGACCGATGACGTGTCGAGTGCTCGCGTGCATCTGGCGGTCGAGTCCGATGGCGTCGTCGAGGCGCTCGAGACGGTTCGAGCGGTCGCCGACGAGAAGGACCTGCAGGTCGTGGAACCGCTCGTGGAGGGGTCGGCGTGAGGCTCGCGATCATGGGTGCGGGCGCGGTCGGTCGGTCCGTCGTCGCGCTCGCGGGCGAGCACGGGCACGACGTCGTCGCGGTCGCGGACTCCCGGACCGCTGTCGTCGACGACGACGGCGTGGACGCGCAAGCGGTCCTTGAACGGAAGTCCGAGCGTGGGCGCGTCGGCGAACTCGACGCCGAGGTGGCGCTCGAAGCGGAGTACGACGCGCTCGTGGAGGCGACGCCGACGACGCTCGACGACGCCGAACCGGGGTTCTCGCACGTCGCTCGCGCGCTGGCTCGCGACAGGGACGTCGTCCTCGCGAACAAGGGCCCGGTCGCGGAACGCTACGCCGACGTCGTCGACCTCGAAGCCGAGAGCGCGGGTCGAGTGCGGTTCGAAGCGACGGTCGCCGGCGCCATCCCCGTCCTCGGGACCATCGAGGACTACGGTCGCTCGCAGGTCACGGCAGCGAAGGGGATATTCAACGGGACCGCGAACTTCGTGCTGTCGCGGATGGCCGCCGAAGGCCTCTCCTACGAGCACGTGCTCGCGGAGGCGCAGGACCTCGGTGTCGCCGAAGCGGACCCGACGTTCGACGTCGACGGGACCGACGCCGCGCTCAAGTGCGTCATCCTCGCGAACGTCCTCGCGGACGGCGACGCGACGTACACGCTCGCCGACGCCGACGTCGAAGGCATCCGCTCCATCCCACCGAGCGCGCTCGACCTCGCCGCCGATGACGGCCGGACCGTCCGTCTCGTCGGCGAAGCGACCGCCGACGGCGCCCGCGTCGGGCCGCGACTCGTCCCCGAGGACGGACCGCTCGCCGTCACCGGCACGCGGAACGTCGTCCAGCTCGACACCGAAGCCGCCGGTGCGCTCGAACTCGGCGGCCGCGGTGCCGGTGGCGACGAGACGGCGAGCGCCGTCCTCGCTGACGTCCGTCGACTCGCGGACTGAACCAGCGTCCGAGGGCAGGCTTCGCACCGATGCCGGAATCGGGTCGCCTGACCGGACTCGACCCGTCTTCGTAGAATCGTCTTACTCCGGGTACACGCCACCTTCGTGACCGTCGTCGCCCTGGTCCGGTATCGACGTCGCCAACTCGACCATGCGTGACATTGACAACATCAAACCACCAGACGGCGACGGGGTATCGGGTAGCGCGTATCGAAATCGTTTTAACCGTTTCTGCCGAAAGGATTCCACACAGCGCCTCTGCGCGTGAGACAACCAATGAGCGACCAACACCAGAACCTGGCCATCATCGGCCACGTCGACCACGGGAAGAGCACACTGGTCGGGCGACTCCTCTTCGAGACGGGGAGCGTACCCGAGCACGTCATCGAGCAGCACCGCGAGGAAGCGGAAGAGAAGGGCAAGGGCGGCTTCGAGTTCGCCTACGTCATGGACAACCTCGCCGAAGAGCGCGAGCGCGGTGTCACCATCGACATCGCCCACCAGGAATTCAGCACCGACGAGTACGAGTTCACCATCGTCGACTGTCCTGGCCACCGCGACTTCGTCAAGAACATGATCACGGGCGCGTCCCAGGCCGACAACGCCGTCCTCGTCGTCGCCGCAGACGACGGCGTCGCCCCGCAGACCCAGGAGCACGTCTTCCTGGCGCGCACCCTCGGCATCGGCGAGCTCATCGTCGGTGTCAACAAGATGGACCTCGTCGACTACGGCGAGACGAAGTACAAGGAGGTCAAGAGCGAAGTCACCGACCTCCTCAAGCAGGTCCAGTTCAACACGGACGACGCCGAGTTCATCCCGATCTCCGCGTTCGAAGGCGACAACATCGCCGAGCGCTCCGACAACACGGAATGGTACGACGGCCAGATCCTCATCGAGGCCCTCAACGACCTGCCCGAGCCGGAGCCGCCGACGGACGCGCCCCTCCGACTCCCCATCCAGGACGTCTACACGATCTCCGGCATCGGTACCGTCCCCGTCGGGCGTATCGAGACCGGAATCATGAACATCGGCGACAACGTCAGCTTCCAGCCCAGTGACGTCGGTGGCGAGGTCAAGACCATCGAGATGCACCACGAGGAAGTCCCGAAGGCCGAACCCGGCGACAACGTCGGATTCAACGTCCGCGGCATCGGCAAGGACGACATCCGCCGCGGTGACGTCTGTGGCCCCGCCGAGGAGCCGCCGAGCGTCGCCGAGACGTTCCAGGCACAGATCGTCGTCATGCAGCACCCCTCGGTCATCACGGCCGGGTACACGCCGGTCTTCCACGCCCACACGGCGCAGGTCGCGTGTACGATCGAGAGCCTCGACAAGAAGATGGACCCCTCGTCTGGCGAGGTCGCGGAGGAGAACCCCGACTTCATCCAGACCGGCGACGCAGCGGTCGTCACCGTGCGCCCGCAGAAGCCCCTCAGCATCGAGCCGTCCTCGGAGATCCCCGAGCTCGGTTCGTTCGCGGTCCGCGACATGGGTCAGACCATCGCGGCCGGGAAGGTCCTGTCCGTCGAAGACCGCGAGTAATCCATGCAGCAGGCTCGCGTTCGACTCGCCGGGACGAGCCCCGACGACCTCGACGACATCTGCGACGACGTCCGCGACATCGCGGAGAAGACAGGCGTGTCGCTGTCGGGGCCGATTCCGCTGCCGACGAAGACGCTGGAGGTGCCCTCGCGGAAGTCCCCGGACGGTGAGGGAACGGCGACGTGGGAGCACTGGGAGATGCGCGTCCACAAGCGTCTCATCGACCTGGACGCGGACGAGCGTGCGCTCCGCCAGCTGATGCGGATTCAGGTTCCGAACGACGTCAGCATCGAGATCGTTCTCGAGGACTAGGCGTCTCTCTCGCGCACGGCTTCTTTCACTCTCCTCAACACTGAAGAGCCGCGAGGCCGCTAGGGTCGTGTATGGGTCTCCGTGGGAGTCCGACCGTGGACACGCTCGTCGCGTTCGCGGTGGTGTTCGTCTTCCAGCAGGTCACCGCGCTGTTCGAGCTGGCGCTCGGGCTCGGGCAGGTGTACCAGACGTTGTTCGTCCTCGGTGGTCCCGTGACGCTGCGGCCGTGGACGGTGTTCACGAGCGTGTACGCGCACGCCGGCGTCGGCCATCTGGTGTCGAACGCGATCGCGCTCGTGCTCGTGGGGTTCGTCCTGGAGCGGTATACGACGCGCCTCCGGTTCCACGTGTTCTTCCTCCTCACCGGCGCACTCGCTGGACTCACGCAGGTCTGGTTCGGTGGTCTCCTCAACGGACTACTGGACGGGCCGGTGGTCGGCAGTGCGGTCCTCGGCGCAAGTGGCGCCGTTCTCGCGCTCTACGGGTACGTCCTCGGCGGGAACCGCCTCACGACCGCGCTCGCCGACCGCCTCCGCGTCGGACCCGCCGTCGAATGGTTGCTCGCACTCACAATCGCCGCCGTCCTCACCTGGGTGACCGCCAGTCCCGGCGTCGCTCTCATTGCGCACTTCACCGGCGTCCTCCTCGGGCTCGCCGCCGGCCGCCTCGACGTCCTCGCACCCCCGCCAAACACCCACACGGACCGACGAAACGCAAGCTACAAATAACCACCACCCACTACGAAGAAACGCGACCGCGGGCTCGTAGATCAGAGGTAGATCGCTTCCTTCGCAAGGAAGAGGCCCTGGGTTCAAATCCCAGCGAGTCCATTTCTCAGTTCACTCCGTTCACGGAGCCAACGGGCTCGCTGTAGTCCCCGTTCCTTCCGTCCGCTTGTCTAGGTCCCCACGACCGACTCGATTCGTCCCGTGGGTTTTCGTGTGGGCCGGGAGTCCCGTGTGGTATGCAGACGCAGACTGGTGCGGAGCCGGTGGACGTGGAGGCGGTGATCGAGGAGTTCGTGCGTGGTATCGTGGAGGCGATACCGCACGTGCTGCTCGGGATACTGTTCCTGGCGATCGCGTACGTGTTGATTCGCGTGGTGCTCGCGGTGGTGCGGCGGGTGTTCGACGAGATATATCCGGCGGACCAGCAGCTCGTCGTCGATCTCTGGGTCGCTATCGTGGGCGTGTTCCTGTGGTTCGGGGCGGCGCTCGCGTTGTTCAACATCGTCGGACTGGGGGACGTGGCGGCGAGTCTCGGGACGGCGAGCGGGTTCGTCGGACTCGGCGTGGCGTACGCGCTGAAGGAGATGATCGCGGACACGGTCGCGGGCGTGTACCTCCTCCGCGACCCGGACTTCAACGAGGGGGACGTGGTGGAGAGTGCGAGCGTCACCGGTGAGATCGTCGCGATAGATCTGCGGAAGACGCGGTTGCGCACGGAGGACGGCGACCTCGTCGTGGTCGCGAACCGGGACGTCGAGAAGCGGTGGCGGCAGGAGTCGGTCGGGTCCGTGAGCGCGCAGAGCGAGCACGCCGTCGGCGACTGAGCGCGCTCCCCCTCACTCGGTCACGCTTCGTCTTCGATGTCTAAATCGCGGCACGTCGCGAGCGGGAACCCGATGCTTCGGGGGAGAAGGTTCACGTCGGTCGGGGGAGAAGAGTGGATGACTGATGGCTGATGACCGAACGCTGCTCTCGCTGGACCTGCACGTGCACTCGTCGTTGTCGTACGACGGGCACGAGCCCGTGGAGCTCCTGTTGGAGCACGCGAGCGATATCGGGCTTGACGGTGTCGTGGTGACGGACCACGACCGTATCACGGCGAGCGTGGAGGCGGCGGAGCTCGCTCCCGAGTACGGGCTCGTCGGTATCCCGGGTGTGGAGGTGTCGACTGCGGAGGGACACCTGCTCGCGATCGGTGTCGAGGAGCGGCCGGCACGCGGGATGCGCTATCGCGAGACCGTCGAGCGCGTGCGGGAACTCGGTGGGGCGGCGGTGGTGCCGCATCCGTTCCAGCGGACGCGGCACGGCGTCCGCCGGCGGGTGCTCGACGACACGACGGTGGACGCGGTGGAGGTGTACAACTCGATGCTGTTCACGGGCTGGCGGAATCGCAGGGCGCGTCGGTACGCGGCGTCGTACGGCTACGGGGCGGTCGCGGGCAGTGACGCGCACTACCTGCCGAACGTCGGGCGGGCGTACACGGAGGTCGCGGTCGACGCTGCGGGCGTTGCGGACGTCTCCGTCGAGCAGGTCGTCGAGGCGCTCTCGAACGGCGATACGAGCGTCGTCGGCCGGCGGACGCCCATTTCGAAGTCCACGGTCCAGTACGGGAAGGGCGCGCTCCGGAAGGGCCTCTACGAGTTCACGTCCCGTGCGCCGTTGCTGCCGGCGTGGCCGAGTTCCATCGCGGAGTACCGCACCGACCAGTAGCCCGCCGCGAGGTGGAGTCGAGTCACTCGGCGTTCAGTCGCTGTCGCTGGCGTTCGGCCACGCGCTCTCGGGCGCGTCGCGGTCGTCGTACGCGTCCGGGAGCGCGTCTTCGAGCGCGGCGGCCGCGTCGACGTACCAGCGGCTCGGGACGTCGTCGTCGGTCCGGTACTTGCTGTCGAGCGGACGGACGGCGAGGTCGCCGTCGCGGTCGACGAGCGCGAACGTCGCAACGTGCTCGCCGTCGGTGACGCGAGCGTGCTCGTCGTCGCGAGCGACCCACTTGACGTGGAATCGGCTCCCCGGGGCGAGCACGCCGACGCCGAGGTCGGTGGCGTCGTCGCCGCCGGCCGATGCGTTCCCGCGCCGGTCATTGTCGGCGTCGGGTCCGGGGGCGAGCGTCCCGCCGTCGAGCGCGCTGGACGTCGTCTGCGCTGCGGATTCGTCGACGCGCGCGGTCGCTCGCGGGACGTCGTCGTCCCTCGCCTCCCCCGCTTCGTCGTCGGTCGCCGGAGCGTCGGTTGTCGACACGTCGTCGTCGCGGTCGATGGCGTCCGTCTCGGGTTCGACAGTGACGTCGCTCCCGTCGTTCCCGTCGATGCGGTCCACGTCGACGTCGGTGAGCGCGGCGAGTCCGGGTCGCAGGACGTCGCGCCAGTGCGCGTCGACGCCGTCGGGTGTGACGCTGTTCACGGGGTCGGCGGCGGCGACGAGCTCCTCGGAACTCGCTTCGGGGTGTGCGAGGGCGTGCTCGCGGGCGTCCTCGACGGTCTGTAGCTCCGTGCCGGTGAACGTTCGGCCGTCGGCGGTCGTCATCGTCATGTCCGATTCGGCGGTGGTCTGCCCACCGAGCACGTCGACGACGCTCTCACCGTCGTTCCCGACGGTGTCACGAGTGGACGCGTCCTCTGACGCCTCGTCGATAGCGTCCGCGAGGGGGTCGTCGTACGACCGGTCGCGGAGCCTGAGGAGATACCTGCGGCCGAAGAGGACCACGCAGGCGCCCACGACGTAGACCCAGCCTTCTAGCTCGGAAACCATCTCGTTCGTAGGCTGCGTGTAGTGGTTGTGTCGGGGGTCATCGTTGGTTTCGGTCGCGTTGGTGTGGTCGCGCTCTGATCGGTCGCGCTCGACTCGCTGTCCGTCTCGTCCCGTCGTGCTGCGAGCGCGAGCGGACGGGAACGCCGATTTAGTTCCTCTTAAAACGTCAGTGTAATATAGGTTCCGGGTCTCGGGAGTGCTGGACGGCGACGTCCGCGGCGGCGACGGCGCGCGTCGCCCAGGTGCGGTCGTGTCCGCGGCGTGCATCGACCGACGGGAATCGGACGACGCCATCGTCGCCCACGAGCAGGGCGGTGCGGTCGTCGCCCGCGGCCACGTCCACCATCGTCCGGCTCTCGTCGGTCGGGGGCGCGTCAGCCGCTTGCTCGTCGTCGCTGGTGGTCGCGTCCGGTCGGCCGTGGACGGTGCAGTCGAACGCGTCGACGGTCGGGCCGCGTTCCGCAGGTGTGACGACGGCCGGGGTCTCGTCTCCTGCGCCGGCGGGGCTGCCGTCCGCAGCCGGCCACGGCGAAGCCGCGTCGTCGAGCGCGTCGAACTGGGCCGGGAGCGCGGATTCGAGCGCGTTCGCCGCGTCGACGAACCACTCCGCGGCCGGGCCCGCGACGTCCTCGCGACGGTACGAGCCGGAGGCCGGCGCCACCGCGAGGTCGCCGTCGCGGTCGACGACGTCGAACGCCGCCCGGTCGTCCGCGCCCTCGACCAGCACCCGACGACTGGTGACGTCCACGTCCGCGACGGCGAACGGTCCCGGCAGCGTCGCCCCGAACGCGGGTTCGTCCCGTGGTCGCGTCAGCGCGTACGCCGGCCGGAACGCCGTCGCGTCACCGAAGCCCGGGAGGTCGCTCGCGCGCTCGCGGAGCGCCGTCGAGGGTGCCTCGCGTTCCCCCGCTCGAACCGCGTCCAGGTCGACGTCGGTCTCCGCGGCCAACCCGGGTGCGACGACGTCCGCCCACCAGGCGCGCGGGGACAGGCGCCCGCAGCGAGCGAGCGGTCGGACGTCGAGCAGGAGGTCGTCGACGCACGCCTCGGGGTTCGCGGCGAGATACGAGTGCGTACGCTCCACGGCCTCCCACTCGCGGTCGTCGAACGCCCGACCGTCGTCGAGGACCACCTGCGCCGTCTCACGGTTCGGGTGCGGCCACGTCGACTCGTAGGGGGTGACGTCGCGGAGGAGCGTGCTCTCGTTCGCGACGAACACCACCAGCGAGAGCAGGACGAAGATCACCAGTGCGGTCGCGACGATCGACCCTGTCACCATCAGTACTCGCGTTTCGTGTCTCGAAAGAAATACGTTGGGGGTCGGTAGCCGAGTTCCGGTCGCGGGTGGCGACGTCAGTACGAGCGTTCGTACTCGGCGTCGAACATCTGCGCGCTCGTGGGCGCCGGGTCGCCCTCGGTGAGGTTGTACTCGCCGAAGTCCTCGATGCCCGCCTCCACGAGCAGCTCCTCGTCGTAGAACGCGTTCCCCGTGCACTCCGCGGGGTCGCGCTTGAGAATCTCCAGAACGGCGTCGCTCACGACGTCGGGCGTCCGCCAGTCGTCCTCGGTCCCCAGCCCGAAGTACCGCGTCGCGCGCGTGTCGATGGCGGTCGCCGGCCAGAAGCTGTTACAGCCGACGTCGTGCGCCGACAGCTCCTGGGCGAGACTCAGCGTCACGAAACTCATCCCGAGCTTCGACCACGCGTACGGCGCCTTCCCCGGCGACCGGTCCGTCGTCACCGGCGGCGCGTTCGTCAGAATCCAGCTCCCGTCCTGCTCCTTGAGGTGCGGGATGAACGCACGGGAGACGAGCGTCGTCCCGCGGACGTTCACGTCCGTCATCAGGTCGAAGCGGTTCGCCGGCAGGTCCTCGACGTTCGCGAGCTGGATCGCGCTCGCGTTGTTGATCACGATGTCGATCTCTCCGAACTCGTCGATGGCCTCCTCGACGGCGGCCTCCACCGCGTCCTCGTCGCGGACGTTCAACTGGATAGCGTGCGCGTCCACGCCCTTCGCCTCGCACGCCTCGGCGGTCTTGTGAATGGTCCCCTCCAGGTCGCTGTCGGAGTCGTCGACGGTCTTCCCCGTCGACACGATGTTCGCGCCGGCGTCGGCGAGCGCGAGCGCGATCTCCTTCCCGATACCGCGCGTCGTCCCCGTGATGAACGCGGTCGACCCGCTCAGGTCTGGTGCAGTCGGCATACCCCCTCCAACGTCGGGAGGGGTTGTGGGTGTTCGGGAACGCGCGACGGTACCGAGAAGGGTTGCTGACGGCTTCGTTCGAGGACGGCGCTCGCGTCTCAGTAGCCGGTGACGTCCGCGTCCTCGGGGTCGTCGACGACCTCCAGGCCGCGGTTGTTCACGGCGTTCGCGTCGAGACCGACCTCCGTGAGGAAGTCCTTGTACTCGCGCTCGCACGTCTCGGCGTCCTTCTGCTTGTCCGACGCGCGCTTACACAGCGCCTGGAGGTCCTCGGGGACGTCGTTCGTGTACACTATCCAGTGATTGATGAGGTCGCTCAGGCGGCGGATGGGGCTCGTGAAGTGCCCGTAGATGTCGAAGTTCAGCGCGTGATGCCCGCCGAACGGGTCGCTCATGTACTTCGCGCGCGGCATCACCTTCATCACCGCCCACTGGATGTTGTCCAGGTGCCGCGACGGGGCGTCCTCCAGCGTCGCGTTCACGGCCTTCCGCGGGTCGTCCCAGCTCCCGCCCGGGATCGACACGCCGTCGAGGTCCTGTATCTCGACGAGGGCCTTGTCCCACTCGTCGGGCGTCGGCTGGGGGTGCACGCGGTACATCGCCTCGACGCCGCGATTCCACATGAGTTCGTGCGTGACGGCCTTGTTCGCCTTCAGCATGCACTCCTCGATGATGGTGTGCGCGCGGTCCCGGCGCGGGTTCAGGACGAGCGACCCGTCCTCCTTGCGTTGCTCGTGCATCTGGTCCGCGACCTCGAACACCATCTGGTTCTCGTCGTGGAGGTCGGCGTCGGGGTCGTCGAGGCGCTGCTCGGCCTGACTGTACGTCAGGCGTTCGTCGCTCTCGATGACGGACTTGTAGATGTCTATCTCCTCGTACCCGAGGTTCTCCTTGTCGAGTTCCATCTCGACGGTGTGCGCGAGGCGGTCCTCGTTCGGGACGAGCGAGCAGACGGTCTCGGCGAGCGTCGGCGGGAGCATGTGCATCGTGTACGCCGGCAGGTACACGGTGTTCGCGCGCTCGACCGCCTCGCTCCACATCTTCGTCTCCGGGTGGACGTAGTGCGTGACGTCCGCGATGTGCACCCACAGCGTGTACGTTTCCTCGTTCTCGCGGATACTGATCGCGTCGTCGAAGTCCTGGGCGTCGATGGGGTCGGTCGTCCACGTCGTCAGGTCGCGCAGGTCCTCGCGCTCGTCGAGTTCGTCCTGGATCTCCTGCTGGACGCCCTCCGTACGCGCTTCGGCTTCCTCGATGACGTCGGGCGGGAACTCGTCGCGGATGTCGAACTTCTCGAAGAGGTCCTCGCGCTTGTTCTCCAGGTGTCGCGCGAGTTCCTCGTCTATCTTCACCGGGCCCTGGCCCTCGGCGGTCCCGGCCTCGGCCTGCGCGTTATCGCTCATGGCACCGGCTACGCGGGTGGGGCAGGAAAACGTGTCGACAGGCGTGCCGACGCGCCGCCGCCGAGGAGCGAAGCGACGAGCGCGGCGGCGCGAGGCACGTCGCCCGCGGTCGCTATAGCACTCCGTGGTGCCGGGCGGTGCGGTAGGCGGTAGAGCGAAGCGACGAGCGCGGCGGCGCGAGGCACGTCGCCCGCGGTCGACGAGGACCTTCCGCGGCGGCCGTGTCGTCGTCTGGCGCGCCGGGAGCGATTACGTGACGCCGCCGGTCTGCTGGTCGTAGTCCTCGTATTCGCCGGAGTCGAGGATGTCCTCGATTATCGCGACGACGTCGTGGACGTCCTCGAAGCCGACGTAGAGGGGGGCGGGAGCGACGCGGACGACGTTCGGTTGGCGGAAGTCGGTGACGACGCCGTGGTCGCGGAGCGCTTCGGTGAGTCGATACGCTTCCTCGTGTTCGAGCGCGACGTGCCCGCCGCGGCGGTCGGGGTCGCGGGGCGTCCCGACCTCGACGCCGTGCGCGGCGAGGCGGTCGTCGGCGAGGTCGACGAGGAACTCGGTGAGCGCGACGGACTTCTCGCGGATGGCGTCGATGCCGGCGTCGTGGACGACGTCGAGCGCGCCGTCGAGCGGCGCGGCCGAGAGGACGGACACGGTCCCGACCTGGTGACGGCCGGCGTGCGGTGCGGGGTCGAACGCCAGCTCCATGTCGAACATCGTCTCCTTGTCGTTGCCCCACCAGCCCGCGAGCGCGGGCTCGACGCCGTGGTGGCGCTCGTGCACGTAGAGCCCGGCGATCGCGCCCGGACCGGCGTTCAGGTACTTGTAGCTGCACCAGACCGCGAAGTCCACGCCGACGTCGTGGAGGTCGTGCGGGACGACGCCGACTGAGTGCGCGAGGTCGAACCCGGCGTACGCGCCGTGCTCGTGAGCGGCTTCCGTGATGCGTTCGACGTCCAGCAGCTGGCCGCTCCGGTAGAGGACGCTCGGCATGAACACGATACCGACGTCCTCCTCCTCGATGGCGTCGACGACGGCGTCCGCGTCGATGGTGCGACCGTCGTCGGATTCGACGCGCAGCAGGTGCTCGTCCGGGTCGAGGTCGCGCTGGCGGAGCTGGGCGGCCATCGCGTAGTGGTCCGTCGGGAAGTCCAGGTCGTTCGCGAGGACGCCCGCCGGCTGGTCGTCGTCGCGCGCGTCGAGGAACGACCCGATCAGCTTGTGGATGTTCACGGTCGTCGAGTCCGCGACGACGACCTCGTCGTCGCGCGCGCCGACCAGCGGCGCGAGCTTGGCGCCGATCCGTTCGCCGTAGTGGAACCACTCGGGGTCGGAGTCGGTCCACCCGCGGATGCCGAGGTCCCGCCATTCCGCGACGGCGTCCTCCAGGCTGTCCGCGGCGTCGGTCGATATCGGGCCGAGCGAGTTCCCGTCCATGTAGTACTCGTCGGGGACGTCGAAGCGCTCGCGGAACTCGGCGAGCTCGTCGTCGGCGTCGCGTTCTCGGGCGCGTTCCAGCGCGGTCCCCGCGTCGGAGTCGTCCATACTGACGGGCACGACGGGCGGGCACGTACCGATTTCGGTGCCGGGCGTCGACCACGTCCGGCTTCGGTGCTCCCTCGACCGCTCTCGGGCTGGCGGCGGTGGGTTTAGGTCGCCGCCGGGCGAGGCGACGCGTATGACAGACGCCGAGGGCGGGGAGTTGGACGCGGAGTTCGCGGGGCTCGTCGAGTCGTTCGCGGAGACGGGACTGCCGCCGTGGCACTCGATGGCGGTCGACGCGGCGCGCCGCCTTGAGGACGACGTGTTCGGGGACGGTGGTGGCCCCGAGATGACGACCGTCCGCGAGTTTGCCGTCGACGGTCCCGATGGAGAGCACTCGATACCGGTTCGCGCGTACCGTCCGACGGACCGTCAGCGGCGCGACGCCGGCGTCGACGGCGACCCGGGGGTGCTCGTGTTCGCGCACGGCGGCGTGTTCGTCCTCGGGACGCTCGACTCCGCGGACGACGTCTGCCGGGCGCTCGCGGCGGGTACTGGTCGCGTCGTGCTCTCGGTCGACTACCGGCTCGCGCCCGACCACCCGTTCCCGGCGGCGGTCGACGACGCGTTCGCCGTCGTCGAGTGGGCCGGGGAGTACGCGGACGCGTTCGGCGCGGACACGGACGCTGTCGGGGTCGCCGGGACGAGCGCCGGTGGCGGCATCGCCGCGGCGACCGCGCTCCGCGCCGGCCACGTCGGCGTCGACCTCGACGTCCAGGTGCTCCTCTACCCGATGCTGTCCGCCGAGAGCGCGTTCGACGGGCCGAGCGCGCCGGCCGCTCGCGCCCGCCGTGCGTCCTACGACGAGCACGACGACGCGGCGCTCCTGTCGACCGCGGACGTCGCGTGGGGGTGGCGTCGCTACCTCCGCAGTCCCGTCGACGCCCACAATCCCTTCGCCGCCCCCCTCGGCGCGCCATCGCACCTGCTCGCTGACGCCCCGCCGGCGGTCGTCGCCACCGCCGGTGTCGACGTCCTCCGCGACGAGGCCGCCGCGTACGTCGACGCGCTCGCCGACGCCGACGTCCCCGTCACGCACGCCCACTACCCGACGCTCGCCCACGGCTTCTGCAGCGTCACCGACGACGTCGCTCTCGCCGCCGACGCCGTCGACGAGGTCGCGGACGCGGTCGACGACCACGTTCGCTGACCGGTTGCGAACCGGGTCCGACGACGACCACGTCCGCTGACCGACGCCCGACCGGCGTCCGCCAGATGCGCTCTTCGACGTACGAACCTGCACGCTACGCGGCCCTTCTGGCGGGTTACGCACGGACGTCGCCGGGAAGTTTGATTGACCCCATCCGCCCTACGTGTGTAGTATGGATGCAGAAACCGGGTCGGTCCCGGACCCGCGAGCGCACGGCGTCAGTCGCGCCCGCGGGTTCCTCCCCGACGACGACCCGCTCGTCTCGTTCAGCGACGACCCAGTCCCGCCCGGCGCCGCCGGCGCGCTGGACGCGCTGGACGCGCTCGTCGACGCACTCCCCGAGCACCTCGCGGACGGGACGCTCCGCGACCGCACCCGCGCGCTCGAACCGGTCGACCCGGCGGTCGTCGACGACCTCACCGACCGGCAGGTCGTCCGCCTCCGTCAGGTCGCGGGGTTCCTCGCCAGCGCGCACGTCCACGCCATCGACGCCGACCCCGTCGACTCGATACCCGCAGGGCTCGCCGTTCCCCTCTACGAGGCCAGCGACCGCCTCGACCAGAAACCGATGCTCGCGTACGACACCCAGGGACTGCACAACTGGCACCTCCGCGACCCACGCGAGGGGTTCGCGGTCGACAACGTCGACGCCGTCGTCTCCTTCACGGGCCTCGACGACGAACGCTGGTTCTACGCCGTCCACGTCGCCATCGAGGCCGCCGCCGGTCGCGCGCTCGTCGCCGCGGGCGACGCCTACCAGGGCGTCCACGACGACGACCGCGCGCTCGTCGAAGCGGCGTGTCGCGAGATCGCCGAATCGCTCGGCGAGTGCACGCGCATCATGCAACGCATGACCGAAGGGAACGACCCCGCGGTGTTCGCGACCGACTACCGCCCGTACTTCGACGGGTTCGACGACGTCGTCTACGAGGGCGTCGACGCGCTCTCCGGCCCGCAATCGTACCGCGGCGGCAGCGGCGCCCAGAGCAGCGTCCTCCCCGCGCTCGACGGCGCGCTCGACGTCGACCACGCAGCGACCAGTCTCCTCGACCACCTCCGGGACATGCGCGAGTACATGCCGCCCGAGCACCGCGCGCTCGTCGCCGACTTCGAGGCCGCCTCGGGGCTCCGCGAGTACGTCGCCGGGAGCGACCCGGCGCTCGTCGACGCGTACAACGACGCCATCGACGCCCTCCACGACTTCCGGAAGATACACCTCTCGCAGGTCGTCCAGTACATCGTCGCCGCCACCGGCGACGCCACCGGCACCGGCGGCACCGACTTCATGCAGTTCCTCGGCACCATGCGGAACGAGACCGCGGACACCGGGCTGTAGGGCCCGCTACGTCTCGGGTTCCCAGCGCGGGTCAGCGGTCATCACGGGCACCACTTCGTCGAGGTTTGCGCGTGCGGCGCCGTAGAAGCGCTCGCGACCGGTGGGTGACCGGACGCGGAGGACAGCGGTGTGCTCGGTCACGCCGAACGCGGCGAGCGCCCAGTTCCCCGTGACGTACTCGAACGCGGCGACGCGAGTCGCGTCGTCCCCGTCGATCACGCGCGACCCGAGGTCGTGACTGAGTCGCGAGCGCGGCGTCAATGCGGGCGGGAACACTGCTGGCAACCGCGGTCTAGACGGCCCCCGACCGCGACCTCCATGGGTAGCCATATCGCTCGATGTCGCGTCTCACAGCAATAACCCACACGATACCCCCGCGACCGCTGGTCGTCACGACTCCGCGCTCCCGCCTCGTCACTCCTCGATCTGGCCGTAGCGCTCGTGGACGGCGTCGACGTACGCCGCGAGGAACGACTCCTGGCTCTGCCCGTCGCCCGCGTCGAGCTCGACGAGCAACGCCTCGAGCTCGTCGCGGGGCTGATGGCACTCGCGTCGGAAACACGGCTTGCAGAGGTACTCGAACGCCTTCCCGTTGCGCTCCCAACGGTCCCCGTGTTTGTCGTACTCGCGGGCGTCGTCGCGGGGCACCTCCGCCCCGCACGCCACGCACGCGACCGGGTCGCTCCCTGAATTGCTCCCTGACCGCCACATACGCGCACCGACGATGCCTCGGAACTTGTAGTTTCGCCCGGTGTCCCGAACCGCGCAACACCGCGACGGTACCACGTCGCGCCACGCCGCGAGACGCGTCCTTTAAGCCGGTCGCTGTCGAGATTCTCGCGTATGGAAGTCAAGTCCCGGCATCATCTCCGGAGCGACGACGTACGCGAGGTCGAGGACGCGGTCGCGGACGCGCTCGGCGTCGACCTGGACGGCGACACGTACGAACTCGTCGAGATCGAGGACGGCGAGTTCGACGTGGTGCTCGTCGACGGCGAACCGGACGTCCTCTACGTCGAGGACGAACCGTTCCTCACCGTCTCGGGCGCGAACGAGCACCCGCCGGCGACGCGCGTCGTCACGGTCGACGCGGGCGCCATCTCGTTCGTCTCGAACGGCGCGGACGTCATGCGTCCCGGCATCGTCGAGGCGGACGACGCAATCGAGTCCGGCGACCTCGTCGCCATCGCCGAGGAGTCCCACGGGAAGGTCCTCGCCATCGGGCGCGCGCTCGTCGACGGCGACGACATGGTCGGCGACGAGGGCAAGGTCGTCGAGAGCGTCCATCACGTCGGCGACGACCTCTACGAGTTCGACGTCTAGCGACGCGCGCTCCCACACCGCGGTCTCGCGGCGCGGCCGGTCACTCCTCGGCGGCGTCCATGCTGACTATCCCTCTTCGGCGGCGTCCATGTCGTCGTCCTCGTAGGCGTCGCCGTACTTCTCCAGCGCCGCCTCGTACCCCTGCTTCGCGTACTCGTAGGTCTCTCGGAGGTCCGCGAGCGGCGTCTCGGTGGCGTCGACGCGGAGGTCGTCGTAGTACGGTTCGGGCTCGCGGCTCTCGGTGGTCGCGACCTTCACCGCGGCGGACTGGACGGTGAGGTCCTCGCGCTTGTCACCGCCCTCCTCGTGCCCGGCTTCGAGCGCGTCTATCAGGCGGAGCGCGAGCGGTCGGTCGTCGTCGCGCGTCCCCTCGTAGACGTCGCTCGTCGCGGTGAGGACGTCGGAGCCGGTGAGGAGGTTCCCGGCGACGGTGTGGGCGTCGCCGACGACGTCGTCGTAGAAGTCCATGCACTCGTCGCCGCTGAACGCGAACTCGCCGTCGCGACCGACGCCGTGAAGCTGGCGCGCTTCGGCGTTCTCGTCGGCGTTCAACAGCGACTGGAGGGCGTCCTCGACGCGGAGGCCGTCGTCGAGGTACTCGATGCCCTTCCGACCGAGGCGTTCGTTCACGAGGCTCTGCGTGGCGACCGCGCCGTTCTCGCTGACGAACGGACACATCGTCCCGACCCCCGGCAACCGGGTCGTCACCGCCACGCCGAACCGCGTCTGCTCGTCGCCCGCCTCGTCCTCGTACGTCTCGCGGACGCAGATGCTGAACGTCATGTCGGATGGTACCGAACCGAGGCTGAAAAGCGTCCGTCTCGCGGCAGCGCGAGCACGCCCGGTAGCGCCATCGCGCGTCGGCGGCGCGGCCGACGGTCGCCGGCCACGGTTCAGAGCGAGAGGACGCGGTCGACGTTCCCGGTCACCTGGAAGTGCCGGCCGTCGCGCGCGATGTCGATGCCCATGAACGCGAGGCAGAGCGACCCCACGACCGCGCCCCCAGCCGCGACGAGGCTTGCCGTCGAATCGGCGGTCGAGAACATGCCGGCGAAGCTGAGGGCGTTCGCGAACGCGACCAATAGGTAGGAACCGCCGAGGAGCTGTCGCCAGGAGACGCTGACGGAACCGAGTTCGACGGCGGCGACGCGCCCGGCGAGCACGCCGAGGGCGCCGGCGACGACGAACAGGGGCATCGTCGACTGTTCGAGCGCCGCTCGCAACCCGAACACGGCGGCGAACACGGTCGGGACGAGGAGGAGGGCGAGGCCGAACCACGCGAACAGGGACTGACGCATACCCGAAACGTCTCCCCGAGGCGACAAGTAAGCTGCGGGAGTCGACGCCCCTCGACGCGGGTTGACGCAAGAACTATACGGTTGCCGTCGGTCCCTTCTCGGTATGGGCTTCATGAGCAAGATCCTCGGGGGCCGCAACGAACGCAGCACCGAGGACTACGTGCAACTCGACGTCGGCGACTTCGACGCCGCGGCCTCTGGCGACGCCGCGATGCAGGTGCATATCGCCGAGGTCGACGGGCAGGCCGACGCCATCGACATCAAGGACGCGGTCTACGACGGCGACCTCGTCATCGCCGACATCACGCGCCTCCGCACCGAGGACGCGACCGTCGAACACATCGTCGACGAACTCCGACAGGTCGCCGACGAGGTCGGCGGCGACATCGTCCAGAAGGGCGACGACCAGCTCATCGTCACCCCCACGGGCATCAAGATCTCTCGCGAGAAGCTCGGCCGGGACTGACCGGGTGCGCGACCGCCGACGCTCCTTCTCCGCGGCTCTCCTCGACCCATCGACCAGCGACGGCCGGGCCGATACCATCGTCGGCGCTCACTGGACTGGTGCCTCGGGCAGCGCTCACCGGAATGGTACGACGTTGGGCGGCTGACGCCCGACCGTCGGAGCGCGGGGAGAACGACCCTGACGTTCGCGAGCAACCGATTCCTGAAGCGTTCTCCGTTCGTTATCGACGATAGCGAGGAGAACGTTCGCACGCGAAACTGCGGTTCGGCGCGGGCGTCTTGGAGCCGGCTAGAAGGAGTCCTTGCCGGGGTTGCTGGAGCCCCAGTCGCCGCGGCCGCCTTCGGTGCGGTCGACGCCCATGATGGACTCGGCCTGGTCGACGCCGAGGCTCTCGCCCGCGTCGGGGACGCGCACCGTGACGTCCTCGATCTCGTCCCACGTGAGGAGTTCCGCTTCGATGTTCCCGGTGGTGATGTTCGCGACGTCGCAGCCCTTGCAGCCGCCGCCGAGTTCCACGATGACCTCGCCGGTCTCGGGGTTCGCCTCCCGGACGGCGCTCGTGCCACCGTGCATCTGGATGATGGGCATCTGCTTCGTGAGCCACGTCTCGACGCGCTCCCGGAGCGCCTCCTCGGTCGCGTCGGCGTCGGTCGCGTCCGTACTCATTAGGTCCGGATAGCCTGCGCGCGAGGATAACGTTTGGGTATCGGTCGCACGATTCCTCTCGAACGACCGTGAGAGACCGCACGCCGTGGGCGTCCGCATCGGGTCGACGGTCGTGCGGACTCAGGCGTCGTCGTCGCCGCGCCGTCGGAGGAGTCGCGCCGCGCCGACCGCCAGTCCACCGACTGCCGCGACCGGGCCGAACCCGGGGAGTGGACTGCCGTTGTCGGCGTCGTCGTCCACGACCGTCGTCGACGACCCGGTCGTCGTCTCCGGGACGCCAGTCCCACCGCCGCCCTCGGTCGGATACGTCGTCGTCGGCTCGGTCGTGGTGGGGTCGGTCGTCGTCTCCGTACTGGTCGGCGACCGCGCTTCCAGTTCCTCGCAGGACCACGCGACCGCCGACGGCGGCTCGCTCATCTCGCCGGCGACGTCCGGGAACGTCAACAACCCGTGCGTGACGTCCCCGCTCATCCCGCCCACGGCGTGACTTGACGCGACGAAGAACTCGCCGGGCGCCGCGAGCTTCGCCGTCCAGAACGCGCGCTCGGTCGGCGACGCCCACCACGCGACGCGCTCGGGGTTCGCCGGGTCGCTCACGTCGTGGACGCTCACGCCACCCTGATACCACGACGCGTACAGCTTGCCGTTCCGGAGGTCGAAGTTGTGGCTCGTCGTCCACGTCCCGCCGCGGTACGCGTTGCTCGCCGACACCGGCGGGTCGACGTGCCCGACGCGCTCCGGATTCGTCTCGTCGCTGATGTCGTAGAACGTGATGCCCGACGGCCCGCCCGAGCCGTCGCCCGCCTCGAGGTCCCAGGACTCGCCGCCCTCGGCCATCAGCGACGCGTCCTCGTTCACCGTCACGTAGTGGGCGTTCCCGCCCGGTTCGAAGTACGCCGGCTGCGTGAGTTCCTGGTTCTCTTCGAGCGTGTACTCGCCGACGCGCGAGACGAACGACGGGTTCGCGGGGTCCGAGACGTCGACGACGAACACGCCGGCGTCCCAGTACGCGCAGTACGCCACCCCGTCCTGGACGTAGAGGTCGTGTAGCGGCGCGTTCTTGGGGCGCGCCCAGTCCTCGTTCCAGTCGCCGGGCTCCCAGGTCGCGAGGCGCTCGAAGGAGTCTCCGGAGACGTCGACGATGTCGACCTCGAGATTGAAACTCGTCGTGAGGTACGCGACGCCGTCGACGAGCGCGGCGTTGTGGATGCCGTTCTCGGGCGTCGCGAACCAGTCACCGACCTGCGTCGGGTTCGCCGGGTCGCTGACGTCGTAGAGGTAGAACCCGCGCGGCCCACCGCCTTGCGCCGCGGTCGGCACGAGCAACTGGCCGTCGTCGTACTTCACGTCCAGGACCTCGCGGACGGCACTCCCGTCCGGGCCCTGCAGGCCAGCGGTCTCCGCGACGACCGTCGGGGTCGCCGGGTCGGAGACGTCCACGGTCACGAACCCGCTGCCGACCGCGACGAACGCCGTCTCACCGTCCGGCGTCACCACGGCCTCGGCCGCACCGTCGATGTCGACCTGGCCCCGTGGCGCGTACGCCCCAGTCGACGCGGCGGGGGTCGCTCCCGTGTCGGTCGCGCTCGCCGTCGACCCGAGCGTCGCGAGCGCAAGCCCGCCAACGCCCGCGCGAAGGACGTCGCGTCGCTGCAGGGACCGGTGATCGCGTTCCATGCAACCGTCCAACGGAGCACCGACAATAAGACTGTCTACCGGCAGCGAGGCCGACGAACGGACCCGGACCGGTCGGCGGTCGCTACTCCTCGGCGTCCGCGCTCTCGTCGTCGCGAGCGAGGAGGCGCGCGGCACCGAGCCCGAGGCCGCCGGCGGCCGCGAGCGCCCCGAACCCGGGCGTCGACCCGTCCTCCGTGGTCGTCGTCGGCTCGGCGGTCGTCGGCTCGGCCGTCGTTGGCTCGGTCGTCGTCGGCACGGTCGTCGTCGGTTCGGTCGTCGTCGGCTCGGTCGTCGTGCTCTCGCTCTCGAGGTACTGCGACCAGTCGATCTTCGAGACGAGGCTCGTCTCCTCCGGAGGCGTGAACACGCCCGGCGGGTCCGCCATCTCGCCGCCCTCCGTGGAGAACGTCATCACGCTCCCCTGCATGTTCCCGGCGACGAAGAGGTCGCGGTCGGCCGCGACCTTTGCGCCCCAGAACATCGTCTCGCTCGGGTTCCGCCACCACCCGAGACGCTCGGGGTTCGCCGGGTCGCTCACGTCGTGGACCATGACGCCGCCGTAGTACCACGAGGAGAACAGGCGGTCGCCGCGCACCGAGAAGTTGTGGCTCGTCGTGAACTGCCCGCCGCGACCCTCGTTCTCGGCGCCCGGCGGGTGGATGTTCCCGACCTCCTCGGGGTTCGCCATATCGGAGATGTCGAACACCCTGATGCCGCCGGCGCCGCGCTTGTCGTCGTTGGGATTCATGTCCCAGGACTCCGCGCCCTTGTAGAGGTAGTTCCCGTCGGGACTCGGGCGGACGTAGTGGGAGTTCTCCGGCGGCTGGAGGCCGACCGCGCCGAGGCTTCCCTGGGGGACCTGCGAGAGCTTCTCGGCGGGCAGCCCGCCGGCACGCCCCAGCATCTCGGGGTTCGCCTTGTCGCTGACGTCGACCATGAACGTCCCGGCGTCCCACTGCGCGAGGTACATCACGTCGTCCTGCACGTAGAGGTCGTGACAGGACCGCAGGAACCCGTGGACCTCGCTCCACTTCTCGTCGTGGTCGACGATGGAGTAGGAGTTGACGACCTCGAAGCTGTCGCCGCTGGTGTCGACGATCTTCGCGCCCTCGTACTCGAAGTCCGAGACGGTGAGGTAGGCGTAGCCGTCGGTGAAGAAGCTGTTGTGGATGGGGTGGTCGACGGTGAGGACGTCGAGGCGCTCCGGGTTCGCGGGGTCGGCGATGTCGTAGAGGAGCGCGGCCTTCGGCAGGTCGCCCTGGCGCGGCGAGTTGTTCGGGCCGGTGACGAGCAGGCGGTCGCCGTCGATCTTGACGTCCGCAATCATCTGCATGGGGCCGTCCTCGTCGTCACCGAGGAGGTTCCCGCGTTCCGCGGCGATGCTCGGCGACGCCGGGTCGCTGATGTCGACGACCGCGAACCCCTTGCCTGCGGCGACGGCGGCGAAGTTCCCGTCGGTGGTCGTCGCGACCTCTTGGGCGCCTTCGACGGAGACCTCGCCCTTGGGGGCGTACGATGCGGTGTCTGCGCTCGCGACTCCGCCCAGACCGGCGGCGGCGAGCGCGGCAGCACTCGAACGGAGGACGTCTCTTCGTCGCATACCAGCACACCAACCCGCCGTATAGTTAAAAGATAGCGAATGTACGACGTTGATTTTACCAACCCTGTCAGAGGATGACACGGAGTCGGCGGGGTCGGTCAGGCGGTGAGGTGCTTCCGGTCGCCGGTTCCCTCGGTCATGGCGCTCGCCAGCGCGCCCTTCACGACGACGTCGTCGCCGAGCGTCGTCAACTGGATGTCGGGGACGTTCGTCATCACCATCTCGTTCACGCGCTCGCGGATGGGGTCGAGCACGCGCTCGGTGTTGTGGAGCGCGACCGCGCCGCCGACGAACACGACGAGGGGCGCGAACGAGTGCACGAGGTTCGTGACGCCGATGGCGTTCCAGTGCGCGAGCTGGTCGACGACGTGCGCGGCGAACGCGTCGTCGTCCGCGTGCTCGAAGACGTCCGCGGCGGAGAAGTCGGGGTCGTCGAGCGGGAGCGAGGTGTCGACGGCGGGGTCGTCCTCCGCGAGCAGCTTCGCGTACCGCGGGATGTTCTCGCCGGAACAGTACGCCTCCCAGTGACCGTCCTTCCCGCACCCGCACTCCATCCGGCCGCGGGGGTCGACGACGTAGTGCCCGACCTCGCCGGCGTTCCCGTCCCAGCCGGCGGCGACGCGGCCGTCGACGCAGACGCCCGCGCCGATGCCGGAGGAGATGGTGAGGTACGCCATGTCGTCGGGGTTCCGCGAGGAGTGGAAGCGCTCGCCGATGACGCCAGCGGCGGTGTCGTTGTGGAGGTAGACGCGCTCGCTGTCGACGAGCTGTCCGATGGGGCCGGCGAGCGGGATTCGGTCGATGGTGTCGGGGAGGTTCGCGGGGTCCTCGACGCTCCCCTCGGCGAGGTCGAGCGGACCGATGGAGCCGATGCCGCAGGCCTGGACGTCGGTCGGGGCGACGCCCGCGTCGGTGCACGCGCCACGGAGGGCGTCGAGGACGGCCTCGGTGACGGCGATACCGGTCGGCCCGTGCGGTGTTCCTCGACGATTCGACCCGACGACGCGCCCGTCGGCGTCGCCGACGACGGCCCGGATGTTCGTGGCGCCCAGGTCGACGCCCGCGTACGTGGCCATTCTCGTTCGAGTGACGAACCCGCGCGCACTTAACGCTGTAGCATTTACTCGAAACCGAGTTTCGCGGGCGAGCGGTGGGAAGAAAGCTGGCGCCGGCACGGTCGCCCGAGCGGCCGGTCATCGCTGCATTCCGGGTGGGTTTTCGTCGCGTTCCCGGTCAGTTGCTGTCGTTCGTCGAGGGCAGGTTCGGGATGAGCCACGAGAGGAACGCGTCCTGGCTCCGCGTCTGCAGCCACACCCGTCCCGGTCCCCGGAACTCGGCGACGAGGCCTTCGCCGGAGAACAGCGTCGACTTCAGGCCGCCGACCTTCGTGACGTCCCAGTTCACCTCGCCCTCGAACGCGACGATGTGGCCGGTGTCGACGACGAACCGCTCGCCCGCCGCGAGCTCGCGCTCCTCGACCGCGCCGTAGCTCGACATGAACACCGGGCCGGTCCCTGCGAGTTCCAGGAGGAACAGCCCTTCGCCGCCGAAGAACGACCGGCCGCCGCCGAACTTCGTGTCGACGTCTATCTCGGGGGTCGCCGCGAGGTACGACCCGCTCTGGACGAACAGCGTCCCGTCGAGGTCGTACTGGACGACGTCACCGGGAAGCGGCGGTGCGAGCGTCACCGACCCCGGCGAGTCGGCGGTGAACGTGTTCCGGAAGAACGACTCGCCACCGAGGACCGACCGCTTCAGGTTCTTCATCAGGCCGCCGCCGCCGCGGTCCGTCCGGATGCTGATTCCGTCCTCGTGGGACACCATCGCCCCGGCTTCGGCCATGATGGTCTCGCCCTGGTTCAGGTCGACCTCGACCGCGGCGAACGACGGCCGGTTCCGTATCTCGTACTCCATGCAGTATCATACGCCGGTTGACAACATAAGCGTGCGCTGCGGGGTGGTCGCCCGACGCACACGGTATCGGGCCGACGACCGGCACCCGTCGGTCAGTTCGTCCCTGCGCGGACGAACGTCACCGGACAGGGCGCCGAGAGCATCACGGACTGCGCGGTCGACCCGAACACCGCCTTCCCGGTCGGGGAGCGGTCGCGGCCGGCGACGAACACGCGGTCCGCGGCGACGTCCTCGGCCGCGGCGACGATGGCGTCGGACTTGCCCCCGATGCGACCCCGAATCTCGTACGCCACGTCGGCGTCGTCGAACGCCGCCGTCAGGTCGCGGACGGTCCGCTGGCGGCGAGCGGCCGCCGTCGGACTCGCTTCGGACTGGTCGAGTCGCTCGCGGACCTCCTCGAATTCGTCCTCCTCGAACACGTGCAGGAGCACCACGCGAGCGCCGGTCGGTACCGCCACGTCCGTCACGGCCGCCGCGAGCGTGTCGACCCGGTCCGCGTCCCCCGGACCGACCGCGACGAGCAGCGTCGATAGCGTCATGCACTCCACGTCGACAGGCACGACCATAATTCTGGCGGAGAATTTACTCGGAACCGGAGCAAAGCGTTCGCTTCCGGTGGGGAACGCGGACGACGCCGCGTCCTCGCGCACTCGTCACCCCGAACGCGCGGTCGTCGGCAGACAGTTTCATGATGACACCCCCGCCTAGAGACACGCGACGCGGATGAGCGCGCAGACCGCAGTCCTCTACGTGCAAGGGGACGACGACACCACACGGCACGCCCTCACGGACCGCGAGGACCTCCTGGTGTACACCGCCGCCACGCAATCCGAAGCCAGCGACGTCCTCGGGTCCGCACGCGTCGACTGCATCGTCTGCCCGCACGAACGCGACGACGGCCCGAGCGGCCGACGACTCCTCGAACGCCTCACCACGAGCCACCCCGGCGTCCCCGCCGTCCTCACCAGCCAGCACCCCGACGACGACCTCGCCGCCGCCGTCGCCGCCGGCGCCGCAACCGAGTACCTCCCGCTCGGGGTCTGGTCGGACCCGACGGCACGCCTCGTCGAACGCGTCACGCATCACGCCGACGCACGCGTCACGACCCCCAACGACCAGACCCTCGGCGGCCTGCTCGCCACCGCCCGCGAACTCATGACGACGCGCCGCCCCGAATCCATCGCGACCGTCGTCACCGACGCAGCCGTCGAGATCCTCAGCTTCGAGCGCGCGAGCGTCTGGCTCGTCGAGGACGTCACCGCACTCGCCGCCGTCCACGACGCCTACGACGCCCCCCGCACCCTCACGCTCGCCGCCGCCCGCCCGGACGACCACGACTGGCAGCCCACGTACGACGCCGGCGCCGAACCCGTCGGCCGCGTCTTCGAGAGCGGCGAACCGACCGTCATCGAGCACGCCGACTGCGCGCTCATGTTCTTCCCGCTCGGCGACCACGGCGTCCTCGCCGTCGGCGCAGAAGGCGTCGACGCCATCGCCGACGCCGACGTCCAACTCGCCGAGATACTCGCCGCGAACGCCGCCGCCGGCGTCGACCGCGCCCGCCGCGAACAGACGCTCTCGCTCTACCAGACCGTCGTCGACAACGTCCGCGAGATGACGTACGTCCTCGACGAACGCGGCCGCATCGTCCTCGCGAGCGACGAGGTCGTCGACGCCTCCGGCCACGACCGCGAGGACGTCCTCGGCTCGCACGTCTCACAGTTCTTACCCCCCGAGAGCGTCGACCGCGGCAGCGAACTCATCGCCGAACTCCTCGACGCGGACGAGCCCAGAGCCACGCGGACGTACCGCGCCGACGCCCTCATCGCCGACGGCGACCCCATCCCCGCCGAGATCGAACTATCCGTCCTCCGCGACGACGACGGCACGTACCAGGGCACAATCGGCGCCATCCGCGACATCAGCGACCTGCTCGCCGCCGAAGCCGAACGCGACCGGGAACGCGACCGCTTCCGGTCGCTGTTCGAGCACCTCCCCGACCCCGTCATCGACTCCAGCTTCCAGGACGGCGAACCCGTCATCGACTCCGTCAACCCGGCGTTCGAGCGCGTGTTCGGCCACGACGAGAGCGACGTCCTCGGCACGCCCGTGAACGACATCCTCGTCCCGGACGGCGACGACGACGAGACCGCCGGCGAACTCGACGCTCGAGCGCTCGCCGACGAGACCGTCAGCGCCGAGATAACGCGTGCGACCGCCGACGGCGACCGCCACTTCCTCTTCCGGGGCATCCCCTACCACGTCGACGGCGAGGACGTCCACGCGTTCGGTATCTACACCGACATCACCGACCAGTACGACCGCGAACAGCACCTCCAGGTCCTCCATCGCGTCCTCCGCCACAACCTCCGCACGGACATGGGTATCGTCACCGGCTACCTCGACCAGCTCACCGAGGACCTCGACGACCCCGACGCCGTCGGCATCCTCCGGCACGTCATCGGGCGCGCCGAGGACGCCGCCGCGCTCGCCGACAAGGTCCACCAGCTCGAACAGGTCATCCGGAAGGACTCCACGTTCACCACCGGCCCGACGAACGTCGCCGCCAACGTCCGGTCGCTCGCCGACCGCCTCCGGGACACGTACCCCGACGCCACCATCACCACCGACGCGCCCGACGAAGCGATAGCGAACGCCGACGAACGCCTCGACCTCGCAGTCGAGAACCTCGTCGAGAACGCCGTCGAGCACGCCCAACGGCCCGACCCCGTCGTCGAGATACTCGTCGAACCAGCCGACGACGGCAGCGTCGACATCGTCGTCGCCGACAACGGCCCCGGCATCCCAGACCACGAACGCGACCTCCTCACCGGCGACCGGTCCGTCTCGCGCGTCGAACACGGCGAAGGCCTCGGGCTCTGGGTCGTCTCCTGGGTCGCACGGTCGCTCGGCGGCGGCGTCTCCTTCGGCGACCCCGACACCGGTAGCGAGGTCGTCCTCGAACTCCGCGCCGCCTGATGCCGTCCACCTTCGAGACCCGAACGCCCGCGGTCAGTTCCCCTGGATAGCGTCGATGACCATCGCCGCCGCGACGACCGGCTCCTTCGGGACGTCGCTCGCGTCGTCGATGTGGATCTCGTAGCGGTCCTTCAGCGAGAACTGGCCCTCGATGCTCCCGACGTGGTCGCCGTCGCGGTCCGTGATCTCGTACTTGTGCGGGATCAACTCGCCGAACGGCAGGACGTTCCGGGCGACCGTGACGAGCCCGCCGCGCGAGTTGATCTCCGCGAGCTTCGCCTCCGTCCGCGCGTCCCGGATCTTCCACGTGTCCTGGAAGATACTGTAGTCGTTGTCGAGGATGACGAGGTCCTCGCCGGTCCGTGCGTCCGTCAGCACGTAGTTCCCCGCGACGTCGATGATACCGCCCGCCTTCACCGTGAACACCTCCCTCCCGTCCGCGTCCACGAACGGGAACTCCTCCTTCATCTTGAACATCTTCTGCTTCCCGCGGATGACGACGTTCCCGTGGGAATCCATCGCCTTGTACTTGTTCCGGACGAGCGCCTGCTCGACGGTGTAGTGGTCGTCGACGAGGTCCAGTCCCTGGATGTCGTAGGTCCGGTCGCTAGCCATACCACCCATTGCCCGACCATCGGTCTTAAACGAACGGACGGGTCGGACGGACGCGGAACCCCACCGTATCGAACGCAACCGACAACCCTTCACCGGTGCAGTCACTGTCTACCCCCAATGACAAAGGAGTACATCGAGGTCCGCGGCGCGGAAGAACACAACCTCAAGGACATCGATGTCGAGATCCCTCGCGAGAAGTTCAACGTCGTCACCGGCCTCTCGGGGTCCGGGAAGTCCTCGCTCGCGTTCGAGACCGTGTACGCCGAAGGCCAGCGTCGCTACATCGAGTCGCTGTCGGCGTACGCCCGGAACTTCCTCGGGCAGATGGACAAACCCCAGGTCGAGACCGTCGAGGGCCTGTCGCCAGCGATCAGTATCGACCAGAAGGCCGCGGCGAACAACCCACGGTCGACGGTCGGCACGGTCACGGAACTCCACGACTACCTGCGACTGCTGTACGCTCGCGTCGGCACCCCGCACTGTCCCGAGTGCGGACGCGAGGTCGGCGAACAGAGCGCCCAGGAGATGGTGAGCCGCATCACGGAACTCCCCGAGGGCACGAAGGCGAAGCTGTGCGCGCCCGTCGTCCGCGACCAGAAGGGCGCGTTCGAGGACGAGTTCGACCGTCTCGTGAGCGAGGGCTACGCCAGGGTGGAGGTCGACGGGGAACCGTACGACCTCACGATGGACCGACCCGACCTGGACGAGAACTACGACCACACGATCGACGTCGTCGTCGACCGCATCAAGGTCAGCACCGAGGAACGGCCGCGCATCACTGACTCCGTCGAGACGGTGCTCGACGAGGCCGACGGCGTCGTGAAGGTCGTCGTCCCCGACCCGCCCGAAGGCGCCGCGGAAGCCCTCGGCGGGTCCGCCGCCCGGTCAACGGGTGCGCTCGGTGACGCCGACGGCGACGACGCGGACACCACCGACGACCGGCTCGTCGTCGAACTGAGCGAAGCGCTCGCGTGCACGCACTGCGGCATCGACATCCCCGAAATCGAGACGCGGTCGTTCTCGTTCAACTCCCCGCACGGCGCGTGCCCGGAGTGCGAGGGCATCGGCGAGACGAAGGAGGTCAGCGAGGCACGGGTCGTCGTCGACGAATCGAAGCCGCTCAAGCACGTGTTCGAGGCGTGGAGCTACAACCGGTCGTACTACCAGACGCGGCTGGACGCGGTCGCCGCGCACTTCGACGTGAGCCTCGACACGCCGTTCGAGGAGCTCGACGACGACGTGAAGCAGGCGTTCCTCTACGGGACGAGCGAGGAGGTCGTGTTCAAGCGTCGGACGAAGAACGGGACGCGCCGGAAGGAGAAGCGGTTCGAGGGCGTCATCCCGAACCTCGAACGCCGGTACCTGGAGACGGACTCGGACTCGACCCGCGACCACATCGAGGACTACATGAGCGTCACCGAGTGCCCGGCGTGCGACGGGTCGCGACTGAAGCCCGCGAGTCGCGCGGTTCTCGTCGACGGCACGAGCATCGCGGACGTGAACCGTCTCAGCATCGGTGACGCCCTGGAGCACTTCGAGGGCGTGGAGGCGAACCTGAACGAGCGCCAGACGAAGATCGCCAAGGAGATTCTCAAAGAGATTCGCGCCCGCCTCGGGTTCATGACCGAGGTCGGCCTCGAGTACCTCACGCTCGACCGCGAAGCCGCGACGCTCTCCGGCGGCGAGAGCCAGCGCATCCGGCTCGCGACCCAGATTGGGTCGGGCCTGGTCGGCGTGCTGTACGTGCTCGACGAACCGAGCATCGGCCTGCATCAGCGCGACAACGACCGCCTCCTGAACACGCTCGAGGAACTGCGCGACCTCGGGAACACGCTCATCGTCGTCGAGCACGACGAGGAGACGATGCGGCGCGCGGACGAGGTCATCGACATGGGGCCCGGCCCCGGCAAGCGCGGTGGCGAGGTGGTCGCGCAGGGCGACTACGACGACATCGTCTCCACGGACGCGTCCGTGACAGGCGACTTCCTCGCCGGCCGCGAACAGATCCCCGTCCCGGCACAGCGCCGGAGCGCCGACGGCCACCTCACCGTCGAGGGCGCACGCCAGCACAACCTGAAGGACCTCGACGTCGACCTCCCACTCGGGTGCTTCACGGCCATCACGGGCGTCTCCGGGTCCGGGAAGTCGACGCTCATGCACGACGTCCTCTACAAGGGCCTCGCTCGTCGCATGAACGACAACACGTCGGTGAACCCCGGCGAGCACGACGACATCTCGGGCATCGAGGACGTCGAGACGGTGCGGCTCATCGACCAGAGCCCCATCGGGCGGACGCCGCGGTCGAACCCGGCGACGTACACGGGCGTGTTCGACTACATCCGCGAGCTGTTCGCGGAGACGAAGCTCTCGAAGCAACGCGGCTACGAGAAGGGTCGGTTCTCGTTCAACGTCAAGGGCGGACGCTGCGAGGAGTGCGGCGGGCAGGGCACGGTGAAAATCGAGATGAACTTCCTGAGCGACGTCTACGTGCCCTGCGAGGCGTGCGACGGGGCGCGGTACAACGACGCGACGCTCGACGTGACCTACAAGGGGAAGACCATCGCGGACGTCCTCGACATGAGCGTCGACGAGGCGCACGACTTCTTCGAGTCGTCCTCCAGACTCCGGCGGCGCCTGAAGCTCCTGAAGGACGTCGGCCTCGGCTACATGCGGCTCGGGCAGCCGTCGACGACGCTCTCCGGCGGGGAAGCGCAGCGCGTGAAGCTCGCGGAGGAGCTCGGGAAGAAGGACTCCGGGAACACCCTGTACCTACTGGACGAGCCGACGACGGGCCTGCATTCGGCGGACGAGAAGAAGCTCATCGACGTCCTGCATCGACTCGTCGACAACGACAACACGGTCGTCGTCATCGAGCACGAGCTCGACCTCGTGAAGAACGCGGACCACGTCGTCGACCTGGGGCCGGAAGGCGGTGAGCACGGCGGGGAACTCGTCGCCGAAGGCACGCCCGAGGCGTTGGCGCAGACGGACGCGTCGCACACGGGCCGGTACCTCCGGGACCTCCTCCCGGCCGTGGACGCGGAGGGACCGCGCGGCGAGCGCGTGGAGCCGGAGACGCGCGACATGGAGCACGCCGAGGAGGAGCCCGAGGCCGCGCCCGCGACCGACGACTGACCGGCGTCGCCCGCGACCGACTCCCGGGCATCTGCTCGTGCTGTCGCGAAGCGATCGCTCGACCGTCGAACCGAGCCACCGAACGCGGTGGCGCTGGAGCGGGTGCAGTCCCCGGTTGCATCGCTGCAATTGTCCGGTGTATGGCGTTCAGGCGGCGCTCGCCGGGCCCGGGCGGTGCGCCGCGCTCCCGTCGAGGCCGCGCCGGGGTGGTGGTCGGCGGACGTCGACCGTCGCTTCGTTCACGTACTTGAACCTTCGTCGAATCCTCGGTCGGGCGGCGGGACGGCCGACCACGGCTTCGATTTCGATGTCCTGGCTGAGAAGTCAAGTAGTTGAAATGGTGTCCGACGAATACTCGAACCCGTCTTAATTTCGCAATTCCATTAACTATATTAAGAACTGGTGTGTACGTGGTTACATAACGGGCGACGGCGCTCGTCCGGGGGATGGACCATGCAACTGGGAACGCTGCTTTCGGACGACGACGCGGTATCGCCAGTCGTCGGCGTCGTGCTGATGGTCGGCATCACGGTCACGATGGCCGCGGTCATCGGCGTGTTCGTGCTGGGTGCGAGCACGACGACGTCGGTTCCGGACGCCGAGTTCCGGTACGACGCCCACCAGGGCGGAGACGACAAGTGGGATGGCGACGCGAGCGAGCAGTTCGTCATCGAGCACGACGGCGGCGAGGACGTCGAGCTCGACCGGGTCGAGGTGCAGTACGCGGGCACTGACGTCTCCTCGGGGACGCTGTCGTGGGTGGACTCGACGCCGCCGAGCGGCGACGCGTGGCGCCCCGGCGAGGAGTGGGTGCTCGAGGATACCGGTGGAGGCGGCGACTTCGGGGAGAACGAGCAGGTGCTCGTGCTGTGGACGACGCCGGACGGGTCGGGCTCGCAGATTCTCGCGAACGGCGACCTCCCCTGACGGGCGGTTCGTCGGTGGTTCGTCGGCGGTCGTCGATCGGTCACCTTCGGCACGTCGTTTTTCGGGGAGCGACGCGTGTGTGGGGGTATGTTGTACGTCGCGACGGACCGCCGCGTGGCGGTGGTCGACCCGACGGCACCGGTGGTCGAGGAGACGTTCGTGCCCACGACGGGCGACGCGGGCGATTCGAGCGACGTTGGTGATGCGGGCGACGGCGTTCGCGTGGAGTGCGTGGCGTCGTCGCGGGCGCGACCGGAGCGTGCGTTCGCCGGGACGGCGGGGGCGGGGGTGTTCCGGACGACGGACGGTGGCGGGTCGTGGTCGCGCGTCGACCTCGACGCGGCAGTTGCGGGCGCGGGCGTGGACGCGTCGCACGTGACTGCGGTCGCGGTGGCGCCGTGGGACGCGGACGTCGTGTTCGTGGGGACGGAACCGTCGCGCGTCTACCGGTCGGTCGACGGTGGCGAGACGTTCGCGCACCTTCCGGGACTGATGGCGTTGCCGTCGAGCGGCGAGTGGGCGTTCCCGCCGCGACCGCACACGCATCACGTGCGGTGGCTGGAACCGGACCCGGGCCGGGAGGGCCGCGTGCTGGTCGCGGTGGAGGCGGGCGCGCTCGTCGTGCTGGACGTCGACGAGGGGACGGCGTCGTTCGTGGAGCGGCCGCCGGGGTCGCGCCGGGACACGCACGCGATGGCGACGCATCCGGACGCGCCGGGGCGCGTGTACGCCGCCGCCGGCGACGGGTACGCCGAGAGCGCCCGTCACGGGGACGCGTGGGAGCACCCCCAGGAGGGCCTCGGGCATCGGTACTGTTGGAGCGTCGCGGTCGACCCTGCGAACCCCGCGGTTCGCCTGGTGAGTGCGGCTTCGGGAGCGCGAACCGCGCACACGCCGGGCCGCGCCGAATCGTACGTGTACCGGAAGCGCGGTGACGACCCCTGGGAGCGCGCGATGGACGGCCTCCCGGACCCGGAGGGCACGACCCGACCCGTGCTCGCGGCAGGCGACGACGCGGGCGAGTGCTACGCCGCGTCGAACCGCGGCCTGTTCCGGACGACCGACGCCGGCGAGTCGTGGACGCGCGTCGACGTCGACGTTCCCTTCGACGAGGGCGGCGGGACGGCGCGCGGTCTCGTCGCGGTCTGAGCCGGTCGGCGAGGAGACCGGCGGCGCGTGCAATCGGGAAGAATTTACCGCTCGCCTCGCTCTCTCCGTGCATGTACGATTTCGTCGTCGTCGGCGTCGGCCCCGCCGGAGCGCGGTTCGCGCGCCGGGCGGCCGAGGCCGGATACGACGTGCTCGCGCTCGAACAGGGGCGGCTCGGGGAGCCGCTCGCGTGTTCGGGGCACGTCTCCGGGGACATCTGGGCGTACGCTGGCGAGGACGCTCGCGAGACGCTCCTGCAGAACGAGGTGTACGGCGCGCGCTTCCACGTCGAGGGACCGGGGAGCGACTTCGAGGACTTCTACAAGACCGAGGTCGTGTCGAACGTCATCGACCGCGTCGGTCTCGACCGCCACCTCGCCGACCTGGCGCGCGATGCGGGAGCGGACGTCCGCGAGGAGCACACCGTGACGAACGTCGACGAGGCCACGGAGTCGGTGACGGTGACGGTCCGCGGCCCCGACGGCGTCGAGGACGTCGAGGCGAAGATGGTCGCGGGCTGCGACGGCCCGACCTCTCGCGTCCGCCGCGACCTCGGCCTCCCCGAACCGGGCGAACTCCTGCACGGCGTGCTCGGGTTCAGCGACGAGGCCGACCACGGCGACCGCGTGGACGTCCACCTGACGATGCCGGAGTTCTTCGCGTGGCGCATCCCGCGTGGCGACGCCGGCGTCGAGTACGGGCTCGCGGCGTCCCCGGGCCCGGACGTGAACGAACTGTTCGACGACCTCGTCGGCGCGAGCGGGTACGACGTCGACGTCGCGAAGCGCTGCTCGGGGCTCATCCCGGTCGGCCCGCCCGACACCGTCACGAGTCACCGCGGGTTCCTGATCGGTGACGCGGCCGCGCAGACGAAGCCGTTCACTGGCGGCGGTATCCTCTACGGGATGCGGAGCGCGGACCACGCCGCCCGCGAGATCGAACCGGACCGGCCGGGGACCCTCGGCGCGTACGAGGCGGCGTGGCGCGACGAACTCGCGACCGAGATACGGCTCGGGCACGCGATCCGGCGAGCGTACTCGCTCCCAGAGCCGGTCCAACGCGTCGGCCTGAAGGCGTTCTCCGGCGAGATCGGCGTGCACATGGACAAGCCGACGAGCGTGTTCTCGCGCGAGCACCTCGCGAGCTGGCTCGGGCGGTCGTGACGATGTCGTCGGACGCGAACGCACCGCGAGACACCGTGCTCGCGCTCGTCGACGACGAGACGTCCCCGCCGACGGTGCTGTCGCTCTCCGACGTCCACGGCTACTACGAGTCGTTCGCGTCCGCGCTCTCGCTCCCCGCCGACCACCCCGAGTTCGCGCCGCTCGTCGAGCGCGACGCGGACGGCGACCTCCACTGGGCCGGCGGGCGGAACGGCCGGGAGTACGTCCTCGTCGCGAACGGCGACCTCGTCGACCGCGGTGGCGACAGCGAACGCGTCGTCGAGACGGTCCGCCGACTCCGGGGCGAGGCGCCCGACGGCCACGTCCGCTATCACTGCGGGAACCACGAGCAGTTCGTGCTCGCGGGCGGCGTCGGGTCGCCGGGCTGGTACTGCGACCGCGTCGACGACGCGACCCGTCGGTCGTTCTTCGACGCGGTCGCCGACGGCGACCTCGCGGTCGCGTACGACGGCTACGCGTACACGTACAGTCACGCGGGTGCGGTCGAGGGCGTCGACCCGGCGAGCGCGAACGACGTGTTCCAGGCGGTCGCGGCGTCGGTCGCGGACGTCGTCGGCACGGACGCCGACGCGTACCGGACGTTCGAGCGCGCGTTCGACGACGAGTGGGTGACGCGTGCCGGTGGCGCGCACCCGAAGGGGCGGGACGCCGGCCCGCTCTGGCTCGGCTGGGAGCACCTTCCCGCTGACGCCCCGAACCAGGTCGTCGGGCACACCCCTCACGAGCGCGTGACGCGGAAGGGGAACGTCGTCTGCGAGGACGTCACGAGGAAGAACGTCGGCGGCGCGGGTGGGGAGGCGATGACCGTGGAGACGCCGGACGGGCTCCGGGTGCTCGAACGCGCCGGCGACGGGAGCGCGCGACTCCGAGACGTCTGAACCGCCGCACGCGCCGTCCCCGTCCGCGGCCCGCTACGCGCCGGTCGGAGACGCGCGACTCCGGTCGCTCGGTCAGTCCTCGACGACGGGGAGCGCGAACGTCACGAGGTTCCCGCCCGGCGTGGTGTCGAACGCGAGTCGACCGCCGAACGTCGTCGCGGTCCAGCGGACGAGCCAGAGACCGAGGCCGCTCGCGTGCTCGAGGGGCGTCTCCACGTCCGATTCGAGCACGGTGACCTCCTGCTCGGGGATGTGCGGCGCGTCGTCGGCGACGACGACCCGTACCTCGTCGCCGCTTCGCGTCACCGTCACCCGGACCGACGGGGTCACGTCCGGGTTGTGCGCGACGGCGTTCTCGACGAGCTCCCTGACCGCGAGCTCGACCGCCTCGTTCCCGCGAACGCGCAGCGAGGGGTCGACGTCGAGCTCGCGCGCGACCGACGCGTCGCCGTTCGCCGCCGCGGCGTCGTCGACGACCTCGCGAACGACCGCGCAGATACCGACGGTCTCTCGCGACGCGTGCGCGTCCTCCAGCGCCTGCTGGAACGCTCGCGCCTTGTTCGCGATGTCGAGGACGTCCGCCGCGGCCTCCTCGACCGCTTCGACGGACTCGCGGACGTTCTCGTCGTCGTGGTCCCGGAGCGCGGTCGTGCGACCCGTGACGACGTTCAGGTTGTTCCGGAGGTTGTGCCGGAGGACGCGGTCGAGGACCGCGAGCCGCTGCTCGTTGTCCTTGAACTCGGTGAGGTCGCGGATGACGCCGACGGTCCCACCGAAGACCTCGCCGGGGAGCGGCGCGATGGCGATCTCGCAGCGGCGCTGGTCGCCGTACCGGGTCACGACGTCGAGCTCGACCGTCTCCCGGTCCGGTCCCCCCGACGAGAGGAGCGAGGCGATGGCGCGCTCGCACGCCTCGATGTCGGACTCCGCGAGGATGATCCGTGCGGGCTCGCCGACGACGTCGTCCCGCTCGTACCCGGTGAGGGCGAGGAACGCGTCGTTCACGCTCGTGAAGTACCCGTCCTCGTCGAGCGTGTATATCGGGTCGCCGGCGGTCTGGACGATGGTCTCGTACCGCTCGAGCTCGCGCTTGCGTTCGCGCTCGCGGGTGACGTCCCGGAAGTAGAGCGTCAGGCCGTCGTCGCTCGGGTACGCCGTCATCTCGAACCAGCGCTCGAGCTCGCCGTAGTGCATCTGGAACGTCCGAGGTTCCCCGGTCGCGACCGCCTCGTGGTACTCCGTCCAGAACGTCCCGCCGACCTCGTCCGGGAACGCGTCCCAGAGGCTCTTGCCCTGCAGTTCCGCGGCAGTGTAGGGAAGGAGCGACTCCGCCTGCTGGTTGGCGAACGTGATGTGGCAGTCGGTGTCGAGCGCGATGAAGCCGTCCTTGATGCGTTCGAGCGTGTTCTCGAGGTCCGCGGTCGTCGCCGCGAGCTCGGCCTCGCGTTCGGCGCGGTCGAGCGCGACGGTGACGTGGTCCGCCAACGCGTGTCCGGCGTCCCGGACCGCCTGCGTGTACTCGCGGTCCGGGTCGGCGGCACCGATGACGCCGTGCTCGCCGAGCGAGAACAGCAACCCTCGCTCGGCGTCGGTGCCGTGCTCCGTGACCGGGACCTCGGTGACGTTCGTCCCGTCGACGAACGCCGTCCAGTCCGGCGACCCGGGTTCGAGCGGGAGCCCCTCGTCCACGCCCGCCATCGCGACCGGTTCGAGACGCGTCCGATCCGCGTTCGGGAACCAGCAGACGACGACGTCGAGCTCGAGGATGTCACGGAGCGACTCGACCGCCGACTCCGCGACCGCCGTCGGGGTCCGCGCGCCCTGCAGTCGCTCGGTCGCCTCGTGCAGGTGCTCGAACAACCGCATCCGTTCGCGGCGCTCCGTGACGTCGCGCTGGAACCCCAGGTAGTGCGTGACGGTGCCGTCCGCGTCGGTGACGGGCGTGATCGTGAGTCCGTTCCAGAACGGCGTGCCGTCCGCGCGATAGTTCCGTATCGTCACCGACACCGGCGCTCCCACCTCGAGCGCCGCTCTGATCTCGTCGACGACCGCCGGCTCGGTGCGCTCGCCCTGGAGGAACCGGCAGTTCCGGCCGAGCACCGCCTCCTGGTCGTAGCCGGTGAGCGCGCAGAACGCGTCGTTGACGTACACGAGCGGGAGGTCGTCGGCCTGCGCGTCCGCGATAGTGACGCCGACCCCGGCTTCCCCGACCGCTCGCTCGAACACGTGAAGCCGTTCGACGCGGGCTTCCCGGTCGGTGACGTCCTGCGCGAGCACCTGCGTCGTGTCGTCCGCCATCATGCCCGCGGTGAGTTCCACGACGCGGTCGCCGGACGCGTCCATCACGACGCGGTCGACCGGGTCGAGCGGCTCCGGGGCGTGCTCGCACTCGAAGTGGACCGTGACCGTCGACGGACCGTCCGGCGAGAGGACCGACGCCAGCGCGTCCCGGTCCGCGGGCCGGACGAACGCCGAGAACGACGTCCCCGAGACCGCGGTGGCGTCGACGCCGACGAGCGACCCGGCGTGCTCGTTCGCGTACGTCACCGTTCCGGCGTCGTCCAGCACGAACAACCCGATGGGGAGCAGCTCGACGAGGCGCTCGTGCTCGCGGGAGCGCTCCTGGAGCTGCGCGGCGAGCACGCGCGCCCTGAGGAGGCTGTCGACGCGCCGTTTGAGCGACGGCGTCCGCAGCGGCGTCTCCAGGACGTCGTCCACGGCATCGAGGACCTCGTCCGTGCTGGCCGCGATCCGCTCGCTCCGGGAGCCTTCGGCGACGAGCAGGCACGGGGTGAACACCGACGCCGCCGCCTTCCAGCGCTCTATCTGTGGTGCGGCGGTTCGTAGCGCGCCCGTGTCGACGACGTACAGGTCGCCGTCCGGCGGCAGGTCGTCGGGCGACGCCACCCGCACGTCGTACGCGCCGTCGTCGAACCACGACTCGAGCGACCGGCGGACGCCAGCGTCCGCGACGCCGACGACGACCGTCGACGTGTCCGTCCCCAGCCAGGTCGACTCGTGGTCGTTCGACGCGGACCGGTCGCTCGAGCGGTCACTCATCTTCGCGCGACCAGTCCGGGGTCCCGGTCAGGATACCCCTGAGTTCCCTGAGGGGGTCGCCGATGCGGATACCGGTCGCCGTTATCTCGTACGCCCGCAGCGTCCGCTCGAAGTCGCTGGAGCGCTTCTTCAGTACGCCGATGGCCTTCCGGAGCTCGCCGCGGTGCTCGAGGTACCGGAGGAAGAGGATGTTGTCGGCGAGGTAACTGATGCGTTCGCTCGTCGGCTCGAAGTCCCCCGTGACGGTGTGGACGTCGTCCGTCAGCAGGACGGTGACGCCCATCCCGCGGAGGTACCGACAGAGCGCGTGCAGTTCCCTGACGAGGTCGTCGTCGGCACCGCGAATCGCGGTCCGGTACCCGGCGATCCCGTCGATGACGACGACGCGCGCGCCGCGCTCCTCGACCTCCTCGCGGACGCCCGCGGCGAACTCGTCGGGCGACACCGCGAGCGCCTCCACGGTCTCGAGCGCGAACCTGTCGTCGTCGAGCATCGACGCGACCGGCATCCCGATGGCGTCCGCGCGATGCACGAACGTGTCCCTGGCCTCCTCGAAGAGGTACGCGACCGTGCGGTCGCCGCGCTCGGCCGCCGCGACCGCGACCTGCGCCGCTGTCGTCGTCTTCCCGACACCGGTCGTGCCGCTGATGACGGTGACCGTGCCGGGGGAAATCCCGCCGCCGAGCAGTTGGTCGAGCTCCGCGACGCCCGTGGACTGCATCGCCGCGTCGAACTCGCGGCTCCGCGAGTCCGGAACGAGCTTCGGGTAGACGTGCATCCCGTCGCCGTCGATGGTGACGGTGTGCGCGCCTGACTGGAAGGCCGCACCTCGGTGCTTGCGGACGCTGACGGTCCGCCCCTTGCGTTCGCTCGCCAGCTCGATGCTGCCGTCGGCGACGAACTCGAGTTCCTCGTCGGGCGACGTCATCGTCGGTTGCGTCGAGAACAGGAGGGTGGCGCCGGTCTCCCGGACGTACGACGTGAACGCGCCGACCTCCTCGTAGAACGTCGCGTCGTCGGACGTGAACTGGCGGAGTCGCGACAACGGGTCGACGAACACGCGGTCGGGGTCGTGCGCCTCGACGGCGTCGCGGATGCGCTCGGAGAGCGACTCGCCGCGGTCACCGGGTGCGAACACGTCGTACGCGCCGCCGTCGCCGAACTCCGTGGCGTCGGGACTGTAGTCGACGACGTGGACGTCAGCGAGGTCGATGCCGACGCTCGCCGCGTTCGATTCGAGGTTCCTCGCGGACTCCTCGAGGGAGACGAACAGGCTGGTGGCGTCGTCGTCCGCGGTCAGGAAGTGCTCGCCGAGGATGGTCTTCCCCATCCCGGGGCCGCCGCGCAGGAGATACGCCCGGTTCGGGACCAGGCCACCTTCGAGGACGTCGTCGAGACCCTCGACCCCCGTGGAGAGGCGAGAGTGGGGGGCGGTAGACATGACTGAGAACTGGTTGCCGCGACAGATAAACTTGCTCACCGATATTGACCGTTCAAACCGCCAGACAACGACGGATACGAGCGTCGGCGCTCGTTCTCGGGTCGCTTGTTTCGTCGACCGAACCCGTGGTCACTCGTAGGACGGGCGGCGCGCGGACCGGTCGCTCCCGTCGACGAACGGGAGCGCGACGACCTCGCCGCCGACGACCGCGTCCTCCTCGTCCCCCTCATCGTCGTCGCCGGCCGCGTCAACGGTGACCTCGACGCGGTCGACGTCGGTGTCGTAGGGAACGAACGCGAAGGCCACCCCGGCCTCGCGGTGCGGGCTCCACGCGGCGCGGGTCACCTCGCCGACCGCCTCGTCGTCGACGCTGACGGCGGCACCTGCACCCGGGAGCACGCCCGCCGCCTCGACGCTCGGGAGCTCGACGCCGACGAGCCGCCGCGAGGGCCGACCGACGTTCTCGACGCGCGCCACCGTCTCCTGCCCGACGAAACAGCCCTTCTCGTAGTCCACCGCGTTCCGGACGCCGGAGACGTTCGGAACCCGGTCGTCCAGTTCCGTCTGGAACAACGGCGTTCCGGCTTCGAGCGTCAACGTCTCCCAGGTCGCGTACCCGAACGGCGTCGCGTTGTTCCCGTGATGCAGGAGCGTGTCCCACACTCGCTCGGCCGCGCTCGCCGTGCAGACGACCTCGAAGCCCTCCTCGCCCGCGAGCCCGTCGTTCCGGATCACGGTGACGCCCGCGTCACCCATCGACCCGCGGACGAACGACAGCGGCTCCGCGGGCGTCCCCGCGCCGTTCAGGACGCTCGCGACCTTCTCCGTCGCCTTCGGGCCGTGCACGCCGAACACCGCGAACTCGTCGCTCGCGCGCGCCACGTCCACGTCCTGCACGAACGTCCGCGAATCCCACTCCTCGGCGAGCCACCCGGCCTGCCCCGGCGGCGTGAAACACAGCAACCGCCCGTCGGCCTCGTAGACGTACATGTCCGTGCGAACGCGACCCTCCGGCGACAACAGGAGCGCGTACACGCCCTCGCCGTCCTCGCGCGGCACGACGTTCGTCACCGCGTCGTTCACGAACGCCCGACGGTCGCTCCCCGACACCGTCACCACGCCGTACGCCGCGTCGAACGCGCCCACGACGTGCCGCACCGCCATCGCCGTCCGCGCCGGCCGCCCGTAATCCCGGACGACGCGCCGCCCGCCTCGCTCGACGAACGTCGCCCCGTGGGCCTCGTGCACGTCATCGATGATGGTCATGTGGAGGCGTGGACGCCCGAACGGCAAAACCAGTACGGTCCCGGGTCGCTCGCCCGAACACGAACCGACCCATTCAGAACGAGAGTCAGCGCCGCCCCCGTCAGAACGGGAGTCTGTCGCGGAGCGCGTCGAACAGCGACGGGTCGTCGTCCTCCGGTTCCTCCGGGACGACGCGCGGATCGGGTTTCAGGATCATCTGTCCGCCCGACCGGTCGACCTCGATGAGGTCGTCGTCCTTCAACTCGGTCAACGCCGGCTCGATCTCGTCGATGGCGGCGTCGACGTGCGACCGGAGTTCGAAGACGGTCATCCCCTCCTCCCCCCGTTCGACCAGGGCGTCGAGTACAGAGACCGAGACGTCGTCGCGGTCCCGGAACTCCCGCTTCGCTCTCATCACCCGGTAGTTCGACGGGAGGGACTTTGACCCTTGCCCCAAACCCGGGGCGCTCAGCGGAGGTTCCGGGACAGTGCGACGATGCCCGCGAGCGACGTCGCGAGCACCGCGAGCGCGAACGCCGCCTGAAGCGCCGGCTCGTACCGCCGGCTCGCCCAGATGGAGATGAGTCGCGTCACGTTCGTGTAGAACGAGAACAGCGTCGCGACGGCGACGAGCACGAGCACGACGAGCGCCAGCCACTGGAGGCGCTCGTAGAGGTCCCCACCGAAGAACCCGGTGCGGGAGCGGCCGCGAGGTTCCCGGTCGGTAGCTCGACGGTCGGCGTCCCGCCGCTCGGCTGCATCGGCGTCGCGGTCCGCGTCGGCGGTCCCGTCGTCGGCGTCGTGGTCCTGCGTCGATGCGTTCGTCGAGGTGGTCTCGTCAGTCATGGTCTGGTCCTCGCGATGAGTGCCGCGGCGACGAGCGCGACGACGGCGACGGCGGCGCCGAACCCTGGCGACCCGCCGGTACCGCCGGACGCCGTCTCCGTCGGCGGCGTCCCGGTGCCCTGCTCGCGGCCGGACTCCGTCGCCTCGAAGTCGCTCGCCTGGAACCCCTCGCCGCCGGCGGTCGTGTTGTCGTCGACCTCCAGGCCCGTCCCGGGCGCGAGGTTCGCGGTGGAGCGCGCGGTCGCGACGACCGTCCCGTCGCGCCACAGGACCGCGTCCAGGTAGTAGTTGTAGTCGGCCGGGACGACGAGGTCGCCCGTCGGCTGCACGGTCTTCCCGCTCCCGACCTCGCCGACCTGGATGGTCGTCCGGTCCGCGACGACGTTCGAACCGTTCTGGCGCGCCGTCAGGACGAGTTCGAGGTCGCCGACCGCGCGGTCGCCGGTGTTCGTCAGGTACGTCGACACCGCGAGCGTCGACCGGCCGTCCTCGACGGCCTCGATGTTGTACTCGATGACTGGCATCCCGGCGTCGAACTCCTGGAACTGGAGGGGCGTGTCGCGGTAGTCCGGCGTGAGCGTCCCGACGCCCCGGACCGCCCGGGTGCCGGTCTCGACGCGCGTCCCGTTCACGTACACGATGGCCTGCACGTCGTAGCCGCCCTGGCGAGCGACCGTCAGCGCGCCCTCGCGCGTCCGGGTGACGTCGCCGTCGAGCGTCCCGTAGGAGAGGCGTTGGGTCGCCGCGACGAACCCCGTGTCGTGGTCGACCGCGCGCAGGAGGACGGTGACGTTCGTCGCCGCGCCACCGCGCTGCGCGACGAACGGTCGGACGCGGAGGGTGGCGTTCTCGCCGCCCACGGCGCCGGGCGCGATCGTCATCTCGACGACGTCGACGTGCGCGGGCCGCTCGGGGCGGTCGGGCGTGTCCTCTGGTGGGTCGAGCGCGTCGGGGACGCCCACGGCGACGCCGACGCCGAGGACGACCGAGAGCGCGACCACGCCGAGGAGGAGGTACTCGGTTCGCACGTCACGGAATTCCGAGAGATACTACAAGTGTCTTGTGCACAACTCGCTTCGACGAAAGCAACGGATAACGCGGGTCAGCGCCTCGGTCAGTCGTCGCTGGCGCTGCCGCGTTCGCGCAACATGTCGCTCGCGCGACTCGCCCAGTCGCCGCGCCAGAACCCGAGCGTGACCATGGTCGCGGCGCTCGCGTAGTGGAGGACGACGCCCGTGAGGATGCCGGGGACGCCCCAGCCGAACTCGACGCTCGCGACGTACGAGAACCCGAGGTAGAACACGAGGAGGCTGACGACCCGTGCGACGAGCGGCGTGCGGGTATCGCTCGCGCCCTGGAGCGCGCCGGAGACGACGACGAACGTCACGAGGAACGGCGCGGCGACGCCGAACGTCCGCGTGAACCCGATCGCGTTCGGAACCGTGCCGGCGTCGTCCGTGAAGAGGCCGACGAGCGTCGGCGCGAACGCGAAGATGAGCGCGCCCGCGGTGCCGACGGTGACGAGGCCGAGCGCCGCGGTCGCCCACCCGTTCTCCCGCGCCGCCGCGGCGTCGCCCTCGCCGAGGGCCTGCCCGACGACGACGCTCGCCGCGACGTTGAACCCGCGCGAGAGCGGGCCGGTGACCTGCTGGTAGATGCGGAGACCGATCTGGTACGCGGCGTTCACGTCCGTCCCGAACGACAGGAGGAGCGCGTTGAACGGGAAGTTCGCGAGGGTGTTCGACAGCCCTTCGACGATGCGCGGCGCGGAGACCGCGACGAGCTGGCGGCCGACGACCGTCGACCGCGGGCGGACGAACCCGACGTCGGTGTACGAGGACGCGATGAGGGCGGCGAGGACGAGCGCGATGAAGACGTTCCCGGCGGCCGTCGCCACGCCGACGCCGACGACGCGATAGCTCGGCACGCCGAGCAGTCCGAGACCGAGGACGAGCGACCCCGCGATGTTGAGGAGGTTCCCGGCGACGTTCACGACCATCGGCGTCCGCGTGTCGCCGGTCCCCTGGAGCGCGCGAGCGGCCGTGAGGCCGACGATGCGAGCGGGTGCGGTGGCGAAGATGATGGCGAGGTACGCGCTGCCGACCCGCGCCACCTCGTCGGGCGCGCCGAGGAGCGATATCGCGGGCTCACCGAACAGGACGCCGAACGCCACGAACGGGATGCCCGCGACGAACGACAGCAGGACGGCCTGCGTGACCGCCTCGTCGCGGTTCAACGCCGCCTGCGTGACCGCATCCGCGGCCTCCGCGTCCTGCCCCTCGTCCGCGTCCACGCCCCACTCGCTCTCGTCGGCGTCGACACCCCACTCGCCCTCGTCCGCGGCAGCGTCAGCGTTCTCCTCCTTCTCGTCAGCGTCGCCGTCCGCGTCAGCATCGCCGTCCGCGTCCGCGTCGTCCTCTACGTCGTCGGCGTCGCCGTCACCGTCTCGCTCGGCGTCGTTCGCGGCGCCGGTGTCCTGACTGGAGAGTGCGATGGCGCCACCGCCGAGGCCGAGGCCGACGCGGAGCGGGAATCGCGCGTAGAGGTCCGCGAGCCCGATGGCGGCGACCGCCGCGGGGGAGAACGCGGCGGTGACGAACACGTCCGTCGTCCGCATCGCCGTCCGCACCGTCTGCTCGACGGAGATCGGCCAGGAGAGCCGGGCGACGCGCTTCCAGACGCGCCTTGTTCGCCGCCAGTCCATGCCAAGCAGTCGAACCGGCGCGGGTTTCAGGGTGGCGGAACCCGAAGTCAGCGCCGTGTACGTCTTCGTCTACGGGACGCTCACCGACCCCGACCGCGTCAGCGAGGTGCTCGGGAGCGCGACGAGCGAGCGACGCGCGGACGACGACTGGTCGTTCGCGGGCGACGCGACCCTGCGCGGACTCCACCGGGTCGACGGGCGCTATCCGACGCTCGCCCCCGGCGGTCGCGTCGACGGACGCCTCCTCCAGACCGCGGCCATCGACGCGCTGGACGCCTACGAGGGCGTCGACCGTGGGCTCTACGTCCGCGTGGAGGTCCCAACGACGGGTGTCGACGCCGGTACCGCCGTGTACGTCGGTGACGCCGACCGCCTCGCCGTCGACGAGCCGGTCGCGTGGCCGGGCGACGGTTCCCTCGCGGCGCGCGTCCGTCGATACGTCGCCGCGAACGACGTCGCCGTCACCCCCCGGTGACCGCGCTCGTCCAGCCGGAACCGGCGCGGCAGACGGACGTCGAACTGGCGTCAGACACCGACTCGAACCCCATCAAGTCCTGCGGTTATACTTTCACTCCGGTAGGCTGGCCTTTATGTATCTCCCCCTCCCTGTTCTGGGTGCATACGGGGTGCACACGCTCCCCGATGTTTCCCCTTTGGTACCACGCCCCCACGAGCGACGGCGTCACGCTCCCGGTGCGTTCGCCGGGACCGACCGACTTTTGCCCCGTCCCCGCCCGCTTCCTGTATGACCCGAGGCGACGTCACCGAAGTCACGACGGGGGAGTGCACGGACCTCTACCACGTCGACACCGGGATGTACGACGTGGACGCGTACGGCGCCGTCTACCTGCTCGACGCCGAGGAACCGGCGCTCGTCGACACCGGCATCGGCACGCACTACGACCGCGTCCTCGACCTCCTCGAGTACGCCGACGTCGACCCCGAGGACGTCGCGTACGTCGTCCCGACGCACGTCCACCTCGACCACGCCGGCGGCGCCGGCTTCCTCGCCGACGCCTGCGAGAACGCGACCGTCGCGGTCCACGAGAACGGCGCGCGCCACCTCGTCGACCCCTCGCGGCTCTGGGCGGGCACGAAGCAGGCGGTCGGCGACCAGTTCGAGTTCTACACCGAACCCGAACCCGTCCCCGAGGACCGGATTCGAGAGCTCGCGGACGGCGACGTCCTCGACCTCGGCGACCACGAACTCCACGCCCATCACGCCCCCGGGCACGCGCCCCACCAGCACGTCTTCCACGACCCCGCGAACGACGCGGTGTTCACCGCCGACGCCGCCGGCATCTACGTCCCCGCCATCGACGAGGTCCGCGAGACGACGCCGCCGCCGCAGTTCGACCTCGAGCAGGCGCTCCGGGACGTCGAGACCATCGCGGGCCTCGACCCGAGCACGCTCCTGTACGCGCACTTCGGCGCGCAACCGACCGACGACCACCTCGAACGCTACGAGGCCCGGCTCACGGACTGGGTCGCCGCCGTCGAACGCGCCCAGCAGGAGCTCGCGGACGACGACGCGGTCGTCGAGCACTTCGTCGAGACCACCGAGATGGATGACGTCTGGGGCGAGCGGAAGGCCAGCGCGGAGACTGCGATGAACGTCCGCGGCGTCCTCGCGTACCTCGACCGCAAGCGCAACGACTGAACGACGGCCAGGAAACGGACGAACTGCTACCGGAACTGGTCAATTTTGGACGAACGTTTTGCTCTCTCTCCTCGGACGTCTTGTTCTAGGTGTATAATCCTCTGGTGGTGTGGTTATGGGCAGCCGTTATCCGTGTCCGCGAGCGAGCAGTCAGCAGGATGAACCCACGCATCGATGGACCACCGACCGAACCGGACGAGGCGGCCCGCGGATGACCGAATCAGCGCGCGAGCCGACCGCGGTAGGGCCGGACCTCGGCGTCGCGAACGACGTCCGTGCACGTCGCGACCACCACGAGACCGTCCTGCTCCCCGTCGGGTACTCCGACGCGGAGCGCGTCGAGACGCTCGCGACCACCGCCGCCGAGGTCGCCGGGATGATGGAGACCACCGTCCGCGTCCTCCACGTCTTCACCGAAGCGCGGTACGCGGACGTCCGCGACCGACTGAACTACCACGAGGACGAACGCCCCGCGCCCGACGAACTCGTCGGACGCGTCGCGCCCGTCCGCGACGTCGTCGGCCGACTCGAGGAGCCGCTACGCGCCTGGGGAACGACAATGGACGTGGACGCACGCGTCGGCGACGACGTCGCCGGCGAGATCGTCGCCGCCGCCGAGGCCGTGGACGCGAAGCGCGTGCTCGTCGGCGGACGCAACCGCACCCCCACGGGGAAGGTCGTGTTTGGGAGCACCGCACAGCACGTCATGCTGAACGCACCGTGCCCGGTGACGTTCGTCAGGGACGCGTGACCGTGTCGAGCGAACCCATCCACCGCCCGGTCCGCGGCGACGACGCTCCCGCCGACGACCACAGCGAGCGCGGCCCTGTCGACGAACACAGCGCGGACGCTTCCGGCGACGACCACCGCGCGGACGACGCGGTGCTCGACCGGTTCGTCGACGACGCCGACCGTCCCGTCGTCTTCGAGCGCTACCGGCCCGAGCGCTACGGCGACGTCACCGCGATGTACGCCGACTTCGCGCCAGCGCATCGCGCCCAGGGGCTTCCACCGTCGACCGACACCGCCCGCACCGAGTGGCTGTCGGTCGTCCTCGACGAACGCTCCGTGCTCGCGGTCCACGACGACGCGGTCGTCGGGCACGCCGTCCTCGTCGGCGACGACGCCGGCGGGCACGAACTCGGCGTGTTCGTCCACCAGGACTACCAGAACGCCGGCGTCGGCACCGCCCTGCTCGAAGCGACGTTCGACCACGCGCGGTCGCTCGACGTCACCGACGTCTGGCTGACCGTCGCGTGCTCGAACTACCGCGCCCGCCACGTCTACGACGAACTCGGCTTCGCCGAGGACGCGACCAGCGGCCGGAGCGTCCGGTACACCCGACAGCTGTAGCCCCGGTGTCGCTCGTCGCGGCGGCCGTGCGACCCGTCGACGACCGCGGCGGCCCTGCGCCTCCTCCACGACGGCGCCGTCGTGGCATTGGCCCAACTTAAGCCGGCGGCGACCCTATGCCGACACGTGAACGCAGACCGCCTGTACACGCTGAACACGGGGCACTGGACGTTCGACTTCTCGATGGCCGTACAGATGACGAACCTCGGCGAACCGTACGCCGGCACGTGCCCGGTGTACCTCGTCGAGCACCCCGAGGGCACCGTCCTGTTCGACACCGGCCTGTCCTACGAGATGACGACGGCCCCCACCGAGTACGGGCCGGACGGCGCCCCGCACATGGCGGAGTTCGTCGACGCCATCGAGATGGACGAATCCCAACGTGTCGAACACCTCCTCGAAGACGTCGGATACAGTCCGGAAGATATCGACGTCGTCGTGATGAGTCACCTCCACACCGACCACGCGGGGAACCTCGACCTGTTCGTCGACGCCGGCTGCGAGATCGTCGTACAGAAGGACGAACTCCGGTACGCGTGGGCGCCCGACGGCGTCCAGCGGCTGTTCTACCTCACCGGCGACCTCCTCCCGCTCCGGCGACTCGACGCGGACGTCACCCCGATAGACGGCGAGTACGACGTCTTCGGCGACGGCAGCGTCGTCGCGTTCCCGACGCCCGGGCACAGCCCCGGTCACCAGAGTCTCCAGCTGGAACTCCCCGACGCCGGCACGGTCGTCCTCGCCGCGGACGCCGCGAACCACCGCCAGGGGTACGACGAGGAACTCGCGGCGTCGTTCGCGTGGAGCCTCGAGGCGAGCGTCGACTCCATCCGCGAGGTCAAGCACCGCGAACGCACGCACGACGCCGACGTCTACGTCCACCACGACCCCGACGATATCGGACGCCTCCCCGACCCACCCGAAGCGCTCGAGTGACCGCTCGGCACGCGCCGTCGTCGCGAGACAGCGCCCGAGACTCTCACGACCCATCGGACCCCCACGACCTTCACAATCGCCGCGACCGCCGCGATGGCCGGTTCGGAACGGCCGCGACGGACGGGTGCGGCTGGCCGTTACGTTCACGAACCCCCACGCGCAAGGTCAACCAGAACCGGACCTGAAACGCACGCGGAACCGCGAGCCGACGCGGCCGACGTCGACGACCCCCCCCAATCGATGACCGACATGCACTCCGCCGTCATCTCGACGCTCCCCGACGAGCACCACCAGCGCGTCCTCGACGTCTGGAACGACCTCGCCGACGAGTTCGACCTGAACCCCGCCGGCGAACTCCCGCCACCACACGTCTCGTATCACGTCGCGGAGCGCTACGACTCCGCGACCGTCGAATCCAGACTGCACTCCGTCGCCGCCGACACCGAACCGTTCACCGTCCACACGGGCGGCGTCGGCGTGTTCACGGCCGCGCCCGTCGTCTACCTGCCGCTCGCTCGCTCCCCGGCGCTCGCGTCCCTCCACGACTCGCTGTGGAACCGCCTCACGGAGTTCGCCGAACACGCCGACTCGTACTATCACCCCGACCGGTGGTTCCCGCACGTCACGCTCGCGTACCACAGTCTCGAACGCGACCAGCTCGGTGACGTCGTCGAGTACCTCGGCGAACGCGAGTTCGCGTGGGAGATGGAGATAAACGACGTCGCACACCTCGAAGCGACCGAGGACGAGATGCACATCCGGTCGCGCGTCGAATTCTGACGACGACCGGTCGAACCGGCTCTCTCGGCCACTCGTCTCGCTACGCGTCCAGCGTGAGCGACGCGTACCGCTTCGCGACGTGCGCGTACGCGAACCACCCGACGGCGACGAGGAGGAGGACGTCGGCGGCGAGGAGCGCGCGCCCGAGGCCGGAGTCGAGCGCGAGGAGGCCACCCATCCCGAAGGCGGCGGCGAGGAACGCGACGGGCGTGTAGACGAGGACGGCGGCCTGCGTCGGCGCTTCGGTGTCTCCGGCTGCGGCCGCCCCCGAGGACGGGACGAGGAACCCGACCGCCGTGGAGAGGACGGCGCCGAACGCGGCGACGAGGACGCCCCACGCGACCGTCAGCGCCGTGACACCGGGCGCGAGCCCGGTCGCGTACGCGAGCGGTGGGACGAGCACGAGGAGCGTCGGGAGCGCGGCGAGCACGCCGGCGAAGGCGTACCCGCGAGCGACGCTCGCGCCGGCGACGGGCGTCGTCAGGAGCGCCGGCAGCGCGTCGCCCTCGAGCGCGAGCGGGTTCAGCGTGAGCGTCAACCCCGCGCTCACGCCGCCGAACCCGGCGACGAGCACGGGGAGCGCGCCCGCCGTCCCGGGCGGGTCCTGTATCAGGACCGCGGCGAGCATGAACGCCGGGACGACGAGCTGGAAGAGCGTCCGCGGGTTCCGGAGCATCCGGAGCCACGCTCGCGTCGCCACCGCGCGCGTCGGCCGGCGCGTCACGGGCCGCGCGAGGTTCACGACCGCGACGACGACCCGACGCCCGCGCGTGGAGCCCGTGCCGCCGGTGTCGTCGCCGTCAAACCAGACGTTCCGCGCCGCACGCAACCCACTCCACGCGAGCAGCGGTATCGAGAGGACGCCGCCGACGAGTGCGAGCGCGGCGAGCGACGGGTCGCCGTCGCCGAACGCGACGAGGAACGCGTCCGCGAAGAACGCCGGCGGGAGCACGCGCGCCACCGGGCCGAGGACGTCCGGGCGGAGGAGCGCGAGCACGACGAGCAGGAGGACGGGCGCGAACACCGCCCGGGGCCGCTTCGCGACCACCGGCGTCCGTCGCGCCAGCGGGTGCGCTGCGAGGCCGACCGCGAACCCGGCGACGACCGCGGTCCCGATGCCAACGAGCGTCGTCACCGTGCCGAGGGCGACCGCCAGGACGGGCGCGGCCGCCGTCACCGCCACGCGGAGGACGCCCAGACCCACGAACGCGAGGAACACCGACGCCGACTCCACCGCGGTCACCGCGAGCACCCCCACGACCGTCGCGCGGAGCCCCGCGCTCAACACGAGCTCGGAGCCCGCGCTCACGTCGTCGAGCGACCGCGGGGCACTCATCGCGACCGTCGCCGCGACGAACGCCCACAGGCCCGCCGCCGCCAGGCGCGTCCCCGCGACCGACGGCGTCCCGCCCGGCGCGAGCACGCCGTCCCCACCGAAGAACCCGACCCACGCGACGCCGAGGACGAGCGTGCGCGCCACCACCGTCCGCGGATGCGCCCGCAGCCGCCGCAGCGTACACCGCAGGTCGACGCGAGCGATCGCCGCCGCGTCCCGCAGCCAGCCCCGCCGCCGCTCAGGCACCGTCGCGCCCTCCAACATCGTCACCGGCCTCGACGCTCGAACGAACCTCGCGGCCGTCGTCCTCGACGCCCGAACGTCCCTCGGCGCCGTCGACGGCCGCGGCGTCGTCCGGCGTCGTCACGTCCATGAACGCCGACTCCAGCGTCCGCTCGCCGCCCGCCGCACGCGACTTCAGCGACGCCCGGGAGCCCTCGGCTACGAGCTCGCCCTCGAAGAGCACGCCGACCTCGTCCGCCAGCTCGTCGACGACCGACAGCACGTGCGTCGACAGGAACACCGTCATGTCCCGCGCCGCCAGGTCCGCGATCGTCTCCCGCATCGTCCGCGCCGCCCGCGGATCCAGTCCGCTCGTCGGCTCGTCGAGGAACACCACCTCGGGCTCGTGCAGGACCGACTGGATGACGCCGAGCTTCTGGCGCATCCCCGTCGAGTAGCCGCCGACGCGCCGGTCCGCCGCGTCCGCCAGGTCGAACCGCGCCAGGAGCGCGTCGATGCGCTCGCCCGCGGCGTCCTCGGGCAGGTCCCGGAGGCCGGCGACGTACGACAGCTGTTCGCGCCCCGTCAACTCGTCGTACACCGGCGGCTCCTCCGGCAGATACCCGAGGTGCTCGGTCACGGCCGCACGGTCGCGGACGGACTCGCCCGCGACCGTCGCCGACCCCGACGTCGGCCGCGTCAACGTCGTCAACATCCGCATCGTCGTCGTCTTCCCCGCCCCGTTCGGCCCCAGGAACCCGTACACGCTCCCGCGCTCCACCGCCAGCGAGACGTCTCGGACCGCGACCGTCTCCCCGTAGCGCTTCCCGAGGCCGTCCGCGTCGATTGCGAGGTCGGTCACTACCCGACCGCTAGCCACCACGACGCCTTGAACCTCCCGTCCAACGCATCCGTCGGCGCGCTCACGCCATCCGTCGACCCGACCACACCAGTCGCCGGTCCGTCAACGCTCCCGCCGCCGCGCACCGACGACGCGCCGCGAGCGCCGCCCGCGAGACCCACGACGAGCGCCGAACCGCCCGACCGCCGGTCCACGGCGGCGAGAACAATCACAAGTGAATTAAACCACGTCTCCTAACTCCACCACATATGGCAGTCAGCTCTGTGGGCCTCGGAATCGGGGTGACCCTCACGGTCATCGCCGTCGTCCTGCACTACGCTCGCGGGACCGGCTGGACCGCGAACGAGGACATCTCCCAGGAGGTCCTCGAACACCGCGCAGAGACCGTGCCCGAGACGGACTTCGCCGAACCGATGAACCGCTCCATCGGCGGCGGCGGCGTCGCCGCCATCGGTGGCGGCGGCGAAGCCGGCGGAGAACTCGCCGAGGGCGACGCCGAGGAGGACACCTCGAGCCCCGGCGACATCCCCGAGGACGAGATCGAGTACTTCGACATCGAGTACACGAAGGAAGGCGAGACCATCGAGGTCGCGAACAACCAGACGCTGCTGGAGGCCGGCGAGGACGAGGGCTGGGACCTCCCCTACGCCTGCCGGCAGGGCCAGTGCGTCTCCTGTGCGGGCCACGTCGAGGGTGGCGACTCCCGGGACTTCGTCGAGCACGACGACCAGGAGATGCTCGACGACCCCGAACTCGAGGACGGCTACGTCCTCACGTGCGTCGCCTACCCGCGCGACTCCTTCACGCTCGAGACGAACGAGACGCCCTGACCGGCGACGGACGGCCGTACTCGAAGCTCTCGATTCTCTCCGCGAGTCGACCACTACCCGGCATCGATTCGCTCCGCGTCGATACGCCCCTAGCGTCCCGTCACTTCCTCGAACCCGACGTCGACGGGTAGTCCGGTGACGACGAGCGCCGCGTACGCCGTCATCGCCACAGCGAGCCCCAGTAGCATCCAGCCCGCGAGCGCTCGCTGACCGTTCCCCGACCGCACCCACGTCGCGGCACGATACCAGAGGGCGACAGCGGTGAACGGCGCAGCGTACGGGAGCAGGTACGAGACGGCGCTCAGGAGGACGGACCCGGCGAGCACGCCAATCGGCCCGCCGCCCCGATAAGCACCGAAAACTGACATGTTTGCTTCGTCTTCGTCCTCGGGCAAATAGCTGCTGCTCGCGGCGTGCTCGTCTCGCGCTCGCCGAAACGTATCAACAGGTTCAAGCGCTCAGTTTTCGTTTCGAAACGTAGTGAGTTCCTCCAGCGACGACACCATCACGGAGGGCGGGCTCGTCCGACCGATGATCCGGTTGGCGTGGCCCATCGTCACCATTCAACTCCTCCAAGTCGCCTACAACGTCGCCGACACGTTCTGGCTCGGCCGCTTCAGCGCCGACGCCGTCGGCGCGATGAGCATCGGATTCCCGATCATCTTCCTCCTCATCAGCGTCGCCGGCGGATTCACCGCCGCCGGCGCCATCCTCGTCGCCCAGTACACGGGCGCCGAGAGCGAAGGGTCCGCCGGCACCGTCGCCGGCCAGACGCTCGGGTTCGTCACCCTCCTCGCACTCGCGCTCTCCGCACTCGGCTACCTCTTCACCAGCGACCTCCTCGCACTCCTCCCCAGTCAGGCCGACACCACCGCCGACGTCATCCCGCTCGCCGCCGCGTACATGGAGGTGTTCTTCCTCGGCCTCCCCTTCCTCTTCGGGTTCTTCGTGTTCTCCGCGCTCATGCGCGGCTACGGCGACACCCGCACGCCGATGCGCGTCATGTTCCTCTCCGTCGCCCTCAACGTCGTCCTCGACCCCATCCTCATCTTCGGGTGGGACACCGCCCTCATCCCGGGCCTGGGCATCCGCGGGGCCGCCCTCGCAACCATCATCTCCCGTGGCGCCGCCAGCGCCCTCGGCATCTACGTCCTCTTCTTCACGCACAAAGGCCCCGACGTCGCCATCGCCGACCTCCGCCTCAAGCTCGAGCACGTCAAGGAGATAACGCGCATCGGCGTCCCCTCCGCGCTCGAACAGTCAGCGAGCGCCGCCGCGATGCTCACCCTCACCGCGATGGTCGTCACGTTCGCCCCAGCCGTCGTCGCCGCGTACGGCCTCGGGAACCGCCTCGTCTCCGTCATCTTCCTCCCCGCCATGGGCCTCGGGCGAGCGACGAACACCATGGTCGGCCAGAACCTCGGCGCCGACCAAGCCGACCGCGCCGAACGCGCCGTCTGGATCGCCGCGAAAGCCAGCGCCGGCGTCATGGTCGTCGCCGCCATCGTCGCCGCCGTCTTCCCCGAACCCATCGTCGGCGTCTTCATGGCGACCGGCACCGACCGAGCCGCCGAAACCGTCGCCCTCGGCAGCGAGTACCTCCGCATCAGGAGCGTCGAGTTCGCGTTCATCGGCGTCCTCCAGGTCCTCCTCGGCGCGTTCCGCGGCGCCGGCGACACCAAGACCGCCATGGGATTCTCCATCGTCGCCCTCTGGATCGGCCGCGTCCCCACCGTCGCCTACCTCGCCCTCGGCATCATCACCCTCGGCCCACTCACCATCCCACTCCTCGACATCTCCGTCGGCCCACTCGTCATCCAAGCCCTCGACATGGGCCCCGACGGCATCTGGATCGGCATGGCTCTCGGCAACATCCTCGGCGCCATCACCGCCGCCGCCTACTTCACCCGCGGCACCTGGAAGCACACCGTCATCGACGACGGCGCAGGGACCAGCTCAGCCGGCGACGAATAACCCGCCACGAACGCAACCGTTTTACACTCCAGCACGAAAGCAAAGAGCGAGGGCCCGTAGCTCAGTGGACAGAGTGCGTGGTTCCGGACCACGATGTCGCGGGTTCAAATCCCGTCGGGTCCGTTCGGACTCACTTCGCTCGTCCTCGCTCCCCCGACGTAGTCCAACTCGCTCCCTGCGGTCGCTCGCGGGACTCCCGTCGGGTCCGTTTCTCGGTGCGCAACACGACGAGCGTAGCGGAGAGGACGACATGCTGTAGCGCCAGTGGATTCTCCGAGGTTCAAGCGAATCCGTCCTGAGAATGCGGGTGAGTGACTCGACGCGTTCCAGCGGTCTTGGGTAGTTCCGAATCAGTTCTCGGATTCTGCGAAGTCGAGTTGGGTTGCGTCGTAGGTGTAGCGCTTGATGTCGCTGTTTCGGCAGTGGGAGAGGTAGCCCTCGGGGTCGACGTTCTCGTCCTCGAGTTGCCCGAGGTAGACGACGTCGACGCTCATCGCGTCGCCGTCGATGGAGGTCTCGACGACGAGCACCGTATTCGGGTCGTCGTGGCTCGTCTTGTAGACGTGGTCCCCGGGGACGTAGGGATGGGGCGCAAATTCGAGGTTGCTGTGCTTGTAGGTGTAGCGTTTGATGTCCTGATCCGAGCAGTACGACGCGAGGATGGCGGGATGGTACTCTCGCCACGTCCCGGGGCCTGCATCCAGCGCGCTCGGGAACGCGACTTTGACCGCTTCCCCCTGGAATGTCTGGCCGTAGATTCCAGCTTCCATCTCGGGCGGCAACACCTCGATGACGACTCCCACGGAGGGGTCATCGTCGTCGGCTCTGACGACCCTGTCACCGGGCTTGAACGGGTTCTGTGGCTTCTGGTTCATGTGGGCCGTGTTCGGCCCGAGATCGAGCAGTTCGTTCATTGGCCGGGCAGCGAGGTGGTCGAGCTTGTCGGGCTCCTCACCGGAGAAGTTCGCCTGGGATTCGGCCTTCGACTTCAGCGTCTCCAATCGCTCCCACCCCAGGAGGATCAGGCTGTCCTCGTTGTCGCGATGCCAGACCATCACGACGATATCGTCGTCCGGGTCGGCCTCCAAGAGCGACTCGGGCAGGAACGCCGAGACGTCTCGGGAGGTCTTCACGTCTACTTCGTACCCGAAGACCTCGAAGTCGTACTTCGAGAAGCTCTCCGGGTCGCAGTGCCGGAGCGACTCTTCGTTCTTCCACTCCCACAGTTCGACGGGGAGGTATTCGCGACAGAATTGCTCGAACGCCAGCTCGCCGAGATTCCCGATTCGCTTGACCTTCAGGTCATCCGCGCCTTGAACGACTGCTTGGTGGTGCGCTCGTTCCTTGTCGAACTCATCTGGCGTATACCTGTACACGATTCCAGGGTCGACCAGACTCCAAATGAACCTTCGCGTCGACGACTCTTTTCTCTCCCGAGTTCGGTCGTTTCTCCTGTTTGGTTTTCATGCTGTGGGAACCTGCTGTTGATTAAATATTATGCTGTGGTAATCGGAAAATGGGGGATTCCAATGGAAGCAACAGTTCCGCTGCTGGTAGCGCTGCTCGGTTTCGGCTTGGCCGTCGTTCCGGGGGCGGTTCTCGGACTACGGTGGTTGTTGATTCGTTCCGACGAGGGGCCGTCGGGTGACGAGCGGCCGACGCCGAAGCGACCGAACCACCCGGGTCGACGGATTCCCGGGAGTCACTGAGGGGTCGTCAGGGAGTCGGTTCTCGGTGTGGCGTGGCGTCCGGTCTGTCACAGTCCGGCGGCGTCGAGGAGCGCTGGCCCGCTGGTGACGAGCGCGGCGCCGAGGACGACGAGGAGGACGCCGGCGAGGACGCCTCTGGTGACGCGTTCGAGGTCGCGGATCCAGATGGCGGAGAACGCGACGGTGAAGAGTGGGGCGGTGGCGACGAGCGGGTCGACGACGGCGATGCGGCCGTCGGGGGCGGCGAGTGCGGTGAACATGCTGAGGAGGGCGACGGCGGTGATGGTGCCGCTGGCGGCGAACACGAGGTACGTCCTGGGTGGTTTGTGGAGGACGTCGCGGCGGCCGGTGGCGGCGAGGAAGGTTGCGAGGGCGAGGAGCGCGGCGAGTTCGTTGACGGCGACGGCTTCGAGCGCGCTGGCGTCGCCGAGCTGGAGGCCGTATCGGCGCGCGACGTTCCCGACGGCGAACGCGGCTGCTGCGGCGAGCGGGACGAGGAGGTCGCGGGGCTGCCAGCCTTCGATGTCGCCACCTTTGGCGACGGCGAGGACGGCGAGGCCGGCGACGAGGACGGCGATACCGACCGCGGTCGGGAGCGAGAGCGGTTCGCCAATGAAGCCGACGGCGAGCGCGGTCGCGAACAGGGGGCGAGCGGAGAGAACGGCGCTGGAGATGCTGGCGCCGACCCGTTGGTTACCGGCGAAGATGGCGATGCGGCCGAGCGCGGTGCCGGTTGCGCCGGCGAACACGAACACGGCGAAGGTCTCGACCGAGACGCCCTCGAACGGTGCGGGTTCGAGGAGAGCGATGGCGGCGAGGTAGATTGTGGAGTCCACGAGGACGACGACGAGCGACGCCTGGAGCGGCGTGCCACCATTGGAGAGTGCACGTTTCTCGATGACGGGCGTGAACCCCCAGAGGACGGCGGGGACGAGTGCGAGCGCGACGACCGAAAGCGGTGCGGAGAGCGCCAGCGGTGTGGAGAGCGCCGGTAGTGCGGAGAGTGTCGATAGCGCGGAGAGCGCCTGCAGTGCAGAGAGTGCCACGCGTGGTGGTGTGCGCGGGAGCTGTATAACCGAAGGGGAAGCGGGAATCCGGACGAGTGCGAGGGCTTCCAACGAAGGTCTCGTCTCGCTTCGCTGTCGAGCGCGAGTGGGCGCGGCGTCGGATGGACGCGGCGTCGAGTGGGCGCGGCGCCGGGCGGGCGTGTAGGTCGCGCACGGCCGCTAGCCACTTACCGGAGTGTCACGTACTCTCACGACTGTATGACGGAGCTGTCGCGAGCGGGGCGGGAGCGACTCGCCGCGATTAGAGGGGCCGGGTCGCTCTCCGCGCTCTGCGACGTGGTCGGTGCGGGCGACGAGCACGAGGCGTACTTCGAGGCGAAGGACGCCTGGCGCCTGCTCCGCGGCCGCGAACTCGACGCCGTCGACGATGACGTCGAGGCCGACCGTCGGATACCGGGTGCGACGGTTCGCGTCGGCGAACGCCCCGTGCACGTCCACGGTATCACGCACGCTGACACGACCGCGGAGCGAGAGTACCTCCGCGAGCGCGTCCAGCGCGTTCTCGACGCCGGCGACGTGGTGTACTGCGAGCAGGGTATCCGCGGGCTGTACTTCCGTGACGTCCCCGGCGTGTGCGCGATGGACGATTACCGGTGGGCGCTCCGCGAGTGCCGGCGTCGAGGTCTCGAAACCCACGTCGACGGCGACCCGTTCGACTCGCTCACCGAGGACGTGAACGAACTCGCCTCGCAGTTCCGGGAGGCCGCGTTCGCGCTCGTCGACGCCAGCAGTGACCGGTTCGGTCGACGGTTCGAGCGCGCGGTCGGGACCGTCGCGAGCGAGTTCTTCCGGAGTCACGCCGACCACGCCACCGGCTCGGACTTCGCGTCGTTCCGACTGCGCGAACGCGCCGCCGAGGACCCGAGCGCGCTCTGGCGCCTCCAGCGATACTACGAGTGCGCGTTCCTCCCGCAGCCGCTCGAACGCGAGTGGCTGCGACGCCACGACCCGGAACTCGAACTCGTGACCCACGCCCGGAACGCGCGGATGGCGGACTACGTCGTCCATCACGCCGACGGCACGACGTCGAGCGGTTCGAGCGGTCAGAGTGGTGACTCGGAGAGGGGCGATTCGAGCGAGGGGGGAAGCGAACCGGCGGCGGGGCGTTCGGGGTTCGGTGACGTCCATCTCGTCGTCGGTGCGGCACATCAGCCCGGCGTCCGGTACTACCTGGAGCGGTACCGCGACGGCGACCGGACCGTCGGGCCGTTCGACGTCGTCCTCGGATGACGCGTGTCCGCGACGACCGCACGCTCACTGGGGGAGGCGTTCGGTCCGACGGGGTACTGTCGTCGTGGAATCCCATCGAAAACGGAGGGTGGAAGGGCCGTGCTCGCGCGCACCCGACCACGACCGGTCGACCGCGTGAACGGTCGCCGAACGGAACGGTGATGCCCTTTCTGGAGTGGGGATGGAAAGCACCGGAACGACCGAGAGAGTCGCTCTCGGTGCCTCAAAGCGGAGTCTATCGGTTCTGTCATTTCACGGTCGAGGTCGAACGTTCGGGTTCCGGCAGCACTTGCATTCACCGACGACGGCCCAGAAACCCGCTCGGACCTGTATATGCAGGCAGTGTCGATATAATGTGGCGGATTAGAAACGTGAATGGATTTGAAGACCTTGATTGATACGGGGGAATATACGATGTACATGTCGACACCTGCGCAGGCATAGGATGTTCGTACAGTTCCATCTCGACTCCGACGTCCTGACAACCGCACTCGAGCACGCGCCGGGGACGCAAGTCGCGGTCCAGCACCTCGACTCGTCGTCCTCGGTACCACTACGGAGTGTCTTCTGGGCCTCGGAGGGTAACTTCGAGGCCTTCGAGACGGGACTCGGAGTCGACGAGACCATCACCGACTGGCGGTTGGTCGCGGAGAACGGCGACGAACGCCTCTACCGCGTGCACTACGCGCCCGACCAGCCCGACGTCGACATCTACAACGCGGCTATCGACGCCGACGGCGTCTTCCTCAAGGGAGAGACGGACGGCGACGGCTGGACGGTGAAGATGCTGTACCCGAGCCGGGACGCGTTCAACGTGTTCCGCGAAGCGTGCGCGGCGGTCGACCTGAACGTGGACGTCGACTCGATATACAGCAAGCCGTTCTCGGGGTCCGGCGACGATATCGCGCTCACGGACCCGCAGCGTGATCTGTTGACGCGCGCGGTCCAGGTCGGGTACTTCGACATCCCGCGAGAGACGACGCTCCAGGAGCTCGGCCAGCAGATGAACATCTCCGGGCAGGCCGCTTCGGAACGCCTGCGTCGAGGGATGGAGACGCTCATCCGGGAGACCGTGACGGAGGAGGCGCTCGCCGAGGAAGAGAACAACAACACGTAGACGTCCGCCGCTCGGAACCAAGAGACATGGACGAGGACGTGACCGTGCCGTCGACCGCCGACGACACGCCACCACCGTCCGGTAATCGAGACGACCGTGATACCGACGTCGAGCGATGCGACCGCGATAGCGGCGTCGAGCGGGCGACCGGTCGGCGTACCGTCGGTGACCGCGAGGTGTTCGGCGTCGCCGTGGGTCCGGCGACGCGGTGCGCGCACTACGACACCGACCGCGACGTCGTCGCGATACGGTTCGCGTGCTGCGAGCGGTTCTATCCCTGCCACGCGTGTCACGACGCGGTCGCGGACCACGAGGCGACCCAGTGGCCGCGCGAGCGGTTCGAGGAGCTAGCGGTGCTCTGCGGCGCGTGCGCCACCGGTCTATCCGTCGCGACGTACCTCGACTGCGAGCACGCGTGTCCGGAGTGCGGGCACGCGTTCAATCCCGGCTGCGCGGCGCACGCCGACCGCTACTTCGACGTGTAGCGCTCCCTGTCGTCGACCCTCGGGGCGTCGAGGACGCTGGCGACGAGCAGTACGCGTCCTTCGACGCGACCGGGTGCGTCGCGATCTCCGGGACGAGCGACACGAACGTCGTCGGCACGCGTCCGCGAGTCGACGCCGTGGTCGACGACGCCCACGGACCAAAAAGGTCGTAACCACCCCCATGCTAGGCTCGGACAACTGATGACCGGCTCCACGCACGCTCGCGTCGCTCTCGCGCTCGTCCTCGCCGTCTCCCTCGCCGGGTGCGGGGCCACGAACCTCCCGTTCCTCGGCGACGACCCCGCCGAGGACGGGCAAGCCGAGGCCATCGCCGCCGACGCCGTCTCCGAGATGCAGTCGGTGTCCGCGTACAACTTCACGACGACGCAGATCGTCTCGTTCGGCCAGAACGAGGTCAACATGACCGCCGACGGGACCGTGAACCACACGAGCGAACGGCTCTACATGGACGTCGCCGAGTCCGTGCTGACGAACACCACGCGCTCGAAGGAGTTCACCGAGGTGTACGTCGTCGACGACACCCGCTGCTGGAAGGACTCCAGCACGGAGTCGGGATGGAACTCGACGACCGTCTCCGGCGTCTGGAACCAGGGGCTCTCGGTCGACTCGCAGGCCGCACTCCTGAACGCGACCGGCACCAGCGCGGTCCTCCGCGAGAACCAGACGGTGCGCGGCGAGACCGCGTACGTCGTCGAGATCGCTCCGAACGTGAACGCCCTCAAGGAGGCCGTCGCGAACGACTCCACGGTCGACCTCACCGAAGTCACCGTCCGGAACGCGACCATCACGCAGTACGTCTCCCAGGACGACCGCCGGCTCCTCCGGACGACGATGCACGTCACGTTCGTCCAGCAGGGTCGCAAGACGACCGTCGACCTGGAGATGAACTACGACGACTACGACGACGTCGGCCAGATCACGATTCCGGAAACCGAGGACGACGGCCCAGTCTGTCCCTGAGCGCGCCGGCCATCGAGCACCCCGCTCTCCGCGCGTCCACTTCTCGCGCCCGTCGGTCAGAGGTTCTCGCCCTGGTAGGTGCCGTCGTACTCGCCGTCGTGTTCCGCCTCCGCGAGCACGAGCTGCGCGATACGCGCCCCCTCGACGAGCTCCACGTCGTGATGCACCTGCAGCAGGCCCTCGCCCTTCCCCGTGTAGCCCGCGTCCCAGACCGCGGTGTTCAGCATGCACGAGTTCCGCATGAGCGACGACCGCGGGTACACGAACCCGACGTGGCCCTCCGGGATGGAGATGGTCTCGCCGTACCGGACGACGTAGGACCCCTCTTCGAGGTAGTACGTGCCGGCGTCGTCGTCCAACTCGCCAGCTCCGGTCCCGACCTGCTCGGGTTCGCGTACCTGGCGCTCGCCGATCTCCTTCCCGTCGAGGCCGATGCGGCCCGGTTCGCGCTGCTCGAACACCGCGTCGAGCGTGAGGTCGACGCCGTTTGGCTGCGTCTGGTCCTCGCGCGTCGGTTCCACGTGCGATGCCACGAACGACCCAGCTCTGTACATGCCCGGGAGAATCCAGCGGAGTGGAATGTAGTTTGCGAGATGCGCCGACGACGCTCAGGCCGCTCGCCCACCGCGTCGGTCGTCGATCAGCGGTCGAGGAGGTGCGGGTAGTTCACGTACAGCCAGCCGTGGCCGACCGCGCAGACGGTGACGAACGCGATCCCGACGAGCGTCGGGAGTGTGATGCCTCGGCCGGTCGCCCGCAACTGATTGTCCGGCGCCGACCCGTCGCTCACCCACGCCGGGTCGCCGAACAGGAGCGGGGCGAGGACGAACGCGTACGCGAGCGTCCCGAGGACGATGGCGGCGCCGAGTCCGGCGAGGTAGAACCGAACCGACACGCCCGGTGTGCTCTCCGTCATCTACCCCCAGCGGTTCACGACCGTCCGGAATCAATCTTGCGTCGACGCGACCCCGCGTTCGACCCTTCGAACCGACCGCTCTCGGCGGGAGTGTCGACTCGAACCAGTCGGTTCGGACACGCGACCGACCCCACTCCTCTCCCGCGCACGAGGTGAACGCGCGTCCACTTCCCCGGCAAGATTCGCACGAATCGAGGGGCGGCGACCGCGGTTCTGCATGGTTTTCCCCCATCTATCTCGCGGGTTTTAAGGTCGGCCGCCGCGGACCTTTGGACGCTATGGGACAGACACTTACCGAGAAAATCCTCAGCGATCACCTCGTTGAGGGCGAACTCGAGACCGGCGAGGAGATCGGGATCGAGATCGACCAGGTCCTCACGCAGGACACCACGGGGACGATGGTCTGGCTCCAGTTCGAGGCGATGGGACTGGACGAGGTCCAGACGGAGATCGCGGCGCAGTACTGCGACCACCAGACGTACCAGTTCGACTTCAAGAACACGGACGACCACCGCTTCCTCCGCTCCGCGGCAGGCACCTACGGTGCGCACTTCTCGCGCCCCGGGAACGGTATCTGTCACAACGTCCACAAGGAGAACTTCGCCGCACCCGGCAAGACGATGCTCGGGTCGGACTCGCACACGCCCACGCCCGGTGGGCTCGGCGAGCTCGCGATCGGTGCCGGCGGCATCGACGTCACGGTCGCCATGGGTGGCGCGCCGTACTACATCGAGATGCCGGAGGTCGTGAACGTCCGCCTCGAGGGCGAGCTGCCCGCGTGGGCGACCGCGAAGGACGTCATCCTCGAGATGCTCCGACGCCTCACCGTCAAGGGCGGCGTCGGGAAGGTACTGGAGTACACGGGTCCCGGCGTGGAGACCCTCTCCGTCCCCGAGCGAACCACGATCACGAACATGGGCACCGAGCTCGGTGCGACGTCCTCCATCTTCCCGACCGACGAGAAGACGAAGGACTACCTCGCGCGCCAGGACCGCGAGGGGGACTACGTCGAGATCGGCCCCGACGAGGACGCCGACTACGACGACGAGATCGTCGTGGACCTCTCCGACATCGAGCCGCTCATCGCGGAGCCGTCGATGCCGGACAACATCGTCCCCGTCCGCGAGGTCGAGGGCGTCGACGTCAGCCAGGTCATGATCGGGTCCTGTACGAACGGTGCGTACAGCGACATCCTCCCGTCCGCGAAGATGCTCGAGGGCCGCGAGGTCGACATGAAGACCGAGATGATCGTCGCGCCCGGGAGCAAGCAGGCGAGCGAGATGCTCGCGCGCGACGGCTGGGTCGCCGAGATGATGGCCGCCGGCGTGAACTTCTCCGAGGCGACGTGCGGGGCGTGTATCGGTATCGGGCACGTGCCCGCGTCCGACTCCGTCTCGCTGCGGACGTTCAACCGGAACTTCGAGGGCCGGTCGGGTATCGACGACGACTCCGTCTACCTGTGCTCGCCGGAGGTCGCCACCGCGGCGGCCATCAAGGGCGAGATCGTCGACCCGCGCGACCTCGCCGACGAACTCGGCGACCTCGAGGACCCCGGCTTCGAGCTCCCCGACACGTACGACGGCTCGAAGACGGACCTCATCGCGCCCGACGAGGCCGTCGACGACGAGCTCGTGAAGGGCCCGAACATCAAGGACGTCCCGCTGAAGGACGAGCTCGACGCCGAGCTCTCCGGTGAGAACCTCCTGCACATGGGGGACAACATCACGACCGACCACATCACGCCCGCGAACGCGGACGCCCTGATGTACCGGTCGAACATCCCGGAGTACGCGAAGTTCACCCTGACTCGCATCGACGAGACGTTCCCCGAGCGCGCCGAGGCCGCCGACGGTGGCGTCCTCGTCGCCGGCGAGAACTACGGGCAGGGTTCGAGCCGCGAGCACGCGGCGATGTGCCCGATGTACCTCGGTATCGACGCGGTGTTCGCGCAGAGCTTCGCGCGCATCCACAAGGCGAACCTGTTCAACTTCGGTATCGTGCCGTTCCGCATCGACGCGGACGCCTACGAGCAGATCGAGCAGGGCGACGAGCTCTCCGTGGTCGACGACATCCGTGACGGCGTCGAGTCCGGCCAGGAGGAGTTCACGGTCAGCGTGAACGGCGACTGGGAGTTCACGGCGACCCTGGACGCGTCCCAGCGCGAGCGCGACATGCTCGCCGTCGGCGGGAAGCTCCCGTGGACGAAGCAGCGCGCCGGCGACGGCGGTAGCGGCGCGACGCCCGCGGACGACTGAGCGGTCGCGACACGCGATATCTCTCCTCTCTCTTTCGGTGACGACGAGCGACCGGTGCCTTCCTCGACGCGGTAGCTGTCGGGTTCTCGACGGGGTAGCTGTCGGTTCCTCGACGCGGTGGTCGTCGTGGCGGCGGGAAGCTTCAAGCCCGTCGACTGACTAGTCGGTCAGTATGAGTGAGACGAGCGCGACGGACGAGACGCCCGAGGCGAGACAGCAGATCATGCGCGGGACGTTCGAGGCGCTGTGCGAGCGCGGGTACGCGGACCTCCGCATGGTCGACATCGCGGACCGCACGGACCTCTCGAAGTCGACGCTGCACTATCACTTCGACTCGAAGCACGACCTCCTCGTGGCGTTCCTGGAGTTCCTCTACGAGGACTTCGAGTCCGACCTCGCGGAGGTCGCGGGCGCCGACCCCGGCGAGCGCTTGCGCGAGGTCGTCCGCACCGCGTACCACGCGGACGACGACGGCCGCGAGGAGCTCCGCGTGGCGATCCTCGAGATCGAGAGTCAGGCGCCGTACGACACCGCGTTCCAGCACCAGCTCAGGCGATTCGACCGGTTGCTGCACGACGTCGTCCGGTCGAACGTCGAGGAGGGCAAGGAGGTCGGGCAGTTCCGGCAGGACGTCGACGCGGACGCCGTCGCGACGTTCGTCACCACCGCGATCACGGGCGCACACAACCGCCGCGTGAGTCTGGGCGTGGACACGAGCGACGTCGAGACGATGCTCCTCGATTATCTCGACGAACGCCTGCTCGAGGACGAGTCGGGCGCATGAACTGGGACGCGGCCCTCCCCGAAGACTGGGCGCGAGTCGAGACGGTGGACGCGCACGCCGCCGGCGAGCCGCTTCGCGTCGTCGTCGACGGCCTCCCGTCGCTCGACGGTGACACCATCCTCGACCGGCGACGGGACATGCAGGCGAACCACGACGACCTGCGGACCGCGCTCGTGCTCGAACCGCGCGGGCACGCCGACATGTACGGCGCCGTCCTCACCGACCCGGTATCGGTCGAGGGGGACGTCGGCGTGCTGTTCACGCACAACGACGGATACAGCACGATGTGCGGGCACGGCATCGTCGCGCTCGCCGTCGTCCTCGTCGAGACCGGGATGATCGACGCGGCGCCGCCGGAGACGACGATCGGGTTCGACACGCCCGCGGGCCTGGTGACCGCGACCGCGACGGTCGAACGCGACGAGGGGCGCGACCGGGTCGCCTCGGTGTCGTTCGAGAACGTCCCGTCGTTCGTGCACGCGCTCGACGAGACCGTCGACGTCCCCGGCTACGGGAGCGTCTCGTTCGACCTCGCGTACGGCGGTGCGTTCTACGCGTACTGCGACGTCGAGGCGTTCGACCTCGACCTGACGCCGGGGGACGCCGACGAACTCCGCCGCGCTGGGATGGCGGTCAAGCGCGCGGTCGCGGACGAAATCGACCTCCAGCATCCGAAGGCCGACGACCTCGAGTACGTCTACGGCACCATCTTCCGCGGACCGGCTCGCGGCGACGACGCCGACACCCGGAACGTCTGCGTGTTCGCGGACGGCCAGATAGACCGGTCGCCGACCGGGACGGGCGTCAGCGGTCGACTCGCCGTCCAGCACGCCCGCGGTGCGCTCGACGTCGGCGACGCGTTCGTCGTCGAGAGCATCCTCGGGACGACGTTCACCGGCGAGGTCGTCGCGTCGACGACCGTCGGCGACCGGCCGGCGGTCGTCCCGCGCGTCACGGGGACCGCGCACGTCACGGGCCGCAGCGAGTTCGTCCGCGACCCCGCGGACCCGCTCCGGGACGGCTTCCGCGTGGACTGAACCGACTCCAAGGTGACGAGTCGACCGAGAGCGTCACGCTGAAACCCTCGCGTGCGCTCGGATGCCGCAATGACGGCGGGGTCCGTCGGGGCGCGGACGCTCGAACTGGCGCGGAGCGCTCGCGCCGGCGTCCTCCTGCTCGTGTCGACCGTCGCGGCGTTCCTCTCCGGCGTCCCGCTCGTGTTCCCGAGCCTCGGCCCGTCCGCGTACGTGCTCGCGACCGCCGACGACCCGCCGAGCGGGCGCGTCGTCCTCGGCGGGCACGCGGTCGGCGTCGCCGCGGGCGCGGTCGCGTACCACGGGCTCGCGGGCGGGCACGTCGTCACCACCGCGGTGCCGCCGGGCGCGCTCGCGACGGTCCGCCTCGGGGTCGCGGGCGCGCTCGCCGTGGCCGCCACCACGTTCGGGATGCGCGCCCTCGGCGTCTCGCACGCGCCAGCGTGCGCGACGACGCTCATCGTCTCGCTCGGCCTCCTCACGACCGCGCTCCAGCTCGCCGGGGTCGTCGCGTCCGTCGGCGCACTCCTCGCCGCCGACGCCGCTATCGGCCGCCTCGGCGAGCGTCCCGAGAATTGATACGCGAGCGCGCTCAATCGACGGCCGTGACGACGACCGCTCCCCTCCCCGACGACGGCGCGTCGCGGGTCCGACCCGCGGAGCGCGCGGACCTCCTCGCCATCTACCGCATCGAGAAGGCGTCGTTCCCGCAGCCGTGGCCGTACGAGGTCTTCGACCGGTTCCTCGACGAACCCGGGTTTCTCGTCGCCGCGGAGGGCGACGCGGTCGTCGGGTACGTCGTCGCCGACGTCGTCCCGAACCACGGCCGGGCGTTCGGCCACGTCAAGGACCTCGCGGTCCACCCCGAGCGCCGCGGGCAGGGGTACGGTCGACGGCTGCTCGCGCACGCACTGACGCGGCTCGCGGAGGGCGACGCGACGAGCGTGAAGCTCGAGGTCCGCGAAGGCAACGACGCCGCCATCCACCTCTACGAGGACTTCGGGTTCCAGACGCTCCGGCGCGTCCACGCGTACTACGACGACGGCACGGACGCGTTCGTCATGGTGCGCGGCCTCGACGACTGGGGGCGGCGTGACAGGGACTACGGCGCGAGCGACGGGGACGACGACGGGAGCGACGCGAGCACCGGTGCCGGCTCGGGCGGCGGCTGGTTCTGAGGCGGGTCGCGTCGAGTCCCGAACCCATTTGTCCGCGTAGCGCGTGCGTCGACTCGATGGCGTACCGTTGCCCGGTGTGCGACAACCCCGAGACCGACGCGGAGCACCTCGCCAACCACCTCGCGTTCACCGCGGTCATCCGCGGTGACGACCACGAGTCGTGGCTCGACGAGCACGTCCCCGAGTGGGGCGACGACGACCCGGACTCGCTCGCGCCGAAAGTCGCAGAGGCGGTTCCGGCCGTCGAGGTCCCCGAGCTCGACGACGGCGACGAGAGCGCCGGTCACGACCACGGCGCGAGACTGGAGGACGAGCTCGCCCAGCAGGGCGGGCATCGCGGCCCGGGCGCGACTGGGACGCACGACGCGGCCGGTGCGAGCGGTGCCTCAGCTGGCGGTCGCGGCGACCTCACCGAGGACGCCGCCGGCGTGATGCAGGAGGCGCGGGAACTCACCGAGAAGATGTACGGCCTCGACGACGAGGGCGATGAGTCCACGGACGGCGACGCGGACGGCGATGCAGACGCGGCCGCGGCCGACGACGCGGACACGGTTGACGACGCTGGGAGCGAAAGCGAGTAGTTCTCGACGCGGGAACGCTCTCGCATGGACGTCGAAGGGACGCTGTCGCCCGAGACCGAGGCCGAGGTGCGCGAGGCGTACGACTCCGTCGGGCCGACCGCGCAACTCGTCGTGAAGGAGGTCGCGAAGACGATGGCGTTCGACCGCGAGGAGTACCGCGAGCGCGTCACCGGCGAGGTCGTCGAGACCGCGCGCGACGTGCTGTTCGCCGCGGAACTCGAGGTCCGCGTCGGGTCACGCGACGAGTACGAGGCGTGGCGCGAGGACTTCGAGGGGGACGTCGTCGAGCGCGGGAGCGAGAACGTCGACTCTGTCGCGTGGCACGTCGCGCCGTTCGCCGAGCGAGCGGTCGCGGCGACGTTCCAGGACGAACGCGACGCCGCGGTCGTGACGCTCCGCCGGCAGGCGTACGGCGAGATATACAAGGAGCGGTTCTGAGTGGGTGCGCGTCCGCGAGAGTCGTCTCAGGCGTCGACGCAGAGCTCGACGAAGTTCCGGAGGATACGCAGCCCGGTCTCGCCGGACTTCTCGGGGTGGAACTGGGTGCCGAAGACGGTGCCGTCCTCGTTGGCGACGACGCTCGCGAAGTCGCCCCCGTAGTCGGTCGTGGCGACGACGGCGTCGTCGTCGTCCGGGACGGCGTAGTACGAGTGCACGAAGTACGCGTGCTCGCCGTCGACCCCCTCGACGAGCGGGTGCTCGCGTTGGACGTCGAGCTCGTTCCAGCCCATGTGGGGGACGGTGAGGTCGGCGGCGAAGCGCTCGTTCGTCCCCGGGACGAGGTCGAGGCCCTTCGCGTCGCCCTGCCCGGCGGTCTCGGCCTCCTCGCTCGACGTGAGCAGCATCTGCATGCCGAGACAGATACCGAACAGGGGAGTGTCCGACGCGGCGACCTCGCGGAGGGCGTCGCGGAACGGCCCGGCGTTCTCCATGCCTTCGCCGAACGCGCCGACGCCCGGGAGGACGACGCCGTCCGCGTCGTGGATGACGTCGACGTCGTCGGTGATGGTGACGGCGGCACCGGCGCGTTCGAGGCCGCGCGTGACGCTCCGGAGGTTGCCGAGGCCGTAGTCGACGACGGCGACGTCGGCGACGGCGGCGTCCGTGCGGTCTGCGCTCGCGGACTGCTGGCTCATACGGCAGTGTCGACGCCGCCGACCAATACGGGTTTCCCATCCGGCCCCATCTGCCGTGACGCCGCCGCTGAGATACCGATGGATATCACCAAGCCGGGCGTTTGAAGTGCGTGCTTCGGATACCTGTCTCCACTCGGGTTCGTTCTGCCCCATCTGAACCCTCTCCAGTTATTTACGTTAGATAATAAACCTATATATAGGACATAGAAGGCTTTAATTAAGTTCTCTGTACATCGTAGGGCGATGCGTCGACGACGCTTCATGGAACTCACTGCGGCGACGGCCCTGGCCGGGTCGGCGTCCGCGAAGACAGGGTACAACTCCGCATCCACCATCTCGCGACTCCGATTCCACTCCTCGGGCTCGTTCTACCGCGCCGACGGCGGCCCGCTCACGGACGACGCGTCCGTCCCCGTCTGGGCCGAGGACACCGCGACGAACGCCGACGCCGACTACGACGACGACGCCTTCGAGTACTGGGACTCCCGCCAGATTCCCCTCATGGCGGTCGACGACGGCGTCGTCGCGTTCGGGTCGACGCTCGTCGACGACGACGCCCTCACCGGCGAGTACGACAACGCCCAGTTCCTCCTCAACGTCTGGAACGCCGAGGTCGGCTCCGGCACCGTCCTCTGGGACGAATCCAACGGCCAGTACTGGACGCTCGACAGGTTCAGCGAGTTCGAGACCGCCGCCGAGAACGCGGGCTTCGACGTCCGGGCCACACAGAACCTCCACAACGACCTCGCGGACGCCGACGCTGCCGTCATCACCGTCCCCGGCGAGTCCCTCACCGACGGCGAACTCGACCGGCTCGCCGAGTTCGTCGCGAACGGCGGGACGCTGTTCCTCCACGACCAATCGGACTACAACGACTACGACGCCACCCAGCGCCTCGACGAGATCTGCGAGCGCCTCGGGACCGTCTTCCAGTTCAATGACGACCAGGTCTACGACGACGACAGCAACGCCGGTGCGAGCTACCAGCCGACGACCGACGTCTTCGTCACCGACTTCCCGTACTTCGATGGCGACGGAGGCGGCGGTGGTGGCGACGGCAACGAGGCGCCGACGGCGAGTGCGAGCGTCGACGACGCCACCGTCGCACCCGGGACGTCCGTCTCCTTCGACGGCACCGGCTCCACCGACGCCGACGGCAGCATCGGGAGCTACGACTGGACGTTCGGCGACGGCACCACCGCGACCGGCGCGACGCCCACGCACACCTACGACGCGACGGGGAGCTACGACGCGACGCTCACCGTCACCGACGACGACGGCGCGACCGACACCGCGACCGTCACCGTCGCCGTCGAGAGCGCGGGCGGGCCGGACACGACCGAGGTCACCATCGACGCGCTCAGCGACGGCGACACGTTCGACGTCCGGTTCGACGACGGCACCATCGAATCCGTCCGCGTGCTCGGTATCGACACCGCCGAGAAGGCAAGCAATCAGGACGCCGAACGGCCTCCGGAGTGGGAGGGCATCGAGTCGCTTTCCTACCTCGCGACGTGGGGCGACGAAGGCACGCAGTACTCGAAGGACGCGTTCGACGTCGGCGACACCGTCGAGATATTCTACGACGACAACGAGGGCGAGACGGACCCGTTCGGTCGGCTGCTCGCGTACGTCAGGTACGACGCGACCGGCGACGGCTCTCGGGACACCCTCTACAACGAGCAGATCGTCGCGGACGGGTACGCTCGCGTCTACGGCTCCAGTCTCGCGAAGCACGACGAGTTCCTCGCCGCGGAGTCGACGGCGCGAGCGAACGACCTCGGCATCTGGGCGAACTCCGACCCGGACGCGTCCAGCGAGGTCCGCGACGCGAGCGTCGACGAGGTGTTCTTCCCGCAGGCCGCCGCGGTCACGAGCAGCGACGGGCCGCTCGCGGACGGTCGCGTCCCCGTGACCGACGCGGACGGCGCGAACGCGCTCGTCGGCGTCGACGCCGCGAACAACGTCGCGATGGTCGGCGGCCTCCTCGTCGACGAGACCTACGAGGCCGAGGAGGGGTACGCCGTCGACACGAGCGACTACGGGAACTTCCCGTTCCTCACGAACCTCGTCGACGCCGTCGCGGACGACGCGACCGGGAACGTCCTGCTGGACGGCGGGCACGGACAGTTCGGCTCGGACGCCGCGCTCTCCACCGAGGACGCCGCGTACTACATGCGGTACCTCGAAGGCCAGGACGTCGGGCTCCAGCAGCGCAACGACCTCGCGACCGCCGACCTCTCGAACGGCCGCGCGCTCGTCGTCACCACGCCCGCGAGCGGGTTCACGACCGACGAGATCGACGCGGTGTCGACGTTCGCGGCGAACGGTGGCGCGGTCGTCTTGATGGGCGCCGCCGATGGCGACGCGACCGCGCTCAACGACCTCGCGAGCGCGCTCGGCACCGACCTCCGCCTCGGCTCCGCGGTCACCGACTACTCGAACAACCTGAACGGCGACGACGCCGTCCCGGTGACGTCGAACTTCGACACCACGTTCGACCTGTTCGGTCCGTACACCTGACGCCGCCTCTATAGTCCCCGGCATTACCGGCAGTTCCGTCGCCCGCCGCGACGTCGAACGCGACGCCGGACCCGACCCTTCTTTCGAATCTGTTCTCAAACGCCCTCGCGGGTTCCAATCCGACTCGCCGATTCGCCGTCTCGGTTTAACATGAGAGCTAATCGCCGTCTCATTTTTCTTCTACATAGTCATACATAGAACGATTAGGAAAACTTAAGGTCGTAATCAAGAACTATGAATTGATTCGCAATGGCAAGTCGACGCGATTTCCTCAAGGCGACAGGCACGGCGGGAGCCCTCGGGCTCACGAGCATGGCGGGCTGCATCGGTAGCTTCGGCAGCCAGCCGTACAACGACGGCACGGTCCAGTTCATGATGAGTCCGACCGAGCCCCAGAACTACATGAAGAAGCAGTACGGGCCGATGCGAGACCACATCGAGGGCGAGCTCGACAACGCCGACGTCGAACTCCAGTACGCCTCGAACTACTCCGCGGTCCTCCAGGGCCTCGGCTCCGGGTCCGCCGACATCGCCGAGACCGGTCCGTTCGCGGCCGCACTCGGCGTGAAGTCCGACGACGCCGAGATCGCGCTCCAGCGGAAGGCCTACGGTGGCTGGAAGTACACGAGCGTCATCGTCACGCGCGAGGACTCCGACATCGAGAGCCTCAGCGACCTCAAGGGCAAGACGATCGCGTTCGCGGACATCACGTCCGCGTCCGGTTCGCTGTACCCGCTCTGGATGCTGAAGGAGGAAGGACTCTCCATCGGCGAAGCGCCGACGTCCGACAACGGCGCCGACTTCACGGCGACGTGGTCCGGGCACGCCGAGGCGTTCAAGACGCTCCAGGACGGCCAGGCCGACGCGGCGGGCGTCGGGAAGTTCATCACGCAGGGCGACGACGGCTACGTCGACGGCGTCCGTCCGGTCGCCGACTACATGGAGGACTACAACGAGAACGGCATCCCGCGCGCTCCGATGGTGACGAGCCCCGAGCTCTCCGACAGTAACAAGGAGCAGCTCGTCGAAGCCATCTCGAACGCGCCCGACGACGCGTACCTCGGCGCGAACGGCATGCCGAACTCGGAGACGCCCGAGGACAAGACCGAGGACGACCTCTGGTTCTCCGGCGTCCGCCCCGCGAGCCTCGAGACGTACCAGCCGGTCATCGACGTCGCGGACTCCCTCGGCCTGAGCACGGACCTCCTCGACGGATAACTGCGTTCGTCGACCCGAGTCCGAAAGCAACTAACCGTTCTTCACGAATTATTTGCCAATGCCAGCGATTACAGTAGAGAACCTGACAAAGCGTTACGGGGATACCGTGGCGCTCGAGGACGCCTCGTTCACCATTCCGGAGGGCGAGTTCGTGGTGCTCCTCGGGCCCTCGGGAGCGGGGAAATCGACCCTGCTACGCATCCTCAATGGACTCACCGAACCGACGGAGGGCGGCGTCTACATGGGCGACCAGAAGCTCAGTGGCCGACGCAGCGACATCGGGATGGTGTTCCAGATGCACTACCTCGTCGAGTCGATGAGCGCGTACAAGAACTCCCTGACGGGCGCACTCAGCCGCGAGGACCTCCTCCGGAGTCTCCTGACGTGGTACGATACGCCGGACAAGGTCGCGGCGCTCGAGGCGCTCGACACCGTCGGCCTGCTCGACGAAGCCCAGCAGCGCGCCGGCTCGATGTCCGGCGGTCAGAAGCAGCGCGTCGGGATCGCTCGCGCGCTCGTCCAGCAACCGGACCTGATGCTCGCCGACGAACCCGTCGCGAGCCTCGACCCGAAGGCGGCCGAGGAAGTGATGGGGTACATGCGTGACGCGGCGAAGGAACGCACGCTCACCACCATCGCCAGCCTCCATCAGGTCGGGCTCGCGCGCGAGTTCGGCGAGCGCTACATCGGCCTGCGCGACGGCCGCGTCGTCTTCGACGGCGGGCGGGACGACCTGACGATGGACGTCGTCGACGAGATCTACTACGAGGAGGACGAGGAAGCGTCCGCGGCCACCCAGGAGGCGATACAATGAGCGAGGAGAGCGCGTCCGTGGAGATGCGTGGGACGCAGGCGGATACCTCCCAGCGAATCAAGGACCGCCTCATGCAGATCGAGCGAGCGCAACGCATCCGGCGGTTCCTCATGCTCGGCCTGGTCATCGGCGTGCTCGCCGCGACCGGCGCCGGCCTCACGTACCTCGGGTTCACGCTGGCAGCGGTCGCCCGACAGTTCCCGGTGTTCCTCGACAACATGTTCAACTTCGCGACGCCGGACTTCCAGTTCTTCACGCTGTACTCGTCCGAGCAAGGCCTGAACGGCTGGGACGGGTTCTTCGAGAGTCTCGCGAACCCCGGGTCGCTCGTCGAGTCCATCATGCAGCGTAACGAGGGCACGAGCATCATCGGTGCGAGCGTCGTCACCATCATCGTCGGCCTCACCGGGACCGTCGTGGGCTTCCCGCTCGCGCTGTTCTTCGGTGTCCTGGGCTCCGAGCGCGTGACGCCGTTCCCGTTCAACTTCCTGTTCCGCGGGACGATGAGCACCATCCGCGCGATCCCCGCGATCGTTTGGGTGCTGTTCTACATTCCCGTGTTCGGGCCGACGCCGCTGTCCGCGATGTTCGCCATCGCGACCGACACCATCGGGAACATGGGACGGCTGTTCACCGACGAACTCGAGGAGGTCGAGGAGGGCCCCATCGAGGCCATCTCGTCGACCGGCGCGAACCGCGCGCAGGTCATCAGCTTCGGGATGCTCTCGCAGGTGTTCTCGTCGTTCATCGCGTGGGCGCTGTACATCACGGAGATCAACGTCCGCGTCGCCATCTCGCTTGGCGTCGTCGGCGCGGGCGGCCTCGGTCAGTACATCAAGGGGCAGCTCGCACAGCTGGCGTACTCGCGCGCTGCCGCTGGCATCTTCATGGTCATCGTCATCGTCATCAGCGTGGAGCTGTTCTCCTCGCGGCTCCGCTCTCGACTCCGTCCGGAGGAGAACTCCGGTGACGGCTTCTTCGACGCCGTGAAGCGGCTGTTCGACGGCGATCGCTGGCTCGGCCGGTCGAACGACTAGCTCAGAACTCGCCGAGGCGGGACTGCCCGCCGCTTCCCTCCGTCTCGACGCCGGCGAGCGTCGCGGCCTCCGCGATGGCGTCGGTGAACGTGTCGCGTTGACTGCGGTCGTAGAGCGTCGCGGCCGGATGGACGCTCAGGACGACGCGTCGCGTCTCGTCACCGACGCGGACGTCGTGGACGTCGCCGGCTTCGTTCGTGATGGCGACGTCGCGTTCGAGGAGGTGCTGGCTCGGGACCTTCCCGAGGGTGACGACGACGTCGGGGTCGACGGCGTCGAGTTCGCGTTCGAGGTGGTCGCGACAGTTCGCGAGCTCCTCGCCGTTCGGGTCGCGGTTGTCCGGGGGACGGCATCGCACGCAGTTCGTGATGCGGACGTCCTCGCGGAGGAGGCCGACGTCGCCGAGCGCGTCGTCGAGGACGTCGCCGGACCGGCCGACGAACGGTTCGCCGCGGTCGTCCTCGTTCGCGCCCGGGGCTTCGCCGACGAAGCAGAGTGCTGCGTCGTCGGGCCCGACGCCGTTGACGATGCGCGACCGCGAGTCACAGAGTGCCGGGCAGCGCGTGCAGGCGGTGACGGTCGCGCCGTCGAACGCGACCGCGTCGTCGTCGCTCATGTGCACTCCGCGGTGGGGAACGCTCCTAACGGTTTCGTCCCCGGCCGCTGTCCCGACGGGGCCGATGGGCGCAACCGCGTCGACGGCGGGCGCTGTGCGGTCACGTGTCGCGTCGACCGTGGGCGCGGTGGCGGTCTACGTGTCGCGCCGCAGGGCGTCGCCGGCGCGAGCGACCTCGCGGGCGACGCGCACCGGCTCGGGGCGGCCGTCGTGCGTGAACGCGCGGACGACCTCGGCGGCGTGCTCGTCGCCGACGCCGAGCGCGCGGACGTACACGACCGCGCTCCGGTCGCCGTCGTCCCCGTCTGCGGCGCCCTCGGCGCGGTCACCGTTCGCGACGGAGCCGCCGCTTCCGACAGAGTCCTCTTTCCCGACGTCGACCGCGTGCCGCTCCGGCAGCGCCCGGTACGCGTCGAGGCGTGCGTCGAGCGCGTCGCCGTCGAACGCGGCGTCGAGCGCCGGTTCGAGGCTCTCGCTCGCCTCGAACGTCACCGCGAGGACCGGGCGGTCCAGTCGCTCGTGGAGCGCGTCGAGATGCAAGAGGTTGTACCACGCGAGCGCGACACCCGCGACGAGGACGTAGCGCGCGTCCGGCCGGTCAAGCGCCTCGACGACGTCACCGACGGCACCGGTCGCGTCGCTCCCGCCGACCGTACAGCGCCCGAAGGAGACGGCCTCGACGGCCCGGTCGCGTCGAACCACCACGCCCGCGAGGGTGCTCACGTCGCCGACGTAGGACTCGGCGACACCCACCGCGCGCGCCCCGGTCTTCACGTCTCGTCCTTGATGTCCTGCAAGCGGTCGAGGAGTTCGTCGTTCGATGCCCCGTTCTCGAAGTCGACCTCACCGTCGTTGTCCGTATCACGGCCGTCGACGGTATCCTCGTCGAAGTCTGTGTCGATTTCCTGCGAGCCCTGCTCGGACTCGTCGTAACTCCCAAAACCCATACGTGTGAAATATTGTCGTACAACCCCAAAAGCGTCACGGGCGATTCGTCAGTCTCCGAAGGTATGGCGCGTCAGGCTTTAGTAATCGACCGTGCGTCCGTGTACACGTGACAGTACATACGGTGACGGCGGACGCGGAGACGTTCACGTGCAACGCCTACCTCGCGACGGGCGACGTGACGGCGCTCGTGGACGCCGGCGCGTACGACGGCGTCGTCGACGCGGTCCGCGAGCACGTCGACGACGTCGACGCAGTCTACCTCACGCACCAGCACGGCGACCACGTCGCGCAGCTGGACGCCGTCGTCGACGCGTTCGACCCGGACGTGTACGCGTACGCCGAGCACGACCAGCGAACGCACGCAATCGAGGACGGCGACACGGTCAGTCTCGGTGACGAGGCGTTCGACGTCGTGTACACGCCCGGGCACGCGAGCGACCACGTGTCGTTCGTCTCCGAGACGACGCTGTACTCGGGTGACGTCGTCGTGCACGACGACGGCGCGTTCGACGACGGGAGCTTCGGACGCACCGACCACGCCGGGCAGAGCCGCGAGCGCCTCATCGAGAGTATCCAGCAGCTCCTCGACCGGTTCCCGGAGGCCGTCGAGCACATGTACGCCGGGCACGGCAGCGAGTTCCACGGCGACGTCCGCGACGTCGTCGAGACCGCGCTCGCTCGCGCCGAGCGACGCGAACCGAAGTACCCCGACGAGGCCTGACGAGCGTCGACGCGACGACGAGAGCCGCGTCGACGGCGAACGGCGTCGTCACTCGCGAACGAGCACTCGAACGCGCGAAGAAGCGATTGGGAACGTGCTCCGGGAATCAGGCCGCGCGCGCTTCCTTCGCCTTCGGGCGGAGGTTCTTGTACCCGCACTTCCGGCAGCGCGTCGCTTCCTTGGAGTTCCGAGCGTTACATCGCATGCAGATCATCTTCTCGAGGTTCCGCGCTTCCGCTTCCTTGAAACTGGCCATACGGTCCCTCCTTCCCCATCGCGGTTAAACCTTTCCGAGTTCCGCCGCGAGCCACGCTGAACGCGACGACTGGCCGCGAACCACCGCTGGTACTCGCGCGGAGACCCATCCGAGCGCGACCGTGTGCGTCGACGAGCGCGGCCGGATGGACCCCGGTGAGTCGGGGTAACCAAAGCCATTTGCCCGCGCATCCCCGAGAGACGAGTGATGGTTTCCACGCTGCAGTGGGTGCTGTTCGGGCTCGCGGTCTACTGGCTCGCGGTCATCTACGCGAACCGGAACGGCCTCCTGCCGTCGTTCATCGGCACGAGCGGTCCGATACTCACCCTGCACACGAAGCGCGGGCGGGCGTTCCTGAACTGGCTCGCCGGCCCGAAGCGGTTCTGGCGAGCCTGGGCGAACGTCGGCGTCGGCATCACGCTCGTCGTCATGGTCGGGTCGTTCGTCGCGCTCGTGTTCACCGCACTCCAGGTCGCGCAGGACCCCGCCCAGCAGACGGTCAGCAACCCGAAGAACTTCCTCGTCATCCCCGGCGTCAACGACTTCCTCCCGCTGTCGGCCGCGCCCGGTATCGTGTTCGGGCTCGCTGTCGGCCTCATCGTCCACGAGGGCGGCCACGGCTTGCTCTCGCGCGTCGAGGACATGGAGATCGAATCCATGGGCCTCGCGTTGCTCGCGATCCTCCCGGTCGGGGCGTTCGTCGAACCGAACGATAAGCAGCGCCGGGAGCGGTCCCGCGGCGCGCAGACCCGGATGTTCGCCGCCGGCGTCACGAACAACTTCGCCGTCACCGTCATCGCGTACGCGCTCCTGTTCGGCCCCATCGTCGCGTCGCTGTCGGTCGCACCGGGCGCGGCGGTCGCCGGGTCGTTCCCCGCGTCGCCCGCCGCGCAAGCGGACATCGGCGAGGGCGACCGCATCACGGCGTTCGACGGGCAGCCGGTCGAGTCGAACGCGGACGTCTCCGCGATGCTCGCGAACACCACCGCGGAGACCGTCGAGGTCGAGGTCGACGGCGACCGCACCGAGCGAGTCGAGCGCACGGTCCTGGTCACGCAGAGCGTCCGTGGCGGGCCAGCGGCGATCGCGCCAGAGGACACGATAACCGCGGTCAACGGGACGCCGGTGAGTACGACCGCCGGGTTCTACGACGCCGTCGAAGCGTCACCGGGGCCGGTGAACGCGACCGTCGAACGCGCGAACGGCACGGTCGCCAGCAGCGAGTTCGTCGCCGGCGCGTACGTCCGGGTCCTCGACGGTGACCCGTTCGCCGCCGGAGGCGCGCCCGCCGGCGAGATGCTCGTCGTCACCGAGATAGACGGGGAGCGCGTCGTCGACACGCGCGAACTCGTCCGGTACGTCGGGAACCAGGACCCGGGGACGACCGTCTCCATCACCGCGTACCACGACGGTGCTCGCGACACCTACGAGGTCGAACTCGGCGCGCAGGACGGCGGCGGGTTCCTCGGCGTCCAACCCGTCTTCGGGACGACCGGGCTCGTCGTCACCGACTTCGGCGTGCAGCTGTACCCCGCCGAGAACTACCTCGGCGCGCTCGGTGGCGGCGGCCCCGGCGACACCGGGCTCGTCCAGTGGTTCTTCGGGACGATGTTCGGGACGCTCGTCCTCCCGTTCGCGAGCGCGTTCGGCGCGCTCGGCCTCCCGGTGAACTTCGCGGGCTTCCAGGGTGCGATCACGAACTTCTACGTCGCGAGCGGCGGGTCGCTCTCCTTCCTCGGCGCCGACGCGCTGTTCGTGCTCGCGAACCTCGCGTTCTGGACTGGATGGATCAACGTCCAGCTCGGGTTCTTCAACTGCATCCCCGCGTTTCCGCTCGACGGCGGACACATCCTCCGCACGAGCACGGAAGCGGTCGTCTCGCGGCTCCCGATCGACCCGAAGCGCCGGCACGTCCGGTACGTCACGACGAGCGTCGGCGTCACGATGCTCGTCTGCCTGCTCGCGATGGTCGTCGTCCCGACCCTCCTCTGAACGCCGGGGCCGGTTCCTCTTCGGGGCCGCTATCTGCGTTGTCAGTGCCGCGTTCGCGCGAGCAGCGCGACGGCGGCGAGCGCTGTGACCGCGGCGGCGAGCCCGAAGCCGGGCATCCCGTTCGCGTCGTCGGCAGAACCGGTCGTCGTGACGTCGGTGGTCTCGTTCGGTGTCGAGTCGTCCGTTGTTACGTCGACCGCGGTTGCCGTGCCAAGCGGTGGGACCGCTGCCAGGCGGAAATCCCGATGAGAATGATTGTCTGTAATCGAGAAGACGGTATCGACTCCAAAGTGACTCATTACTGGTGAACCCTTCCCAATCGTCGACCGGTGACACTCTCTCAAGAAGTGAGACGGGGGCGTCGGCGCGCGTTACTCGTCGTTGCGGTCGACGCCGTGCGCGTCGTAGAACTCCTCGGGCGTGTCCTCGATGCGGTCGAAGTCGCCGAAGTAGTGGTCGTGGTGGCGTATCATCTGTTCGACGATCCACGCGGAGAAGTCCTCGTCGAAGTGCCACTCGCCGTCGATGGCGGGGACCTCGAAGCGGTCGTCCGTGGAGAACGCGACGTAGACGTGATAGAATCCGAGGATGACGTCCGCGAACTCCTTGGCCTTCTTCGCGGACTCCTCGCGGCGACGTGCGAGCTCCTCAACGCCGTCGTCGGTGAGCTCGAAGTACTTCCGGTCGGGTTCGTCCTCGCGCTCGATCCGCTCGGCCCACCCCTCGTCCTCGAACTTGTACAGTATCGGGTACACCGACCCGTACGAGGGCTCCCAGTGACCGCCACTGATCTCCGTTATCTCCTTGAGTATCTCGTACCCGTACCGTGGTTTCTCCGCGAGGAGTTCCAGGACGATGTACGCGATGAGCCCCTTCGGCGGGCCGCTCTTGCGCATCTTGTATTTATCTTCCGGGGCGGTCGTGAAAGGGTTTCGATACTCGTGGTCAGTTGCCGGCGGTGTGTCGACGACCACCGGACCCGACCCGAGACCGACACGGCCTTCTGGCCGCCAGCCGAAGCCGCGACCATGGAGCAACGCGAACCGCCGCTCACGGCGGAAGGGTCGTACGTACTGCACGACTTCCGGACGGTGGACTGGGACGCCTGGCGGCAGGCGCCCGAGCGCGAACGCGAGCGAGCACTCGAAGAGGGCCAGGAGTTCCTGGCTCACCGCGAGCACGCTGCGCGCAGCGACGACGGCGAGTCGGCGCTCTACTCGGTGATGGGTCACAAGGCGGACCTGCTCTTCCTGCACCTGCGGCCGACGATGCGGGACCTCGACCGCATCGAGCGGTCGTTCGAGGACACCGCGCTCGCCGCGTTCACCGAGCGTACGACGAGCTACGTGTCCGTCACGGAGGCCTCGGGGTACGGCGAGCAGACCCGGGAGTACCTCGCCGGTGAGACCGACGAGGACGCCGTGATCGGCGACTACATCGACGACCGCCTGCATCCGGAGATTCCCGACAGCGAGTTCGTGTCGTTCTACCCGATGAGCAAGCGTCGGCAGCCCGAGCAGAACTGGTACGATACGTCGTACGACGAGCGCGCCGAGCACATCATGCGGCACGCGGACATCGGCCGGGACTACGCCGGGAAGGTCGACCAGATGATCTGCTCGTCGGTCGGCCTGGACGCCCATGAGTGGGGAATCACGCTCTGGGCGGACGACCTCTCGAACGTGAAGGACCTCCTGAACGAGATGCGGTTCGACCCGTCGACGTCGCAGTTCGCCGAGTTCGGTGACTTCCTCGTCGGCCGGAAGTTCCCGCCCGCGGACCTCCCCGCGTTCTTCGCCGGCGACGACGTCCCCGTCCCGGAGGGCGAGCGCGACGACGCGGCCGCCGAGAGCGGGCACCACCACGGGGACGACGGCCACCACCACGACCACGGGGACGACGGCCAGCACCACGGCGACGACGCCGAGCACGCTCACGGCGACGGCGATGCGGGCGGCCCGCCGGCGGACGTGCGCGACGAACTGGAAGCCGAGGGCGTCTACGGCGGACAGCCCCACGGCGAGGACGTGTACGCGGTCGTCCTCTACAGCGAGGCGGACGTCGACGAACTCTACGAGGAGATGGACGGGCTCCGCGGGAACTTCGAGCACTACGACCGCCACGTGAAGACCGCGGTGTACGAGAACCCCGACGGCCCGCACGCGGTCGCGAGCGTCTGGGAGGCCCAAGACGCCGCCGACACCGCGAGCGGGTTCCTCACCGACCTCCCCGGCGTCGTCCGGCAGGCCGGCGACGACGCCGACGGCGACACGTGGGGGACGATGGGGATGTTCTACACGACCAAGGCCGACAAGCGCGAGGACTTCGTCGACAAGTTCGAGACCGTCGGTGGCGTCCTCGCGGACATGGACGGGCACGTCAAGACCGACCTGCTCGCGAACGTGGAGGACGAGAACGACATGTTCATCGCGTCCCGCTGGAACTCGCGCGACGACGCGATGGCGTTCTTCCGCTCCGACGCGTTCAGCGACACCGTCGACTGGGGGCGAGACGTCCTCGCGGACCGACCACGTCACGTCTTCCTCGCGTGAACTGACTGGGGTGGCATACGGCGGCCTCCAGGCCGCCGTTTCGGGATGGGGACCGTTTGCCCTGCGTCACGCGCTCCCGACGTAGAAGTCGTACGCGCCGGTCGCCTCCGTGCCGGTCACCTCGACGACGCGGCCGTCCGTCGACACCGTGACGTCCTGGAACTCGTCGAAGACGTCGTCCGCGGCCACCCAGTCCTCGACGTCGCCCTCGTCGATGTCCGACGCCTCGTTGAACACGCGGACGAACGTCGTCTCGATGCCGTCGTCGACGAGGACGGAGTCGATGCCGCGCGCGACCTCGCCCGCGAAATCGCCCTCGTCGGTGTCCGTCGACTCGGTCTCGTCGTACGTCCGCATCGACTGGATGGCGCCCTCCCCGAGGGCGTCCGAGAGCGTCTGGAAGTCCGCGCTATCCTCCGCGTAGCTCTCCGCATCACCCGCGTTCACGTCGAGAATCCCCTCGAGGACGGTTTCGGCGTTGTCCGCGCTCCCGAATATCCCCGTCGAGCGCGCGACGACGACCTCGCTGCTCCCGATACCGACCGCGGCATCGTCGTCGTGGCCCACGTACACGTCGTAGTCCTTGTACGCGTCCGCGCTGCTGAACTCCTCGGCTTCGAGCGTCGACGCGACGTCACCGGACTCGAAGTCCGCGGCGAGGACGGCGTTCTTCCCGAACGCGAGCTGGGCGTCGGTCGTCCCGAACTCGAACCCGACGAGGTCGCGCGCGGAACTCCCGAACGACCGCATCGCGTCGTAGACGTCGTCGTCGAAGTTCGCCGCGCGCTCGGCGATCGCCGAGGGCTGGTAGCGGAGCGAGAGGTAGTGGTCGACGTCGCCGACCGTCCCGGGCTGGTACAGCCATGCCGTCTCGCTCGCGTCCTTCGACCCGCCGAGGATGCTCGAACAGCCCGCGAGCGCGACCGCACCGGACGCCGCAGCCACTTTCAACAGTGAACGCCGTGTTCGTGTCATACCCTGACCGAGTGGGCTTGGTCACATAGGTCCTGCGCCAAAGTTGTATTGTCACCGCGGTCGCAAAGTTGTCCTGTCACCGCGGTCGAGGTGTCTCGCCGGCGCGGTAGACACGAACGACGACGGCGCTGTCGCTCTTCGAAGGATAAGGTCGGTCGCACCGAAAGAATCCGATCGCGGCCGGCCGCAACGCGGCCAGCCACGGACCGTAGATGGGTGGGTGGGTGGAACCGGCCTGACGTGGGTGGGGTGGGTGGTGGGTGTCGGCCGGTGGATTCGGTGGTGCGGTTGTCGACGTCTGCACGAGTGCACCCGGTACGACGGAACCGACTCGCGTCGGCCTCCCCCCTCGTATGGTGTGCGTGTGCGGACAGGCCCTGGCAGCTCGATGTGGGGACGAGCGCCAACGGGCATCATTTCATACGGTAGACCACCATATCAGTATAGACCGCCTAAACGACCCGTAAGGAGTGCTTACGGCTGTCGAACGACCGGTTCGAACGCGCCGAACCGGCCGATACTGGACGTTCGTTCGGACACCGCGGTGACGGTGGGGTGTCGCCTCAGTCGCCCGCGACGTGCTTGTCGAGGCCCGCGCGCTCGATGTCCGTTCCGCCGACGGACGACCGGAGACTGTCCATGCCGTCGTCGCGGTCCAGCTCGAACCCGTTCGCCTGGAGTTCCCGGACGCGGTCGTACTCCGCGTCCGAGAGCGCCGGGGCGTCGCTCGCCGTCGCCCACGCGTCGATGTCCGACCGCGTCCGGAACGTCGGCGTGACCGTCGCGACCGCGTCGTGATAGAGGAGGTACTGGAGCGACGCCTGCGCCATGGTTCGCCCACGGTCGCTCCTGTCGGTCGCTCCCTGCCGCCCACTCGCTTCGCTCGCGGGGACCCCGTCGCGTTCGAGGAACCGGAGCGCCTCCACCTTCTCGAACCCCGTCTCGAACCACTCGTCGGGCCGGTACGCGCGATGGTCGCCCTCGCCCGGCGGATTCTCGGGCGTGATCTGCTCGTTCAGGAGCCCCGACGAGTGCGGGACGCGCGGCACCAGGCTCGTCTCGCTCCCGGTCTCCTCGACGACCTCAAGGAACCGGTCGCCGATCTCGGGTTCGAGGGCGTTCCAGACGAGCTGGACGGAGTCGAACTCCTCTCGGATCGCCTTCTCGCCCTCCGCGAGCCATCCGATACTCGGGCCGAGCGCGATACCGACGGCGTCCGCGCGACCGCTCTCTCTGACCTCGTCGAGCCACTCGAGGACGTCCGCGTCGATCTCGTCGACGTTCGCGTTGTGTAACTGGAGCACGTCGACGGAGTCGAACCCGAGGCGGTCGAGGCTCTGCTCGAGCGCGTCGTCGAGGTACTCGGGGTGCATCTCCTTCGGGAGTTCACCGTGGCCCGCCTGCGGGTTGTCGTAGAAGTCGTACCCGACCTTCGTCGCGACGGACACCTCGTCGCGGACGTCCGCGAGCGCCTCGCCGACGAGCTCCTCGCTGTGGCCGTGCCCGTACACGTCGCCCGTGTCGAAGTACGTGATGCCCTGGTCGAACGCGTACCGGAGCATCTCCTTCGCTTCCTCGTCCGTGCGGTCGCCCCACCAGTCGGTGCCGACCGTCCACGCGCCGAACCCGATCTCGGACACGTCGACGCCCGCTGCGCCGAGTTCGCGGTAATGCATACGCCGGTCTAGGGACGCCCCGCACTTAGCGGGTGTGCTTCGTACCAGTGACCGGGAACGCGAGCCCGCGAGCCGATTGGTGCGAGCTATCCGACCTCGACGGGCATCGGTCCGTCGCCGTCGGTCGTGCTCGCGCGCCCGCACCGGTCACCGTCGCACGCGACCGCGACGGACAGGGGCGTGCGCTCGGAGACGCCTCGCTCCGGGACGACGACGACGGTTATCGGTTCGCCGACCGCGTCGTAGCCGTCCGCCTCGATGTCGTCGGGGAGGACGTAGGACCGACTGCCGAGCGCGCGGTCGACCGAGATGCTCACGCGCGTGCCGTCAGCGCTCCGGAAGGAGACGATTCCGGACCAGACGACGCCGTCGCCCTCGACGGTCACGCGCACCGAACCGTACACGTCGTCGTCGAGGAAGTCGAGGGCCGACGCGCATCCGGCGGCGACCGTCGCGCTGGCGGTCGCACCCGCGAGGACGACGCGTCTACGGGTCACGTCCACGTCCCCCGCTCGGCCGCCCGTGCCGCCTGTCCCCATACGGCACGCAAGTTCTGCCGGGAGTTCTTAAACCTTCCCACGTGACCGGGTCGGGGACCCGGGTCGTCACTCCAGCGTGAGCGTGATGGCGTCGTCGAGTCCGGTGACGGTCCCGGACGCGAGCTCCGCGTCGTCGGTCGACAGCGACGCGGAGAGCGGGTCCGCGGGGTCGTGGCCGGCCATGGGGGCCGCGACGAACTCGACCGGCGTGTACAGTTCGGTGACCCGCTCGTGCACCCGGAAGTCGGCGGGGGCGAGGTAGTCGACGTCACCGAGTCCGTACAGGTCCTCCCAGCGCTCCGCGCCGTCGACGTCGCGGAACCCGAGCGTCCCCACCCAGAGCGAACCCGGACCGCTGACGGACACCGACAGCCGCTCGAAGCGCTGCGGCGGCCTGCTCGACAGCGTCCCCGAGAGCGCCGCGAACGCCGCCGCCGACAGCCCGACCAGCGTCGACCGACGAGAGAGTGCCATGTGCTAGCAAGGGCTCACGTCGGTATCAGTGCTTGGTCGCCCCGGTGCGACGAGTGAAACGGCGTCCTTCGCACAACCAAACGGGTATCAGGCCCGGCCGCCAACTGGCAGGCATGACGAAACGGCACGTCACGCTTCCCGGGGGCGCCGAGGCAGGCGTCCGGGCGTTCATCGAGGACGTCGACGAGCGGCTCCGCGGGGACGCCGAGTCCACGTGCGAGGTCGTCGAGGACGTCCTCGTGGACCTCCACGGCGACCGCGACGCCTACGAGCGCTGGCAGAACGACGGGGACGTCTCGCCCGCCGAACGCGTCCGCCTCCAGGGGTACGACCCCTGCAACACGACGCTCGAGAGCGAGTACTACGCGGAGAAGGACGAGGACGCGTTCGAGACCTCCAAGCACCTCCAGTGGCTCTGGCGGCAGTTCGACGCCACGCCGATGGCCGACAACGTCGAGTTCGCGCTCCGCTTCCGCTCGATGCTCGCCGACCACCTCTTCGAATCCTGCGGCGACGGCTGCCGGTTCTTCAAGGGCATCACGTTCACGTACGGGCACAACATCACGATCGGTGACAACGTCGTCGTCCACGACGACGTCCACCTGGACGACCGCGGGAAGCTCACCATCGGTGACCGCGTCTCCATCAGCGACGACGCCCACATATACAGTCACGACCACGACGTCGTCGACCAGACCGCCGTCGAGAACTACCACACCATCATCGAGGACGACGCCCGCGTCACGTACGACACGATGGTCCGCGCGGGCTGCAAGATCGGCGAGAACGCGGTCGTCGGCGCGAAGGCCGCCGTCTCCAGCGACGTGCCCGCACACCACGTCGCCGTCGGATCGCCCGCGAAGAGCGTCAAGATAAAACCCGGCTGGGAGGACGTCGCCGAACCGCTCGAGGACGCGAACGTGAACCGGCAGGCCGAGCGCCGCATCGAGTACGACCTCCCCGACGACCTCGAGGTCTTCGACGAGTTCGGCCGCGACCTCGCATCGCCCGGCGACCGCTGACTCCCGCCCGACCGTCGACTCCCGCGTCACCATTGACCGCCCAGCGACCGCTGATTCCCCGTTCCCTCTCGAGGGGCGGCCGTTCATCCGGTCGCCGCGTCGAGCGCGCTCGCGAGTCCGCTCCCAGCGACCGTCGACACTCCAGTCTTCCCCGCGAGCGACAACAATCAAGTGCCATGCGAACAACTAGCATATATGGTCGAGGTCTGGAGCTGGATAATCGGCTACGCCGTCCTGTTCGCGGTCGTCCAGCTCGCCATCTACGCGTACTACGTGCGCCGCGGGGACACGAACCCGCAGGCGAGCGCCATCGGCGACCCCGAAGAATACACGCGCGTCGGCGACCGCGTCCAGCGGAACCACGTCGACGAGGACGCCCTCGACGACCACGACCCACCGACGCACTCGAACGAGGACACCGTCCGCGCGTGCCCGCACTGCGGCACGCCGAACGACCGCCTCGGGACAGTCAAGTACTGCCGGAACTGCACGCGCTCGCTCGGCTGACACACCAGTTGCCACTCGAACCGAGCGCTCCACCGACCGGTCGACCCGCCAGTCCGTCCAGCCCGTGGCAGCCCCTCGCCAACCGACCCGCACCCACCCACGTATCACGCCACCTCGTCCCGTGGCCGTCATGCTTTTATCGCCGCGCTCACCCGGCCAGCAAGCATAAGCCCGACCGAACGATAGCCTGCATCGAACTCGGATGCAGTCACAGGAGAACGAAGACGCCGACCGCTACGTCGGCCGCGAAACCGTCGAAGGGATGGTCATCTACGACCGCGAGAACCTGGACGCCTGGATCGAATCGGACACCACGCGTCCCGTCGAAGACGGACTCGAACGGCGCGACGAAGCCTGAAACCCCAGGGGTGGGTACAGTAACGCAACCGGTCGCCGCAGCGAACGCACGCGACGGCGACCTCTCACACCGCCGCTCTTCGCTCGGTTACGGGAGAGAAGTGCGCCGTCCGGGAATTGAACCGAAACCAGACGTGCTCGCTCACTCCGTTCGCTGCGCGCGACTGGTAGGATTCAATTCCCGATGGCGATTCCGCTCCTCACGTACGTTCGTCGCAGGAATGCGCCGTCCGGGAATTGAACCCGGGCTAGTGGCTTGGGAAGCCACTGTCCTACCACTGGACCAACGGCGCTCGCATCCGTCGATTCCCGCCGCTTGCACTTGAACGTAGCGCTTCGCGGTCGACGAGCTCGCGGGAACTGGACGCGCGTCCATCGTTTCCGCGCCATGGAACCGTATTTGTCGATGCAATCCCTACCAGCGCGTGATGCTCGACCTGCGATTCTCCGACGACGAACTCCGCGAACGCCGCGATCACATCGAGACGTTCATCCAGGACGTCGTCGCCGACGCCGGCGCCGACGGCGCCGTCCTCGGGCTCTCCGGCGGCGTCGACTCCACCACCACCGCGTACCTCGCCGCGAGCGCACTCGGCACCGAGAACCTCCGCGGGCTCGTCCTCCCCGCCGAGGTCTCGAGCGACGGGAACATGAGCGACGCCGAACGCGTCGCCGAAGCCCTCGGCATCGAGTACGACGTCGTCGAGATCGAACCGATCGTGGACGCGCTCGTCGACGCCGTCCCCGGGAGCGACCGCGACCGGACCGCCGTCGGGAACGCGCGCGCTCGCGTCCGCGGCGTCCTGAACTACTACGTCGCGAACGAGGAGGACCGCGTCGTCCTCGGCACCGGGAACCGCGCCGAAGCCCTCACCGGGTACTTCACGAAGTACGGTGACCAGGCCGTCGACTGCAACCCCATCGGGAACCTCTACAAGCAGCAGGTCCGCCAGCTGGCGAGACACCTCGGTGCGCCCGAGGACCTCGCCGAGAAGCAGGCGACCGCCGAACTCTGGGCGGACCAGACCGACGAGGACGAGCTCGGCCTCTCCTACGACACCATCGACGCCATCCTCGCACTCCACGTCGACGGCGACCTCTCGCCCGCCGCGACCGAGCGCGCGCTCGACGTCGACCGCGACGCGATAACCGAGGTCCGCGAACTCTACGAGCGCAGCAAGCACAAGCGCGCGATGCCGCCAGCCCCCGTCGACCCGACGCCGTGACCGCGACCCGGCGAAGCACTCGCAGAACGGGACCGCGCCGCGTCAGGCGAGCGCGCTCGCGTTCGTCGTCGTCCCGTTCGTCGACCCGTCATCCGGCGCCTCGACGCGGACCGTGATGCTGTCCTCGTTCTGGAGGACGTACGTCTCCGGCGCGACCGGTTCGCCGTTGACCTCGTACACGACCGTCGCACCCGTCACGACTTCCCAGCCGTCCGGCCCCTGCGCGTTCGACCCCTCGCGGTAGACGACGCCGTCGTACGCGAACGACGTGTTCGTCACGCCGAACGCCGTCGCCTCCAGCGCGTACTCGAGCGTCACACCTCTCGCGTGCGAGTGCCAGCGCCGCTCCCCGGACTCGAAGTGGAACGCGCGCATCTCTCGCGGGTGCTGGAACTCGGGTTTCCGGAAGTCGATCTGTTGCCCGTCGACGTTCACGCTGATCGGGCCGTGCTCGTGAGCGGACCCGACGCTGTACGGTCGATACACCTCGTCGGTCCCCGCCGGCCCCAGTTCGTGCGGCGGGTCCGGCGCCGGCCCGAGCTCGCCGAGCTCGCTCCCGTTCCCGCTCCCGCTCCCACCGATCGTGAGCGTGTACAGGATGACGGCCAGCAGGAGCGCGCCGACGGCGATGCCGGCGACGACGAGCGGCATCGACGGGCCGCCGTCGCCCCCACCGAGCTCGTCCAGTCGCCGTCGCTCTATCGGCCCCATCTCGCCCGGGTGCTCGTCGTCGAGGTGCCTGAGGTACGCCGCCTCGTCCTCGAACGATTCCGAGCAGTGCTCGCAGTCAGTCACGCCCCTAGGTCGGCGTTCGGCCACTACGACTCTTTCGGACGAGTGCGCTCTCGCCGGACGCGGCGGCGTCGCTACCGGTCGCGGGACGCGGCGATGTCGGCCGCGTGACTCGCGACGAGGTCCGCGAAGGCCTCCACCTCCCTGGCCTCCTGCGCGGCGACGTCGTCGCGGTCGCGCATCCGGCGCTTCAGCGTCGCGAGCGCGTCCGGCGGGTGCGCGGCGAGCTCCTCGGCGACCGCTCGCGGCTCGTCGACCACGCGCGACACGAGCCCCATCCGATGCGCGTCCGTCGCGTCGACCGTCCGACCGGAGAGCGCGAGGTCCATCGCGTCGCCCTCCCCGCAGACCCGCGCCAGGCGAGCCGTCCCACCCCACGCACCGAACAACCCGAGCGACACGCCCGGTTCCGCGAACGACGCCGCCGGCGACGCCACCCGAACGTCGCACCCGAGCGCGAGCTCCACCCCACCACCCCTCGCCGCGCCGTCGACGCCCGCGACCACGACCGCGTCCGTCGACTCGAACGCACGCACCACGCGCTGCCCGCGCGCCGCCAGGTCCCGCGCCCCCTCGCGGTCCAGTCCCGACACGACGTCCAGGTCCGCGCCCGCACAGAACGCCGACCCCACCCCGTGGAGGTACAGGACCGGCGCCGTCGCCTGCCGCGCCGCATCCGCCAGCACGTCCAGGTCCGTCGGCCGGAGCGCGTTCCGCCGGTCCGGACGGTCGATGCTCACCACACAGACGTCCCCGTCGCGGTCGACTCGAATCACACCACCGCGGACGTCCGTCGTTTCCAAAGGTCTTTGCGTGTCCCGTTGCTACCTTCGCGCGATGGACGAGGCAGCAACGTGTCGCTCGGCCGCCGTGGACGCCGTCGAGGACGTCTACCCGGCGCGCCTCCGCGACGACATCGTCGCACACGTCGACGACGGCTCGCTCGCTCCCGGCACGCTCACACTCAGGTGCGCGCGCGCCGTCGACGACACCGTCGACCTGGACGCCATCGGCAGCCGCGCCGCCGGCGTCCAACTCATCTACGACGGCCTCCGCCTCACCCGCACGCTCTCCCACACCGAACCCTGGCAGGACGTCGACGACCAGACCCAACCGAACCTCGACATCCTCGCCGCCGACGTCCTCGTCTCCCGGGGCTTCTACCTGCTCGCACGCACCGAAGCCGCCGGCCGCGCCGTCGAGACCGTCCGCACGTTCGGCCGCGAACAGACCGAACGCCGCGACGCCGACCGCGACCCCACCAGGGACCCCGTAGAGCACGACCGGACGCTCGAACGCGACGTCCTCGAACTCGCCGCGCTCGCGGGCGCCACCGCCGCCGGCGGCACCCCCACGCCGGAACTGTACGCGCACGTCGGCGACTGCATCGACCACGTCACCGACCGCGGCTTCCCGCACGAACTCGGGTTCCTCCCGACCGTCGCCGACCTCCACGCCACCGTCCCCCCCGAGGAGCCGACCGCGGACGACGGCGTCCCCCAGTCCGCGGGCGATTCGTAGCCGCGAATCGAAACGCATTAAAACGAATCCCGACAAGAGGTAGATGCGTTCCAACGCGCCTGGGTAGCTTAGCGGTAAAGCGCGTCCTTGGTAAGGACGAGACCCCGGATTCAAATTCCGGCCTAGGCTCTTCTCGCCGTTTCGACCGCGTAGCGCTCGGTCTCCCCGCGGTCGATGCTGTCGTTCGTTCGGCGGTTCCGTCGCCTCCCCTCCAGCGTTGGCCGTACGAGCGGTAGCCGTCGAGCTCGCGGTCCGTAATCTGGCGTTCGACGTCTTCGCGGTCGGCGCGAGAGCGCGAAGTGGTTTGGCGGTGCTTCCAGGGTCGCCCGCGGTCGTGAGTCGTCTATGCGAGCGTCGACCGCCACACTCGCGTTCGGTGTCGGACTGTTCGCGCTCCCGATTCCCGGGACGTTCGTGACGGGAGCGCTCGTGATACTCGCCGGCGTCGCCGCGCGATACCTCGGGTCGTAGCGCCGGGCGTCTCGACGGCGGGCGCCGGCTCTCGTCGTCGACCGGGCGGTCGCGTCGCCCGAGGTACTTTTGTTCGCGAGTCCCCGACGTAGACTAGATGCGAACGAGAGTCGTCCTTGTCGTCCTCGCCGTGGTCGCGGTCGTCGGGCTCGCTGGCTGTACGCTGTCGGCGTTCGACGAACCGACGGCCACGAGCGACTCGGAGACCGCGCCGGCGCCCGAGGACGGTGGCGGGCTCGCGGACCCCGAGACGGACGTGAAGGGCTGGGAGAACGGCGTCTGGTACAACGAGTCGCTCGCGGTCACGCCCGGTGACGGGCTGAACGAGACCGAGCTCGCGGCGGTCGTGAACCGCAGCATGGCGCGCGTCGAGTACGTCCGGAACGTCGAGTTCGACCGGCGCGTCCCGGTCTCGATCCTGTCGCGCGAGGAGTACCGCGACCGGCAGGGTGGCGGCGGCGGTGATGGAGAGGAGACGGCGGCGGCCCGGGAGGCGGCGCGGCTCGAAGCGCTGTTCCTCGTCGGCGAATCGACGGACGCGCAGGAGGAGCAGGCGGAGACGCGGTCCGCGAGCGTGCAGGGGTTCTACTCGTCGGGCGAGGACGAGATAACCATCGTCGCGCCCTCGGCGACGCCGACCGTGGACGAGGTGACGCTCGCGCACGAGCTCGTGCACGCGTACCAGTTCCGGGGGAACCTCGACGTGCGGTTCCCGCGGTCGCCGACGCGGGACGAACGCCGGGCGTTGTTCGCGCTCATCGAGGGTGACGCGAACCACGTCGACCGGCAGGTCCGCCAGCGATGCGGGAGCGAGTGGGCGTGCGTCGGCCACGAGGCCGCCGCGGACGCGTCGACGAGCGACGGTGGCACGACCGCGGACGGTGACGGTTCGAACGGCGGGGCGGCCGCTGCGCCACGACCGAACATGGGCCTGTACCTGTTGTCGTACTTCCCGTACGCGGAGGGCGAGCGGTACGTCGCGGAGCGGAAGGACGCCGGCGGGTGGGCGGCCGTGAACGCGCTCTACAGCGACCCGGCGGCGTCCAGCGAGCAGGTCATTCATCGGAACGACGATTCCGTGGCGTCGGTGTCCGTTCCGGACCGGAGCACGAGCGAGTGGTCGCGCGTCGGCGACGGCGTGGTCGCGGGGGAGGCGGACGTGGCGACGATGTTCGCGGCGACGCTGTACGACGACGTCGAGGGGAGCGTCGTCTCGCGCGAGCAGTTCCTCACCGACGGCGACGACCTGGTCCCTATCAGGTACGCGCTCCCGCCGAGCGCGGGGTGGGCGGGCGATTCGCTGTACGCGTACGAGCGCGCTGACGGCGACGCGGGGTACGTGTGGCGACTGCGGTTCGACGACGACGGCGAGGCGCGCGAGTTCGCGAGCGCGTACCGCGACCTCCTCCGGTATCGCGGTGCCGAGCGCGACGGCTCGCAGGTGTTCGTGGTGCCGGACGGCTCGTACGCCGACGCGTTCTACGTCGACGTGTCCGGGTCCCGGGTCACCATCGTGAACGCGCCGACCGTCGAGGACCTCGGTGACGTCCACGGGCCCGCGAGCCAGCGCGTCGCGGCCGCGACCGCGCTCCCGGCGCCGGCGCTCGAACCGGTCGATGCGGGCGGGGCGGTCGGTGCGGTCGATGCGGTCGATGCGGTCGACGCGAACGCGACGGCGGACGCCCTGCCCGTCGTCGATGGGCGTGCGAGGGCGTGACGCGCGCCGCGGGGTTCCGAAACCCTTTATGCGACGACGCGGGAATCTCAACCAACTCGCTGGTCGACGGGCACCAGCGGGCACCTGTCATCGACAGGTCATCGGAATGTGGTCCCATCCGGGACTGAACCGGCAGACGCCCGTGGTGATAGACCATGGCACGAAGTTTCTACTCGCACATCAAGGAAGCGTGGCGGGACCCCGACGACGGGAAGCTCGCCGAACTCCAGTGGCAGCGAAAGCAAGAATGGCGGGATCAGGGCGCCATCGAGCGCGTCGACCGACCGACGCGCCTCGACAAGGCCCGCGAGCTCGGCTACAAGGCCAAGCAGGGCGTCGTCGTGGCGCGCGTCAGCGTCCGGAAGGGGACGGCGCGGAAGTCCCGACACAAGAAGGGGCGTCGTTCGAAGCGCCAGGGCGTGAACCGCATCGGGCGCCGGAAGAACATCCAGCGCATCGCGGAGGAGCGCGCGTCGCGGAAGTTCAAGAACCTCCGCGTGCTGAACTCGTACTGGGTCGGTGAGGACGGCTCGCAGAAGTGGCACGAGATCATCCTCGTGGACCCCGAGCATCCCGCGATCGAGAACGACGACGACCTCTCGTGGATCACGGAGAGCCAGCACCAGTCGCGTGCGTTCCGTGGCCTCACGAGCGCCGGCACGCAGAACCGCGGACTCACGTTCAAGGGTAAGGGTACGGAGCACACCCGTCCCTCGAACAACGGCGGACAGGGTCGCGCGAAGTAACGCCGACCCGGTTCGGTCGCACTCCCGATCTTGTTTCTTTCGAGAACTCGCGTAGCGGTGGGTTCGTGAACTCCGGTTGGTTCGGAACCCTACCCGTGCCCATCGGGTACATACCGAGTTAACATAGCGGGCCTTTTGTGTGCGGTCTCGAAGGCTACGCGTAGATGAGTTCGCTCGGGGTCGCGCTGGCGCTCGCCGGCGCGGTCGTCTTCGGGACGTACATCTTCCTCGTGAAGTACCGGTTCGGGCACTACCCGGACTCGGTGTACGTCGTCTGCGTGTACGCTATCGCCACCGTGCTGTACGCGCCGGTGGCGGTCGCGAGCGACGCGACCGTCCCGACCGACCCGTACACGCTCGCGGTCCTCGTGGCCGTCGCCGCGCTCGGCGGGGTCGCAATCCTCGCGTTCTTCCGTGCGCTCACGCTCGGCGACGTCTCCTACGTCGCGCCCGTCAGCAAGGTCGTTCCGCTCTTCGTGCTCCCCATCGAGCTCGCGCTCATCCCGGCGACCTCGCTGTCCGTGCTACAGGTCGCGGGCGTGCTCGTCGTGACGATAGCGCTCTACCTCGCGAACTACCAGGGGGACTTCCTCACGCCGCTCCGGCGCGCGGTCACGCTCCGCCCGGGCCAGCTCGCGCTCGCGTCCGCGGCGACGTTCGGCGTGGTCGACGTCGGGAAACGCCACCTCATGGGGGACCTCGGCGTCGACCCGGCCGCGTTCGTCGCCGTCCTCTTCCCGGTCGTCGCGGTGACCTTCGCGCCGCTGGCCGCCCGCCAGTGGCCCGCGGACGTCACGGTCCGCGACGACCTCGGCGCGCTCGCGGCGCTCGCGGTGCTCGTCGCGGTCGGGCAGCACGTGGTCGCGGTCGCGTTCGTCGAACTCGCGGCGAGCGTCGCGTCGCCGCTCGTGAACGCGCAGGCCATCGTCGCGGTCGTCCTCGGCGGCGTCGTCCTGAACGAGCCGCGGTTCCGCGCGCGCCTCGCAGCCGCCGGACTCGCCGTCGCGGGCGTCGCGTGCATCGCGCTCGGCTGACGCTCGAGATACGAATCTCTCGGGCCCAGACCGTGTCGACATCGGTCAACGCGAGTGGTCACCGGTCAGAGCAGGCCGTCCTCTTTCGCGAGCAACAGCGCTTCGAGCGTCGCGTCGTTCGTCGGCGGCTCGCGCGCCACGCCGATGGCGTCCTCGACGGGGACCGACCGTACGGTGATGAACTCGTTGCTGTCGAGTTCGCGCTCGCACGGCGTCAACCCCTCCGCGAACACGTACCCGCGGCGATGCCGGAGCAGTCCCGTCGAACACCAGACCTCCTGGAGGAGCGACGTCCCGGCGGGGTCGAACCCGGTCTCCTCGCGGAGCTCGCGCGCCCCGGCGGTCGTGTACGACTCACCGTCCTCCACGATTCCCGCCGGGAGCTCCACCTGGGTCTGGCGGATCGTCGGCCGGTACTGTTCGACGAACACGACGTCCTCGCCCGTGGACGCCACCACGACGACCGCGTCCGGGAGCGTCGCCCAGTAGTAGTCCTTCTCGGAGCCGTCGGGTTGCTCGACGCGGTCACGGCCGCCGGTGAACCACGGCGTCTCGTACTCCGCGACGGACTCTCGAACCGGCCACTCAGCAGGGGGGAGGTCGCGACTCATTCGTCCCCACGAACGATCTCCAGTCGGTAGACCGTTCCGTTGTACGTCACGTGCGCCACGTCCCCCTCGACCGCGTTCGGCACGCGCGTCGCGATCGCACCGAACTCGTCGAACGGCGAGTGACTGAACGACTCCTTCACGCCGAACGGTCCCTCGTAGTACGACGCGGACGTCCCGTCCGCGACCGCGTCGGTCACGTACGGGAACCGCCGCTCGCTCACGTCCGTCGCGTCGTACGCCGCGCCCTCGAACGTCGACGCGTTCCCGAGGTCTGTCGCCTGCACGCGGTAGGGGTCGCCGCTCTTCAGGAGGCCCGGCAGCGCGCCGACGGCGAGCCCGAGGACCACGATGGCCACGAGCACCAGGATGTACCGCTGTCGCATACGCCGACGTTAGGGGGTCGCGTTGAAACGTCCACCGGACGGGGCGCCTCGCGGGGCGGCACGCGCGACCCGCCGCGAGGGGCGCGGTCGCCCGTGCCCGGGCGACCCGGAACTGCCGGACGGCGCTGAGAACGCCCGAGCGGTTGCCCACTACGCAGTATTTAAACGTCGCCGGAGTGTATGTCGGGTCACGATGGACGAGCGCGGAGTCGACGCGGCCGTCTGACGGTTTACAGAAAGTACTTCAGAACTCGTCCACTTACCTAAGGTTACGGAACCTCCCATGCAAGGACAAAATCAACAGCAGGCGTACGACCGCGGGATCACTATCTTCTCGCCGGACGGACGTCTCTATCAGGTCGAGTACGCACGCGAAGCCGTCAAGCGCGGCTCCGCGAGCGTCGGTATCCGCACGCCCGACGGGGTCGTGCTCGCCGCAGAACGACGCACGCGGTCGCCGCTCATGGAGCGCGACAGCGTCGAGAAACTCCACAAGATCGACGACCACGTCGGGATCGCGAGCGCCGGGCACGTCGCGGACGCTCGCCAGCTCATCGACGTGGCGCGCCGCCAGAGCCAGGTGAACCAGCTCCGGTACGGCGAGCCCGTCGGCGTGGAGACGCTGACGAAGCACGTCACGGACCACATCCAGCAGTACACGCAGACGGGTGGGGCGCGTCCGTTCGGCGTCGCGCTGCTCGTCGGTGGCGTCGAGAACGACGGGACACCGCGTCTCTACGAGACGGACCCGTCGGGGACGCCGTACGAGTGGAAGGCGGTCGCCATCGGTGGCTCTCGCGAGGACATCCAGCGTCGTCTCGAGGACGAGTACGACGACGCGCTGAGCCTCGACGAGGGCGTCGACCTCGCGCTCGAAGCGCTCGCGGAGGCGACCGAGGACGGCTTCCCGGCGGAAGGTATCGCGGTGTCGACCGTGCCGACGGAGACCGGGAGCGTCGAATCGCTGTCGACCGACGAGATCGGCGAGCGCCTGGAGGCGCTCGATCTCCTCGCCGAAGCGGACGAGGGTGATGACGAATGATGGACGCTGACAACCCCTACGACCCCGAGATCGCACCGAGCGACTGGGGCGAGCACGCCGGAGAGGACCAGGAGAACGTGAACAAGACGGGGACGACGACCGTCGGTATCGCGACGGACGACGGTGTCGTCATCGCGACGGACCGCCGTGCGAGTCTCGCCGGCCGGTTCGTCTCGAACAAGAAGGTGGTGAAGGTCGAGCAGATTCACCCGAGCGCGGCGATGACGCTCGTCGGGAGCGTCGGCGGCGCGCAGTCGTTCATCTCGAGCCTGCGCGCGGAGGTCAACCTCTACGAGGCGCGTCGCGGCGAGGAGATGAGCATGACGGCGCTGTCGACGCTCGCCGGGAACTTCGCGCGCGGCGGCCCGTACTTCGCGATCAACCCCATCCTGGGCGGCGTGGACGAGGACGGCAGTCACGTATTCTCCATCGACCCGGCAGGTGGTGTGATGAAGGACGATTACACCGTCACCGGTAGCGGGATGCAGGTCGCGTACGGGTACCTCGAGCAGTCCTGGCACGACGACATGTCGATGGGCGAGGCGAAGCAGGCGGCGGCAAAGGCGGTCATCTCGGCTGCGGAACGCGACACGGGCTCGGGTAACGGGCTCGTCCTCTGCGAGGTCACGGAAGGCGACGTCTCCATCACGGAGTACGACGACTTCCCGAACCCCGAAGAGGTCTAGGCGACCCCCTTCGATTCTCGCGGTTTCGACGACCGACGAGCGGCGGCGCCGTCGGTCACGGTCGGAACGGGGTGGCGGTCTCGGTCGGTGTATGGTGCCCGCTGTCGGTCGGTGGGTCCCGGCAGGCGGGCCGAGTGGTTCCGGCAGGCGACCGTTTTTGTCCGCGCGCGGACTCCGTCGGGGTATGAGTCGGGAGCTGGTCGATGGCGTGTGGACGATCGCGTGCCGGGGGGTGAACGCGTTCCTCGTCGCGGACGGCGACGACGTGGTGCTCGTGGACGCCGGGACGCCGTGGGACGCCGGTCGGATACGCGAGGGCGTCCGCGACGCGGGGTTCGAACTCGGGGACGTCGACCGCGTGCTCGTGACGCACTACGACGTCGATCACGTCGGGGCGCTCGCGAAGCTCGACGACGACCTCGCGGCGACGGTGTACGCGAGCGGGACGGACGGCCGTATCCTCACGAGCGAACGACGACCGCCGCTGCGCGGGAAGAAGGCCGTCCTGACGCGGCTCGTGTCGGTGCCGCTCGTCGACCGGCCGGACCTCGATGTGCGGTTCGTCGACGAGGGCGATACCGTCGGGTCGTTCGAGGTCTTCGAGACGCCCGGGCACACCCCGGGGCATCTCTGTTTCGTGAGCGAGCGTCTCGGCGTCGCGCTCCTCGGTGACCTCGTCAGCGGGAACGCGGACGGGTCGCTCGGGCGCGTCCCGTGGGTGGTGGACGGGAACCGGCGTCGGGCGGGCGAGAGCATCCGCGAGTTCGCCGAGCGAGCGCCGGCGTTCGAGGTTGCGTGCATGGGGCACGGTGACCCGCTCGCGTCCGGTGGCGGGGACGCGGTGGCGGCGCTCGCGGCGCGACTGTCCTGACGGTCTCAGGCGGGTTTCGAACGCGCGGACGAACGGTTTAGGGAGTGGGTTTTTGCCCGTCGAACGCGGGAGTTTCCGACGAATGGCGGAGTCACACGCGATCGTCTGTACGGGAGAGCGAGCGGGGGCGGTCGCGGACGCGCTCGACGCGGCGGGGTTCGACGTCGAGCGCGCCGACGGCGTGGAGGCGGCCGTCGAGCGCGCACGCAGCGGCGCTGGCGTGGTGCTCGCGGTCGACCCGACGACGGACCCGTCGGTCGTCGGTCGGGTCCGCGAGCGAGTGCCGGCGTCGCCGGTGGTCGTCGTCGCGACGGCGGTCGACGGGTCGCTCGCGAGCACGGCCGTCGACGCGGGCGTCACCGCGCTCTGTACGGTCGACGACGACGTCGCCGAGACCGTCGAGGCCGCGTTCGAGCCGCTCGACGCGACGTCGACGGCCACGGGTCGTGGGGTGGCGTCGACGACGGGGTCGCCGTCCGACGGGTCGGACGCGGCCGACGAGAGCGGGTCCGGGAGCGTGGACGCCACTGACGGGAGGAAGCCTGGGAGCGTGGACGCGACGCGGCCGGGGCCGCGGTCGCCGACAGTCGACTGGCGCGGGCACGTCGTCGACCGACTGTTCGAGACGAGCCCGGACCGGCTCGCCGTCGTCGCCGCGGACGGTACCGTCGTCCGCGCGAACGACCGGGCGCGCGAGGCGTTCGCGATATCGATCGGCGAGACGCACACCGGCGACGTCGACGTGTACGACACCGAGGGCGAGTTCGTGCCACCGGAGGCCCGCCCGTGGGCGAGCGTGTTCCGGTCCGGCGAGGCCTCCTACGGCCACCAGTTCCGCGTCGACCCCGTCGACGGCGAGTCCGCGTGGTACGTCGCCGACGTCGTCCCGCTCGGTGACGGACCCGCGGCGGCGTTCGTGTCGTTCCGTGACGTCACCGGCGACGAACGGGGGCGCGAGCGCCTCCAGCAGCGCAAGGACGAGCTCGTCGCGGAACTCGACGAGACGCTCGAGCGCGTGACGGACGCGTTCTTCGCGCTCGACGACGAGTTCCGGTTCACGTACCTGAACGAGACCGCGAGCGAACTCCTCGGCGTCGATTCGGAGGCGCTGCGAGGCGAGTCGATCTGGGACGCGTTCCCGGACGCGGTCGGGACGACGTTCGAGGCGCAGTACCGGACGGCGATGCGCGAGCAGGAGTCTGTCGCGTTCGAGGAGTTCTTCCCGCCGTTGTCGACGTGGTTCGCGGTGCGTGCGTACCCGAGCGAGACCGGGCTGTCGGTGTACTTCCAGGACGTCACGGACCGCAAAGACCGCGAGGCGGCGCTGAACGAGCGACTCGCCCAGCAGGAGGTCGTCTCCGAGCTGAGCCGGGAGGCGATCGAGCGTGCGGACGTCGACGGGTTCCTCCGACGGGCTGCCGAGCGGACCGCGGAGACGCTCGGCGCGTCGAGCGCGTACCTCCTCGAGTTCGGGGACGGTGGCCCGGAGAGCGAGGCGCGGGTTCGCGCGTCGGTCGGCGACGCCGACGCCGTCGAGGGGACCGTCGACGTCCGGCCGGCGGGCGCGCACGACCGCGCGGACCCGTCGGTCGTGACCGCGGAGGTGGGGGCGGACGACACGCCGTGGGGCGAGCTCGTCGTCTCGGTCGACGACCCGGACGCGGTCTCGGCGGACGACCGTCGGTTCGTGCGGTCGGTCGGGAACGTCGTCGCGTCCGCGATCGACCGGAAGCGCCGGGAGCGGACGCTCGCGACGAAGAACGAACGCCTCGCCGCGCTCGACCAGCTGTCGCGGGTCGTCCGGGACATCAACCGGGAGCTCTCGGGGCACTCGAGCCGCGAGGAGATAGAGCGCGTCGTCTGCGAGCGGCTCGCGAACGCCTCCAGCTACGAGTTCGCGTGGATCGGCGACGTCGACGCCGACGGGACCGTCTACGTGCGAACGGAGGCGGGCGTCGACGGCGTCCTCGACGACCGCGAGCTGTCCCTCGCGGACGCGACCGCGAACGCGCCCGCGGCGACCGCGCTCCGCGAGGACGCGCTCGCGACGACCCAGGACGTCCGCACGGACCACGTCGACGACGAGTGGCGCGCGCACGCCGAGGCCGAGGGCTACCGGTCGTCGGTCGCGGTCCCGCTCGTCCACGAGGACGAGACGTACGGCGTCCTCTCCATCTACGCGGACCGCCCGCACGCGTTCGACGGGCGGGAGCGTCGCGTCGTCGAACAGCTCGGCGAGGTCGTCGGGCTCGCCATCGCCCTGGCCGAGCGCGACCGCGAGCTCCGCGAGCGCGAGCGCCAGTACCGGACGCTCGCGGAGAACGTCCCGGACGCGACCGTGACGATGTTCGACACGGAGTGCGCGTACGTCACGGTCGCCGGGTCGCTCTACGAGCGCGTGCTGGACGTCGACGAGGACGCGCTCGTCGGTCGTCCGCCCGGGGACGTCGACGCGCTCCCGGAGCCGGTGCGCGACGCCCTCTGTGCGGCCCACGAGGACGCACTCGCCGGTGACCTCGTCGAGCGCGAGGTCGAGGTCGACGACCGGACGCTCGTCGTCCGCGCCATCCCGGTGCGCGACGACGGCTCGATAACGGGCGGGATATCGCTCGCGCAGGACGTCACCGAGCGCCGGGAGCGCCGCGCGCAACTCGAGCACGAACGCGAGCGCCTCGAGTACGTGAACCGCCTCCTCCGGCACAACCTCCTGAACAGCTTGAACGTCGCGCACGCGCGCACCGAGATGCTCGACGGGCACGTCGACGAGGCCGTCGAGGGGCATCTGGAGACGGCGTCGTCGCGGCTCTCGGAGATGATCGACTTCGTGGAGACGATGCGGTCGCTGATGCACATCCTCGTCGAGGACGACCACGACAGCGAACCCATCGCGCTCGACAGCGTCATCGAGGGCGAGATAGCGAAGCTCGAGGCGGCGTTCGACGTGACCGTCGAGACGGCGGGGCTCCCGCCGGTTGCGGTCGCGGCGGACGAACTCCTCCCGGAGGTGTTCGAGAACCTCCTCGTGAACGCCGTTCAGCACAACGACGCCCCGGAGCCGGCGGTGTTCGTCGACGTCGCGGTCGACGAGGACGCGGACACGGCGACGGTGTACGTCGCGGACAACGGCTCGGGCGTCGACGAGTCGATGCGCGGCGACCTCTTCCGGAAGGGCGAGAAGGGCTTCGACTCCCCGGGGACCGGGTTCGGGCTGTACCTCGTCCGGGAGACCGTCGACGCGTACGGCGGCGAGGTCGCGCTCGTCGACGACGAGCACTCGGGCGCGACGTTCGCGGTGACGCTCCCGCTCGCGAAGACGACCGCGGACTGACCCTCGGTCGTCGAGTACCGGCTTCGCGCGGCCGACGTCGGCGCGCACGTCGCTTCCGGCGGAACGTCCCGCCTTGGGGTCAGTCGTCGGCGGCTGGCGCGGTCTCGAACTCGGCGCCGTCGACCATCGCGTCGAACCCGCGGTCGAGGTCCGCGACGAGGTCGTCGACGTGTTCGACGCCGACGCTCGCGCGGACGAGCGTGTCCGTGATACCGAGCGCTTCGCGCTCCTCGGGCGCGAGCGGTTCGTGCGTCATCCCCGCGGGCAGTTCGACGAGCGATTCGACGCCCCCGAGCGAGACCGCGAGCGTGAACTCCTCGAGCGCCTCCAGGAAGCGCTTCGCGTCCTCGATGCCGCCCGCGAGCTCGAAGCTCAGCACGCCGCCGTACCCGCTCATCTGTTCGGCCGCGAGGTCGTGCTGGGGGTGCGACTGGAGGCCGGGGTAGTGGACGGCGTCGACGAGCTCGTGGCCTTCGAGGTACTCCGCGACCGCCATCGCGTTCGCCTCGTGGCGCTCCATCCGCATCGGGAGCGTCTTGATGCCGCGCATGAGGAGGTAGCTGTCGAACGGCGAGAGCATGTCGCCGACGCCGACGGTCTGGAGGAACTCGACCTCCTCCGCGACCCCGTCGTCGTCCGTGACGAGCGCGCCGCCGACGGAGTCGCTGTGGCCGTTCAGGTACTTCGTCGTGGAGTGTGCGACCGCGTCCGCGCCCAGAGCGAGCGGGTTCTGGAAGTACGGGCTCATGAACGTGTTGTCGACGCCCAGGCGCGCGTCGTGCTCGTGCGCGACGTCGGCGACCGCCCGGACGTCGCACATGTTCATCCGGGGGTTCGTCGGGGTCTCCATCCAGACGAGCGTGGTCTCGTCGGTCATGGCGTCCGCGACGTTCGCGGTGTCGGTCGCGTCGACGAAGTCGACGTCGAGCTTGAGGCGGTCCTGGAAGACGTTCTCGAACATGCGGCGCGTGCCGGCGTAGAGGTCGTCGAACGCGACGACGTGGTCGCCGGGTTCGACGACCGCGAGGACGAACGTGAAGATGGCGGCGGTCCCGGAGGAGAACGCGTACCCGTACTCGCCGTCCTCGAGCGCCGCGATGCGTTGCTCGACGGCGTGCCGCGTCGGGTTCGAGAGTCGCGAGTAGACGAAGTCGCCCGCGCTCGGGTCGAGGTCTTCGAGGCTCATGTCGGTGTCGAGGCCGGGGAGGGCGTACGTGGAGGCGAGGTGGATGGGGGAGACGACGTCGCCGGTCATCGGTGCGCCGGGCGTCGGTTCCTCGCCGTACGTGACGGACAGCGTCTCGAAGCGGTCGGATCGGTCCCCGTCGTTCATACGTAATACTTGCTGGTACCTGCGAAAAAACCTTTCATCTGTCTGTAATATTGGATGCTACGCAATATTATCTGAGGTAATCTGGCCGCGGCGCCGAAAAATCGTCACTCGACCCCGAGTGAACGCCTGAATCACACGTCCGTCGTCCCCGACCCTACCCCTCGGTCGAAGGCCGACGCCCTGGTTCCTATCGAATACTTATCACGAATTGGGTCGCGGTCGTCCCCATGCGCCACTGGGCGTCCGCCCGCGAACGCGCCCGGTACGCGCATCTCGGAGACGCCCCGTTCGTCGTCCTGACGACTGCCGGCTACTACTACAACATCACGTTCGTCCGGGTCGTTCCGGCCTGGACCGCAGGTCGAGTCGTGCCTCGTCCGGAACGAAACCACGACACGCAACACGATTTAGAGTAGTCTAATCTTCTGCTTTGATAGAAAGTACTATATCCTAGAACCCGTCTACTCCTACTCGAACATGCGTGATTCGACGGACGAACGACCCCGACTCTCCCGACGCGGGACGCTCGCAGCGACCGCAGGACTGCTGACGAGCGGCCTCGCCGGCTGTCTCGACAGCTCCAGCAACGCGAACGACTCGCCCGACAACGGTACCGACGGCGCGAACGGCGACGGCCCCGTCGTCGCCGCCTCCTTCTTCAGCTTCTACGACTTCGCGCGCAACGTCGCCGACGGCACCCCCATCCGGGTGACGAACCTCGTCCCCACCGGCCTGCACGGCCACGGCTGGGAACCGAACGCCAGCGTCACCAAGGACATCATCGACGCCGACGCGTTCCTCCACGTCGGCCCCGGCTTCCAGCCGTGGGCCGACCGCGCCATCCAGACGCTCGAGGACGACGACGCCGACACCCAACTCATCAACGCCCGGGAAGGCGTACAGCTCGTCGACCTCGCCGCCACCCTCGACCCCGACGAGGAAGGCGTCGGGAAACAACGAGGCAAGGACCCGCACTTCTGGCTCGGCCCCGACCGCGCGAAGACGTCCGTCGACAACATCACCGACGGCCTCGTCGAACTCGCGCCAGCGCACGAGGACGCGCTCCGCGACAACGCCACGACGTACAAGACCGAGACCATCGAGCGGATCGACGCCGACTACCAGGCGATCTTCGACGCCGCCGACCGCGACGTCGTCCAGCTCGCCGCGCACAACGCCTTCCAGTACATCGGCGTGAAGTACGACGTCACCATGCGACCGCTCGTCACGAACCTCGCCGCCAGCGGCGACGTCAAACCCTCCGACATCACCGAGGCGAAGGGAGTGATCGAGGACAACGACATCGAGTACATCGCGAACGGCGTCTTCGAATCCCGCCGGCCCGCGGAGCAACTGCTCGCCGAGACGCAGGTCGAGGCGTACTTCCCCGTCACGCCGTACGCCGGCGTCCGCGAGGCCTGGGTCGAGAACGACTGGGGGTACGAGGAGATCGCGTACAACATCAACATGCCCACGTTCCGGGTCGTCCTCGGGAACGACGCACCCGAGAACGTCGGTCCCGACGGCTGGGCCGCCGAGTGGAGGAACTTCGAATGAGCGCGAACCAGCCACCCAGCGAATCCACGTCCACGACCAGCGCCGCCGCGGACGGCTCCGACCACGCTGACGCGGACGAGACCACGCCCGCTGCCGTCGACGCGGCAACGACCGACCCGATCGTCGAACTGACCGACGTCGACTTCGGGTACACCGCCACGCCCGTCGTCGAGAACATCACCCTCCGCATCGACCCCGGCGAGTACGTCGCCATCGTCGGCCCGAACGGCTCCGGGAAGTCGACGCTGATGAAACTGCTCCTGGGACTGCTCCGCCCGGACGCGGGCGCGGCGACCCTCTTCGGTGACCCCTCGCATCGCTTCGACGACGGCTCCCGCATCGGGTACGTCGCCCAGCACGCGAGCGCGTCCAAGGAGATGCCGATAACGGTACGCGAGGTCGTGAAGATGGGGCGGTTCCCGCACGTCGGCTTCGGCCGGCTTGACGCCGAGGACTGGGCGATCGTTCACGAAGCGCTCGAGACCGTCGGCATGCTCGCGTTCGCCGACCGCCGCGTCACCCAGCTCTCGGGCGGCCAACGACAGCGAGCGTTCATCGCGCGAGCCCTGGCGAGCGAGGCCGACCTCCTCGTGCTCGACGAACCGACCGTCGGCGTCGACGTCGAATCCGTCGAAGCGTTCTACGACCTCCTCGACGCCCTGCACGAGGCCGGGATCACCGTCCTCCTCATCGAGCACGACCTCGGCGCCGTCGCCGAGCACGCCGACCGCGTCGTCTGCCTGAACCGCGAGATCTACTTCGACGGTCCGACCGACGAGTTCGTCGAGAGCGACGCGCTCGCCCGCGCGTTCGGGACCGCCGCGAACTTCCTGCGAGGTGACGGCCGATGACGGCCGTGCACGGCCCCGTGCTCGCGCTCACCGGCGAGAACGGCGTTCTCGCCCCGCTGTACTGGTTCCTCGACCTCTGGTCCGCGCTCATGTCCTGGGTCGCTGGCGCCACCGGTCTGGAGCTCCTCCAGTACGGCTTCATGCACCGCGCCATCCTCGTCGGCCTCTGCATCGGCGTGATGGCGCCGCTCATCGGGACGTTCCTCGTGCACCGCCAGCTCGCACTCATCGGGGACGCGCTCGCCCACACCGGGTTCGCCGGCGTCGCCGTCGGCCTGTTCCTGAACGCCGTCCTCGACCTGGGCGTCTCCCCGTACCTGACAGCGGTCGTCGTCGCGATGATTGCCGCGCTATTCATCGAACTCATCTCCGAAGCCACCGACGCGTACAACGACGTCTCGATGGCGATCGTGCTCTCGACGGGGTTCGCGCTCGGGACGACACTCATCAGCATCAACGCTGGCGGCCTCGCGGTCGGCGTGAACCAGTTCCTCTTCGGGAACCTCTCGACGGTCTCCGCCGAGAGCGCCGCCATCCTCCTCGTGCTGTTCGCGCTCGTCGTCGGCGTCGTCGGTCTCACCCGGAACCAGCTCCTGTACGTCACGTTCGACGAGACCGCCGCCGCCGTCTCCGGGCTCTCCGTGAGCTGGTACAACCGCATCATGGTGATGCTGACCGCGATGGTCGTCGTCGGCGCGATGCAGATCATGGGCGTCATCCTCGTCGCCGCGATGCTCGTCGTCCCCGTCGCGGGCGCCTCGCAGGTGTCCCGGAGCTTCAACGAGTCGCTGCTCGTCTCCGTCGTGCTCGCCGAACTCGCTGTCACCCTCGGAATCGCTGCCTCGTACTACGGCGAGGCGACCGCCGGCGGCGTCATCGTCCTCATCGCGGTCGCGATCTACGTCGTCGCGGTCGGCATCGGGAAGCTCCAGACGGCGTACGGCGACGACGAGACCCCGGAGATGGGCGCCATCACCGTCGACGACTCCGGTTCGTTCGGCGACTGAGTCGCGGACGACCTGTCGCGATTCCTCGATACCGTCGACCTGACAGGCGCGCAGACGCGGCGAGGTGGCGTCTGACGTGGCGGTCACGCGGCGTCGCGAGGCGGCGTGTTGACGCGGCGGTCACGGTGAGGCTGTGAGCGCCCGGATTCGGGTGGGAGCCGTGCCGTCGACACCGTGTCCGCTACGGCCCCCTCGTCCACGGGACCACGGATTTGCTATCGCGATATCTGATTTATGGGCTGCCGTCCGACCGCTCATGTGCACGTCGAGAGACCGCGATTGGCGGATAGAACGACCTCGACGAACCCAGCACGCGTCGACGGGCGAGGAGAGACGCAAGCAGGCGCCGACTCAACGAGAGGAGAACTCATCAGGCACCGACTCAACGAGAGGAGGACTCAGCAGGCGCTCGACGACGAGTGTCGAACGACTAAGAACAGGCCGCTCGGTCAGCCCGCGTGCTCGCGTACCGTCTCGAACTCGCCCGCCGCGAGCGCGTCGACGAGCGCCTCGCGGTCCAGTTCGGGGACGTCACTCGGGTACTTCCGCTGGAAGTACCCCACGATGTTGTCCACGTCGCGCGCGAGGAACTCGCGGGCGTTCTCGTGACTCGACGGGACCGCCTGCGGCCAGTCGAACACCGTCACGCCGGATTCGGCGAGGAAGACGTTGTACTCGCTCACGTCCGCGTGCACGAACCCGGCGTCGTACGCCGTCGCCATCTCACCGAGCACGAGGTCGAGGACGCCGACGACCTGCTCGGACTCCAGTCGCGTCCGCGCGAGCTCCACGCCTTCCATCTTCTCCATGACGATCGCGTGCCGGTTGTGGTCGACCGGACGCGGCACCGAGACGTCCGGATACAGGGTCTCCAGGCGCTCGTACTCGCGTTCGGCGGCCTTCCGCGCGGTGTACAGCCACGAGACGTGGTCGCGGTCGCTCGTGTAATCGCGTTCCTTCATCACCTCGCGGAAGTTCGTGTACCCCTCGCGGTGGTACTTCAGCGCCATCGGCTTGTACGACTGGACCTCGTAGACGTCCGATTCCTTGCCGACGCCGAGACTCGACCCGAACCCCTGGACGCTGTCGCGTTCCGCGAACGTGTGCAGTGCGAGCACGTCGTAGCCCTCCGGTGTGAGCTTGTAGCCCTCGTACTGGATCGTCTTCCGTTGGACGAGTCCGCGGTCCAGGCAGCGGTCCAGGCGGTAGTCGACGTTCTCCGCGGTCAACCCCGAGAAGTCCGGGAGCTTCCCGCGCTGCACCCACTCCGAGAACCGCATCCCCTGCTCGACGCCCGACAGGAGGTTGAAGTCCTCCTGTTCGAGGTCGACCATCATCGGCGCGACGTTCTGGACCATCGCCCGAACGTAGTTCCGCGACGCGGAAAAGCCTCCCGTCACGCACCCTGGTATAAGAAATAAACCAGCTACCGCGATACGAAATGGTGTCGAGTCGGGCCCGGTTGGGCGAGCGGCGGGTTCGGTGGACGGACCGGTCGCTGCTGGGGTCGTGGATGGTCTTGCGAGAGCTTCTCGGAGGGGACGGTGGTGGACGTCGTAGGAGACGGTGACGGCCACGCAAGCCGGACCTGGGGTTGCGCTCGGTCAGACGACGTAGGTCTCGAAGTCGGCTCCGAGCTCGTAGCCCCGGTCGGCGAGGTCGGCGGCGATGGTGGCGGTGTCTCGCGCGAGGTGGTGTTCGTTGAGGTGGACGAGGACGGTGCGGTGGGCGGCGGCGTCGGCGACCGGGTCCTCGTGGGGGTCGAGGTCGTCGAGCGCGTGCGGCGCGACGACGCTCGTCGCTTCGAGGATGGCGAGGTCCGCGTTCCGGTAGCGGTCGCCGCCGGGGCGGTCGGGGCACCACGTCCCGAAGTCGGGGGCGTACACGAGTGCGGCGTCGTCCGTCTCGACGCGGAACGCGAGCGTGTCGAACGCGGGCCGGTCGTGACTCACCGGGATGGGTGTGACGGTCGTCTCCCCGACGGTGACGGGCTCGCCGTGCGCGAGGGCGTGCTCGTCGAACCGGTCGGCGAGGTAGGGTCTCTCGCGGTGGAAGTGCTCGGCGGCGGTCGGCGTCCGATAGAGGTCGTCGGCGACGACGTCGGCGCGCGCGACCAGCGAGAGGTCGTCGATACCGCCGACGTGGTCGTGGTGCCAGTGCGTGACGAACGTCGCGTCGAGGTCTCGGACGCCGCGTTCGTGGACGCCCTCGCGGAAGTCCGGGGGGACGTCGAGGAGGATCGTGGCGGCGTCGGTCTCGACGAGCAGTCCGGGGCGACGGCGCCGTGCTGCGGCGCCCGCGTCGTCGAGCGTTCTGAATGGTGCGGGGACCCCGGTGATGTCGCCGGTCCCGAGGAGCGTACATCGCATGGTCGCGTCGTCACGGCTGCTCGTGTTATGCCTGTTGGTGGGGTGCGCTCGGCGCCGTTCCGGGCGGCGACCGCGTCGAGTGACAGGACGACCCATACAGGTTAGGCCGAGTGGTGATTTGGGGTCGGCGGTAGCGTACAGGTACGGAGGAATCACCCAATGTCGAAATCCCAGTCGGGCGCGGACTACGGCGCACTGTTCGAGAAGGTGACCGGCGAGACGGAGGTCGTCGACGAGCAGGACGCCGAGGAAGCCGATGGCGAGCGCGAGGTCGACGACGACCTCTCGGCGTACCTCGACGAGGCGACCCGCGAGGACGGCCTCGACGAGGCGGTCGCCGAACCCGACACCGAGTAGCGCCGCCCGCCACCCCGCACCGGCGCGCGGTCATCCCACACCACTTCACCCACTTTTCACGCGGTCCTCGCCTCGAGCGACCGCACTCGACGAGCGGCCGCTGTCGACCGTCGCGACGGGACGCCCGTCAGCCGACGGTCGCGACGCCCGTCGCTGCCGACGGTCACGACGCCCGGTCGAGTCGCTCGCGCATCGCCTCCAGGTACGTGACGGCAGTGACGCGGTCGCCGGCGTCCAACCGGTCGGTCGCGGCGTCGGAGCCGTGCTGGAGGCGGTCCTTCCGGTCGCCCTCGGGGAGCTTGTTCGCGACGACGCGCGAGACGGTGTCGATGGACGCCCGCGCGGTCCGCTCGTCCTCGGGGAGCGCGTCGATGGCGGCGTCCACGAGCTGGACGAGGGTGTCGTGCACGTCCGGCGGAAGGCGGTCTCGCGCCCCGTCGTCGCCGCTTCGGTCGGTCATCCGTTCGGTGGACGGTACCGACTCGGGACGGGTAGTGGTTCGGCTCGCGGAACCGACGACCGCCGCGACGCACGACGGCGGTGGCGAGTGCACTGGCAGCGAGTCCGAACCCCTGGTGAGCGCGCTGGCGGCGAGTCCAAACCCCTATGCTGGGGGTGCGCGAACTCGCGGGTATGGGTTCGCTCGCGGACGCCGAGTGGCGGTTGATACGCGAGGAAGCGCACGACGGACCGACGAACATGGCGCTCGACGAGGTCGCCGCGCGCACCGCGGTCGAGGACGGCGTGCGCACCGTCAGGGTGTACCGCTGGGAGCCGAGTTGCCTCTCGATGGGGTACCGGCAGGCCGCGGAGAGCGTCGACTGGGCGTTCTGCGAGCGCGAGGGCATCGACGTGACGCGCCGGCAGACCGGCGGCGGCGGTATCTATCACGACGCGTACGCGGACGTCTCCTACAGTATCGTCGCACCCGCCGACGAACTCCCCGGTGACCTCATGGACTGCTACGAGTTGCTGTGCGAGCCGGTGCTCGACGCCATCCGGAGCGTCGGCGTGGACACGGACTTCGCGGACCGCGAGTACGAGAGTATCCACGAACCGGCGTGCTACCTTCGGGCCATTCACCCCGCACACGACGTGTTCGCGTACGAGGACGACGCCGACGACGCGGGGACGACCGGGAGCGGCGACGACCGGGCCGGGCGGAAGCTCTCCGGGAACGCGCAGTACCGCCAGCGGGACGCCGTCATCCAGCACGGCTCCATCTCGTACGACCACGCGCTCGCGAACCACCTCGGCGTGTTCGACGACCACGACGTCACCGCGGAGCGGTTCCGCGAGCGCGTGACGAGCGTGCGCGAGCAGGCCGGCGTCGACCGCGACGCGTTCGTCGCGGCGCTCGAGGACGGCCTCGCGGAGTGGTGCGACGCGACCGAGGGGGCGTGGCGCGAGGACGAACTCGCCGCCGCACGCGACCTCGTCGACGAGAAGTACGCGAACGACGCGTGGGTCCGCGACCGCGACGCGACCCGCTGACCGTCAGGACGCCCGAAACGCCGGCCGGTTCCGAAGGCACTTTGACGCGTTGTCGCGTGCGCTCTCGCATGCTCAAGGTAGGTGCGCACGTCTCCATCGCGGGAGGCGTCGACAACGCTGTCGAGAACCAGGTGGAGATCGAGGGGAACTGCGGGCAGATATTCACGCACTCGCCGCAGGTGTGGGACCACGGGACCATCGAGGACGAGGAAGCCGAGGCGTTCCGCGAGGGGACCGCGGAGCGGCTCGCGGGGCCGTGGGTCATCCACGCGTCGTACCTCGTGAACCTCTGCACGCCCAAGGACGACCTCCGCGCGAAGTCCATCGACTCGATGCAGCAGGAGGTCGACGCCGCCGCGGCGCTCGGCGTCGAGTACGTGAACGTCCACCTCGGCGCGCACACCGGTGCCGGTGTCGAAGGCGGCATCGAGAACGCCGCGAGCGCGCTCGACGAGCTCGACGTCCCCGACGGCGTCACGGTGCTCGTCGAGTCGGACGCGGGGAGCGGGACGAAGCTCGGCGGCCAGTTCGAGCACCTCGCGAGCGTCCTCGAGCAGAGCGAGCAGGACCTCGACGTCTGCCTGGACACCGCGCACACGTTCGCCGCGGGCTACGACCTCTCCACGCCCGAGGCGGTCGCGGAGACGATGCGGGAGTTCGACGACGTCGTCGGGTTCGAGCACCTGGAGTGCGTGCACCTGAACGACTCGAAGCACGCCTCTGGGACGAACAAGGACGAGCACGCGCACGTCGGCGAAGGCCTCATCGGCGAGGACGGGATGCGCGCGTTCGTGAACCACGACGCCATCGTCGACCGGGGGGTGCCGCTCGTCCTGGAGACGCCGACTGAGGACGGGAAGAGCTTCGCGTGGAACGTCGAGCGCGTCCGAGAGCTCCGCGAGGACGTCGACGCCTGAGCCGGTCGCCCGACGTTCGTCGCCGCGGACGCCACCGGTCGCCCCGCGTTCTTGGCCGTCGTCGGTCCCGGCCGGGATAGGTGAAACGGACGTCTGAGCTTGCTCGAGGGGTTTTCTGCGTCGACGCGTTACGGTGCGGTATGACCGACGAACGGGCGGACCCGACGATCCACGTCGTGGTCGTGTTCGCGGTGCTCTCGTCGTTCGCGCTGCTGACGACGACGGCGGTGGTCGCGGTCGGCGTGACGCCGGTCGCGGAGGCGGTGCCGGCGTCGCCGGACGGCGTCCCGGACCAGCTCGGGGACGCGGTCCCGGGCGTCGACGACCGGCCGCGGGAACGAGCGAACGCGACGGTGACGGGGACGGTGCGCGGACCGGACGGCGAGGCGCTGTCGAACGCGACGGTCGCGCTCGCGCCCGCGCCGGAGCCGATGTTCGTGAAGGCGACGCCGGGAGAACTCGGGGACGTGCTCGACGGGGAAGCCAGCGACGACCTCTACGCGGTCCGGACGGACGCGAACGGGTCGTTCGCGCTTGAGGTCCCCGCGGGCGAGTACGACGCGATAGCGCTCCACGGGGAGAACGTGAGCGCGGTCGGTCGCGTGAACGCGACGGGGACCGCGTCGCTCTCGCTCGCCGTGACCGACGACCGTCCGATGACGTACCGGGCGAGCGGCGGTCGCGCCGCGCCCGGCGGGACGGCGACTGTGACGGTGGCGGCGTACAACAACGACGCGGCCGCGAAGAACGTCACGCTCTCGCTCGAGCGACTCCCGGACGGCTGGGTGGTCGAGTCCTACGGCGGGAACGCGGACGCGGTCGACGAGGCGGCGAACGCCTTCGCGTTCGAGCGCCTGGGGAGCGGCGAGTGGGCGAAAGCGACGGTGACGGTGCGCGTCCCCGAGGACGCGGTGCGCGGCGACCGGTACCGGTTCGAGGCGCTGGCGACCGCTCCGACCCCCGGCCCGAACGCCACCGCGGTCCTCCACTGGAGCGGGAACGCGACCGTGTTCGTTCCCCCCGAGGAGACGACGCAGCCGACGACGAACCGCCCGGGCGACGACGGGGACGGGACCGGGACGACCGTCGAGCCGGAGACGAGCACCGACCCGGCGGCCGACGACGGCTCGAACGACCGCGACTCGCCGCTACCCGGGTTCGGCGTCGCCGTCGCCGCCGTCGCACTCGGCGTCGCCGCTCTGGGCCTCGCACGTCGGCGCTGAGGACCGCTCGGGATTCGCCGGACGCGGGACCGACCCGTTTTTGTCTGCGCGCCGTCGACCCTCCGGCGTGCGACGTTTCGACGAATCGTACCTCGAGCACACCCGCAGCGGGATGTGGGCGGACACGACGAGCGCGCTCGCCGCGCTCGACCTCCCCGGTCGCGAGCGCGTGCTCGACGTCGGGTGCGGGACCGGCGAGTTCTCAAGGGTGCTCGCCGCGGAGACGCCCGGCGAGGTCGTCGGCTGCGACGCCGACCCCGCGCTGCTCGCGGTCGCCCGCGAACACGCCCCGGTCGTCGCCGGTGACGCGACGCGACTCCCCGTTCGCGACGACGCGTTCGACCTCGTCGCGTGCCAGGCGCTCCTCGTGAACCTCCCCGACCCGAGCGCCGCCGTCCGCGAGTTCGCTCGCGCGTCCAGCGACCTCGTCGCGGTCGTCGAACCGGACAACGCCGCCGTCACCGTCGACTCCACCGTCGACCGCGAACCCGGGCTCGCCAGAGCCGCCAGGGCCGCGTACATCGCCGGTTCGTCCGTCGACCCCGCGCTCGGCGCGAACGCCGTGGACGTCCTCCACGAGACCGGGCTCGTCGACGTCACCACGCGCCGGTACGACCACACGCGCAGCATCGAGCCGCCGTACGACGACGCGGACCTCGAAGCGGTCGCGCGCAAAGCCAGCGGCGCCGGACTCGCGAGCGACGAGGCGAGCCTCCGACAGGTGCTCTCGGACGACGAGTACGACGACCTCCGCGAGAACTGGCGCGAGATTGGGCGCGAGGCGGCCGCACAGGCCGCCGACGGCGACTATCGCCGCGTCGAGACCGTCCCGTTCCACGTCACCGTCGGGCGCGTCCCCGACGAGGACTGACCGCACGGACGGTCGCCCGCGTGCGCTCCGGGGGTCGTCGCCGGACCGGCCGTCTTCGATTCGTCGCCGGACCGGACGTTTTTGGTTACGTACCGCAACCGACCGAGCATGGCCGAGGACACCGACAGGGTCTCCGACGCGTTCGCCGCGCTCGGCGACGACACGCGCGTCGCCATCCTCGAGGCGCTCGTCGACGCGCGCCGCGAGACCCCCGACGACCCCGGGCTCTCGTTCAGCGGACTCCGCGAGCGCGTCGGCGTCGAGGACTCCGGTCGGTTCAACTACCATCTCGGGAAGCTCCGCGGGCGGTTCACGACCGTCGAGGACGGCGAGTACTCGCTGACGGAAGCCGGGAACGAGGTCGTCGGCGGCATCCTCGCCGGGACGTACGACGACGCGCTCGACCTCGACCCGACGCCGCTCGACGAGGCGTGCCCGCTCTGCGGAGCGGCCGCCGTCGCGCACTTCGGCGACGGGCAACTCCGCGTCGAGTGCGAGGCCGACCACCCGCTCCTCGTGACGGCACTCCCGCCGGCCGCCGCGAGCGACCGGTCGACCGCCGAGATCGTCGACTTCGCGGTCCGGAAGACGTACGCGCAACTGGACCTCGTGACCGCGGGCATCTGCTCGGAGTGCTACGGGCACGTCCAGAGCGAGATCCGGCCAGTCGAGGCGGACGACGACGCGATACCGTCGTTCGCGTACCACACCGAGTGCACGCGCTGCGGGTACGTCACCGGGTCGGTCGCCGCCGTCGCCGCGCTCCGGGACGCCGCGTTCGTCGCGTTCTGTCACGAGCACGGCGTCACCGTCGGCGACCGACTGCCGTGGACGCTCCCCGGTATCGTCGACGACGACACCACCGCGGTGAGCGAGGACCCGTCGCGCTACGAGACGTCGTTCGAACTGGACGGCGACCGTCTCGTCGTGACGCTCGACGACCGCGGCGAGGTCGTCGACACCGCCCGAGAGTGAAACCATTCAGACAGAAACGCGCTTCTGGAAACCCTTAACTCCGGGACGTGAGACGGATTCCGCATGGACCCACGTATCGAGCAGCACGCCGAAGTGATAGTCGAACACTCGACGGACGTCGAAGCGGACGACAACGTCCGCATCGTCGCGCCGACTGTCGCGGAGGACCTCGTCGTCGCGCTCGCCGAGAAACTCGGGGAGAAGGGCGCGAACCCCGCGTACCACCTGCGGAGCCGGCGCGCGTCGCGAGCGTACATGCGCGCCGCGGACGAGGACTCGTTCTCGCTCGCCGAGCACCGCCTCGCGGAGATGGAGGAGACGGACGTGGTCGTCATCGTCCGCGGCGACGAGAACACGAAGGAGACGAGCGACGTCGACCCGGCGAAGGTCCAGGCCGCGTCGAAGGCCCACAAGCCCATCTCGGAGGCACGCATGGAGACGCGGTGGGTCGGCACGCAGTACCCGGCACCCGGGAACGCGCAGGACGCCGAGATGAGCACGGCCGCGTACGCCGAGTTCGTGTACGAAGCCGTGAACAAGGACTGGGACGCCCAGCGCGAGCACCAGGCGCAGATGGTGGAGATACTCGACCCCGCGGACGAGGTCCGCATCGTCTCCGGAGACACCACTGACATTCGGATGAGCGTCGACGGGATGGTGACCGCGAACGACTACGGCGAACTGAACCTCCCCGGCGGGGAGGTGTACACCGCGCCGCGTCCGGACAGCGTCGAGGGCGAGGTGCTGTTCGACATGCCCCTGATGGCGCAGGGCCGCGAGATCGAGGACGCCCGGCTCGTCTTCGAGGACGGCGAGGTCGTCGAGTACTCGGCGGCGAAGAACGAGGACGTCCTCGGTGCCGTCCTCGACACCGACGAGGGCGCACGCCGCCTCGGGGAGCTCGGCATCGGGATGAACCGCGACATCGACCGGTTCACGTACAACATGCTGTTCGACGAGAAGATGGGCGACACCATCCACCTCGCGACCGGGAAGGCCATCGAGCACACCGTCCCCGACGGCGAACCCCTGAACGAGTCCGCGACGCACATGGACATGATCGTGGACATGAGCGAGGACTCGTTCATCGAGGTCGACGGCGAGGTCGTGCAACGGAACGGCACCTTCCGGTTCGAGGAATAACGCGGCGCTCGCGCCGCGGAGATCACGAACGGCGAGCGAAGCGAGCCGTGAGTGGACGGGTTCGACGCCGACGAGCAGACGTCCACGCTCCCGACCGCGAGCGCGTCGCTGCGGGGCCGAACGCGTCCCCTCGCGGTTGCGGTGGTTCGTCATCCGAGCACGCCGTCACACGCGTCGACGCGTCGATGCCGTCGCCCGCCAGATACGGAACTGTTTCGTGCGAGCGCGAGTAGCGTCCGGGCATGGATACGCTACTGCACCTCGGGTTCGGACATCCGAGCCTGTCCGTGATCGTCGCCGCGAGCGTCCTGGCGTTCGTCGCCGGTCTCGCCGTGCGGTTCCATCGAACGCGTCACGAGACCACGCCCGGAACGGACGCGACGAGCGTCGACGAGGAGACGTAATCGCTGCGAGAAGGCGAGTCGAGTCAGACCACGTCGCCGCGGACCGTCGCGCCCTCCTGTTCCTCGCGCCACGCGTGCAGGTCGCTCGCGGCCGCCTGTGCCTCCGGCTCGTCGAGCCCGAGCATCTCCAGCGACTGCGAGAGCGTCGGGAGCGCGAGCTCGCTCTCGCGGAGCTTCCGCATCGCCTCCTCGCTGCGTTGCCCTTCGGCGTACAGACAGACGCCGCGCGGGTCCAGGAGCTGCGTCCAGTCGCCGCGCGTCTTCGCGCCCTGGAGTCGCTGCGTGACGTTGTCCTCGAAGCTCGCGTTACACACCTCGAGGTGGACGGGTTCGTCGTCCTCGAGGAGGTGCGCGGCGAGACACTGCTCGGGCGCGGCGTGCCCGTTCGCGTTCGCACGCACGAGGTCGGGGTGTTCGTCCGCCCACTCGGCTCGCACGGTCTGCCCGACGCCCTGCACGCCGAGCTCGCGCTCGAACTCGCCCGCGCGGTCGCTATCGCCACGCATCAGGATGTCCTTCGTGACGTACACGTCCAGGCGGTCGACCGGGTCGAGCCCGAGCGCCACGTCGCCGTACACCCACACCTCGCGGACCGGCACCGGCATCGTCTCCGACTCGACCGCATCGACGACGTCGGCGACGCGATTCAAGGCGTCGTCCCGTGAAAGACTCATACCGATTCGTAACGCGGCCAGCGTCAAAACCAGCCCGCTTCCCGGGTCGCACTCGCCCCACCGGTGCGTGGACGGTCGCCGTCAGCGCTTCGAGACGTGCACGACGTTCTCGACGGTCGCGTGCACCTCGCCGTCGGCGTCCACGACGTCCACCTCGTACGTGCGATTCACCGGTCCGTCCGCGTCCACCGCGCGCTGCACCGACGCGATCTCCTCGTCGGAGAGCTCGAAGCTCGCGTACAGGTCCGTCCGCCCCGGCTCCTTGAAGTCGATGGACGCCTCGGTGTCCCAGACCGCGTACTCGCTCTCGTCGAGGTTCTTGATGAGGAGCATCGCGTGCATCGGGTCGCACGCACCGTAGATGCTCCCCCCGAACGTCGTCCCCATGTAGTTCTTCGTCCGCCACGAGTACGGTATCTCGACGCGGATCTCTTGCCAGTCCTCGCGGATGTACCGGACGCGACCCCCCGTTCCGCGGTAGACCGGGAACAGGTTGAACTTCAGTCGCGCCAACCGCGTGCGCCAGGACTCGCTCATGGCTGCACGCAGGACCGACCGTCACCTGAACGCTGTGGAACGGCGCGCGCGCCGCGACGGGTTCCTCGCGGCGTCGTCGCGGCCACGACCGCGAGCCCGCTCCGGAGCGAGAGCGCGCAGCGGTGGCCGTCCGCGAGGCGGCCGTGCACGTTGCCGTGGTGGCGCGAAAGGACTAATCCCGTGCCACACGAACGACAGGCACGTGCGTTCCCGTCGTTCACTCGCGGTCCTCCTCGCGGCCCTCGCCCTCGCCGCGCTCGCGTTCGGCACAGCAGCGGCGTTCGGCGACCTCGACGGCGACGACGTCACCTCGCTCGACGAGTACCGCGCCGGCACCGACCCGCTCCGACCGGATACCGACGAGGACGGACTGGACGACGGCGTTGAACGCGACGTGGGAACGAACGCCACCAGTGCGGACACGGACGGAGACAGCCTCGTCGACGGCCGCGAGACCGGCGTCGGCACCGACCCGCTCGCAGCGGACACCGACGGCGACGGACTGGACGACGCCCGCGAGGTGAACGCACTCGCGACCGACCCGACGGTCGCCGACACCGACGGCGATGGCCTCACCGACGGCGAGGAGGTCGAGGCGCACGGCACCGACTCGCTCCGAGCCGATACGGACGACGACGGCCTCGCGGACGGCGCCGAAGTCACCGGGTACGAGTCCTCGCCGACGACGCCCGATACCGACGGCGACGGCGTCGCCGACGGTCGCGAAGCACGCGTCCTCGGCACCGACCCGACGACGGACGATACCGACGACGACCGACTCCCGGACGCCGCCGAGGTCGACGTGTACGACACCGACCCGACGTCGTCGGACACCGACGGTGACGGCCTCGACGACGGCGTCGAAGCCGCCGACAGCGGGCCGCTCGCCCGAGCAGACCCGCTCGCTCGCGACGTCTTCCTCGAACTCGACTACATGCGCGGCCATCGCCCGAACGCGACCGCGATATCGCTCGTCGTCGACGAGTACGCGAACGCACCCATCGCGAACCCCGACGGCTCCACGGGCATCTCGCTCCACGTCGCCGTCGACGACGCCGTCCCGCGCGAACGGACGACGAGCGAACTCGACAGCCTCCGCCTCAGGCTCTCGTACTTCGACAACGAGACCCGCGGCTACCACCACGCGATCGTCGTCAGGGACGCCCGCGTCGCCGGAGACTCCGTCGCCGGCTTCGCAACCACCGGCCACCTCGTCGCCCAGACCAGCGGCCGGGACGGCGAGCCCTACACGACCCGCGGCCAGGCGCACGTCCTCATGCACGAACTCGGGCACGCGGTCGGGCTCTCGAACGACCGCTACGAAGGCATCGACTCGTACGACGTCCCGCACGAGCGCTACGAGAGCGTGATGAACTACAACGCTCCCTGGGAGACCCTCGGCTACAGTACCGACGCCCCCTTCGACGACTGGATGTACCTCGAAGCCAACATGTACGGCCCGCCAGCACTCGCCGTCAACCTCCCCGTCCCATCCAGCGTCACGACGAACACAACCACCACGAACGCGACCGCGTAGCCGACCCAGGTCGCCCCAAGCCCAGCTCTCCCTCGCCTACCGCGAACGCGAAGCCACGGCTCGATACGAGGATTCGACTGCGAATCGACTCGAAGAGAGGTCAACTATCGAACTGACCGAGCCACGCTTCGACCTCGCGCTTCGACAACCCGACCTTCATTCCGTCCTGATCAGGCGACTCCCCGAAATCCATGTCCGCTACGTCTACATCGCGGTCAGAAATCCTCGAACATCCCGGTGTTGACACTCCCCAAACCGGGTCAGACAGGGCCGATTCTGTCCAACTTTCGGTGGAGTCTCGGACGCCGTGTTGACGAAACACCTGTTAGGCACACCTGCTACCCAGCATTGCCGAACGTAGAAATCCACGTCCATCTATATAATATTGAAGTACTGCAATCCGGCGATAAGCAAGATAGCACCAACCAGTACGAGTTTCATTACCCAAGACGGGACGTCTTTTCGAATTCTAAAGGCCCAGTCCATACGACACAATAGGACGCCTGATTATTATAATCTGAGGGACTAGTTCGATACACAACTAATATTCCAGTGACCTAGAAAACCTACGTGAATCACTGGGTATTTGACAGGTATCGAGGATTCAACAGAGCCGAACTTCTCAAGTCCCTCATGGGAGTAGGCGGCGAAATCGCAGAAGCGTCGCCACTGTGCCATCCTACCTCACCTGAGACTTCTCCCGATTGTATATGTCCGACTCTCGGTGGTTTCCCGGACATCTTGATGAAACACCTGATAAGTACAGTTGCGAGTATATCACGCTCGCTGTCTTACAAGATAGAGAACCACCCACATTACTTGTAGAATCAAATTCAAGACGGAGTATGGTCTCACGAGAGAACAAAATAATCGGAGTTTTCGTGACTCTGGCACTGGCTCTCCACGCAGCTACGTTCTATCTCACTGAACTTCCGGACGAGGTGAGAATGGCACTTATCATGTTCGTCGGAATTATTTCACCGATGATGATAAACAACTACCTCGACAACCAAGCGGGAGATTGAGTCTACTCAAACTTCGGAACGATGGGTCCTCGTTCTGTATCTACCACTTCTCACTCTCCGATATGTCCGACTCTACGGTCATTCCCGGACATCTGAACCCACAGATAGCTGGTCTTGCGTGGATCGGGACCCCAGCGTGTCGTAAACCAGTTTCCCTCCGCTGTCTCCCGAATCGGGCTAGGTAGATTTGGCAATCGACCTAGGCCGATTCTGTACTAGTTTCAAATCGGCCTGAAACGTCAGAGCATACAGTACAGCGTTTGAGGCCCGATATTATGAACGGTCAAACCCTTATATTACCCTCCAACTCCTGCCAACAGATGCAATGTACAAGCAAACTAAGATGATTGGCGCATCGAACGGCGGCATCAATGAGTAATATCGTCGAAGGAGTGGAAGGTATCATCGCGTTCGTCGTGAGCGGGTTCATACTCATATTGATGGGCTCGGCGGTTGAATCCAGCTCAGTGCTCTACAATCTCAGTACATTCGGCCTGTTCATGATCCTGCTTGGGGCTGTACTGGCAGTCGGGATGGTGGCAACGATTTTAGAGAAATAACATGGGGGTCAGAGAGTATCTGAACGAAAAGAAGGAGGGTAGAATTACTGATGAGAGGATACTCAATGTCATTCGGGAGAGTAAGGCTGGTTTCGTTGGTACGACTGAAGTTAGTAATGACGAGCGAGTCGACTTGAAGGAGGATGCAGTCCGTAATCGATTAGAAGATCTTGAGGAGGAAGGTCGAATACATCAGAAGCGAATCGGTCATCCTGAAAGAGGGAATCTCGCTTGGTATTTGGCAGATGATGAGCGCGAACGTCCCGTCTCAGCAGAACGCTACTGGTTTGCTCGGGTTTGTGAAGAAGGGCGAGTTATCTCAGGGAACGTGCTGCGCATCGGTGGTGTCGCTGCATTAGCTGGAATGATGATGATTCTGCTATCTATCAGCGCCGAACTTTTTGATCTTCAATTTGCCCTCCTTCAGGCATCCACAGCGGGGAGCGTCGACTTTGCCTTGGCGATTGCAGGATTCTCGAACGTCATGATTGGGGGTGGGTTTAAATTTGGTCTGAGCCTTGCTGAGGAAAGTGTTACCCGCAAGTCGTCTCCGGGAAGTTGAACTTAGACTCTTAGCGGGAATTCGATGAGTACCTAACGTTACTCGAAATGGTCGTCGGTCGCGTCGTCGTAGGCGGTGACGGTCGCGGGCTTCGCGCCGATGCGCTTCCCGAGCGCGGCGAGCAGGCGCTTTGAGAGCGCCGCGCCGTCCGTCACCGCGAGCGTCGCCGCGAACAACATCCAGCCGACAACACCACGGACGGAAGCGTGGCGAGTGCCCGCAAGAAGAACTGAAACGCTACGATTCGCTATCTCGGCCCTGCTGAAATCGTCTCGGTACCATAGGTGTGTCGTGCTGAGTCCAGAGAATCTATCTATGCTCTGAATGCTGTGTCAAGAGTTAACACCTCACACGTTGATGTTCCATCTGACGTTCCGTTGTAGAGTGGCCGAGAGATGAGAGAGCGAGTTCGGAACGTCCTGCATCACGGAGCGTGTCACGACAAAGGAGGGTTCACCCATGTCAGCCACCGAAGTGGACACGGAACAGCTCATTCAAGCATTCGCGGAGATCGTAAACGAACAGGACTACGACCGGCTCCCGGAGGTCATCACCGACGACTTCGTTTGGAGGACCCCCGCCGCCCCGGACGGCGAGGTTCAAGGTCGGGAAGCTACCAAAGAGGTCATAGAGCGGATGACCGGCGGATTCCCCGACTTTCATGCCGAACCCGGCGACGTCTTCGTAGAGGGCAACGAGGCGATGGCGACGGTGGGTTTCACCGGGACCCACGAGGGCGAATTCATGGACGTTCCGCCGACCGGTGAGCAGTTCGAGCTGGTCGGCGCGACAAAGACGCGCGTCGCGGACGGGAAGTTGCAGGAACAACACGACGTCGTGAATATGCAGGCGCTGCTTGCACAACTCGGCGTCGCCGAGGGGTGACCCGCAGCGACGCGGCACACCCCTCGTCACTCGACGACCATCCGGAGTGAAGCACTGTAACGATCTGGCAACGAAGGGACTAATGGCTTCGTCGAGGCCGCCTCAGTCCGCTCGACGATGTACGTCTCGCGGTCGCGCGCGCTCTCAGGAGTCACCACCCTTGTCGCGCTCGAAGTCGAGCACTTCAGGCATCGCTCTCATCTATCGGGTGCGGCCCGTTCTCGCACTCGCGGCGCGGGATGCCGCCGCGGGTCGTCGTCGCGAGCATCCTCCCGCCACAGTGCGGACAGCAGGGAGTCATGCTCTCACCCCCGTTTCAGCTATGGGATTCGCCGGATGGCACGGACCCCCGACTTGAATCGTGTTCCACTCACGATTTTCGGCCGTCGCGAAACGCTCGAAATCGCAAGACGGCGGCTGGATGGCTGTCGGCCATACTTCGACGGGAGAGAAGGTCCGCCCTCCCCGATTTGAACGGGGGGCAAGTCGATCTACAGTCGACTGCTCTACCAGTCTGAGCTAAGGGCGGGCGAACGCATTCACTGCTTGGTCCGTGGGTAGATATAAGGGTTTTCTTTCGTGGTGCCTCCGGGGGGCGATTACCGCTGGGGGCTGGTGGTCGTCGTGGGGCGGTGGAGGCGGGTGTGACGGGCGTCTGACGGTGAGGAAGGTTGAAATACGATGATTGTGTTGTGCCTGGTGTTAGATGAGTAAGATTACCGTTCGTGCGGACGACGACCTGGTCGCGGAGCTGGAGGCGATGGACGCCTCGAAGAGCCAGGTCGTTCGTGAGGCGTTACGCGCGTACCTCGACGACGGGACGGTGGGGGACGGGCGGCTCGCGGACGGTGAGGTCATCGAGGATGCTGATGGTGGGTCCGTCGAGGCTGCGGATTCGGAGACGTTGGACGCGCTCGTTCGTGAGCGGGTGGACGAGGTGGTTCGCGGGCGTGTCGATGCGGTACTCGCCGATCGAGGGTTCGGTGTTCGTTCGCAGCCGCAGGACGTGAACGTGACCGTTGCGGTCGAGGGGGCGGTGTCTGACGAAGGAGCGGTGTCAGAAGAAGCGGTGTCTGACGGGACGGCGGACTCCGCTGGGAACGAGGACGCGTCCGTGGAGTCGCCATCGGGTGACGAGGGGTCGTGTTCGCAGTGTGGGGAGGCGTTGGATGGGGAGCACGTGTACTGTCCGAACTGCGGTGAGAAGGCGTCGCGTCGGGCGTTCTGCGAGTGCGGCGACGAGGTGCGGTCGGATTGGGCGTTCTGTCCGGGGTGCGGACGTCGGACGCCGGCGGCCGACGTCCTCGATTCGGGGTAAACGGCGTAAACGCTGTGTAGGGCGGCTGTGTGGCTGCTCTACGAGCTGTCCGAGATATGTCGGCGATAGTTTTATTACGTATGACACAGTGCATACAGTCGCGTAAGACGGTCGTCTTACAGGCCTCGTCCGGTGGTGACAAACGGACCGCCCTACGTGGGTTTGGCCGTGTAAGACAAATTGCGTGTGACTCTCACGCGTGCCGTCTTACCCAAAGGGGAAACTACGAACCATGGAGCGTGTGACACTGCGCATTCCGAAACAGCAGATCGAGGAGGTCGAACAGATGGTGGAGACCGGCGAGTTTCCGAACCGGTCGGAAGCGATTCGCTCCGCCGTCCGTGAAATGTTAAACGAACAAGGCGACCGCGCCGAGAAAGGCAGCCGAAGCTGGGCAAAGGTGTGACGATGCAGGACATAGTCCAAGACGCCCTCGAAAACGAGGAAGAGGAGAAGAAGAAACAACAGAAGATCGACGGAGGCGACTTCGGCGATCCACGCATCGTCATCGTCGGCGCTGGCGGCGCCGGCAACAACACCGTCAACCGCCTGTACAACATCGGTGTCGAAGGCGCGGAGACGATAGCGATCAACACGGACAAACAGCACCTGAAGATGATCGAGGCCGACACCAAGATCCTCGTGGGGAAGTCCCTCACGAACGGACTGGGTGCCGGTGGCGACCCGTCGATGGGCGAGCGCGCCACGGAGATGGCGCAGGGCACGATCAAGGAGGTCCTCGGTGAGGCCGACCTCGTGTTCGTGACCGCTGGCATGGGTGGCGGCACCGGCACTGGTGCGGCACCCGTGGTCTCGAAGATCGCGAAGGAGCAGGGTGCGATCGTCGTCGGCATGGTGTCGACGCCGTTCAACGTGGAGCGAGCGCGGACGGTGAAGGCCGAGGAAGGCCTGGAGAAGCTCCGCGAGGAAGCGGACTCCATCATCGTCCTCGACAACAATCGACTGCTGGATTACGTCCCGAACCTCCCGATCGGGAAGGCGTTCTCCGTGATGGACCAGATCATCGCGGAGACCGTGAAGGGGATTTCGGAGACGATCACGCAGCCGTCGCTCATCAACCTGGACTACGCGGACATGACGAGCATCATGAATCAGGGCGGTGTGGCCGTGATGCTCGTCGGTGAGACCCAGGACAAGAACAAGACGCGCGAGGTGGTGAACGACGCGATGAACCATCCGCTGTTGGACGTGGATTACCGCGGTGCGAGCGGTGGGCTCGTCCACATCACGGGTGGGCCGGACCTGACGCTGAAAGAGGCGGAGGGTATCGCGGACAACATCACGGAGCGCTTGGAGGCGAGCGCGAACGTCATCTGGGGCGCGCGCATCCAGGAGAACTACAAGGGCAAGGTCCGCGTCATGGCGATCATGACTGGCGTGCAGTCCGCGCAGGTGCTCGGTCCGAGCACGCAGAAGCAAGCGAACAAGTCTCGGCAGGCCATCGACGGCGTCGACGGTGTCGGTGGCGGGCAGGAGGCGGAGTTCGATGCGAGCCAGAACGTGAGCGGTGACGGGTCGTTCGGCGGACAGTCCGGCGCGCAGAGCGACGGTGGGCGGAGCGAGGTCGAGCGGAACAACGGTCTGGACGTCATCCGCTGACTCCGGGGTTGCGTCGACCGACCGTTCGGTCGGTCGGTGCCGTCGGCGGTCGTTCGGACTCTTCGTCCTTGCGTTCTCGTGGGAGAGCGACGGCTGGAGACGGTCGGGGGTCGGTTTTTGCTGGGTCTGCAAAGAGTCTGTAATTTATACGTGTCCGCGGATGGATTGGTCGGTATGGGTTCGACGACGGTCTCGAGTGACGCGACGGACGAGGTCGGGTTGCCGGTGTCGAGTCGGACGTTCGACGCGGTGGTCGCGGTGTTCTCGCTGTTGACGGTTGCGGGGATCGCTGCGGACTTCCGGTCGCACGCGAACGGCATCTCGTTCGCGGAGGAGGGTTTTCTCACCGCGGAGCACGTGTTCTTCTACTCGGCGTTCCTCGTGGTCGCGGTGACGTTGTTCGCGGGGACGATACTCCGTCGACGACGCGGCATGGACTGGGTGACGGCGGTGCCGCCGGGGTACCGCTGGGGGATTGTCGGCGTGCTCGTGTTCGGGTTCGGGGGCGTCGGCGACTTCGTCTGGCATTCGGCGTTCGGGTTCGAGGAGAGCTTCGAGGCGCTCGTGAGTCCGAGTCACCTGACGCTCGCGGTCGGGTCGGTGCTGTTCCTGGCGTCGCCGCTGCGGGCGGCGGCACGACGAGGCGACGACGCGGATACCGCGTTGGCGGCGGTCCCGGTCGTGGTGTCGATGACGCTCGTGCTCGCCATCCTCTCGATGTTCGGCGGGTTCGTGAACCCGCTCGTCCGGCCGTACCCGCACTACGAGTACCACTCGATGCGGTCGGTGGTGACGATGCTGGTCGCGTGGCCGCTCGTGTACGTCGGCGCGACCGTGGCGACGCTCCGCCGGTTCGAACTCGTCCCGGGCGCGTTCACGGTGGCGTTCGGGCTGTCGGCGTTCGCCGTCGCGCAGGCGGAGGGGTTCGTGTGGCTGGTTGTTCCGGCGGTGGTCGCGGGCGTCCTCGCGGACGTGTTCGCGGTGCACGCGCGTCGCGTCGGCGTCGTTCGTGCGCTGCGTTCGCGGTCGTTCACTGCGTTCGCGGCGGGGCTCCCGGCGGCGTTCACGACGACGTACTTCACGGTGGTCGACCTCACGGTCGGTATCGATCATTCGCACGTCTACGAGGGCATGTTCAACTGGTCGATCCACGTCGTCGTCGGTGCGGTGGTGCTCGCGGCGCTCGCCGGCGTGCTGTTCGCGAGCGTCGTCGTCGACGGGCGGACGGCGTCGACCGCAGCGGAGGTGTCGTGATGCGTCGAGGTGGTGCCGTGATACGTCGAGTGCGGTCGATGCGTCGACACGGTTCGACGCGTCGAGTGCGGTCGGTGCGCCTGCTCGTGGTCGCGGTGCTGGCACTGGCGGCGTCGTCGGGTCGAGTGGCCGCGCACGGCGGCGGTGGCGGTCCGCACGCGTGGCTGGGGCCGGCGGGGTTCATGTCGGGCGTCGCGGTCACGGGTGTCGCCGTCGTCCTCGATTCGCGCGATGCGGTCGACCCCACGTACGCGGACGTCGGCGTGTTCACGGGCGTCGGCGTCGCACTCGCGGGACTGGCGGCGTACTTCGTCGTCTGACCTCCGACCGACGGCGCTCAGGCGTCGAGCGCGTCCAGTAACTGGCACTTCCGGCAGACGTCCCGCGTCGTGGTGCTCCCGCAGCGCTCGCACTCGCCGAGGTCCGCCTCGTCCCGCGAGTCCTCGGCGTCGGAGTGGTACTCGCTCGCGACGATCCCCGCGAGTTCCTCGTAGCCCGCGAGGATGCTGTGCCTGGTCCCGGGATGGTTCTCCTCGAGCCCGTGCAGTACCTGCTGTATCTCGCCGCGGTACGCTTCGCTGGCGTGCGGGCACTCCGTGATGTGCGCGGGCAGGTCCCGGAGGTGACAGTAGAGCGCGACCTCCTTCTCGGGGACGTCACGGAGCGGTTTCGCGCGCGGCACGAAGTGCTCTTGGTCCTCGCGACTCGGCGCGTCGTCGTCGTCGAACGGCCCGAGGCTCGCGTCGAAGTGCTTCGCGATCTGCGCGACGTCACCCTCGAGGAAGTTCATGAGCGCGGTCTGGGCTTCGTCGTCGAGATTGTGCCCCGTCAGGAGCTTGTCCGCGCCGAACTCGTCGGCGTACGACTCCAAGAGGTCTCGACGGAACACCCCGCAGTACGCGCACGGCGCCATGCCCTCGGGGTCGTCCTCGACGACGTCGTCCATCTCCACGCCGAACTCCTCGCTGTACGACACGACCTCGTGCCGGACGTCCAGGTCGTCGGTGAGTTCCAGGCACGCGTCCACGCTCTCGTCGCGATACCCCTCGATGCCCTCGTGGATTGTGAGCGCAACCAGCTCGATACGCGGGTCCGCCTCGAACGTCTCGTGGAGGATCTGCGTGAGCGCGACCGAGTCCTTCCCACCCGAGAGCCCGACTACCCACGTCTCCGGGTCCTCCGGCGTCGCGTCCCGCGGCACGAGGTTGTCCTCGCGAACACGCCGCCGAACGCGTCGCTCCACGGACTCCGCGAAGTGCGCATCGCACAGGTGCGCGCCGGAGTACGCCGCGTGCATCACCGCATCCCGCTCGCACTTCGAACACTCCATTCGCTCTCCCGTTGCTCTCGCGCCCGGAAACGGGTTTCGCTCCACGCCACGCCCCGAGCGTCCTCGCTCGATGCCCGCCAGGCAACGGACGGCATCGAACACCCCACGGGACGATGCCCGACTGGCAGGGCCGGAATCGGAGACGGCGAGTCCGCCCGCAGTTCACCCGGGACCGCGAACTAGCAGCAGTCGTCGTCCGCCGGGTCCCACTCGCACGCATCCCCCGTCGTGAGGTCGTTCTCGTCGATGTACACCGAGAGACACGCGTAGTTACAGAAGTACACGGGCGACCCGCAATCGTCCTCGCAATCGCGAACGCAGACCGGGTCGTGGTCGAAGATTCGCGACTCGCAGTACGCACACCGCTCCTCCTGGTCGGGAGTCGCAACCGTCGTCGACATACCTTCGCCAAGGGGAGCCAAACGGGAAATCACTTCGTGCGCGGAACACGACCGCCCGCTCATCCTCGGTTCGATACCACGGCCCCGGAACGCACCACGAAGCACGACCCACGCCCACCAACCGAAGAGAACCGGAACCATGGAGGCGCCGTACGCTCGTGGAGTCAGACGCGGGAAACGACGGCCTGGAGGCCGCCGTATGCTGGTGCAGGCCGCCGTACGCTCGTGGAGTCAGACGCGGGAAACGACGGCCTGGAGGCCGCCGTATGCTGGTGCAGGCCGCAGAGAAACGGCGGCCTGGAGGCCGCCGTACGCTCGTGGAGTCCGTACTTTCGTCATCTTCAAGTCTGTTTTCGCTGAGTCAAACACAGTGGCAGTATCGTTCGACCTGTTCGGGACGCTCGTGGACGTCACCAGATCCGACGACCCGGCGGCGGCGGTGGCGCGCGAGCTCCGCGCTCGCGACGTCGACGTTCCAGAGGACTGGGGGGAGGCGTACCGCGAGGTGCACGTGGACGCGCCCGAGGGTGCGGAGGTTCCGTTGCCGGCGCACGTCGCGCGGGCGCTCGCGAGCCGCGGCGTGGCGGCGCCGGGGAACGCGCCGCGGCGCGCGGTCGTCGCCGCGTTCGACCCGGACGTGACGGTCCGGCGTGGTGCGCGCGACGCGGTCGCGGCGGCCAGCGAGCACGGGCCGGTCGCGGTGTGCTCGAACTGCGCGGTCCCCGGGCTCGTCCGGACGACGCTCGTTCGCGCGGACATGCGGGACGCGTTCGACGCGGTCGTCGCGAGCGCCGCGTGCGGCTGGCGGAAACCCGACGCGCGGATCTTCGAGCGCGCCGCGGACGCGGTCGAGTGCGAGCCGCGTGCGCTCGTGCACGTCGGCGACTCGGACGCGGACGCCGGCGTTGAGCGCCTCGGCGGGCACTTCGTCGACGTCCGACGGGTCGCGACCGCGGAGCTCGCGGACGTCGTCGGGTCGCTCGCGGCGTCGACGGCCGTCGACGTCGAGGAATCGGAGGCTGGAGACGACCCGGGGGAGAGAGCGGGGGCGGGCGAGGACGCGGGGAGGGGGTCGCGGTGAGTGCGCTCGGCGCGCTCGTCGTGGTCGCGGCGGTCGGACTGGATGCAGCGGTCGGCGAACCACCGAACCGGCTGCATCCGGTCGCGTGGTTCGGTCGCATCGTCGCGCTCGCGGACCGCGACTGGTCGAATCCGGCCGTCGTGGGCGCCGCGGTCGCGGTCGGCCTCCCGCTCGCCGCCGCGGCCGCGGTCGCGGGTGTCGTGCTCGCGGTCGGGTACGTTCACCCGTGGCTGTCCGTCGCCGCCGCCGTTCTGGCGGTGTTCGCGACGACGAGCCGCCGGATGCTCCTCGCGCTCGCTCGCGACGTCGTCGCGGCGACCGACCGCGACCTCGCGAGGGCGCGCGAGGACCTCCTCGGACTCGCGGGCCGGGACGCGGGCGGGCTCTCGCCGGCACAGATGCGGTCCGCGGCCGTGGAGTCCGCCGCCGAGAACCTCGCCGACGGCCTCGTCGCCCCCCTGGGTGCGTTCGCGGTCGCGCTGCCGTTCGGTATCGCCGCCGGAGCGGGGGCGGCGGCGTGGGTGAAGGCCGTGAACACCCTCGACTCGATGCTCGGCTACCCCGGCAAGCGCCACGGCACCGCGAGCGCGCGCCTTGACGACCTCGTGATGTGGATTCCCGCACGTGCGTCAGCGGGCTTGCTCGCGTTCGCGGGCGGTCGCCCGCGGTCGGTCCTCGCGGCCCGCGAGTGGCTCGCGGGCGTGCCGTCGCCGAACTCGGGCTGGCCGATGGGAGTGCTCGCCGCGGCGGTCGACGTCCGCCTGGAGAAGTCCGGCGTGTACGTCCTCAACCCCGATGCGCCGCTCCCGCCGACGCCGGTCGCGGAGCGCGCGCTCGCGGTCGTCGACCGCGCCGGCTGGCTCGCCGTCGCCACCGCGGCCGCGCTCGCACTCGCCGTCCCGACGCCGGCGGAGGTGCTCGCGCTGCCGTGACGGGCGTCGTCGCCACCGGACGTCGGGCGGTCGCCGGCGCGCTCGGGTTCCTGACGCGCGTCCCGGTCGGCCGGAGCGAGGCGGCGTGGACGGCGTTCACGACGTACCCGGCCGCCGCGGTCGTCCCGGGGTACGTCGTCGGCGCACTCGCCGGCGCGGTCCCCGCACTGGCGCTCGCGCTCGCCGATGGACTGCCGGCCGCGACGGTCGCCGTGGCGTACGTCCTCGCGGTGTACGCGCTCGTCGGCGTCAACAACCTCGACGGCGTCGCGGACTGCGGTGACGCGATGGTCGTCCACGGGGACGCCGGCCGGCGACGCGAGGTGCTCGCGGACACGACGACGGGCGTCGGCGCGCTCGCCGCGGTCGCGCTCGTCGTCGTCGCGCTCGCCCTGGGGGCGGTCGCGCTCGTCGGAACGAGCCCGCTCGTCGCGTTCGCGGTCGCGCTCGCCGCCGAGGTCGGCGCGCGGACCGGGCTCGCCGCGCTCGCCGCGCTCGGGACGGCACCGCACGACGGGCTCGGGAGCGCCATCACCGAGGACGCGGGCGTCGGGACGCTCGCAGTCGCGGTCGCACTCGCCGTCCCCGCAGTGGCGTGGCCGCTCTTGGTCGTACTCGCCGTTCCGGTAGTCGCGGAGGCGGCCCTGGTCAGTGGTTCGACCGCCGCCGTTCCGATGGCCGCAGCGGGTGCGTTCGCCGGCGCGCTCGCGGGGACCGCCGTCGTCGGCACGTGGGCTCGGCGGCGGCTCGGCGGTCCGAACGGCGACGTCTTCGGCGCGGCGACGGAGGTCGCGCGCGTCGCGGGACTCCACGTGGGGGTGCTAGCGTGGACGCTCTCGTGATGTGCGGCGGCGTCGGCTCGCGACTCGACGTCGACGTCGAGAAACCGCTGTTCGCGGTCGCGGGGCGAGCGATGGTCGACCGCGTCGTCGACGCGCTCGACGCTGCCGACGGCGTCGACTGCGCGTACGCCGCCGTGTCGCCCGCGACGCGGCGGACGCGCGAGCATCTCGCCGCGCACGCCGACGTCGCGGTCGTGGACACGCCCGGCGACGGGTACGTCGCGGACCTCGACGTCGCGCTCGACGCGGTCGGCCGACCCGCGGTGACGGTCGCCGCGGACCTGCCGCTGCTCGCGCCCGAGCACGTCGACCGCGCGCTCGCCGCTCGAGACCGCGCGAGCGACCCGGCGGGCTCGCTGTCGGTCTGCGTGCCCGTCGCGCTCAAGGAGCGCCTGGGTGCGAGCGTCGACACCGCCGTCGACGGCCTCGCACCGACGGGCCTGAATATCGTCGGCACCGGAGGAGATACCATGCACACAAGCTACGACGCTCGACTGGCCGTGAACGTGAACCGACTCGAAGACGCCGACCTCGCCGCCGCGCTCGCGCCCCGTGACGGGCCCGTGTGGGTCGGGGACGGGACCGCGGAGGGCGACCGATGAGGGTCGTGCTCGCCGCCGGGTCGACCGAGACGGCACGCATCGACGGGTTGAGTGCCGCTGGCGCGGACGCGGAGGCGATGGCGTACACGCCGGGGGCGGACGCGGAGGTCCTCGTGTACGGCGACGTCGTTCGCGCACCGTCGGTGCCGGTGTCGCCGACGGGGACGCCGACGCCCGCGCTGGTGACGCGCGCCGCGCACGAGGTCGTCGGGTTCGACGTGACCGTCGTCGACGCGGGGCTCGCGGAGCCGACGGGCGCGCCGACCGTCTCGGTCGGGGCGCGCCCCGGCGAGGACGTCCGGGAGGCGGACCCGGTGCCGACCGCGCCCGGTGCGTTCACGGCGGCGCGAGCGCTCGGGCGGTCGCTCCCGGACGACCACCTCGTGCTCGCCGAGACGATTCCCGGAGGGACGACGACGGCGCTCGGCGTGCTGCGAGCGCTCGGCGAGGACGGCGCGGTGTCGTCGTCGCTCCCGACGAACCCCATCGAGCGGAAGCGCGAGGTCGTCGCCGAGGGCCTCGCGGCGAGCGGGCTCGACGTCGGCGACTGCGAGAAAGACCCGCGGCGAGCGGTGCGGCGGATGGGCGACCCGGTGCTCGCGACGCTCGCGGGCGTCGCGACGGGCGCGCTCGCCGCCGGGAAGCGGGTGACGCTCGCGGGCGGCACCCAGCAGCTCGCGGTCGCCGCGCTCGCCCGGCACGACGGCGCCACCGGGCCGCTCGACGTCGCGACGACGAGCTACGTCGCGGGGACCGACCGCGACGTCGGGGGCGAGGCTGCCGGCGAGGTGGTCTCGTTCCGCGAGACCGCGCGACGGTTCGACTGCGAGCCGACCGTGACCGACCCGCAGTTCGACCGCGGGCACGTCGGCTTCGGCGGGTACGTCGGCGGCGAGGCGAAGGAGGGCGTCGGGATGGGTGGGGCGGTCGCGCTCGCGAACGCGACCGGTGACCTCGCGGCGGTCCGGGAACGCGCCGGCGAGCTCTACGACCGACTCGTCGACGCCGGCGTCGACGAGGCGACCGGCGGCGAGTCCACCACGGAGGACGCGTGACCGCTCCCGGACCGGAGGTGACTGCGCGTGCTCCCTGACGCCGTCGACGCGACCGAGCGCGTCCCCCACGGCGGGACGCGCGACCGGGACGTCCTCGAGTTCTCCGCGAACGTCAACCCGGAGCGCCCCGACGGCGTCCGCGCGGCCTACGAGCGCGCGCTCGCCGACGCGACCCGGTACCCCGACGACGCGTACCCGGCGTTCCGGGACGCCGCCGCCGCGTACGTCTCTCGTGCGACCGAGCGCCCGGTCGACCGCGAGCACGTCGTGCCGACGCCGGGCGGACTCGCCGCGCTCCGGTTGACGTTCGCGACGACGCTCGACCCCGGCGACCGCGTCCTCGTGCCGGCGCCGTCGTTCGGCGAGTACGCCCGCGAGATCTCCCTCCAGGGTGCCAGCCCGGACCGCGTCGCGCACGACGCGGTCGTCGCCCTCGACGACGACGAACTCGACGACGCTCGCATGGTCGTCGCGTGCAACCCGAACAACCCGACCGGGGACGCCTACGACCACGACGCGCTGTGCGCGCTCGCCGCGCGCTGTCGGGACGCGGGGACGACGCTCGTCGTCGACGAGGCGTTCCTCGGGTTCGCGGACGAGCCGTCGCTCGCGGGCGAACCCGGCGTCGTCGCCGTGCGCTCGCTCACGAAACTGTTCGGGCTCCCCGGCGTCCGCGCGGGGTTCGCGGTCGCCACCGGCCGGGACCGCGACCGGCTCGCGACCGCGCGCCGCACGTGGAACCTCGGGGCGCCCGCCGCCGCGGTCGGCGCGCACTGCCTGCGCGACCACGACTTCGTCGCCGCGACCCGCGAGCGCGTCGCCACCGAGCGCGCTCGCATCTGCGACGCGCTCCCCGCCGGCGTCCGCGCGTACGGCGAGACGACCGAGCGCGACGCCGTCGCCCCGTTCGTCCTCCTCGACGTCACCGATTCCGAGCGCGACGCGGCGGCGGTCGTCGCGGGCTGTCGGGACCGCGGGGTCGCCGTCCGCGACGCGACGACGTTCCGCGGCCTCGACGCGCACGTCCGCGTCGCCGTCCGCACGCCCGACGAGAACGACGAGCTCCTGCGGGTGCTCGACGAGGTGCTCGACGCGTGACCGACGACGGGCCCACCGAACCCGCGACTGACGCGTTCTTCGCGGCGACCCGGAGCGAGGACGTCCTCGAACTCGAACGCGCCGGCACCGAGTGGCTGTCGACGGGGTGGCGTGGCGGGCGGACGCGGGCGGACGCGGCGTACTCCTGTACCGTTCCCGCGGACTGGCGCTGCGACGACGTGTCGGCGTTCGTCGACGACCGGCTCCGCGAGCGCGGCGTCCCGGAAGCGCGCGCCGCCGCCGCGGCGCGCGGGGACGCACCGGTGCTCCTGACGGGCGTCGCGACCCGACACGCTCGCGGCGCGCGCCTCGGTCCCGTGGAGGCGTACGCGACCGCCGGCGTCTCGAACCCGGCGGCGCTCCCGACCGACCGCGACGCGCTCCGCGCACCCGACGTGGTCGACGCGACCGAGGGCGACGTGGACGGCGACCGCGAGCGGGACGAGCCCGACCGCGACGACGGACTGCCCGACGGCGAGTTCGTGCCGGGGACGGTGAACGTCGTCGTCGGGACGACCCGCGACCTCGCACCGGGGGCGCTCGCGAACCTCGTCGCGATAGCCGCCGAGGCGCGCGCGACGACGCTCCTCGACCGCGTCGGCGTACCGGGGACGACGAGCGACGCGGTCGTCGCCGCGTGCGACCCGGACGGCGAGCGCGCGGCGTTCTCGGGGAGTGCGACGCGCGTCGGCGGCGCCGCTCGCGCGTGCGTCCGGGACGCCGTCACCGCGGCGCTCGACGCACGCTACGACGACGCCGACCCGCCCGCATCGGTCGCTGACGCCCGATACGGCGTCACCACGGACGCGCGAGCGACCGTGTTCCGCCCCGACGGGTGACGCCGTCGACGCTCGCGTCTCGCCCGTCGCGGCGAGTGTCGAATCACCGACCGGTCTCGGACACGCCCATAACCATTGGTTGAATAATCAGGTCCTGGCCATAAACTATACCTCCCCATGGGTAGTCGTTCCGCCCAGTCGAGGGGTGGACTCTCGACGTGTCACACGGTCCGTTCGAGACGGAGCGACCGGCTTCTCCCCCCTTTGTCGGTCGTTCCCCCGTCGACCCCGAGAGCGGGGCCGACTTTCTTTCGCGTACCGAAACCGCTTAGCAACTCCGCGAGCGAGCACACCCATGGTCGAAGCCATCGCCGTCGCGAGCGGGAAGGGCGGCACCGGGAAGACGACCGCCACGCTCGCACTCGGCATGGCGCTCGCCGACGACGGCTACGACGTCACCGTCGTCGACGCCGACACCGGCCTCGCGAACCTCCTCTTCCACGCCGACCTCGAGGACGCCCCCGTCACGCTCCACGACCTCCTGCTCGACGACGCCGACGTCACCGTCGCCGACGCCACCTACGACCGCTTCGGGCTCCGCGTCGTCCCCTGCGGGACCGACCTCGGCGACTTCGAGGCCGCCGACCCCGACCGGCTCGCGGCCGTCGTCGCCGAACTCGCCGCCGACGCCGACGTCCTCCTGCTCGACTCCCCGGCCGCGCTCGGCTCGAAGTCCGCGGTCCTCCCCATCGTCCTCGCCGACCGCGTCGTCGTCGTCCTCCAACCGACGATCCCCGCGCTCAGCGACGGCCTGAAGGTCCACGAGTACGCGCAAGCGTACGGCACCGAGACCGCGGGCGTCCTCTACAATCGCGTGCACGACCCCGGCGACGTGGACGCCGTCCGCGACCAGACCGAACGGTACTTCGACGCGCCCGTCCTCGCGAGCGTCCCCGCCGCCGACGTCGTCCGCGAGGCGCGCACCGCCGGCGAACCGCTCGTCGAGCACGCGCCCGATTCGCGGCCCGCGGACGCGTTCCGGACGGCCGCCGACGCGCTGGACCCCGCCGACGGCGACGAGGCCGCGGTCGCCGACCGGTTCGCGAGCGCGGTCGTCCCCGACCGACCATGAAACTCCCGCAGGGCGAGGTCGTCGCCTCGCGCGTCCTCGACGACCACGAGCGCGCGCTCCGTGCCGCCCTCGACGAACGCCTCACGGGCTACCTCGTGCTCGAACCGAGCGCGACCCTCCTCCTTGGCGACGACGGTGCGGGCGTCCTCACGGTCAACGACGGCGTCCCCGTCCTCGCGTCGCATACCGGGACCGGCCGCGGTGGCGCGGACGCGCTCGCCGACCTCGCCGGCCCCGGTCCCGTGAAGGCCGAGCGTCGCGCGGTCGACCCGGACGCGCTCGCGACCGTGCACGACGCCGACGGCGCGGACGCGCTCGCGGTCGCCCCCGGCGAACCCTCGCGCGTCCTCACCGGCGACCGCGACCTCGCCACCGCCGTGCGCGAGCGCGCCCCCACCGACCACCCCGGGAACGAAGCGGTCGACGACCCGCTCGAATCGTTCCTCGCGGACGAGGCGCGCGTCGAGCAACTCCGCGAGGACGCACGCGCCGAGGCCGAACGCCGCGCCGAGGAGTGGGGGTTCGTCGACGAGCTCTCCTGAGCGCACCAGCCGACCGCGAGCCCCTCCATCGCTGCTCGCGCCAGCGAACCGCGGCCTCGCTGTTCCCGCCAGCGGACCGGCAGTGGTGGACGCCTTGGCACCATCCCTCCCGGAACCGGGCGGTGACCCGGCGGCAAGGTACTTGTGAATCCGAGTCGTCGTACGTACCGAATGCAACTGGCGGACTTCGTCGACGAACTGGACGCTCCGAGGATCTCCCTCACGGTCGTGAACGTGACCGGCCCCGGGTACGAGCACGTCACGGGCATGTTCGAGGACCTCTTCGAGCGCCAGACCGTCACGGTGGAGACCGCTGCCTCGGACGTCGACTCGGAGAACCTCGTGGTGCTCACGAAGGACGGCGAGCGCGTCGCCGCGTCCGAACTCGACGACGTCGGGGACGCCGTCCTGTTCGTGAACTCGGACGTCTACATCACGGGGTCGAGGGACATCGAGGACGTGGAGACGCCGGCGGTCATCGCGGAACTCACCGACGTCCCGTTCCACGCGACCGGGTATCCGTCGACGCGCAAGGAGAAGTTCCTCCTCATCGAGATATCGCGGTTCATCGAGGCGCTCGCGTACCGCGAGGGCGCGGGACGCCTGCACTCGGGGTTCCAGCAGCTCTCGCGCATCGACGACGAGAAGGGGACGAAGACGGTGTACGAGACGCTCGCGGCGACGGACGTCGAAACGCACGTCTACGGCGTCGGTGACTGGACGCCGGACGGTACGCTGACGGCGCACTCGGCTCACCCGGACTTGGACGCGGTCTGGTTCGTCGTGTTCGTCCCGCCGAGCGGTTCGGACGCCGACCACGCCGCGCTCGTCTGCGTCGAGGACGACGACGGCCACTGGCGGGGGTTCTGGACGTTCGACCGCGAGCGCGTCGAACGCATCGAGGCGTACGTCACCGGGACCTACCAGGCGTAGACGAGGCCGGGGTGCGTTGGACTCAGACGGCCACTTTCCCGGCGACGTACGCGAGACTCGCGAGGAGCGAGACGACGCCGAAGGGGAGGAGCCACGCGAACAGGGAGACGAGCGCGCCGCTCGCGGTGACGCCGACGGCGAGCAGGACGACGGGCCCGCAGCACGCGGTCCCGGAGAGGAGCGCGGGGACGGCGGCGAGCGCGCCCGCGCCGGCGTCGACACCGCACGCGGCCGGTTGGACGACCGCGAGGTACGTGAGTGCGAGGTTCGCGCCGACGAGCGCGGCGAGCGTCGCGCCGAGGACGAGGTCGCCGGGCGCGAGCAGGACGCGCGCGAGCCCGAGGTCGACGAGGGCGACGGGTTCGAAGCTCACCGGGCCGGTTCGCGCGAGGAGCTTCGAGAGCGGGTCGGTCGCGACGACGACGTCGAACCCGACGGCCCGTCCCAGCGAGAGGCCGCCGGTCGCGAGCGCGTACGCGAGGAGGTACGCGACCGTGCCGCCGGCGAACGCGAGCCGGCCGTCGCGACGCGACCCGACGAGGCCGAGCGCGCGCCGGGTGCGGTCCGCGACGCGGCGCGCGCGCCGCGGCACCGACCGCGCGACCATCGGCTCGCTCACCGCGAGACCACCCCGGCCGTCGGGTCGACGTCGCTCATCGCGCGTTCACCTCGCCGGGGGAGTTCGCGTCGGCGTCCGCGAGGACGAACTCGCTGTCGGGGTAGAACGCGTACCACGCGAAGAACATCGCGTCGAAGCTCGGGAGGCGCGGGAGCGGGAGCTCGGTGGCAGCGACCGCGTCGCCGCCGCCGACGCGGTAGCCGTCGCCGTCGGCCGCGACGCTCGCCCCGCCGGGGTTGGCGTACGCGACCCCCGCCGCGGTCGCGGGGTCGTACGCGGCGACGACGTCGAGCGACCCGGCGCTCCCCGCGACGACGCGCTCGCGGCGGAGCACGGGCTCGGACACCGCGAACGCGCCGTCGCTCGACCGGACGCCGTGCACGACCGCCTTCGGCTGCAGCCGGTCGCTCTCGCGCATCGGCGCGAACAGGAAGCTCGTGGACGCGTAGTACCCGCGCGTCGGGTTGTAGTCGCCGTAGGGGTCGCGGCCGTAGTCCCGGACGTGCCCGGTGTCCTCCGTGAGGACGAGTCCGTCCGGATGCTGGGCCTTCCAGCGCTCCCACGTCGTCCACGTCGTCGGCACCTGTCGGAGACCCGTCCCCTGGAACTCGCCGTCGATCGCCGTTCCGAGGACCTGCGGCCAGCGCGAGTCCGTCGCGCGGTCGTACAGCACGAGGTTCGAGTTCACGAGCCGTCCGCTCACGCCGAACTCGACGGCACCGCGCTCGAAGGCCAAAGCCGTCCCCGTCAGCGGACAGTACGTCACGGCGAGCGGGCGGCCGCCGACGACGTCGTTCGCGACCTCGTGCCAGACGAGGACGTACTGCGGGTACGCCTTCGCCTCGCCGTCGACGTCGACGCCGAACACGGGCATCTCGGGGTTGATGCGGTCGCCGACGTCGCCGACGGGCTCGAACCGCGGGTCGTCGACGCTCGGGATGCCGTCCTTTCCGGGACCGCCGCCGACGACGTGCTCGCGGAGGCGCTTCGCGGAGTCGGGGACGTGGAGGGCGGTGTCGCGGGTCGGGAGCGCGCTCGCTCCGGTCGTCCCGTCGGTCCCGGTGACGGAACTGCCGTCCGGGGTCGTCGGGTCCGTGTCTGCCGCTGGGTCGTCGTCGCCGCCGGCGCCGAGGCAGCCGGCGACCCCGGCAGCGACGAACCCCGCCGTCGCGGCGAGCACGGACCGTCGGGAACCCGAAGCCATGACAACGACTAGCACCCGTGTCCGAATAGCTCTGCGTGGCTCGTGCGTCGACCACGCACGACGGCCCCGCGACCGCTCGCGACGCCACGCTCACGCACACGGAGCGCATCGAGCGCGGAGGGAACAATCATGGGGACGCGGCGTCGAGACGACAGGTAATGTTCGGCCACCAGGAGCAGGTGACGGTCCGCGAACTCATGACGCGGAACCCGGAGGGCGTCGGGGCGGGTGCGTCGGTCGCGGACGTCCACGATTGGCTCGTCGAGAACGGGTACACCGCCGCGCCGTTACGACGCGACGACCCGCCGTACCTGTACGTGACCCGCGAGGACCTCGCCGCGGTCCGCGAGGACGCGCCCGAGGACAAGGTCTACGAGCACGCCGACCGCATCGACCTGTCGAACCTCCTCTCGCCCGACCTCGGGTTCGAGGACCTCGTCGTCGAACTCGAGGCCGAGCCGTTCTACTTCGTCGGCTGGCACGGCACGGTCGCGGGCATCGTCACGCGCTCGGACCTGAACAAGCCCGCGGCGCACGCGTTCCTCTACACGCGCATCGGCGAGCTCGAGATGCGCCTCCGGGACCTCGTCGACGCCGAAGCGAACTGGCAGGGGACGCTCGCGACCCTCCAGCGCGAAGGCCCCGGCGAGACGTCAGAGTACGACGCCGTCAGCGAGGAGTACGCGGCGTACGCCGATTCGGACCTCCAACTCCGCGAGGTCGACTACACGACGTTCTGGCAGCTCCAGCAGGCGGCCGTCGCGAGCGACGTCGCCGTCGACGTCCTCGGGTACGACGACGGCGACGCGCTGGGGGACGCACTCACCGACGTCCGCGAACTCCGCAACCAGGTCGCGCACTACGGGAACGTCGTCCACCACATGGGGACCGAACTGCTCGACTCGGGGCGGAACGTCCACGAACTCGAGGCGACGTACGCCACGATAGCCGGACTGCTCGACGCGCTCGCCGCGTGGGCGGACGCCGAAGGCGTCGACACGACGCGTCGCACCCACGCGGGAGCGAGCGAGTGACGGCGCTCGCCGCGACCGCGATAGCCGAAGCGCATTACTGCCGTCGGTACGTCCGCACTGACGTGATATCCGAGCGTCGCCCGCCGGCAGCGCAGCATCGCGGACACGCGACGCCGCCCACCCGATCGTCGAGCGGCCGTCCCGTTCCCGGACGGAGCGTGATACCGTGAGCGTCGAGTACGCCGTCGACGCCGGACGACCGGCGGTCGTCCTGGCGTCGGACGCACTCGCGGACGCGCTCTACGACGCCGACGTCCCCGAGACCGAACAACCGCTCGACGCACACCTCGTCGACTCCGAGACGCTCGCGGCCGCCGCCGCGGACACGACCGCGGAATGCGTCGTCCTCACGCCCACGGACCCGGTCGACCCCCTCGAAGCCGCGGAGACGCTCCCCGCCGTCTACTACGCGCCGCGCGACGACCTCTCCGGGGAGCGCGTCCGCGACCTCGCCGCGCATCCCGACGTGGACTACGTGCCCGCGAACGGCGACGTCGGCGACCACGCGCTCCTCCGGAGTCGCGTCACCGAACGCGTCGCCGCGGAGCGCGTCCGCGACGACCGCGACATCCGCGCGGAGGCGATGGATCAGGCGGGCGTCGGCATCACGGTCGCGGACGCCGACGACCCGGACGAGTCGCTCGTGTACGTGAACCGCGGGTTCGAGAGCGTCACCGGCTACGCCGCCCGGGAGGCGCTCGGCCGGAACTGTCGGTTCCTTCAGGGCGCGGACACCGACCCCGAATCGGTCGCGTGCCTCCGCGAGGCCATCGCCGCGGACGTCTCCGAGACCGTGGAACTCCGGAACTACCGCGCGGACGGGACGTCGTTCTGGAACCGCGTGACGGTCGCGCCCGTGTACGACGACGGCGCGGTCACGCACTACGTCGGCATCCAGGACGACGTCACCGAGCAGGTCGCGACCCAGCGCGCGCAACACCGGATGGTCGAACTCACCTCGAACCCCAACATGGGGTTCGAGGCGAAGGTCGAGGCGCTCCTTGAACTGGGCTGCGAGCGGTTCGGGGTCGACGTCGGGTTCCTCTCGGCGATCGACGAGGAGTTCGAGGTCGTCGCCGCGGACAGCGCTCATCCCGGCCTCCAGCCGGGTGCGACCGAGCCGCTGTCGACGACGTACTGTCGGCGCACCATCGCCGCGGACGACCCGCTCGCGGTCGAGGACGCCGCCGAGGAGTGGGCCGACGACCCGGCCTACGAGCGCTGGGAGCTCGCGTGCTACGTCGGCGCGAACGTCGAGGTCGACGGCGAGCTCTACGGGACGCTGTGTTTCGCGGACACCGAGCACCCCCGGGAGTTCACGGACGCCGAGAAGACGTTCGTGGAACTGCTCGCGACGTGGGTGCGGTACGAGCTGGAGCGCCGCGAGCGCGAACGCCGCCTGGAGCGCGAGAACGAGCGGCTCTCGGAGTTCGCGAGCGTCGTCAGTCACGACCTCCGGAACCCCCTCGGGGTCGCGAAGGGTCACCTGGAGGTGCTCGCCGCGGGGGACGCGGACGACGCGACCGTCGACGAGATCGCGACGTCCCTCGACCGCATGGCGGCGCTCATCGAGGACGTCCTGACGCTCGCGCGAGACGGCGAGGTCGTCGACGACCCCGAGGTCGTCTCGGTGTCCGCGGTCGCGACCGAAGCGTGGCGGGTCGTCGACGCCCCCGACGCCGAACTCGACGTCGACCGGGACGCCCCGCACGTCCGCGCGGACCCGGAACGCCTCCGCACCGTCCTCGAGAACCTGTTCCGGAACGCGGTCGAGCACGGCTCTCCCTGCTCCCAGGCAGAGCCTGGGAACGCCATCGACGACGGCGACGCCACCCGCATCAGCGTCGGGGTCGACGCCGAGAACGACCTTCTGTCCGTCGAGGACGACGGCACCGGTATCCCCGAACGCGAGCGCGACGACGTCTTCGAGCACGGGTTCACCACGAACGAGGAGGGCACCGGGTTCGGCCTCGCCATCGTCCGCGAGATAGCCGACGCACACGGCTGGATCGTCTCCCTCGACGAGAGCGAGACCGGCGGCGCGCGGTTCGAGTTCCACGGCGTCGACGTCGTCGAGGAGTGACCGACTGCACCGGTCGTCCGTGCGCTGCTTCTCGGTACGACCCGTGGAGTGGCACCGACCGAGCGCGATAGCACGGGGGCGGCGTCGCGGACGTCCGGTGCGGCGAGGCGACGGGAAAGCACTTACCGGCGACCGTCGACGGCGAGAACGGATGCCGACCGACGCGCCGGCGTCGCCGACCCAGTCAGCGGACTCGAAGACGTCGCTCTCCACCAAGACCGTCCTCGTCGTGCTCGTCGTGTCCGGCGTCGTGCTCGTCACTCACCCGCTGTACCTCTTTCCGCATCACGGGCAGACGCCGTACACGGTCGGGAGCGTCGAGCGCGTCGACGCGACGACCGCCACCGCCGAGGAGACCGTCGCGTACGACGCGCTGTCGCCCGCCGCTCGCGAGTCGTTCGACGCGGCTCGGGACGACGACTGGGTCTCGCTCTGGACGGGCGAGGACGACCGCGCCATCGACGTCCTCAGCGAAAACCGGTTCGTCCGCGACGGGGACCGCTACTATCGGTACTCGGTCGGGCACGCCGACGACGTCGGATTCTTCGACGACGTGCTCCGGGTGCTGCTCACGAGCACCGGTGGCGTCCTCCTCGCACTCGCCCTGCTCCTCGCGTCATCGAGGACGTGGCCGCCGATGACGCCCCGAGGGTCGCTCGTCGTCGTCGGCATGGTCGCGCTCGCACTGTTCGCGACCCAGGTGTACGACGTGCGCTACTCGGGCGCCGTGGGCGGCGTCGCGGACCCGTTCCCGACCGCGGTCGCGGGCGCGTTCGGCGCGCTCGGCGTCGGGTCGCTCGTCCGTCGTCGCGGCACCGCCCTCCTCCGGCCGCTCGCCGCAGCGGGCGTCCTCGCCGTCGTCGCCGGTACCCTCGCGACCGGCGCGCACCACGTCGTCGCCGTCGCCGCCATCGCGTTCGGCGTCGTCGTCGGGGGGCCACTCGTCGCACTCGGGTACGTGCTCACCCCAGCAGACCGGTGACGCGGTAGGTCGTCGTCCCCGGATGCGGTCCGAGGACCGACCGCGGTGACGGCCCGCGGTGGCGTCGACGTCGGGCGGCTCGGTGGCCCCTCGAACGGCGGTCGCGTTCGGGCTACCGCTTCTGTATCGAGATGGACGAGCTCGAGACGGCGTCCGCGGACGCCGACTCGTCCTCGGGGAGCCGGTATCGGAGAGTCAGCTCCCAGTGCGCGAGGTCCTCGGGCGAGCGGTCGGTCGGGCGATCGCGTGGCGTGTCGGCGTCCGTCGCCGAGACGGTGACGGCGACCGCTTCCTGGCCGAGGTCCTGGTCGGTGACGACGAAGTCGGCGTCGACGTCGGGGTCGTCGGACACGTGCTGAGGGAAGGTGGCGTCCTCGAAGATGCTCGCGACCTGGATGCGGAACGCGGATTCGATGCACGCGTGGAGCGTCGGAATCGGGGTCGGGTCTCCGTCCGTCCCGACCAGCGTGGTGAGATTCCACGTGTAGTCCGAGAGCACCTCGCGGACCCGCTCGCCGAAGTCGACCATCTGCTGGTACTCTGGCGGTTCCGGGTCCTCTCCCGGCAACTCGATCTCTATCTCTGCCTTTGGTTGCTCGTCTGTCATACGACGCGGATTCCGATTCAACACTGGAAAAGGTTCGCAAATATCGAACGCCTTTCACCTCTCGGATGGCGACGAAGCCGTCCGAAGGCACCTTCCGACCCGAGCGGTGTCCCCTCGACTGACCGCGTTCGGTCGGAGAGCGCCAACCCTTCCAGTGGCCGCTGCTGCCTGGTGGCTCCGTGAGAAGCGTGGTGGCATGGGGCCGACCCGTGGCGGGGTCGGCGGTGTGGTTCGCGGCCGCGGGCCGGCGCGCGCCGGGTGTGGGCCGCGTGCGATGCGGTTGCGGCTGCCTCCGATGCGGTCGTGGCTGCCTGCGCTGCGGTTCGGTGGCGTGGGAAGGCCTCAGCCTTCGACGCCACCGAAGCTCAGTCCGTCCTCGATGTACCGCTGCGCGCCGAGGTAGACGAGCATGATCGGGAGTGCGAACGTCAACGCGAACGCCGAGAACTTCGGCCACGGCGTCGAGTACTCGCTCACCAGCAGGAACAACCCGACCGGGAGCGTGTACTGGTCGGTCGCCAGGATGGTCTGGGCGACGATGAACTCCGTCCAGCCCGCGAGGAACGTGAAGATGAACACCGTCGCCAGCCCCGCCTTCGACAGCGGGAGGATGACCTCCCAGACGACCCGCAAGGGGCTGGCGCCGTCGACGTACGCCGCCTCCTCGTACGACTTGGGGATGCCGTCCATGTACGTCTTCAGCAGCCACGTGTTGAACGGCACCGCCGTGGCGGCGTAGTACACGGACAGCGCGAGCTTGTTCGCGTCCAGCCCGACCTTCACGAACAGTGCGTACAGCGCGATGAGGCTCGCGATACCGATGCCGCCGCCGACCTGCGTGAACAGCACGTAGCCGTACAGGAGCTTCCCGCGGCCGATGAACTGCCGGCGCGAGAGCGCGTACGCGCCCGGGACGATGAGGCTCATCGCGAGCAGCACCGTCGGGACCGCGACCGTCATCGAGTTCCAGAGGTAGCGCTTGAACTCGCTCGGGTACTCGACGCCGTGCGCGCTCGCGTCCAGCAGGACGAGCTCGGGCGTCCTGACGAAGACGTCGTACCCGAGACCCGGGACCGTCAGCGAGAGCTCGTACCCCGGGACGATGAGGTCGCCGAGCACCCAGACGAACGTCGACAGCGTCGGGTCCGTCGGCAGCAACTGGATGTTCGTCGCGAACAGCGACGCGCTCCCGCCGCTCAGCGCGAGCTTCAGCACCCAGTAGATCGGGAACAACAGGAGCGAGACGACGGCGAGCGCGGTGACCGTCGACACGACCGACATCGCGACGTCCGCCGGGTCGACGTCGCCGGTCCGCATCCCGTTCACCGTGTACCGCGTGTGCTGGTACGCGGCTATCGGCGAGTACGCGACCGTCTTCACGTCGCCCGCGACCGACCGCGCGACGCGCCCGAGGAGACTCATCGGTCACCCACCCCGTCGGCGAGCTTCCCCTTCTTCACGTTCAACCACATGAACGCGCCGATGAACAGGAGCGTGAGCATCATGATCGACGCCGCCTTCCCGTACGCCGGCGACGTGTTCCCGAACGCCTCCGTGTACCCGTAGTGGATGAGCAGCGAGTTCGACTCGCCGGGCCCGCCGTCGTTGAAGATGAACGGGATGAGGAACTGCTGGAAGGACGCGGCCGCGGTCAGGATGCCGCCGAACATCACGGGGCGCTTGATTGCGGGGAGGGTGACGTGCCGGAACCGTGCGAGGTAGCCGGCGCCGTCGACCTTCGCCGCGTCGTGCAGGGCGTCCGGGACGTCCTGGAGCGCACTCACGGTGATGATGACGATGAAGGGGTACGCGAGCCACACCTCGGTGACGTTGTACGTGAGGAAGGCGAGCCAGCGTTCGGTCATCCAGCTCACCTTCTCGAACCCGAGGTTCAGGAGGAGCTTGTTCGCGAGACTGTACCGGGCGTTGTCGAAGATCTTCGACCAGACGGTGATGGAGAACACCGCCGGTAAGCCCATCGGGAGGATGACGAGCGACCGCATGAAGCGCTTCCCGCGCGCCCGGTCGCTCGTGAGGACGAGCGCCACCGCGATGCCGAACGCGAGCTTGAGGACGACGCTCGTCGCGACGAACAGCCACGTCACGCCGAGGCTGTTCCAGAAGCTCGGGTCCGCGAGGATGGTGACGTAGTTCTCGAGCCCGATGAACTGCTCGTTGCCCGCGTGGATGCTCGTCGGTGGGGCGTTCGTCGCCCGCATGAACGAGAGGTACAGCAGGTACAGTATCGGGTAGAACATGAACGCCGAGAACAGGAACAGGCCCGGGAGCACGAGGAACAGGCCCGCGTTGTCGCGAGCCCAGCGGCTCAGGTCCGCGGTGCGTTCTCGGTAGTCGGTGCGGTTGGCGTTCGACATCCCTCTAGCTGTTCCAGTTCTCGCGGACTTCCGACGCGGCCTGTTCGAGCGCCTCCTTCGGGGTCTGCTGGCCGTTGAACGCGCGCTTGAGTGCGCTGTCGGTCGGCCCCCAGACGCCCTGCATCTTCGGGTTCGTCGGCATCGGGATGCCCTGAGAGACGGCGGTCGCGTACCCGCTCACGGTCGGGGAGAGGTCGTCGCTCTCCGCGAGCTCCTTGTGGACGGGGATGTACGCGTGCTCGTCGGCGAGCCCCTCGAGGACGTCGGGGTTCGTGGTGTACCACTCGATGAACTCGCGGGTCGCGGTCGCGTTCGCGTCCTCGCCGCTCCCCATCGCCTTCGAGAAGAACAGGAGCTTGACGCCCGTGTACGGCGACGGTTCGTTGCCGTCGACGGTCGGGAAGGACGTGACGTCCAGGTTGACGCCGGCGTCGCGTGCGCCGCCGAGGAACCACGGGCCGTTGATGGCGAACGGCGCGCGCCCTTGCTTGAACGGTTCGGCCTGTGCGCCGTAGTCCGGGGAGTCCGGCATGTACGGCGCGAGCTGGTTCACGATGAACTCGAGGCCCTCGACGGTCTCGGCGTTCGTGAGGCCGAGTTCGTCGTTGGCGTCGTCGTAGTAGAACCCGCCGAAGGCGTGCATCCACGCGCTCTGGAAGTACGAGTTCACGGGATAGCTGAGGCCGTACTTCCCGTCGCTGGGCGCGTGGTACTCGTCCATGATGGCCTTCATGTCCTCGAAGGTCTCGGGCGGTTCGTCGACCATGTCGGTGTTGTAGACGAGGCCGACGGTCTCGGCGGCGTAGGGGAGGCCGACGGTCGAGCCGTCGAACTGGGTGGCCTCGGCGCCCGTGGACGTGAAGTACTCGTCGGGGTCGACGCGGAGGTCGTCGCCGGCGTCGACGACCCAGCCGTTCTGGTGGTACTTGCCCGCCCAGTCGTGGGCGTGGTCGAACGAGTGCGGGCCCTTGCCGGCGGGGATGGCGGTCTCGGTCTTCGTGCCGAGTTCCGCGATCTCGCTGGGTTTGACCTCCTGGTCGTACTCGCCGTTGAACGTCTCGATCTGGTTCTCGAGGCTGCGTTTCTCGGCTTCGCGGCGCGCGTGCCAGAGCTCGGCGGTGCCGCCGGAGTTCTCGGGCTCGACGACGCTGAGTCCCTCCTCCTCGGTGGTCGTGGTGGACTCGTCACCGCCGTCGCCGGAGCCGCCGTCACCCTCGGTGGGTGCGTCGGTCTCGGTGGTCTCGGAGACGCCCACGCAGCCCGCAACGCCGGTGAGCGCGGTCAATGCTACCGTCTTCTTCAGGAACGCCCGTCTCTGGTCACTCATGCCTGAATCTATGATGAAATATGTGTTCGCGTATTTAGTCCTTTGGGTGCGAACGTCTCACAACCAGTCGGTCCCCTGCCCGTGGCTGTCATCAACGCTAGAACTCGCCGCATCCGACCCTCGATACTGGGGGTTCGAGGACGCTCTCGTCGGCCACGCCCGGCCGACCCGCTCTCTCGCGCGCACCGACATCGAATCGCGGACACCGCGGGCCGTGAACCGGACCGACGCGGCGCTACTGGACACGGACGGGACCGACCCCACGCTACGGGACACGAACGAGAACGGGTCGCGCTATTCGACGTAGGATATCGTCCGCTGGGCGGCCGCCAGGCCCCGTTCGCTCGGCGCGCCCTCGCCGGCGGCGACGACCGTGACCGGATTGCGGCCGCTCTCCAGCGGTATCGTCGCCGCGAACGAGCCGTCGTCCGGGTCGACACGTACCGTCTCCTGGGGAGTCCGAACCAAGAGCGTCACGGCCTCGGTCTCCCCGGCCAACTCGACCGTCGCGGTGTCGACGACGCTCTCGGGCCAATCCACCGAGAGCGCGGGCGGTTCCGGCGCGCCACCGTCCTCGACGTACCGCGCGACGGTCTCCCGCGGTCGCTCCACGGGCGCCCCCGCGTCGAGCGACCGCGCGAGACGCACGAACCCCGCCATGCTCCACGCGAGCGGCGTCGCGCTCGCGGTGCCCTCGCCGAACGTCCAGTCGAACTCGGTCCCGGCCTCGCGGTCCCAGACCTGCTCGGGGATCATCCGACCGTCGTTCGCGAACGCCGCCATCGCCTCCAGGAGCGCATCGGGCGCGAGCGCCCCCGATTCGGTGCCGGCGAGCAGCTCGTACTCCGCGCGCTCGCCGGTGAGGATGGGCCACAACCGGCCGCGGCCGGCGTGCGTCACCGACCACGGCGTTCCGGGCTCGACGGCGCCACCGTCGACCCCGACCTCGCCGTAGCCGTCGCCGTTGTACCGGTACCACGCGGGCCCGTTCGGCGTGTCGACGCGGATGGCGTCGTCCACGACCGAAAGCGAGTTCTCGACGACCGGATGGTCGTGCGGGAGGACGCCGAGGCGGACGAGTTCGAGGAAGCCGGCGTCGACGACGCCCCGCTCGTCGAGCGTCGGGCCGCCGTTCGCGAGCGACCGCGACGCGCCGTCGTCCGGGTCGCTGTCGTCCGTGATCCGGAGGAAGTACGGCGTCTCCGCGTCCGGCGACGGCGCACGCCCGGAGCCGCCGTGCTCGCCGTCGGCGGCAGCCAGGTCGCCGTCGGAGTCGAGTCCGGTCGTGGTCGCGGTCCAGTCGACGACCGACCGCTGCCAGTGGTCCGCGACCGCGCGGTAGACGACGGCGTCGGCCTCGCGGCCCTCGCTCTCGGCGAGTCGCGCCGCGGCCGCGAGCCCCGCGACGGTGGCCGCGATGGTGCTCGGCGAGAACCCGTCCTCCTCCTCCCAGCGCTCCTGGTCGGTGCGCGGGCCGCCGTGCACGAGGTACTCCGCCATCGCGCGCGCCGCGTCGTAGCCGTACCCCGCGTCCGCGAAGCCGTAGTCGTGCCGGCGTCGGAGCTGGTCGACCATGACGAGCGGGAACGCGATCTCGTCGAGCTGCTCGCCGCCCCAGCGCGTTCGACCGTCTATCCACGTGTTCTGCGGGAGGAAGCCCTCGCCGTCGTGCTGGTACTCGAAGACGTACTCCAGGTGGTCGGCGGCGCTCTCGGGGTCGCCGAGCGCGTCGAACGCCGTGAACACCTGGTAGAGGTCCCGCGCCCACACGAAGTTGTACCCGTGGTCGCCGGCCTCGCGCGCGCTGACCCGCGACCCCCAGGGGACCGAGGGGCTGGCGATGCTCGCACCGCGGTAGGTCTTGTCCTCGACGGCCTTGAGGACCATCGCCGCGGCGTCGTACTGCGCGGCGAGGTCGTCGTCGCCCGCGACGGAATCGGGGACGACCACGTCCGCGAGGTACTCGCGCCACGACGCGACGTAGCCAGCGCGAGCGCGTTCGAACCCGCTCCCGGCGGCGGCCGCGGCCACGTCGGTCGCGGCGTCGGCGTCGCCGTTCTCTGCGAACCCGAGCGCGACCGTCCGGGACGCCGCGGTCGCGTCGCTCGCGAGTTCGCCGACGAGTTCGAGCACGCCCTCGGCCTCGGCGGTGCGGGCCGTCGCCTCGGGGAGGACGCCGTCCGCGGCGAACGCTCGCGCCGCCGCGCCGGCGGCGTCGAGCACGTGGGCGTCCGCGAACCCGCCGTCGTCGGCCGCGAGCGCGAGCGAGACGACGACCGGCTCGCCGTCGCCGTCGCGGACGGCGACCCCGTCCGCGCCGGTCTCGGTCGCGGTGAGGACGTGACCGTCGCTGGCTCCATCGTCGTCCTCTCCGCCGACGTCGGGCTGCGCGCGCCGTTCGCCCGCGGTGTGCGCGGCTCGCCCCGAGGGCGTCGGGGTGGCGAGGACGTACAGCGAGAGCGCGTCGCTCGCCTCGAAGGCGACGTCGAGGACGACGGCGTCGCGGTCCGGGTCGGCGACGTGCTCGACGGCGAGCGTCCAGTCGGCCGCGTCGGCGGTCTCGGTGGCGGTCTGACGCCACGCGAGGGCGTCGGACGCGGTCGGCTCGACCGACCGCTCGACGGAGTCCTCGGTCCCCGGTGGAGCGTGCGTGCGGGCGACGTAGCCGTCGCCGTCGGCGACGACGAACGAGACGTGCCGGGCGTTCAGGCAGTCGACGCGCGGGAACCGCGGTTCGGTGAGCGCGCCGTCGGTGAGCGTGAACCACGCTCGCGAGGGGGACGGCACTCGGTGGTCGGCGACGGTGCCGACGCCGTACTTCGCGCCGGTCGTCCACGTCGGCGTCGCCGGCTCGCGTGCGGGTTCGTCGTCGGTCTCGGTCGCGGTCGCGTCGGCGTCGTCGGTGGTTGTGTCTTGCATGGTGGATGGGTCCGCGGTGTCCTCGCCGTCGTCCCTTCCGGCGCAGCCGGCGACCCCGGCGAGCGCGCCGGCGGAGAGCGCCGACAGGACGGTGCGTCGGCGCGCCCCTGGGCGTGGCGGTCGAGTCATGGCATGCGAGACGACCGCACGCTCTAAAAAGACTACGAAATAATCAATCACAAATTCACAAAGTTGCACAAGTCTTTTGTATTGTGACGCACCCACACAGTGTAATGGCTCGCCTTCGCATCGAGAACCTCCGCAAGGAGTACGACACCGGCTCCATCGTCGCCGTCGACGACCTCTCCCTGTCCATCGACGACGGCGAGTTCGTCACCGTCGTCGGCCCGTCGGGGTGCGGAAAGACCACCACGCTCCGCATGATCGCCGGCCTCGAGAAGCCGACCTCCGGCTCCATCTACATCGGCGACGAGGACGTCACCGCCCAGACCGCGCGCCACCGCGACGTCGCGATGGTCTTCCAGAACTACGCCCTCTACCCGCACAAGACTGTCGCGCAGAACATGGGCTTCGGCCTCCGGATGAGCACCGACCTCGACGCCGGCGAACGCCGCGAGAAGGTCGAATGGGCCGCCGACATGATGGACATCACCGAACTCCTGGAGAAGACCCCCGACGAACTGTCCGGCGGGCAGAAGCAACGCGTCGCGCTCGGACGCGCCATCGTCCGCGAACCCGCCGTCTTCCTGTTCGACGAACCACTCAGCAACCTCGACGCGAAGCTCCGGACGACGATGCGCACCGAGATACAGCGCCTCCAGAACGAACTCGACATCACCGCCGTGTACGTCACGCACGACCAGGAGGAGGCGATGACGATGGGCGACCGCATGGTCATCCTCGACGAGGGCGAACTCCAGCAGGTCGGTGCGCCCACCGACGTCTACGAGAGCCCCGCGAACGCGTTCGTCGGCGGGTTCGTCGGCTCGCCGAGCATGAACTTCGCCGAAGTGACCGTCGGTCGCGACGGCAGCGAGACGACGCTCGTCGGCGACGGGTTCGAGTACCCCGTCAGCGACGCGTTCGCGAGCGCGATGCCCGACGGCGACCGATTCACGCTCGGCATCCGCCCGGAGAACGTCGAGGTGAACGCGGCCGGCGACGGCGGCATCGCGACGACCGTCGAGGTCGTCGAACCCGTCGGCGCGGACAACTACCTCACGCTCGACGTCGCCGAGCACTTCGTCGCGCGCGTCGACTCCACGGTCGAACCCGCCCCCGGCGACGAGATACGCGTCCAGTTCGACGAGGACAGCGTCCAGCTGTTCGGCGTCGACAGCGGCGAGACGCACTCCCGCGAGGAACGCCGCGCGCAGACCCACGCCGCACAGTAAGACGCCCGCGCCGACCGGCCAGCCGACCGCCGGTGGTCGACCCGCCGGTCGCGAGGCGAGCACGACGCTACCGTTCTCGAAAACTCTCCCTCGAACCGGATGCGACAGCGACGGGTCTCAGTCGTCCTCGGCGACGGGGACGGCGGCCTCGGTCTCGCGGCGTTTCGTCGCGGTCGCGAGTCTGATGGCGTGCGGCCACCCGAGCGGGGTGGCGCTGTCGGCGGTGCCGTCGTCGAATACCTGCTCGGGGAGGTAGTCGCCGTTCCGCGAGAGGGTCCCGTCGGTGTCGAGCTCCGCCAGGAGGGTGTCCGCGCGGTCGCCGAAGTCGTCGGCGGTCCAGTCGACGTCGGCGGGTCGTGCGTCACGGCCACCGGACGTCTCGCCCTCGGCGCGTCCGTCGACGCGTTCGAGGAGGGCGGCGAGTTCGGCGGCGGCGACGGCGCCCCACGCGGTCGACACCGTCCAGACCTTCGGGGCGTCCTGCTCGCGCTGGCGCCAGTCGTCGCCCTCGTAGCGGACGAGCCCGCGGACCGCGTCGGTCTCGCGCTCCAGGCCGTCGAGCGTCGTCGCGGTGTGCGAGACGAGTCGCGGCAGGTGGTCGTCGACGTCGACGCCCGCCGCTGCGGCGGTGCTGACGGCGTCGACGAGCGCGAACGTGCTCGCGTCCAGGCGGTCGTCGCGTTCGCCGTCCGCGAGCCGGAGCGCGTACGCGCCGCGGTCGGAGACCCAGAGCTCGTCGAGGCCGTCGAGAACGGCGCGGGCTTGCGCCGTGGCGTGCGTCGCGTCCACCGGCGAGTCCGCGGGTGCGTCGACGCGGGCGACGCTCGCGTACGCCGCGAGGTACGTCGCCGCCGTGTGCGCGAACCGTCCGTTCATGTCCTCCCACGCGTTCTGGCACGCGCCGGGGAGCCCGTCGTCTTCGAGGGTGTCGTCGAGCGCGTCGACGCCTCGCGAGATGGCTTCGGTAACGGCGTCGAGCGCGGGGGCGTCGTCGGTCGTGCCGTCGCTCGCCTGCCGGTAGCGGTGGTAGTCGGCGAGTGCGGCGACGACGCTCGCGGTCTGGTCGGCCTGGTAGTCCTCGCCGCCGCCCTCGACGCGACTGTTCGCCCAGCCGGGGGCGAGCGAGCCGTCGCTCGGCCAGACGCGATGCGGCCAGGACCCGTCGTCGAGCTGGGTGTCGACGTACAGCGCCGCGCTCCGGTGATGCCAGTCGTCGAGCCCGAGGTCGCGCTCGCGGTCGACGGCGAGCAGGTACCGCGTTATCTCGGCGTCGTCACGGAACCACGTGTAGCCGTAGCCGCCCGAGTTCGCGTACAGCGGGTCGAAGTCCGGGCCGGCGACCCTGGCGCCGGTCGGTCCGGAGAGAAGGGCGAGCGCGCGGACGTCGGCCGCGGCGCCCCCGTCCCGGTTCTCGTCGTCTTCGTCGCCGCTGTCGGGCGCCTGCGCTCGCGCCGCCTCGGCGAGCGACGTCGCGTCCACGTTCCGGACGCGGTCGCGGACGCTCTCGACGACGGCGTCGCGGTCGTCGACGTCGCGTTCGAGGACGGTCGCGACGGTCGCGGTCCCGTCCTCGACGGGGACGGTCGCGACGACGTCGCCGCCGAGGCGGCTCTCCTCGTAGTCGTCCAAGTCGACGTCCCGCGGTCGCTCCCGGGGGCCGTTCTCGAGGACGTCCCCGGCATCGGCCGGGCGTCGGCCGTCGAGGCCCGCGAACCCGGTGGCCGAGGCGAGGTAGTCGTGCTCGTGGCGGTGGTACGTCTCGACGACGTCACGGTCGTCGTAGACGAGCTTCCCGACCCTGGCCTCCTGGCCGTCGGGGCGGAACGAGCAGTAGACGACGAGCGCGTCCGCGGGCCCGGAGACGTCGACGTGCGTGAGGTGCGTGCTGTCGAGCGTGAGGTCGAGGCGCGTGAGTTCCACGTCGCCGTCGGCGTACGTGGACTCGACGAGCGCGGTGTCGTCGACGTACCGCTGGCTGCGGGCGTCGAACGCGTCGAGCCAGCGGACCTCGCCGTCGACGCGGACGCCGACGCGCGCGGTCGCCAGGCCCGCGCGGTCGAGGAGGGGCGCGGAGAAGTCCCGGAGGCGGCCGTCCCGTCCGACGTGTACGAGGCGACCGTCGAGACCGGAGAACAGGCCGGCGGTCGTCCGGCGTTCGCCGGGGAACCGCGTCGGGTGGTCGCGGTTCCGAGCGTGGTCGTGGAGCGAGTCTCGCAGGTTCATCGTCTCAACGTCCGCCCGACGAATCATAAAACTTGGTGTAATATTCGTTCATAGATTCAGACTCGCTGTCTGGTGGGGGGTGTCCTCGTCCCGAGCGGTCCACGTAGGGCGTCCCTGGTGGTCCGAGTCTCGTCGTCGCGAAAGCGGTAAGACGCGGGTCGCCGTGAGTACGCGTAGACACCCACGAGGTACCATGGAGGACACGTCACTCACGGACCGACTGGAACGCCTCGGCCTCTCCGAGAAGGAGATAGACACCTACCTCTCGATACTCGACCACGGGGAGGCGAAGGCCAGCACCATCGCCGACGACGCCGGCGTCTCCAAGCGCTACGTCTACAGCGTCAGCGAGCAACTCGAGGACCGCGGGTTCGTCGACGTCAACGACCACGCCGTCCCGACGCTCATCCGCGCCAACCCGCCCGAGGAGGTCGTCGAACGACTGAGCGCCGAACTCTCCTCGCTCGGCCCGGACCTCGCCGCGCGCTGGAACCGCGTCACCGAGGAACGCCGCGAGTTCGAGATCATCAAGGCCCAGTCCACGGTCGTCAAACGCATCCGCGAGTTCCTCGCGAACGCCGAGGACGAGGTGACGCTGTCCGTCCCCGCGAAGCTCCTCCCGGACATCGAGGCCGAGCTCCGGGAGACCGTCGACCGGAACGTCCTCGTGTTTCTCCTGCTCACCGGCGACGAGTCGACGGCGGTTGACGTCGCCGGCGACGTCGCGCCCGCGAGCGTCGTCCGGGTCTGGACCGAGCGCGCCCCCGTCCTGTTCTCCGTCGACACCCGACTCGGCCTGTTCGCGCCGTACGAACTGCTCGCGCGCTCGAACGCCGGCCAGCAGGCCGTCGCCATCGCCCAGGAGCAACTCGTCCCCATCCTCACCGGGAGCTTCTTCGGGAACTACTGGCCGATCGCCGAGGAGGCCCACGTCGCCGACCCGGAACCGCTCCCGACGGACTACCAGAGCTTCCGGCACGCCGTCTTCGCCGCCACCCGATACCAGAACCAGGGCGAACCGACCGTCGCCACCGTCGACGCCCGCCCCGTCCACGACGACGGCGACCACCGGGAACTCACCGGGCGCGTCGTCGACGTCCGCCAGGGGCTCGTCGACCCGTCGAACAGCCGGTTCGCGGTCGAGAACGCGCTCGTCCTCGACGTCGACGGGGAACGCGTCACCGTCGGCGGCCCCGGCGCCTTCCTCGAGGACTACGAGGCGCGCGCCGTCACGCTCGAACACCCGAGCGCGTGACGCTCCACCCCCGGTCCACGACGCGTGCCCGTGACCGGGCACCGGCAGTGGCCATCGGCGGCCGGTGACGACGAGTCCGCCAGGATTAATTACACGCGAGCGGTGGCTCGGTTTATGAGTTCGCGAATCGAGTCGTCGCTCCGCCGGCGGATGCTGGCGACGACACTCCTGTTCGCCGGCTGCGCCGCCGCCTTCCTCGGCGCGCTCGCCGTCCTCTACGGGTACGTCGTCCCCGCGCTCGTCGGCTGGTGGTCGCAGCGCTTCGACCTGGCGTCCGAGATCGGGCTCGTCGCGGTCCTCGTCCCCGCGGGCGTCGTCTGCTGGCTCGCCATCGGGACCGTCCGGAACTTCTACGCGTCCCCGCTCTCCGAGACCGACGCCGTGGACGCGCCCGAAGCCGACCACCCCGAGCTGTACGCGGCCGTCCGCCGACTCGCCCAGCAGGCCGACGTCCCCGCGCCCGACCTGAAGCTCGTCGAGTCCTCGGTCCCGAACGCGTACACCGTCGGATTCACGCCGAGCAGCTCCACCATCGTCGTCACGACCGGGCTCCTCGACACCCTCGACAGCGACGAACTGCACGCGGTCCTCGCGCACGAACTCGCGCACGTCACGAACCGCGACGGCGCCGTCATGTCCGTCGGCTACCTCCTCCCCGCGGTCGCGTTCGCGTTCGCGAAAGCACTCACGTCCCCGTTCGAGAGCGACGAGGAGGAGCGCGACGGAGACGACGTCGAGCTCGGCCCGAACGGCCAGCGCCGCCGGACGAGGTGGTCCATCCCGTTCTTCGGGACCGGCGGGTCGTCGGGGAGCACGGGCGGCAGCTCCGGCGGTTGGGATGGCGGCGACGACGGCGGCGACGGCGGCGGTATCATCGTCGCCATCCTCGTCCTCGTCGCCATCATGATAGCGACCGCCATCATGACCCTCGCCATCTCCACGTTCTTCTGGGTGTTCTCCTCGCTCACGCTCCTCCTGCTCGCCCGCACCCGCGAGTACGCCGCCGACTACGGCGCCGTGGAACTCACCGGCGACCCGGACGCGCTCGCGAGCGCGCTCTCGAAACTCGACGACGAACTCGCGAACGCGCCGCTCCGGGACATCCGCGAGATAGACGGCGCCGTCGAGACCCTGTACGTGATGCCGCTCCGCAGGGGCCTCCACGGGTTCAGCGACGTCGTCCTCCTCAGCGACGACCTCTTCCCGAACACGCACCCCGACACCGAGACGCGCATCGACCGGGTCTTCGAGGCTGCCGACGACACCTGACTCGGCGACCGCCGAGCGACTCCCCGAGTCACACCACGACCTCGACGGTCGTGTCGCCGTCGGGCGTCGTCACCACGACCTCGAACGCGATTGCGAGCACGGTCGTCTCGCCGGCGCGCTCCTGGACGACGACGCCCCCTATCGCTTCGCAGTCGCCGAACGCGCGGCCGTCACCGCTCGGGCAGTGCTCGCTCGCGTACGCGCTCGCCGCCGCCTGGTCGTAGGCGACGGCGTACGCGGTTCCCTTCGCGACCCGGGCGGTCTCCAGCGAGTCGAGCGCGGTCGCGAGGTCGTCTCGGACGGCGTCGGCGACCGCGTCGCGGTCGCGCCACGCGTCGCCGGTGTTCGTGACGCGAGCGTCGTCGGTCGCGCGCGACAGGACGCCGACGGCGCGGTCGACGGCCTCGCGCGGCCCGACGTCGCGCTCCGCGGCCACGTCGGGATGCGCGCCCAACTGGAGGTACGCGGCGGTCATCGCGAGGAGCGCGACCGCGACGACGCCCGCCGCGGCGAGCACGAGCTGGCCGCGGTCGTGGGTACGGCCGCCGTCGATGTTGCCGCCGACGGCGTTCGTTCCGGGTCGTCTCACGCGTACCACACTCGTATCGTGACGTCGCCGTAGCGCGTCGGCACGGTCGCGACCCCCATCGGGACGTCGTCGGGCGGGTCGAAGCCGACGGTCCCGTGTGGCGTCCGCACCTCGAAGAGGACGTTCTCGGGGAGGACCGCGGCGACCCGACGACTGAGGGCGTCGCGCTCGCGGTCGAACGCCGCTGGCGACCGCGCCACCTCGGCGAGTCGCGTCGCGCCGGCGTGACGCGGGTTCTCGCCGGAGAGGACGGTCGCCGCGTCCGACGCAGTCGTCGACAGCGCCGCGCGCTCGCGGTCCGGTGCCGGCACGCCCGCGAAGAACGACGCGAGCGCGCCCAGGACGAGCAGGACGCCGACCGCCGCCTCGACCGCCGACAGCGACAGCTGGCCGCGGTCAGCGCCGCCGCCCGTAGCGCGCCCCGCTTCGTCGTCCGTCGCCGCGAGCGACCGGGAGCGGTCAGGCATCGACGGTCACCTCGACGACGACCTTCCGCGAGTCCGCGGGAGCGTACGTCACCTCGACCGCGCCGGTGGCGAGGTCCGCGCCCGCGAACGAGAGCTCGGGGGTGACGCGACGCGAGACGTTCACGCGGTACCGGCCGGCCGCGAGCCCGCCCGGGTCGTGCAGGACGACGCGGCCGTTCGCACGGACCGTCGTCACCTCGGCGGCGGCCGGTGCGACGTCGACCGCGACCCACGGCGTGCGTCGCGGGAGCGTCACGCGGTCGCGGCCGTCCAGTCCCGGCGTCACCGTCCGCGGGCCGCGGTCGACGACGAGCGCGACCCGCCGTACCGTCGTCCCACCGGCGACGTCGCCGGTCTCGACGACGGTCTCGCCGTCGACGCGCAGCCGGACGTCGGCGTCCTCGGGGAGGCCAGCGAAGGCGCGGACGGTGGCGGCGTCGAGCGCGTCGACGCGGGACTCGTTCAGGACGTTCTCGCGTACCGAGACCGCGCCGTCTCCGGCGACCAGGCGGTCCGCGAGCGCGGTCGCGTACTGGCGCTCCACGGGCTCACGGGTCGCGTCGGCGAGCGCGCCGTTCGCGACGACGACCGCGAGCGTCGACACCGTCGTCAACGCGACCAGGGCCGCGACGAGCGCGACGAGGTTCGCCTGCGCGCGCCGCATTCACCGGCCCTCCAGTCGGACGACCAGGCCACCGGGCGTCGGTTCGACGACGACCACGACCGTCGCGTCGCTCCGCGCCACGCCCTCGACGCGGACGACCGAGTCCGGGAGCGCGAGCGGTATCGTCCGCGACAGCTCGTCCCGCGGGTGGTCGAGGACGAGCGCGCCGTCGTCGAGCCGGAGCCGGTACGCGTCGCCGCGGACGGTCCGGGGCACGTCGAGTTCGCGCTCGACGTCGACGGCCCGAACGCCGGCGTCGACCGGTACGCCCACGTCCGCCGTCGACGGCACCGCCGCCTCCACGTCCGTGGCGACCGCGGCGGCGGTCCGGTCGCTGACGGCTCCGGCGGCGCCCATCCGGTACCCCGGGAGCACGCCCCCGTAGAACGTCGACACGAGCAGGCCGACGAAGAGCGCGAGCAGACCGAGTTCGAGCGTCTTCCCGACGACCGACGACAGCGCGCGGTCGTCGTCACCGAGCGAGCGCGGTGCACGGCCGCCGTCCACCCGCGACGCCGAGCGGTCGATGGACGTCACGCGTCGACCTCCAGGTCGAGCGCGTGCACGACCAGATGGAGGCGTCGACCGCCCGGGAAGGACGCGACGACGCTCTCGACGCCGTCGCCGTCGAGGTCGCGCGTCTCGACGGTCGCGCCGAGCGCCTCGAAGTACGCCGTCCACGGGCGCGGCGTCGCGGTCTCGACCGCGAGCCGGTACGCGCCGGCGGGGAGCGTCTCGCGGTCGTGCGCGACGTCCACGTCCAGGTCGACGCGCCCCCGGCCGCCGACCGCGACGGGTTCGCCAGCGCCGACGGTCGGCGCGCCGACGAGCACGCTCTCCTCGCCCGCCGCGACCGGCGGGTCCGCGACGAACCACGCGTTCCCGCGGTCGCCGCGGACCACGGCGCCCGCGAGGTACGCGACCCGGCGGTCGCCCGCCTCGAAGACGAGCGCGTTCGCGTCCACCGCACGCACCACGTCGCCGTCACCGTCGAGCACGCGGACGTCGCGCTCGACCGTCGACAGCGTGCCGTCCGCGAACTCGACGCGCACCGACCCCGGCCCGGTCCGCGAGACCGCGTCGAGGTCCGCGAACGCGTCAGCGGCCCGGTCGGCGTCCGCGCGAGCGACGCCCGAATCGACCGTCGACCCGACGCCCGCCGTCACCGCGGCCATCGCCACCACGGTGACGCCGAGCAGGAGCGCGACGCCGACGACGTGGGACTGCGCGCGGTCGCCGCGGCCGTCGCGCCGCCCGAGCGCGCGCCCGGAGCCGAGCAGGTCGACGCGGGTCATAGCAACCCTCCGACGGTGAAGACGGCGTACGCGAACGCGACGAGCAGCCCCGAGTGCAGGAGCGCGTCGTACCGCCCGCGGCTCGCCGCGCCCGCGAACCACCCGGAGGCGAGCATCGTCGCCTGCGTGACGACGTAGAACCGCCGGTGTTCACGCGCCACGTCGACGGCGTCCGGGTCGAGCACGAACCCGGTTCCGGGCGTCGACACCGCCGACAGCTGGGCGAACGAGTCGAGTACGTAGAGGTTCACGGCGACGACGATACCGACGACGAGGATCGCCGTCGTCCACCCGACGGCGGCGTACACGAGCATCTCGTCGCGCAGCGACTGCTTCTCGTGATGGAGCCGCCCGACCTCGGTCTGGAGCGTCTCGAACACGGTCTCCGTGTCGCTCCCGGCGTCGAGCGCGCCCGTGACGAGCCGCATCGTCTGCTCGGACAGCGGCGTGCCGACGCGGTCCACGAACCGGTCGAGCGCGGCGGTCCGGAGGTCGCCGTCCGTGCTCGTGAGGCCCGCGGCGAACGCGAGGTCCGCGACGTCCTCGTCGAGCGGCCCGAGGTCGACCTCGTCGGCGACGCGAGCGACCGCGTCCGGGAACGGACGACCGAGCGAGACGTGCCCGCTGACGGCGTGCACGAAGTCCTTCAGTTCGCGGTCCTTCGCGTCGTCCCGGCGCGCACGACGGGTGGCGACGACGCCGACCGGGACGGCGTACGCGACGTACCCGACGGACAGCGCCGCGAGCGCGCTCGCACCGGTCGCCCACGCGACGACGACAACGCCGGCGGCGAGCGGGACGGCGACGACGCTCGCGCTCGCCGGATTCGAGAGCGCCGACGCGAACGTCGGCCCGACCCCGCTCGGACGCTCGTACGCCGGCGTGGCGGCGACCGGACGGAGCGACACGACGACCGCGGCCGAGAGCGCGCCGACCGCCGCGACGAACACCGCCGCACCGTACACGATGATCGCCCGCGGCGTGACGGCGGCGAGCGGGCCACCAGCGAGCGGACCGCCGAGTGGCTCGTTCAGGCTCGGCGTCAGCACGCTCATCACCGAGAGCACGACGACGAGGAGCGCCGGGAGGACCAACAGCACCACGAACAGCTCCGCGACGAGCTCCAGAAAGCCGCTCGCACGCTCGCGCTCCCGCGCCTGCCGGTGCCCGAGCATCCGGCTCTCCATCCTGAGGTACCGCGAGAGCTCCTCGGGGCCCTGGGTCGCGTGCTCGCGGAACTTCATCAGGAAGGGCGCGAGCGTGTCCTGACTCGGCGTATCCCGCGCCACGAGCCGCAGGCCCTCGTTGAGGCTCCCGGTCAGCTCGGCCTTCGCGAGGACCGCACCCGCGGCCTCCGCGGTCGCGCCGTACGCGTCCCGGTTCTCCGCGACCTTCGCGAGCATCGTCCGCCGGTCGTCCGTCCCCGTCGAGAGCGCTCGAAGGTACCGGACGGCGCCCGGGAGCGTCCGCTGGATACCGAGACGGCGAGCGCGAGCGCGCCACGCCAGGTACCGGCCGCCGAGGGTCGTCGTCGCGCGATGCCCGACGAACGCGGCGACCGCGAACGCGCCGGCGCGGAACGCGAGCATCGGCCCGCCGAACGCACCGACCGCCCCGGCCGGTCCCTCGGCACCGACTGCGCCCGACCCGACGGCGACCCCGGGAACGGACGCGACCACGAGCGGCGCGAGCGCCGCCGCGGTCGGACCGGCGAGCGCCGCGACCACCCACGCGACAGCGTGCAGGCGCGCGACGAACACGTCGAACGGCAACTGGACGCCCGACCCACGGTACCGCTCGCGGTTCCGGTCGTGCCGGCTCGCGTCCGCACGCCGCGAGAACAGCGCGTACGCCACCCGGTCGAGCGCCGACACCGGCCGGGTCACGACCCACCACCGTCCTCGACGACGCGGTCCCCGGTCGCGTCACCTCGGTCGGCGACCGTACTCGTCCGCGACGCGACGGTCGCCGCCTCGTCCGTCCGGAGGTCCGCGACCACCGAGAACAGCTCGTCGACGTCGCGGACGCCGTCGCGGACGAAGTGCTCGACGTACCGGTGCTTGCGGTGGAACTCGTCCTCGACCGCTTCGACCGTGCGGTCGGTACGGGCAGCGACCGTCTCGAACACCGCGTGCTCGCACCGACGGGTCGCGACCCCATCGTGGAGGTCCGGGTGCTCGTACGCGCGTTCGAACTCGCCGTCGGGCGTCCGCGACAGCACCTCGTCGTAGTACACGGTCGCGCCGTCCTTCTCGACGGAGCCCTTCGGCCCCGAGCACGCGTCGTAGGTCGCCTCGTCCACGAACTCGACGACGCGACCGACGTACCGCTCCCCGTCCGTGTGCCGCGGGAACACCACGAGGTCCAGTTCCGCGAGCAGGTAGGAGGGCAGCCCCTGTTCGACGACGCGGTTCACGAGCTTCTCCACCGACTCCGCGTGCGTCGTCCCGACGACACCGTGGCCCGTGTTCAGCGTCTCCGCGAACGTCGCGAACGACTCCGGCGTATTGACCTCGGCGATGACCTCGACGTCCGGGTTCAGGTAGTTGGTCTCCGTCATGAGGTCGGCCATCGTCACGCGCTTGTACGGCGTCTGGTGGTCGCGCGTGGTGAGCGACACGCCGGTCTCGTGTGGGAGCGCCACCTCCCGGGAGCCCTCGTCGATACTGACCGGCCGGTGGTCGAACGGCACGAACGGCATGTGGGCGTTCATGAGCGTCGTCTTCCCGACGCCGGTCGGGCCGGAGAAGAGGACGACGCCGCGGTGCTCGTAGAGCATCCACAGGAGCGCGACGAGGTCGACCGGGAGTGCGTCCGCCTCCAGGAGGTCCACGGGCGACAGCGGGTCGGCGGCCTGCTTGCGGATGGAGACGTGCGGGCCGCCCTCGCTGACGACGGGGAGCGCGACCGCGCACCGCACGGTCTCGTCGGTGCCGACGTCGAGGTTCACCTTCGCGCTCGGATTGCTCGCGGTCAGCTCGACGCCGTCGCTCGCCGCGAGCTGGGTGACGACGTTCACGAACGACGACTCGTCGTCGAACGCGAGGTTCGTGGGGACGCGGCCGTCGTGGAGGTCGCTGCGCGGGACGACCTTCACGCGCTCGCCGACCCGATTGGCTTCGACGTCCTCGAGGTTCGGGTCGCGGACGGGGACGGTGAGCTCGCCGTGGCCGACGTAGTCCCGGAGGACGTAGTAGACGAGGTCGTCGAGGCGGTCGCGGCCGTGACGGTCGTCCACGGGCGGGAGCGCGAGGTCGAGGTCGGCGAGCAGTTCGCGGGCGCGGTGCCGGGCGGCGCCGAGCCACGCCTTCGCGGACCGCGCGTTCAGCGCGCGTTCGAGGTAGCGTTCGGCGCGGTCGCGGACGAGCGCGACCCGGTCGACGTCCGGCGTGGTGACCGCGTGCTCCCAGACGCGCTCGGTCGCGTCCTCGACGAGTTCGCGGTCGCCCGGGAGGAGGTCGGGTTCGAGCACGGCGTACCGCGTGTTGAACGCGTCCCCGCCGATGGCGTGCTCGCGGTACAGGACCACCGGTATCTCGTAGCTCTCGAAGCTGACGGTGTAGCGCGCGAGGCGTTCGCTCGCGAACCGGCCGAGGCCGTCGACGTCCGCCGGGAGGTCGGTGGTCGCGGGCGCGAACCGGTCGGTGTGGACGCGGAGGACGTCGTCGTCGACGTCCGCCACCTCGACGCGCTCGTCGAGCGCGAGCGGCGTCAGGTCCCCGAGCCCGTGGAGCTCTCGCAGCAGGTGGTAGCGGACGCGGCGTTCGCTCGCGGGGGACCGGTCGACGAGCCGCGAGACGACGCGCTCGTGCTTCCCGGCGAACCCCTCGTGGAGGCGGTCGCGGACGGCCTCCCTGGTCCGCGGTGGCTGGAGGTTCGCGTCCGCGAAGTACCCGACGACGCGGTCGACGACCGAGCGTTCGGCCGGGGAGAGCCCGGGCTCGCGGACGTCGTACGCGAACCCGTCGTCGGTCTCGCGGACGGTCGCGACCACGTCGGGCGCGACCGCGTACTGCGCGCGGACGTCCGGGGCGTACCAGGCGTCGGGGTCGTCGGGCGGGATCGGCGGCGGCACCTCGCTCGTCGCGTCCGAGCGCGAGTCGGGCGCGTCGTCGCCGGGGAGTTCGAGCGTCGGCGGGTCGGGCATTGAACGACGTTCCGTCGCTACATGACTTAAATTAAGGGAATTTGGGACTGGTCGTTGCGGCGTGTGACACCCCGACGCGTGACGGACCCGGTCGTTCAGCGGTCGGTCCGCCACCGCCAGAGCGCGACGTTGAGGGCGACGCCCGCGGCGAGCAGCCCGTAGTTCACGAGCGGCGCGTCGTAGTAGACGACGTCGATTCCGAGCGGGTGTGGATAGAGCGGCCAGAACGGTTCGAGCGCCTCGGCCGTGTCCGGCGCGGAGAGGACGTCCGTGAACACGTGCGCGAGCCCCGCGACGAGGATGGCCGCGCCCGCGAACGCGGTCGTCCCCTCGCTGACGGCGTCGGGGAGCGCGACGGCGCCGACGCGAGCGTCGAGCGCGCGGAGGGCGACGGCGAACACCGGTGCGAGGACGACCGTCATCGCGACGACCGCGACGACCGTGTGGAAGACGCCGTGATGCTTCACGGTCGGCAGGACGTACCGCAGATAGAGGTCGACGTCGGGGAGCAGCCCGAATGGGACGCCGACCGCGACGAACGCGGCCGCGGTCCGCGGGTCGTCGACGACGACCCACGCGCTCGCGAGCCACACGAGTGCCATCCCGAGGTGTCCCGAGACGTCGACCATACCAGACGGTCCCGCGTCGACGTCCTTGACGCACCCGTCTAGCTGTCGTGGGTATCGGCGCGTGACACGCGTCGCTCGCGTCCTGACGTGGCCGTCATCTACTGCGGGCACTGACGTGGACGTAACCTGCTGACGCCGATGCCCGCGAGCCCTTATCACCTTCGCGGACCTATCACCGTCCATGACAGACGACGCGCCCAGTCAGTCCGAGATTCCCACGAGCGCCGACCGACCCGACAGTCCCATCCACACGACGGGCACCGACCACGTCACTGTCTGGGGGTCGAACGCGGAGGACACCATCGCGTTCTACCGCGACCTCCTCGGGATGCCCCTCGTCCTCCGGCAGCCGAACCTCGACGACCCGAGTCAGACGCACCTGTTCTTCGACACGGGCGACGGCCGCATCCTCACGTTCTTCGTGAGCCCGGACCGCGACAGTCCGCGCGGACAGCGGACGCAGGTCGGTGGCGTCCATCACCTGTGCTTCTCCATCGCGCCCGAGGACTTCGAGGAGACGATGGCAGCGCTCGACGAGGACGGCCGCGGCTACAACGTCTTCGACCGCGGCATCTTCTTCTCGCTGTACACGCGCGACAACAGCGGGCTCGTCATCGAGCTGACGACGGACAAGTACGAGTTCCCCGACGACCGGAAGGGCGAGGTGCTCGCGACCGCCCAGCGCATCCGCGAGGAGGCGGGCGCGGAGTACGCGAAGGACGAGCACCTGAAGGCAGCCCTGGAGGAACTCGGCATCCCCGTCGAGCAGAACGACCTCCCCGACGCGGCGAGCGGTGTCGGCGGCCTCGACTGACGAGTCACGGCTGCGATGGCGACCGAATCGGGGGACTCAACGGCGGTGCGTCACCGAAACCCTCACGGCCGTCACGTGCTAACGTGGTGGTATGGATTCGGAGCGTGCGCGCGTGGTCGTCGTCGGGCTGGCGTGCGTGCTCGCGGTCGCCGCCGCGGCCGCGACGCTCGCCGCTCCCGCGCCGACGGACCAGGCACCCGGCGGCGGGTCGCTCCAGGATGACGGCCCCGCGGACGAACAGGGCGAGGGCGGGGAGTCGAACGCGGACCCGATCGGGAGTCCCGGCCAGCTCGACTTCGACATCGGGGCGTGCGTGCCGTGGCTGTACTCGACGTCGTTCTGGCTCGTCGTCGGCGGCGTGACGGTCGCGGGCTGGCTGTACGCGCGCCACAAGCAGGACGCGCTCGCGGCGACCGCGTACGTCAGCGTGCTCGCACTCCCGTTCACGTTCGTCTGGCTACTTCTCAGCAAGTGCGGGACCGACGAGGAGACGCCCCAGAGCATCGTCCCGAGCGACGTCGTCGCGACGCCGGAGGGCGCCGACGCGACGTTCGGCGTCCTCGGCGAGGCCGGACAGTTCGCGTCGCCGACGTGGGTCGTCGTCGTCGTCGCCGCCGTCGGCGTCGGTGCCGTCGCGCTCGCGCTCGCTCGCGACACCCAGGACGCCGACGACCCGGACGAACCCGTCCCGGAGCCGGTCGACGCGCCCGACGAACACGACGTCGGCGAGCTACGCGAGACCGCGGGGCGAGCCGCGGACCGCATCGAGCGTTCGGCGGGCATCGACAACGAGATCTACCGGGCGTGGGTGGAGATGACCGAGCACCTGGACGTCGACCACCCGGAGTCGAGCACGCCCGGCGAGTTCCGGCGCGCCGCGGTCGACGCGGGCGTCGAGCCGGCGACCGTCGGAGAACTCACGGACCTGTTCGAGCGCGTCCGGTACGGCGACGAACCGCCGACCGAGGCGACGGAGGCACGAGCGGTGGACGCGCTCCGACGGATGGAGACGTCCTCGAGCGACCTCGACGACTTCTGGACCGAGGACGAATCAACGTGACGGGCTTCGAACGCGGACGAAGCGACGTGACAGCACGACCTGCACCAATGCGGTATGGAAACACGTGACGTAAGTGGTTCTTTGACGTTCCACAACCCCTTTAGTTACTACTCTGAAACACCGTATCGATGAAGCGCTCCACCCTACAGGTCGCGCTCGTCGCGCTGCTCGCGGCGACCGCCATCGTCGCCGTCGCCGGGAGCGTCGACGACGCGCAGACCAACGGGGGCGGAGCGGCCCCCAGCGCGCCCGACGTGGCGACCGACACCGCCACCGAACAGACGACGTCCGACCCCACAGACCACACGAACACGCCGGTCGACCGCTCCGGGCGGAACCGCGAGTGCGTCGACGGGTCACAGCGCCCGCTCCTGTGGTTCGGCGTCGTCGTCGGCCTCGCCGGGGTCGTCGGCATCGTCTACTGGCGGCACGGCCAGATGGAGGCGATATCGGTCACGCTGCTCCTCCTCGTCCTCCTGTTCTTCGCGTACTCGCTGTTCGGGCTCTGTACCACCGGCCAGATCCCGCAACCGGAGAACCGCTCCGGGCCCGAAGAGATCAACGACACGCGCACGGACTTCGCTCCCAGCAGTCAAGGGAGCGGCGGCGGCACCGACGGCGAGCAGACGCGGGACCTCCCGCTCGCGCTCGTCGCCGTCGTCGCCGTCGTCGCCGTCGCAGCCGTCGGCGCGGTCCTCGTCACGCGCGGCGAGACCGACGACGACGACCCGTTCGAAGCCCTCGAGGAGGCCGACGAGCACGCCGACGACGAACTCGTCGACGTCGACGAGTTCGCCGCCGCTGCCGGTCGAGCCGCCGACCGCATCGAGGACACCGACGACGTCGACAACGAGATCTATCGGGCGTGGGTGGAGATGACCGAGCACCTGGACGTCGACCATCCGGAGTCGAGCACCCCCGGCGAGTTCGCCGCAGCCGCCGTCGACGCCGGCATCGACCGCGACGACGTCGTCGAACTCACGGAACTGTTCGAGCGCGTCCGGTACGGCCACACCGCCGCGACGAGCGACCGCGAAGCGCGCGCGCTCGACGCGCTCCGCCGCATCGACTCCCAGTACGGAGGTGACGAGGCGTGAACTCCGAGACGGCGACGTCCGCGCTCGGCGTTGCCTTCGTCGTCGTCGGGTTCGCGATGCTGTTCGTCCCGGGCTTCGCCAGCGTCTTCGACGCGAACGAACTGTTCCTGAGCCTCATCGGGCTCGGGTTCGCGCTCCAGACCGTCCGCGTCGTGAACGCGCGCCGACGGACGCCCTACGAGCAAGCCGAGACCGCGGACCCGGAGATCGCCCAGGAGCTCCCCACGCCCGGCGACGACTTCGACGACCTCATGGACCAGGCCGCGGCGGTCCGGTACAGCGGTGACCAGCGCGACGCCGTCCGCGAACGGCTGCACGCCGCCGCGGTCGCCGTCGTCGTCCGCACCGAGGGACTGTCGCGCGAGCAAGCGGTCGAACGCGTCGAGAACGGGTCGTGGACCGACGACCCGTACGCCGCCGCGTTCTTCACCGGCGAGATCAGCGGGACGTCGGTCCTGCAGCGCGTGTCGCTGTTCGACCGGTCGCGCTCGCAGTTCGAACGCTGGGCGACCCACGCAGCGCGGGAGATCGCGGAGTTGAGCGAGGACGAACGATGAGTGCAACGACCGCCACCACCGACGCGACCGAGACCGACGACGCGAGTACGACCGCCGACGACGGAACCGACGTCACGCCGTCGGCCGACGCCGACGTCGAGTTCGACGGTGAGACCGTCGGCGCTCGCGTCATCACGCACCACGAGACCGAGACGCATCACTGGGAGGGCGTCGCCGCCGTCACCACCCTCCTCGGGGGGGCCGGCATCATCTTCCGGTCGCCCGCCCTCCTCCTCGCCGCGGTCGTCGGCATCGCGTTCGTCGCGTACGCGAAGGTCGCCGAACCGCTCCGCGTCGAACTCGCCGTCGACCGCGAGCTCTCGGACGCAGACCCCGACCTCGGCGACGAGATCGACGTCACCGTCCACGTCAAGAACACCGGCGGGTCGACGCTCCCGGACCTCCGACTCGTCGACGGCGTCCCCGAGAGCCTCGAGGTCGTCGACGGGACCGCGCGCGCCGCGACGTTCCTCCGACCGGGCGAACGCACGTCGTTCTCGTACACGGTCGCCGCGAAACGCGGCACGCACGAGTTCCGGACGCTCTCCGTGTACGCGAGAGGGTTCACGGGCGCCATCGAGACCGAGCTCGAACTGGCGGCGTCCACGGAGATGGTCGCGACGCCGTCGTTCGAGGCGACCGCGGAGGTCCCGCTCCGCCAGAAGACGTCGCGGTACGCGGGTCGCGTCGACACGAACACCGGCGGTGAAGGCCTGGAGTTCTACCAGACGCGCGAGTACCGGCGCGGCGACTCGCTGTCGCGCATCGACTGGAACCGCCACGCCCGCACGGGCGAGTTGACGACCGTCGAGTTCCGCGAGGAGAAGGCCGCGACCGTCGTCTGCGTGCTCGACCTCCGCCAGGGCGCGTACGTGCACGGCGAGGACGACAACTTCCACGCCGCCGACCACGGCATCGACGCCGCCGGCCAGGTGTTCGCGACCCTGCTCGAGACCGGTGACCGCGTCGGTATCGGCGCGCTGTCGGCGAGCGACGTCTGGCTCGCGCCCGGACTCGGGAACGAGCACCGCATCCGCGCCGAGGAGCTGTTCGCGACGCATCCCGCGCTGTCGCCGGAACGGCCCGCGGACTACTTCTCGCTCGGGATTGGTCTCCGGAACCTCCGCAAGCGACTGCCGAACGACGCACAGGTCATCATGTTCTCGCCACTCGCCGACGACGAGGTCGCGAAGGCCGCGCGCCTCCTGCACGCGCACGGTCACGCCGTCACGATAGTCAGTCCAGACCCGACCGACCGCGGGACGCTCGGGCATCGCGTCGCGCGCGTCGAACGTCTCGCTCGCATCAGCGCGCTCCGCGAGGTCGGCGTGCGCGTCGTCGACTGGAACGTCGACGACGCGCTCGCGACGACGCTCGCTCGCGCCAGACGGCGGTGGTCCGCATGAGTGCACCCACCGCGGACGGCGCGGACGGCGCCGAGGGCGAGCGCACCGACCATGACGACGACGAACTCGCGGGACGGGAGGTCGACCGACGACCCACGCCGCTGTCGGCGGTCGTCGCACTCGCCGCCGCGAGCGTCGTCGCCATCGCCGCGAGCGTCGGCAGCACCGCCGGCGGTGCACTCGCCGCCCTCGGTATCGTCGCGCTCGCCCCCGGCGTCCTCTCCGGCCGCCCGAAGCTCGTCGACGGCGCCGGACTCGCACTCCTCGGTGGCGTCGCCCTCGGCGGCTCCGGCGACGCGCCGCCGCTCTGGATCCTCGTCGCGACCGTCGCCGCCGTCGTCGCGTGGGACGCCGGCCAGAACGCGGTCAGCCTCGGCGAGCAACTCGGCCGCGACGCCGACACCGCGCGCGCCGAGGTCGCGCACACCGCGGCCACCGCCGCCGTCGGCACGACGACCGCCGGGCTCGCGTACGTCGTCTACCTCGTCGCGGGCGGCGGCCGCCCGCTCTCCGGCGTCATCTTCCTCCTCGTCGCCGTCGCCATCCTCCTCCAGGCGCTCCGGTGACCATCCGGTCGCTCGGTCCGGGGCGAACGGAGCGATGCGCTGCCGACCACGGTCGGGTGGGCGGTTACAAGTGCGCGGACGGACGGTTCGAGCAACCGATGGCCCAGTCACAGCAGCCACACGACCCGACCGACCGCCGGCCCCGCGGCACCGCGAAGTACTGCGCGTACTGCGGGACGAAACTGTTCGAGGACCCGCCGACGGACCGCGAGACCGACGTCGGCCGCCTCCTCGAACGGCCGTTCTGCGACGACGCCTGCGAGGGCGCGTGGAACATCGACGCGACCAGCACCCACACCGGTCCCTGAACTCGACGACAGGGGAGTTCGAGAGGAGAGCGGCGAACTGGACGTTCGGCGGACCGGCGTGCGGTCAGTCGCGCGTCACTCGACGGTCGGCACGGGGACCGATTCGAGGACCGCGTCGACGACCTGGGACTTCTCGACGTTGTTCACCATCGCGTCCGGCGTCAGGACGAGCCGGTGCGCGAGCACGGGCTGGGCGACGCGCTTGATGTCGTCCGGCGTCACGTAGTCGCGACCGACGAGCGTCGCGTACGCCCGGGACGCCTCGAACAGGCGCTGGGTCCCGCGCGGCGACACGCCGACCTCGACGCGCCCGTCCTCGCGCGTCAACCGCGTCAACTGCGCCATGTAGCCGAGCAGGTCCTCGTCGACGGTGACGTCCTCGGGGACCTGCCGGAGGTCTGTGACCTCCTGGTCGCTGAGGACGCGACCGACGCTCGGCGACTGCTCGACGCGGCCCGCGCGCCGGTGAAGGAGCTCGGTCTCGCCCGCTTCGTCGGGGTACCCGATGCTCGACTTCACCATGAAGCGGTCGACCTGCGCTTCCGGGAGCGGGAACGTCCCCTCCTGCTCGACGGGGTTCTGCGTCGCGATGACGAAGAACGGCTGCGGGAGCTGGCGGGTCTCGCCGTCGACCGTGACCTGCGCCTCCTCCATCGCCTCCAAGAGCGCGGCCTGGGTCTTCGGCGGCGCGCGATTGATCTCGTCCGCGAGGACGATGTTCGCGAAGATCGGGCCCTCCTGGAACTCGAACTCGCGCGTCTCCTCGTTGAACACGTGCGTCCCCGTCACGTCCGCGGGGAGGAGGTCGGGCGTGAACTGCACGCGAGAGAACTCGAGGCCGAGGGCGCTCGCCATGGCGCGAGCGGTGAGGGTCTTCCCGGTCCCGGGGACGTCCTCGAGGAGGACGTGTCCGCGGGCGACCGCGCCCACGAGAACGGTCTCGAGGAACTCTCGGTCGGCGATGACGGCGTTACTGATCTCGTCGAGGACGGCGGCACAGTCCTCGCTCGCTTGAGCGACGTCCATGTTCCACCTGAAACCCATACTACAATTTAGTGGTGACGATAACTCACACGGTCACCGAACGAATCGAAACCCATAAAATCATGACCCGCGAATCGCAGGGTGTAGCCGAGGTAGCCTAGCCCGGCCAAGGCGGTTGCTTCGAGAGCAACTGTCCGCAAGGACTCAGGAGTTCAAATCTCCTCCTCGGCGCTTCTTCCAGCACAAGACGAGGAGCGTAGCGAGTCGTCCGTGCTGGAAGAACGCCAGCAGCGTGATTTGAATCAGGGAGCGAACGAAGTGAGCGACCGTGGTTCAAATCTCCTCCTCGGCGCTTCTCGCAGGACAACGACGACGAGCGTCGCGAGCGGTTCGTGTCGTCCGCATCTTCTTGCTCCAGGTGAGCGAACGCGCTGCTGTGACCGAGCACCGGGTCGTCCTTGCGTTCGTCGTCGCCTGCTGGGGCGCGGCGTTTCTCGGGACGCGAGCGGTTGCGCGGTTGCTCGACAGAAGCCTCGACGGTCCGAGACCGGCGGGGGCGCTTCGCGGCCTTCGACGCCCTCGTCGAGCAACGACTCGTTCTCGCCGCCGGCACGCCTGCCAGTTCCTTGTTCGCGGTTCATCCCACGATAGCGACCCGGAAGCGATGCCTAGACGCACTTGATGGCAGATAACTGTCCTCGTAGAGGACTCATGCAGTATAAAACTAGGCGCTTGATTTAAATACCTGCGGTGGTTACAATTGGTTACTGAAGACGGCCGAGTCACGTGCCGAAACCAGCCGACCCGGTCGGTACCCCTCCCCCACACGATGTCAGGTTCCCTCACACGAACGACCGAAGACCGTACAGTCGACCGCAACAGCGTGAAGCGAACGGTAGAGAACGACGAACGAGAGCGAACCGGAGCGCAGACCTGCCCCGAATGCGGTGGACGCGTCGACGCCGACGAGTCACACGGTGAGACCGTCTGCACCGACTGCGGACTCGTCGTCGAGGAGGACGCCGTCGACCGCGGCCCCGAGTGGCGCGCGTTCGACGCCAGCGAACGCGACCAGAAGTCACGCGTCGGCGCCCCCACCACGAAGATGATGCACGACGACGGCCTCTCGACGAACATCGGCTGGCAGAACAAGGACGCCTACGGCAACAGCCTGTCCTCGAACCAGCGCCAGAAGATGCAGCGTCTGCGAACGTGGAACGAGCGCTTCCGTACGCGGGACTCGAAGGAGCGCAACCTCAAGCAGGCCCTCGGCGAGATCGACCGCATGGCCTCCGCAGTCGGTCTCCCGGACGACGTCCGGGAGACCGCGAGCGTCATCTACCGCCGCGCGCTCGCCGAGGACCTCCTCCCCGGCCGCAGCATCGAGGGCGTCGCCACCGCCGCGCTCTACGCGGCCGCCCGCCAGGCCGGCACCCCCCGCAGCCTCGACGAGGTCGCCGCGGTGTCGCGCGTCGACGCGATGGAGTTCAAGCGCGCGTACCGGTACGTCGTCCGCGAACTCAACCTCGAGGTCGAACCCGCGGACCCGCTCCAGTACGTCCCGCGGTTCGCGAGCGAGCTCGGCCTCAGCGACGAGGCCGAACGGACCGCGCGCGAACTCCTCGAAGCCGCGAAGGCCGCTGGCCTGCACTCCGGCAAGTCTCCCGTCGGCCTCGCCGCCGCCGCCGTCTACGCCGCGAGCCTCCTCGCGAACGAGAAGGTCACGCAAAGCGACGTCAGCGACGTCGCGAACGTCAGCGAGGTCACCATCCGCAACCGCTACAAGGAACTCCTCGAGAACGCCGACCGCGACGGCGCGCTCGCCTGAATCCCGTCCGGCCCACCTCGGTCGACCGGTCACGGACCCGAGACTTCTTCCGTGAACCCGCAGCCAACGACGGCGTGCGCTGACCAGCGCGTGCGTCGGTCACGGCTGGCGTCCCACTCGCCGACGCACGCACGCCCCGCCACGGGTGGGCTGCTCGCCATCGCTCCAGCAGCGACGGGTTCGACCGCCTCCCGGCGTCCTCGGTCAGTCCTCGACGCGAACCACGTCGCCGACGTCGACGTCCGCGGCCGCACCGGCCGGCAGTTCGACGAGCGTGTCCGCGCGCGCTCGCCCTAGCCCCAGCCACGGTCGGAGCCGCTTGACGTGCGTGACCTCCTCGTCCGTCAGCCACACCGCGTCGAGAGGGAACGGCACGAACAGCATGTGGACGTCGCGAGCGGCCGCGTCGTCGAACGCGAACACGAGCGCGTACTCCTCGGGGATCGACCGTCGGAACATCAGGCCACGAGCGCGCGCGAGCGTCGACGCGGCGACGTCGACGTCGCTGGCGAGAACGCGCTCCGTCCCGCCGCGGTCGTGGAGAACTCGCATACCGCGTGCTGTCGGTACCAGCACGCAAGAGCGTTCCGGCAACGGTCACCGCTCCCTCGACTCTACTCGAGGTCGCTCGTCTGTGCTCGCGGCCGGTCGGCTGTGCTCGCGCCTGATTCGCGCCGGCGATGCGTATTTGTCGCCACCATCCTAAGCGGCGCGCATGAGACGAATCGAACGGTGGTCGCCGTGAGTCGCGTCGCCGTTCTCGGCGGCGGCGTCGCCGGACTGAGCGCCGCGCACGAGCTCGCGGTACGGGGCGTGGACGTGACCGTGTTCGAGGCGCGCGACCGATTCGGCGGGAAGGCGCGGTCGTTCCCCGGGCCGACCGACGGCGCGCCGCTCCCGGCCGAGCACGGGTTCCGGTTCTTCCCGGGGTTCTACCGGCATCTCACGGCGACGATGGAGCGGATTCCGGACGGCGACGGCGGGTCGGTCGCGGAGCATCTCGTCGCCGTTCCGGAGATGCGGCAGGCGCTGATCGGCGGTGGCCGGACCGTCCCGACGAGCGCGCCGACGACGCTCGCAGGGTGGCGCGAGCGCGTCGCCGACCTCTTCGGCGGGCAGGACGTGCCCGCGGACGAGACCGCGTTCTTCACCGGACGGCTCCTCCAGTTACTGACGTCGAGCGAGGACCGCTGGGAAGCGTACGACGACGTCCCCTGGTGGGAGTTCGTCCGCGCCGAGGAGATGAGCGAGGAGTACCGCACGCACCTGGCGTACGGTATCACGCAGACGCTCGTCGCGATGCGACCCGAGCGGGCGAGTACGCGAACCATCGGCCGCATCTATCTCCAGCTCCTCCAGGACATCTTCGCGCCCGACCGGGACGCGGACCGCATCCTCGACGGCCCGACGAGCGACGTCTGGATCGACCCGTGGGTCGCGTTCCTCGAGCGCGAGGGCGTCGAGTTCCGGCCGTCGACGCCGGTGGGAGCGGTCGAGAGCGACGGTGAGCGCGTCACGGGCGTCGTCGTCGCGGACGCCGACGGCGAACGACGCGTCGCGTTCGACCAGTACGTGCTCGCGGTGCCGCTCGGCGTCGCACGGCGACTGCGGTCGGACGCGCTGGCCGCGGCCGCGCCGTCGCTCCGCGCGCTCGACGACCTCGACACGGCGTGGATGAACGGCGTCCAGTTCTACCTCTCCCGGGACGTGTCGCCGGCCGGGGGGCACGTCGCGCTCCTCGACTCGCCGTGGGCGCTCACCGCGATAAGCCAACGCGAGTTCTGGGCGGACTACGACTTCGACGCGCACCCGGCCGTCGAGGGCGTGCTCTCGGTCGCCATCTCGAACTTCGACGCGCCCGGCCCGGACGGTCGGTCGGCGCGCGAGCACACTCGCGAAGCACTCGGCGACGCGGTGTGGCGGATGGTCCGCGATCACGTCCCCGAACTCTCCGACGACGACCTCGTCGACCGGCAGGTCGACCCCGCGCTCTCGTGGGACGCGGACGTCGGCGAACTCCGGAACGCCGACCCGTTGCTCATCAACACCGTGGGCTCGCGGCGCCGTCGCCCGGACGCGGCGACCGAGTGCTCGAACCTCGCGCTCGCCGCTGACTACGTGCGGACGCACTCGGACCTGGCGAGCATGGAGAACGCGAACGAGGCGGGACGCCGTGCGGCGAACGTCGTCCTCGACCGGCTCGGCGTCCGTGCCGCACGCGCCGGCGTGTGGTCGTTCGACTGGCCGTCGTTCGTCGAACCGCTGCGCGCGCACGACGAGTTCGCCCAGCAGTTCGGCCTCCCGCATCCCGGTAGCGGCAGTGACGTCGTCTGGGACGGGTACCGTCGACTCACGAGCGGACTCCGGTGAACCGAACGCGACCGGGAGAACGAGCGAGAACGCGAACCGACGTCGACGTTACTTGAAGCGGAACGTCTCGAGGTTCTTCGGGGCGAACGTCCGCATGTTGAAGTCGTGGTAGAGCGACGACGACAGGTCCTGCACGCTGGACTCGTCGCCGTGCACGCACAGCACCTTCTCGGGGCGCGGGTTCATGGTGCGCACGAAGTTCTCGAGGCCCTGGCGGTCGGCGTGCCCGGAGAACCCGTCGACGGTCTCGACGTGCATCTGCATCGTCATCGTGTTCCCGCGGCCACCGTCGCGACTGACGGGGATCTCGTCCCAGCCGTTCTGGATGCGGCGCCCGAGCGTCCCCTGGGCCTGATAGCCGACGAACGTCATCGTCGAATCCTCCTCGCTGCCGAGGTGGCGGAGCCAGGACATGATCGGGCCGCCGGTGACCATCCCGCTCGTGGAGAGGATGATACACGGGCCGCCGTCAGCGACCTCTTGGCGCTCTTCCTCGCCGCCGTCGATGTGATTGAAGTGGTCGGCGAGGAACGGGTTCTCGTCGTCGTGGAAGATGCGGTCGCGGAGGTCGTCGCGGAGGTACTCGGGGTACGTCGTGTGGATCGCGGTCGCCTCCCAGATCATCCCGTCGAGGTGCACGGGCATCTCCGGGATGTCGCCGTTCCGCATCGCCTCCTCGAGGACGAGCATGAGTTCCTGACTGCGGCCGACCGCGAACGCGGGGATGAGGACCTTCCCGCCGCGGTCGTGGGTCGTGTTGATGACCTCCTTGAGTTTGCGCTCGGAGTCCTCTTGGTCGGTCTGGTAGTCGTTCCGACCACCGTACGTGGATTCGAGGACGAGCGTCTCGACGCGCGGGAAGTCGTTCACGGCGCCGTTGAACAGGCGCGTGTCGCTGTAGTGGATGTCGCCGGAGAACGCGACGTTGTAGAGGCCGTCGCCGATGTGGAAGTGACTGACCGCCGACCCGAGGATGTGGCCGGCGTTGTGGAACGTGAGCTTCACGTCCGGCGCGATGTCGGTGACGTCGCCGTACTCGAGGGGGATGCAGTGCTTGATCGCCTCCCGGACCTGCTCGGAGTCGTACGGCGGCGTGCGGCCTTCCTTCGCGGCGACGTCGAGGTAGTCGAGCGTCAGGAGGCCCATGAGGTCCCGCGTCGGTTCGGTACAGTAGATGGGGCCGTCGTAGCCGTACTTGAACAGGAGCGGGATGAGCGCGGAGTGGTCGAGGTGCGCGTGCGTGAGGACGACCGCGTCGAGCGAGTTCGCGCCGGAGCCGAGGGCTTCGGGCACCTGGAGGTAGGGAACTTCGCCTTCGGCGCCGGGCTTGTCACCGCAGTCGATGAGGATGCGCGTCTCGGGCGTCGACAGGATGAACGCAGCGCGGCCGACCTCGCGACAGCACCCGAGCGTCGTGATGCGGACCCACTCGTCGTCCTGCATCTCCTCGCGGTGGATCTGGCGGCCGACCTTCTCCAAGATGTCGCGGCGGTCGTCGCGCTCCTGCTTGAGGAAGCTCCGGACGTTCGACACCGTCGAGGACTCGATGGGGGGCGTGCGGACGACCTCGGGCGTCCAGCCGACCTCCTTCGTTATCTCGCGGAGCGTCGAGCCGTGGCGCCCGATGACCATCCCGGGCTTCTGGGCTTCGATGACGACCTCGCCGGTGTCCGCGTGGAAGTCGAGGTCGGTCACGCCAGCCTCCTCGGGGATGACCGCCATGATCTGCTCGCGGGCTTCCTCGGGGTGACTGAGGACGTCCGGGTCGGGGCGGACGGTGATGCGCTTGCGGAGTTTGGAGGCGAGTTGCCGGATGAGGTCGCCCTGCTGGGCGAACTTCTTCGGGTCGCGCGTGTACACGACCAGTTCCGGGCCCTCGTACTTCACGTCGGAGACGGTGATGTCGTCGGGTATCTCGCTCGTGATCTCTGCCTTCAGGTCGTCGAGTTGTCGGTCTACTGAACTCATGAGTGCTGCAGATGTGGGGTCCAGCGAGCGCGAACGCGCGTTCGTGCTCGCAGGGGGTCCCTGGACGCGCCGCGGGGCTGGTCGTCGCCGTCGCGGCGACGGCGAGGGACGCGTGAGCGGAACGTGGACTGTCGATTACAGCAGTAGTTCATCGGTTAGTGTGCCCCGGGCCGGCTGACCGCTCGTACGGTTCGTCGCCCACTGGGGGGAGTCCAGGGAGAACCCGCTTACTCGACGGTTACTCCGCGGAGTTATAAAAGCCTTCGCAAACTTGAGGCGCCCTCGCACGGTAGCGGCGGGTATGGACGTCACGCCGACGATGGTCGCCGGCGAGTACGAGTGGGTGCGCGAGCGCGAGGACGTCGTGGTCCCGCTCGTGAACGCGGTCCGCGAGGACCTCGGCGCGCTATTCGGGCTCGACGTCGGGTCCGTCGACGCCGCCCAGTATCGGGCGGTGGTGGACGAGACGTTCGCCGACGGGGACCGCGCGGTGAACGTCGCCGCGCTCGTCGCGCTCCTCCGGGACCTGGACGTCGACGGCGACTATCCGGGGTTCGTCGTCGACGAGGTACTGGGCCGGGAGCTCGCGGGCACGATCGCCGGCGGGCAGCCCCTCAGGTTGCTAGGGGAGGCGACGTTCCACTTCGCCGATATCCACACGCACGGGGACGACGACGAGGCTGCGGGCGCGGACGACCTCGACGCCGCGCTCGCCGCGGGCGTCCAGGAGCGCGTCCCCGGCTGGGGGTGGACCGAGGAACCGAGTCCGTTCGCGGTCGAGGCGGCCGTCGAGCGTGCGGACCGATAGTCGAACTCGCCTCGAACCGTTCGCGGTGAAACCCGCGTTGCAGTCTCGACAAAGCACTTACGCTGCGTGGCCGCTGGTGGACGTATGCCTTCACGTTCTCGCCGTGCCCTCCTGGCGAGTGCGCTCCCGGCTCTCGCTGCGACCGCCGGCTGCCTCGACGCCGGCGCCGGTCCGGGGGCGACCGACACCCAGGGGACGCGGTCGACGACCACCGACGGGACGACCGACGACGCCGGCGACGGCGACGACGCCGGGCCCGCGAAGCGACACGACGTCGACGGCCGGTCGGTCGAACTGGTGTCGGCGCGGACGTCGAGCGCCATCGTCACGCTCCTCGCCGGCGCGCACCCGAGCGTCAGCGCGGACGCCGACCGCCAGTACGTCGTCGTCGAACTCGACGTCTCCGGGGACGACGCGCAGGCGGCCGCCGAGGCCGCCTGCGAGCTGCGCGTCGACGGCGACGCCGTCGACCCGGTTCGCGACTCGGTTCAGCCGTTCACCGACGGCGTCCACCTCGCGTTCGCGCTCGCGCTCGACGTCGACCCCGGAGACGTGTCGCTCGCGTGGAACGGCGACGCCGAGACCGTCGTCTTCCCGTTGCCCGCGACCGTCGCGGCGTCGCTCGCTGCCCCGCCGGCGTTCGAGGTGCGGTCGTTCGACGTCCCCGGGACGGCCGACGGCGACGAGGTCGAGGTGTCGTTCACGGTCGCGAACGTCGGCGAGGGCGACGGCGAGTTCCTCGCGGAGCTCGGGACGCGCGCGGTCTCCGACCAGGGCGAGATTCGCGTGCCGGTCGCCGCAAACGAGACGCGGACGGTGACGGAGACGGTGGGACTGGTCCCGAGCGTGGACGACCAGCGGGTCGTCCTCGACTGGGGGTCGGGGCAACTGGTGCGAACGGTCCAGGTGCCAACGACCACGGAGTGACCTCGGACAGGGTGCCGACGACGACCGAGCGACTTAGTGGGTCGCGGCCGTCGCCCCGAGCGTGACCGACGACGCGACCGACTCGACTGGCCGCGGCCGGGTGCTCGACACGTACGTCGCGGCGCTCCAGCACGACCTCGCGGACGTCGGCGACGCGACGCGCGTCGGCGTCGTCCGGCGGCCGACGCGGTGGTTCTCGGGGAGCGTCGACGAGAACGAGCCGGCGCTCGCACCGCCCGAGACGCTGCTCGACGAGACGAAGCAGCGCCAGGAGGACTTCGAGATGCGAGGCGTCTGCGAGCGGGAGGCGCACAACGAGGCGTGGCTGGAGACCGACTTCGCGGCGCGCTATCGCGCGCACCTCGAGTCGGACGCGGACGCCGCCGTCGCGCTGGAATCGCTCGCCGAACGCGTCCGCGACGGCGAGCCCGTCGCGCTCGTCTGCTTCGAGAACACCGACACGAAGCGCTGTCACCGCACCATCCTGCGGGACGTCATCGAATCGCGCCTCGCTGCCGACGACGACTGACCAGGGCTCCGCGTCCGAACGTCTGGCCTGGCGTCCGCGAACGGCTGACTTGGCGTCCGCGTCCGAACGCTTGATTGTCCCCGCGCGCTCACGGTCGGGCATGGACGAGGGGTCGACCGCGAGCGAGGCGACCGCGGGTGGCGACGGAGCGGAAGACGGCGTCTGGACCGAGCACGCCGACGTGGACGTCGCCGAGCGCGTGCCGAGCGCGGCGTTCGCGAGCGAGCGCGACGACGCGACCATCTGCTATCCGCTCCGCGGCGAGTTGCCGCTCGCGAGCGACGACGAACTCCTCATGATCCGCAAGCGCCGCGGGCTCGGCGCGGACCTCTACAACGGCCCCGGCGGGAAGGTCGAACCCGGCGAGACCGTGCGAGAGGCGGCTGCGAGGGAGACCCGCGAGGAGACGGGCGTCGACGTCGCCGGGTTGCTCAAGCGCGGCGAGTTCGACTTCTACTTCGGCCGCGAGCACGTGTTCTGCTGTCACGTCTACGTCGCCCGCGAGGCGTCGGGCGAACCGACCGAGACGCCGGAGGCGTTCCCCGAGTGGCGCGCCCGCCGGGACGTGCCCTACGACGAGATGTGGGAGGACGACGAACTCTGGCTGCCGCACGTCCTCGACGGCGACACCATCCGCGGCGTCTTCTACTTCGACGCGGACGGCGATGAACTGCTCGCGCACGACGTCGCGGTCGCGGTCGCGCTCGACGACGACTGAACCGAGACCAGTGGGGAAGGCGGCCACGGGCTTCAGTGGCCTTAAGGTCGCGGTCGGCGTCGGTTCGCTCAATGAGTGGCGAGCAGGAACTCGGCGTGACGGAGAGCAAGAACCACAACACGGGCGAGTGGTACGCGGAGGTCGTCCAGAAGGCGAAACTCGCGGACTACGCGCCGATGGGGGGCTTCATCGTCACCCGACCGCGCGGCTACGAGCTCTGGGAGCGCCTCCAGAACCACCTCGACGGGTGGTTCAAGGAGACGGGCGCGCGGAACGCGTACTTCCCGGTGCTCATCCCGGAGTCGTTCCTCGAACGGGAGGCGGACATCGTCGAGGGGTTCGACCCGGAGGTCGCGTGGGTGACGCACGGCGGGTACGACGAGCTCGAGGAGCGCCTCGCGGTGCGCCCCACCAGCGAATCGATCATCACGCCGTTCATGAGCGAGTGGACGCGCAGTCACCGCGACCTGCCGATGCGCCTGAACCAGTGGTGTAGCGTCATCCGGTGGGAGGCGACGGAGACGAAGCCGTTCTTCCGGACGAAGGAGTTCCTCTGGCAGGAGGGGCATACGGCGCACGCGACCGAGGACGGCGCGCTCGACGAGGTCATGATGCGGCTCGGGCAGTACGAGCGCCTCTACGAGGACGTGCTCGCGATCCCGGTGCTGCGCGGGAAGAAACCCGAGCACGACAAGTTCCCGGGCGCGGACGTGACGACGACCGTCGAGGCGCTGATGCCCGACGGGAAGAGCGTGCAGGGCGGGACGAGTCACGCGCTCGGGCAGTCGTTCGCGGAGGCGTACGACGTGACGTACACGGACGAGAACGAGGACGAGAAGACGGCGTGGACGACGTCGTGGGGGCTGTCGTGGCGCGCGCTCGGTGCGCTCATCATGACCCACAGCGACGACCAGGGGCTCGTGCTGCCGCCGGCGGTCGCGCCCGAGCAGGTCGTCATCGTCCCCATCTGGCAGGAGGACACCAAGGACGAGGTGCTCCAGTACGCGACGGAGGTCGCGGCGGAACTGGAGGACGCCGGGGACGTTCGCGTGCATCTCGACGACCGCGACGAACGCAATCCGGGGTTCAAGTTCAACGAGTGGGAGCTCAAGGGCGTCCCGCTCCGCATCGAGATCGGCCCGAACGAGGTCGACGACGAGGTCGTCACCGCGGTCCGGCGGTCGGACAACCAGAACACGAAGCGCGAGCTCGACCGGACCGAGCTCGTCGACGAGGTCGACGAGCAACTCGACACGGTGTTCGACGAGCTGTACGCGAACGCCGCCGAGAACCTCGCGGAGAACGTCCGCACGGCCGACGAGCCCGAGGAGATCATGGGGACCATCGGCCAGCACGGCGGGTTCGTGAAGACGGCGTGGTGCGGCGACGAGGCGTGCGAGGAGGTCATCAAGGAGAAGGTCGCCGCGGAAATCGCGATGCTGCCATTGGAGGACGGCGTGGCGCCGGAGGCGGCCGTCGAGGGCGGCGAAGAGGTCGAGGTCGAGGGCGACGAGTGCACGATGTGTGGCGAGGACGCGACCGAGGTCGCGTACTTCGCGAAGACGTACTGACGGGGTCGCGCGCCGGGGCGGTACTCGCGGGTCGATATCGCCGATACGCTCTTATCCGAGCGGTCGAAATGTTCTGACGATTACTGGTTCGTCCTTCATGTTCGACGATACGACGTCCTCCGTTCTGGAGTCGTTCCCCGGTGCCGTGTTCGTCGTGACGCGCGACGGTCGCGTCTCGACGGGGAACGACCGGTGTTCGGTCCTGTTCGGCCGAGACTTCGACGACCTCGTCGGCGACCACCTTCGCGCTCTCGTCGAGGAGGGGTTGCTCGCGAGTCGGACGTTCGAGGCGTACCAGGACGCGGCGGCGTCGCTGTCGGCGGAGTCCGCGACGGAGGTGACCTTCGAGGCGCGCGCTCGCCGTGCCGGCGAGGGGTCGTGGTACCTCTACGAGGCGACGGTGACGCCGTTCCGGCGGGACGGGGAGACGCGCGGGTTCGTGTGGTCGTTGACGGACCTGGGGACGAGCGAGCGGTACGACGAGACCGTCGAGGCGCTGCACGACGCGACCCGGAACCTGATGACGGCGGACACGCCGGCGGACGCGTACGAACGCTGCGGGGAGGCGGCGGACGACGTCCTCGGGTTCCCGGGAACGGCGGTCCGCGAGTACGACCCCGAGGCGGACGTCCTGCGGCACGTGACGTTCGGTGGACGGGTCGAGGACATCGACGAACGGCCGCCGTATCCGGTGGACGATTCGCCGCACGGGCGGGCGTTCCGGAACGGGAAGACGGTCGTGGACGAGATCGGGCCGGACGACCCCTACGAACGGGACGCGTTCGCGTTCACGATGTACGTCCCGATCGGCGAGTTCGGCGTGTTGTCGCTCGGGAAGTTCGGCGACCAGTTCGACGATTCGGACCGGCGGTTCGCGGAGATCCTCGCGGAGAACACGGCGGCCGCGATCCAGCAGGCGCGCCAGCGCGAGCAACTGCACGAGCAGCGGGAGGCGTTGGAGCGCCAGAACGAGCGCCTCGACGAGTTCGCGAGCGTGGTCGCGCACGACCTCCGGAACCCGCTGAGTCTCGGCCGGGGGTCGTTCGAGCTGTACAGGGAGACGGGCGACCCGGGGACGGCCCGGGACGTGGAGTACGCGTTCGAGCGCATGGAGTCGATAATCGAGGAGGTGCTGACGCTGGCTCGCGAGGGCGAGGACGTGGACGAGACGACGGAGGTGGACGTCGCGTCGGTCGCGCGCGAGGCGTGGGGGAGCGTGAGTGCGTCCGCGTCCTCGCTGGAGGTTCGTGAGCCGGGTGTGGTGGCGGCGGACCGCGACCGTCTCCTGCAGGTGTTCGAGAACCTGTTCCGGAACGCGCAGGAGCACGCGATGACGGCGGGCGGGGAGCGCGACGTGGCGTCGGGCGAGCCGGACGGTGGGCGTGCGGGCGTGACGGTGGTCGTGGATGCGCTCGCGGACGGCTCCGGGTTCTTCGTGGCGGACGACGGGGTGGGTATCCCGCCTGGGAAACGCGAGCGCGTGTTCGAGGCGGGGTACTCGACGAGCGACGGGGGGACGGGTCTCGGGCTCGGTATCGTGTCTCGTATCACGCGAGCGCACGGGTGGGAGCCGGCGGTCGCGGAGAGCGAGCAGGGTGGGGCGCGCTTCGAGTTCCACGTCGCCTGAATCGGGCGTCGGGGTGCGTCGCCCGTTCGGACGGTCAGTTCTCGACCGCGAGTTCTACTCTCTCTACAGGCGCTGCAAGGAAGTGTTTCTCGACCGTCCGTCCAGGGTTATCGGAGACTGGTTGTGGAACGTGTGTCCTCGTCTGAGAACGCTCCGTGGATGGGAACCGTCGACGAACACCTTATATCTCCTAGTGGGGGATTAAGAGCCCCTTAGTGATTCAGGGGTAGCCTCATGTAGGTGCTCGTGGGAGGGCATGCCATGACTCAGCCACACGACCGCTTCCGGGGGACGGGAGCGGCGGACGAGACGGACTCGGAGACCGCGTCCGGTCTCGCGGACCCGACCGACGCGCGTGCGAACTGCGGCGTCGGCGTCGTCATGGACTTCGACGCGCCCGCGAGCCACGACGTCGTCAGCGACGGCCTGGACCTGCTCGTGAACCTCGAACACCGCGGCACCACCGGCGCCGAACCCGACACCGGCGACGGCGCCGGCATCCTCCTGCGACGCCCCGACGCGTTCTTCGACGCCGTCCTCGACGCGGACCTCCCCGACGTGTACGCCGTCGGCTCGCTGTACCTCCCGCAGGACGACGCGGCGCGCGAGGCGCTCCAGGGTCTCGTCGCCGAGGAGCTCGCCGCCCGTGGCGTGGACGTCCTCGAGTGGCGGGACGTGCCGACGGACGCGAGCGACCTCGGCGCGACCGCTCGCGAGGCCGAACCCGACGTCCGGCAGGTCGCGGTCGCACCCGCCGACGGCCAGGACGCGGACGCGTTCGACACCGACCTCTTCGTCGCCCGGAAGCGAATCGAGCACCGCGTCGACGGGGTCGCCGAGGCCGACGACGCCCCCGCGTTCTCGCATCCGGACGTCTCCGACGCCGACGCCGAACGGTTCTACGTGTGCTCGCTCGACCGCCAGACCCTCGTCTACAAGGGCCTGCTGAAGGGCGAGCAGGTCCGGTCGTACTACCCGGACCTCACCGACGACCGCGTCCGGTCGACGTTCGTCATGGTGCACGAGCGCTTCTCGACGAACACCCTCGGCGCCTGGCACCTCGCGCACCCCTACCGGAACATCATCCACAACGGCGAGTTCAACACGCTCCGCGGGAACGTCAACTGGATGCGCGCCCGGGAGACCGAGATGGCCGCCGACGCGTTCGACGTCGCGGACGTCCGCCCGGTCATCGACGACCCCGAGCAGTCCGACACCGCGAGCATCGACAACACGCTCGAACTCCTGCTCGAATCCGGCCGGGACCTCCCGCACGCGCTCCGGACGCTCGTCCCCGAGGCGTGGCGCGGCGACGACGCGATGACGCCCGAGCGCCGCGACTTCTACGACTACCACGCGAGCCTCGTCGAGCCGTGGGACGGGCCGGCGCTCGTCGCGGCGACCGACGGCGAGCGCGTCGGCGCGGTCCTGGACCGGAACGGCCTCCGGCCGTGCCGGTACGACGTCACGACCGACGGCCGGCTCGTGATGGCGAGCGAGGCCGGGGCGCTCGACGTCGACGAGAGCGAGGTGGCCGAACGCGGCCGCCTCGAACCCGGTCAGTGCTTCGTCGCCGACCCCGACGAAGGCGTGCTCACCGACGACGAGGTGTTCGACGACCTCACGGACCGGAAGTACGGCGAGTGGGTCGCGGACGAACAGGTCGCCCTCGACGACGTCGTCGCCGCGGGTCGCGACGACGCGGCCGAGACGGACGACGGCGCGTCCGTCGACGACGCCGACGGGACCGCGGTGGCCGTCGAAGACGCCCGTGAAGTCGACGAGGACGGGCACGGCGTCGTGGACGCGGTCGACGACCTGCGCGCGCAGCAGGCCGCGTTCGGGTACACGCACGACGAGATCGACAACCTCGTGGAGCCGATGAGCCGGAAGGGCAAGGACCCAGTCGGGTCGATGGGCGACGACACGCCGCTGTCGGTGCTCTCGGACCACGACCGCCCGCTGTCCTCGTACTTCAAGCAGCTGTTCGCGCAGGTGACGAACCCGCCGCTCGACTACATCCGCGAGGAGCGTGTCACGAGCCTGGAGACGCGACTTGGATTCCAGCGGAACCTCCTCGACGAGACGCCCGCGCACGCCCGCCAGCTCGTCGCGGACTCGCCCGTGCTCTCGCTCTCGGAGGTCGACGCCATCCGCGGGCTCGACGGCGACGCGGCCGCGAACGGACTCGAATCGGTCGTGGTCGACGCGACCTACGACCCCGAGTCGGCGACCCTCGAGGACGCTGTCGAGGCGCTCCGCGAGGACGCGCGAGCGGCCATCAAGGACGGCGCGGACGTCGTCGTGCTCTCGGACCGCGCGAGCGGCCCCGAGCGCGCCGCGGTCCCGAGCCTCCTCGCGACGAGCGGGGTCCACCACCACCTCGTTCGAACCGGCGCGCGGAACCGCGCGGGCCTGGTCGTCGACTCCGCGGACCCGCGCACCGTCCACCAGCACGCGACGCTCGTCGGGTACGGCGCGGACGCGGTCTGCCCGTACCTCGCGTACGAGACGCTCGCGGACCTGACCGCCGGCAGCGACGGCGCGAACACCGCCAGGGCGTGCGCGGCGTACCGCGACGCCGTCGAGGGCGGGCTCCTGAAAATCATGGCGAAGATGGGCATCTCCACCGTGGAGTCCTACCAGGGCGCGCAGGTGTTCGAGGCCGTCGGGCTCGCCGCCGAGTTCGTCGACGAGTACTTCGAGGGGACCGAGAACCGCACGGGCGGCATCGGCGTCGACGAGGTCGGCGCGGACGTCGCGGCCCGCCACCGGTTCGCGTTCGGCGACGACCCCGAACTGGAACGGCAGGGCGAGTTCGAGCACCGGAACGGCGGTCGCCGACACTCCTGGAACCCCGAGACCGTCGGCTCGCTCCAGCGGGCGGTCCGCACCGGCGACTACGAGGAGTACCGGAACTTCGCGAGCGCGACGAACGACACGCCCGACGACGAGGCCCCGGAGAGCCTCCGCGGGCTCCTCGACTTCGACACCGACTCGCGGGAGTCCATCCCCGTGGCGGACGTCCAGCCGGTGCACGAGATCGTCGAGCGGTTCTCGACGGCCGCGATGAGCCTCGGGAGCCTCAGTCCGGAAGCCCACGAGAACAACGCGGTCGCGATGAACCGCCTCGGCGGGAAGGCGAACACGGGCGAGGGCGGCGAGCCGCCCGAGCGCTTCGACACCGAGAAGGAGTGCAACGTCAAGCAGGTCGCCTCGGGTCGGTTCGGCGTGACGTCGACGTACCTCGCGAACGCCGACGAGATACAGATCAAGATGGCCCAGGGCAGCAAGCCCGGCGAGGGCGGGCATCTGCCGGGCGAGAAGGTCAACGAGATGATCGCGCACGTCCGGAAGTCCACGCCCGGTGTGGGGCTCATCTCGCCGCCGCCGCTGCACGACATCTACAGCATCGAGGACCTGAAGCAGCTCATCCACGACCTGAAGGCCGCGAGCCCGGAGGCGGACGTCAACGTCAAGCTCGTCTCCGAGGCAGGTATCGGGACGGTCGCGGCGGGCGTCGCGAAGGCGAACGCGGACGTCGTCCACATCAGCGGGCACTCCGGTGGCACGGGCGCGAGCCCGAAGACGAGCATCAAGCACGCCGGCCTGCCGTGGGAGCTCGGCCTCGCCGAGGCCGTCCAGACGCTGCGGCGGACGGACCTCCGGGACCGCATCCGCGTCACCGTCGACGGCGGGATGAAGACCGGCCGGGACGTCGCCGTCGCTGCCCTCCTCGGTGGCGAAGAGTACGTGTTCGGGACCGCGAGCCTCGTCTCCTCGGGGTGCGTGATGGCCCGCCAGTGCCACAAGAACACCTGCCCCGTCGGGGTAGCGACGCAGCGCGAGGACCTCCGGAAGCGGTTCCCTGGCGAGCCCGAGCACGTCATCAACTACATGACGTTCCTCGCGCAGGAGCTCCGCGAGATCATGGCCGACCTCGGGTTCGAGACGCTCGACGACATGATCGGGCGCGTCGACTGCCTCGAGCAGCGCGACGTCGATCACGACCGCGCGAGCGAGCTCGACCTCTCCGGCGTCCTCGCGGAGGTCGGCGACGGCCCGCACACGAAGGTCCGCGAGCAGACCCACGAGGTCGACGCGCAGCTCGACTGGGACATCCTCGACGAGGCGCGCGAGGCGGTCGAGGACCGCCAGCCCGTCGGCGTCTCGACCGCGATATCGAACACGGACCGCGCGGTCGGTGCGACGCTCAGCCACGAGGTCACGAGCCGGTACGGCGAAGCCGGACTCCCCGACGGCACGCTCACTGTCGACCTCGAAGGCACCGCCGGGCAGTCCTTCGGCGCGTTCCTCGCGTCGGGCGTCGCGCTCCATCTGCGCGGCGGCGCGAACGACTACGTCGGCAAGGGCCTCAGTGGCGGCCGCGTCGTCGTCGACACGCCCGACCGCGCCGGGTTCGAACCGACGGAGAACGTCGTCGCCGGGAACGTCGCGCTCTACGGCGCGACCGACGGCGAGTGCTACGTGAACGGCCGCGCCGGGGAGCGCTTCGCGGTCCGGAACTCTGGCGCGCACGCGGTCGTCGAGGGCATCGGCGACCACGGCTGCGAGTACATGACCGGCGGCGTCGTCGCCGTCCTCGGCGACACCGGCGCGAACTTCGCCGCCGGCATGAGCGGCGGGCTCGCGTACGTCCTCGACGAGAGCGCGTTCTTCGAGGGCGTCGAGGAACCCGCGGTCGCGTTCGAGGACCGCGTCAACGAGGGCATGGTGCACGTCGAGCACGACCTCGACGAGCGCGACGCGACCGTCCTCCGCAGGCTCGTCGAGAACCACCACGCGTACACGGGGAGCGAGCGCGCCGCCGCACTCCTCGAGAACTGGGAGGCCGCGCTCGCCGCGTTCGCGAAGGTGCTCCCGGACGCGTACGAGAAGGTGCTCGACGAACGCGAGGGCTTCGACGTCCGCGACAGCCCGCCCGCGAGCGCCACCGCCGAGAGCGCCGGGAGCGCGCAGGGGTACGCGAGCAGCGACGACTGACCGCCACGGTCAGTCCCAGTGGTTGCCGGAGCCGTCGTCGGGCTCACGGGAACCGCGGTGGTCGCGGCCGTCGCGGTTGCCATCGTCGCGGGCGTTTCGATTGTCGCGGTCGCGTCGACCGCCACCGAAGGTGTCGCGGCTCGCTCGGTCCTGCGCCTCGTTCCAGGACGTCGTCTGTCTAGGGTCTGGGTCCTCCGCGCTCACGAACCAGTAGAGCGCGACCGGGAGGACGAGGGCGAACAGCACGAACAGGAACGCGAAGCCGACTGCGGCCATCTACCCGAAGAAGATGTCCGCGATGTCGCTTCCGCTCCGGCGGTCCGAGCGGTAGAGCTCGGAGTACCCGCAGTTCGCGCACGAGATGACGTCGAAGTTCTTCGACTGGATGTCGAACATCTTCGAGAGGCCGCCGCCGGTCGTCGAGATGCTGTCCGTGATCGCGTCCTGATGGCCGCACTTCGGGCAGCCGTCGTCGCGACCGTGGCCGGAACGTCCGTCGTCTATGGAGGGCGACATATCTGGAACGTGGACGGTCGGCCCTGAGTATCTTTCGCCGCTCGCGAGCGAACGCCGGTGGCGTTCCGCGAACGCCACGCATTTCTCGCGCCGTCGAGTCGCTACTGGCATGGATAGCGCATTCGTCATCGGTGGGACGCGATTCATCGGGCGACACCTCGTCGCGGAGCTGCTCGCGCACGACTACGACGTCACGATATTCAACCGCGGGACCCACGAGAACCCGTTCGCGGACGACGACCGCGTCACGCACGTCGCGGGCGACCGCACGGACGACGCCGACCTCGCGAGCGCCGCTCGCGAGAGCGACTACGACGCCGTGTTCGACATGGTCGCGTACCAGCCCCGGGAGGTCCGGACCGCGACGCGCGTGTTCGACGACGCCGACGCGTACGTCTACGTCTCCTCCGGCGCGGCGTACGGCGAGGAGGAGATGCCGAAGCGCGAGGGCGCGCTCCAGGGTCGCGACGAGGCGACGGCGCTCGAACCGTGCACGGACGAGCAGGCGGTCGACGACAGCGGGGAGACGTACGGCGCCCGGAAGGCCGAGGGTGACCGTGCGCTGTTCGCCGCCGCCGAGGAGCGCGGCGTGCGCGCGATGTCGGTGCGGCCGTGCATCGTGTACGGCCCCGACGACTACACCGAGCGCCTCGACTTCTGGATCGACCGCGTCGCCGAGCACGACCGCGTCGTCGTCCCCGGTGACGGGACGAACGTCTGGCATCGCGCGTACGTCGAGGACGTCGCGAGCGCGCTCCGCGTCGTCGCCGAGGAGGGCACGGCGGGCGAGGCGTACAACGTCGGCGACCGCCGGCTCGTCACGCTCGAGGAGATGGTCGACGTCATCGCGGACTGCCTCGGCGACGCTGCGGACGCGCCCGACGACGCGGGCGACGTGGAGGTCGTGCACGCGAGCGAACGCGAGCTCTCCGTCGCGGACCTCGCCGGCGACGACTACGTGCTCTACCGGGAGTACCCGCACGTCCTCGACACCGAGAAGCTCGCGGCGCTCGGCTGGGAGGCGACGCCGCTGCGAGAGGCGATGCAGCGGAGCGTCGACGACCATCTGGCGAGCGACCGCGACGGCAGCGAGTACGACCCCGGCCGCGACGACGAACGCGCGCTACTGGACGTCCTCGACACGCTCTGAGACCTCGACGCGTGGAGCCGACCTCTCGCGCTGGTCCGGTCTTATGGGTCGCCGCTCTCGCGAGGTGGACGGCCAGCGAGTCGGCGGGGCGAGCGAACGATTTTATGCGGATGGCGTGTTACTTACTAGCATGAACGACGAGCGCGAGTCCGCGGCCGGCGCGGACGGTGGCGGAGACGTCGACACGTTCGAGGAGCGCGGCGTGTCCCCGGCCGCCATCGAGCTGGACGAGGTCTATCGGGCGCTCGCCCACCCGCGCCGACGGTACCTCTGCTATACCCTCCAGGAGAACGCCGAGTGGTCGCTCGACGAGCTCGCCACGAAGATCGCGGCGTGGGAGCACGGCGTCGCGATACCGGACGTCCCCGAGAACGCACGCGAGCAGGTGTACGTCGACCTCTACCACGCGCACGTCCCGAAACTGCGCGAACTCGGCGTCGTCGAGTTCGACGAGTCCACGGAGACCATCGAAGCCGCCGAGACCGCCACGCAGGTGCTTCGCGCACTCGAAGGGATGGGTGCGTCGCTCGATTCGAGCCAGGAGACCCACGCCCGGGAGGTCGGAGACGGGGTGTGATGACCGAAGAGTCCGACGGGGACCGGTTCGACCGGGACGACGCGACCACCGCCGGCAGCGACGGCACTTCCGGGAGCGACGCCACTCCCACCAGCGACACCTGGACGCAGGTCGCGCAGCGCCACTACGAACCCGACGGCGACCGCTTCGCGTACGTCGTCGTGAGCGCCATCGCGGACGCACGCGACGTCGCTGTCCGGGACGTCCGGTCGCCGCCGCTCTACGACGTCGTCGACGCGACCGGACTCGAGACGGCGCTGTTCGCGCCCGACGGCACCGAACCAGGGGACTCGAACACCGGCACGGTCGTGTTCCGGTACGCGGAGCTCCGCGTCACCGTCCAGAGCGACGGCTGGGTGCGCGTCGACGGACCGGCAGACGCGTAACGAGACGGGCACGGGGCGTCTCGACCGCCGAGCGCGCCTAGTCGTCGCCGTCGTCGCTGGCGTCACTGTCGTCGCCGTCGTCGCGGTCGACGCGACACGACCCGCCGGCGCCGACGTTCCCGCTGTGACGGGCCGCCGTCGCACGCAGGTCCGCCGCGACGCGCTCGTGGTGATGCTCGCAGGACGCGACCGCGCAGCCGACCGCGTCGGCGTCCTCGCTCCCGACGGGCACCTCGTGGACGGTCGCCCGCATCGCGCACGCCGAGTCGATGTCCGCGACGGCGTCGACGTCCGCACCGACAGCGAACCCGACCTCGTACGCGACCGCCGGCTCGTGCCCGCACTCGGGCGCGGTCGCCGCGTCGTCGCTCGAAGCGTCCGGCATCGTCACCCCCTGAAGAGGTTCATCACTTCGTCGGCGACCGGTCCCTCGACGGCGACGACGTACGTGTGCCCGGCCTGGAGGACGGTGTCGGCGCTCGCGACCGCGTCGCCGTTCTCGTCGCTCACGACGAGACTCCCGTGCGGCAGCGACACGTCCGACAGCGCCCGCCCCGCGACCGGTGCGCCCTCCGCGACGCGCAACTCGTACACCTCCAGGTCGCCCGACAACCCCGTGAGCGCGCCGAAGTCCTCCTCGATGGCGGTGACCGCGACGCGCCCGCCGGCGCGCTCAGGGAACACCACCCGGTCCGCGTACGGCGCGAACTCCTCCGTCTCCGGGTACGTCGACCGGAGTATCGTCCGCGTCGACGGATCGATGCGCTTCGCGGTCGTACACACCGCGACGTTCGTCCCCATCGTGTCCGTGAGCGACGCGACGACGTCCGCGCTCTCGACGTCCGCCTGCGCGAGCACGCTCGGTCGCGTCGCGTCGCCCTCGATCGCCGTCGCCACGTACGCCGCCTCGAGCTCCGCGAGCTGTTCGGAGTCTCGCTCCACCACGACGAGGTCGTGCCCGTGGTCGGCGAGCTGCTCGATAGCGCGGAGCGCGACCGGGCCGCTCCCCACGACCACCACGCGTAGCGATCCGTTCGTCATCGTTCACCCCTCGACCCGCCATCGCCTTCACGTTCCGGGTCGGTTCCCGTCCCGTCGGAACCGAGGGACACCTCGGTGTCGACGTCCTCGTAGCCGGCGGCGTCCCGCGTCGCGAGTTCCGCGTCGGCGTCGACGTGATCGAGCGACCGGTGCGCGGTCGCCTCGCCCGACGTGGTCGCGTCGACCGCCGCCCCGTCGACGGCACTCGCGGCGTCCGCGCCACCCCCCGCGCCGGCAGTCCCGGCCACGTCGACGTCGATACCTTCGCTCGCGCCACCAGCCGGTTCGCGCCGCAGCCCGAGACGACCGAGCGCGACGTACGCGATGCCACCGAGGACGAGCCACCCGAACGCGAGCCCCGCCGTCGCGACGTTCGCCGTGACGAGGTAGTACCCGAGGACGAGGTTCCCGACGATGCCCGCGACCGCCGGAGCCGGATAGAATGGCATCTCGTAGGGCCGACGCATGTCCGGGCGTTCCCGACGGAGCTTGATGACGCTCGCGTTCACGACGACGAACGACAGCAGGAAGAACAGGCTCGAGAGCGACCCGACCTGCCGGATCGGGACGAACGTGACGGAGACGAGCATCACGGCCGCGCTCGCCACCACCGCGATAAGCGGCGTCCCGAAGCGATGATGGATGCGGCCGATCTGCGCGGGCAACAACCGGTCGCGCCCCATCGCGAACGCCACCCTGCTCGAGGCGAGCACGACCGCGTTCAGCGCCGAAACCGTCGAGAACACCGCACCGAACGCGACGACGGACGCGCCGTTCTGCAGTATCGGGATGGCCGCCGGCATGAAGCCCTTCGCCGCCTCCGCGATGCCGCGTTCCCCGGCGCTCGCGAGCCCGCCAGCGCCGAGCGTCCCGATGGCGACGAGGACGACGACGAGGTAGATGACGATCGTCGCGGCGAGCGACAGGAAGATCGCTCGCGGGATGTTCTTCCGCGGGTTCTCCACCTCCTCGGTGACGGTCGCGATGAGGTCGTACCCCTCGAACGCGATGAACGTCAACCCCATCGCGGGCAGTATCGCGTTCACCGTCCCGTTCGTGAAGAACGGCTCGAACTCCGAGAGGTCGACCGCGTTCGCGCCGTACGCGGAGAACACGACGAGGATGACGATCTTGACGATCGTCACGACGGTCTCCGCACCGCCGCTGGCGGCGGTCGACACCGCGTTCAGGACGACGAGCCCGCCGACGAGACAGATCGCGTAGAGGACCTTCCAGGTCACCGGGCCGAGCAACGCACCCGACGGCAGGCCCTCCCAGTAGAAGTGCACGAACTCGAGGAAGTTCCCTGCGAACCCGAGCGCGTACAGCGCCCCGGCGATCATGTACGCGAACCAGAGCATCCACCCCATCTGGAACGCGACCGAGTCCCTGAACACCTCCTCGACGAACGCGTACCCGCCGCCGCTCTTCGGGATTGCGGACGCGAGCTCGGCGTACGAGAGCGCGGTGAACGACGTCACGACGCCGTTCAGTCCGAACACGAGGATGGCGGCCGGCCCCGCGATGTCCGCCGCCAGTCCCGTGAGGACGAAGATACCGGCACCGATCATCGCACCCATCCCGACCATCGTCGCGTCGAGCAACCCGAGGCTCGCCGACGGCGACCGCCCCTCGTGCTGTGCCATTCGTCTCCCGCGTACAGCGGCCCGGTGCTTAAGCGCTGGTCCCGAACCCACTGCATGAGAAATCATGCTCTCGGATGGCCGACCGCCGCGTAGCGCATCGAGGCGAAAGGTTTCTCCGGGCTAGGGGCGACGATGCGGGTATGTTCGACAAGTCGTCGTGGATTCGACTGCCGCGGAACGTCGTCATCGGTCACGACGTGCTCTCGCGGACCGTCGAGGTGGTCGAGGACATCCACCTGTCCGGCCGACCGCTCATCGTCACGAGCCCGACGCCGCGCGAGGTCGCCGCGGCACCCATCGTCGCGCAGTACGAGGAACGCGGCATCGACCCGGAGGTCGTCACCGTGGAGAAAGCGCGCTTCGAGACCGTCGAGGCGGTCGCCGAGGCCGCGGGGAACGACGACATCGGCTACGTGGTCGGCGTCGGTGGCGGGAAGCCCATCGACATCGCGAAGATGGCGAGCGACCACTGCGACAAGGGCTTCGTGAGCGTGCCGACCGCGGCGAGTCACGACGGCATCGTCTCCGGGCGGTCCTCGATCCCGGAGGGCGACACGCGGCACTCGGTCGCCGCCGACCCGCCGCTCGCGGTCGTCGCCGACACGGGCGTGCTCGCGGACGCGCCGTGGGAGCTGACGACCGCCGGCTGCGCGGACATCATCTCGAACTACACCGCCGTGATGGACTGGCGGCTCGCGAACCGCCTCCAGGACGTCCAGTACAGCGAGTACGCCGCGGCGCTCAGCGAGATGACCGCGGAAATCCTCGTCGACAACGCGAGCATGGTCCGGCCCGGGCTCGAGGAGTCCGCGTGGGTCGTCACGAAGGCGCTCATGTCGTCGGGCGTGGCGATGAGCATCGCGGGGTCGTCGCGGCCCGCGTCGGGCGCCGAGCACCTGTTCAGTCACCAGCTCGACCGGCTCGCGCCGAACGCCGCGCTCCACGGCCACCAGGTCGGCGTCGGCTCGATCATGACCGCGTACCTCCACGGCGGCGACCGCGGCATCTGGCGGGACATCCGGGACGCGCTCGCCGCCATCGACGCGCCGACGACCGCCGACGAACTCGACATCGACCCCGCGGTCGTCATCGAGTCGCTCACGACGTGTCACGCCATCCGCGACCGATACACCATCCTCGGCGACGGGATGAACGAGGAGGCGGCACGCGAGGTCGCCCGGAAGACCGGCGTCATCTGACGCGGCCGCACCCCGCACCCCTCCGCCGGGAGTCCGCGGGCGTCTCGACGACTACCCGAGTTCGGCGCCCTTGAACCGCCAGTAGCCGAGCGCGAGCGGGACGACGAGCCAGACGAGCATGATCGCGACCATGACCTCGGGCGCGAGATACCACGCCTGGGCGTCGAGGCGCGCGAGCGCCCGCTCCTTGGCCTCCGGCGGGAGGCTCGACTGGAAGCGGTCGAAGTACATCCGGGTGGTGACGACGTTCAGGCCCTGCTGGTACGCCATCGCGGGCGAGATGGCGCTCTGGATGAACGTGAACACGTCCCCTTCGAGACCGAGTCCGAGCAGGTCGTTCGTGACGTACCGGATGAGCGCGGGGATGGAGACCGACGGGATGAGGTTGAACGGGATGGTGAGGAAGTAGAACCCGACGGCGCCGGCCATCGCGCTCGACCGCGAGTCGGTCATCGCGGAGATGCCGACCGCGACCGCGACCATCACGAGCACGAGCAGGGCGGTGAACGCGAGCGTCGGCGCGAACAGCACGAGCTGGGGTTCGGCGTACTGGGTCGCGGCGACGACGACGCCGATGACGAACACGAGCATCGTCGCGGCGAGCATCAGGCCGCCCCGGGAGAGGAACTTCGCGAGAACGACCTCCTTGCGCGTGTTCGGGAGGCCCAGCATGAAGTTCACCGTGCCGTTCTCGCGCTCCCCGGCGATCGCGAGGTAGCCCGCGACCAGCGCGATGAACGGCAGGAGGAACAGGCCGACGGAGCCGACGATGCTGATGATGCCGAACGACTCGACGCTGTCGGAGACGAGCGTCGGCCCGACGAAGATGAGGAGCGCGATGACCGCGTACAGGCTGAACACGCCCCACACGAGCTTCGACCGGCGTGCGTCGAGGAAGTCCCGGCGCGCGATGGCGGTGAGGTTCTCCATCAGGCCGACACCTCCGCGTCGCGCTCGCCGCGGTCGACGCCGTCCCCGGTCGTGTACCGGTTGAACAGCTCCTCGAGGTCGGTCTCGTCGCTCACGATGTCCGTGACCGCGGTCGCCGCGTCGACGCGTTTCACGACGTCGACCTTCGCTCGCGGGTCGCTACACGTCACTTCGATCGTGTCGCCGCGGCGGCGAACGGTCTCGACGCCGTCGACGGCTTCGAGGTCGAGCGCGTCCGCGTCCGGCATCGGGTCGACCTCGAGTTCGATGCTGGTGGCACCGCCGACGTCGTCGCGGAGGTTGTCGATCGTATCGACCGCGGCCATCGCGCCGTCGCGCATGATGCCGACGCGGTCGCAGACCGCCTCCACCTGCGGGAGCTGGTGGCTGGAGAAGAACACGGTCGTCCCGCGTTCGGCCTCCTCGCGGATGATGTCGCGCATCTCCTGGATGCCCGTCGGGTCCAGGCCCGACGAGGGCTCGTCGAGGACGAGGAGGTCGGGGTCGTCGACGAGCGCCATCGCGAGCGCGAGGCGCTGTGTCATCCCCTTCGAGAACTCGCCGGCCTTGCGCTCCCAGGCCTCCTCCTGGAGGTTGACGCGAGAGAGGAGGTCGCGGGGGGCGTCGGTGGCGTTCTTCGTCTCGATGGCGTACTCGACGTGCTCCATCGCTGTCAGGCGGTCGTACACCGAGAAGCCCTCCGGGAGGACGCCGGTACGCTGACGGATGGCGATGGGGTCGCGATGCGTGTCGTAGCCGAGGACCTCGGCCCGGCCTTCGGTCGGCTTCAGGAAGTCCAGGAGGACGTTGATCGTCGTGGACTTCCCGGCGCCGTTCGGCCCGAGGAACCCGAAGATTTCGCCCTCCTCGACGTGGAGGTCGAGCGCGTCGACGGCCGTGAGGTCGCCGAAGCGCTTCGTGAGGTTCTCCGTCTGGATAGCGGGACCCATGTCCGAAGTACCACGACGAACTTGTGTAAGCTTTCTCACTCGATGCGAGGGACGGTCTCGGACGCCCCGGCCTACACGTGCTCGTCGAGGAACTCCGCGACCGCGGAGTACGCCGTCACCTTGTTCTCGAGCTTGCTGAACCCGTGACCCTCGTCGTCGAAGACGAGCTTGCGGACCGGCACGCCCTGCTCGCGCGCCTCCTCGACTATCTGCTCGGCCTCGCCGACCGGGACGCGCGGGTCGTTCTCGCCGTGCAGCACGAACAGCGGCGACGCGATGGACTCGACGTTGTTGATGGGGCTGATGGACTCCAAGAACTCGCGGTCCTCGGCGAGCGAGCCGTACTCGGCCTCGCGGAGCTTCCGGCGCCACTCGCCGGTGTTCTCGAGGAACGAGACGAAGTTCGCGATGCCGACGACGTCCACGCCCGCCGCCCAGAGGTCCGGGTACTCCGTCATGCACGCGAGCACCATGAATCCGCCGTAGGACCCGCCCATGCACGCGATTCGGTCCGGGTCCACCGCGGGGTGGTCGTGGAGCCACTCGACACAGGCCTTCACGTCCGCGACCGAATCCATCCGCTTCTCGACGTCGTCCAACCGGGTGTAGGTCTCGCCGTACCCCGTCGACCCGCGAACGTTCGGCTCGAAGTACGCGTACCCCCTGTTGAGGAAGTACTGCTTCACCGGATTGAACGACGGTCGCCGTTGGCTCTCCGGCCCGCCGTGGATGCTCACGACGACCGGGGTCTCCCCCTCGGGCGCATCTTCGGGGAGCGTCAGGAACCCCGGCACGTCGACGCCGTCGAAGCTCTCGACGTGTACGAGCTCGGGCTCGCGGAAGGACTCCTCCGGGATGCCCGCGGTCGCCGCGTACGTCCAGCGTTCCGTCTCGCCCGTCTCCGTCTCGACGACGTACACGTTCGTGTTCACCGCCGCGCCCGTCGCCGTGATGGCGTACCGCTCGCCGTCTGGCCCCCACGAGACCCCGCCCGCGATACCGCCCGGCAGGTCCGGGCTCGGGAACGCGTCGTACGTCGTCTCGCCCGTGAACTCCGCCACCGTGAGGTCCGTGTACCCGTCGACGTTCCGCGAGAACGCGAACCGCCCGCTGTCGTGGTCGATACTGACGCCGTCGACGTTCCACTCGCCGCCCGCCTCCACGACCTCGCGCTCCAACGTCTCCAGGTCGATGCGCGCCAGGTAGAGCGTATCGGACCCGTCGCCCGTACAGCAGTACACCGCGTCGCCGTCCGGTCCGAACGACGGACTCGTGAACCGGATCTCGTCGTCGTGAGGCGTGATGCACTCGAACTCGCCCGTCTCGAGGTCCAGCACGTAGACGTCCTGGTCGACGTTCGAGTACGCCTCGTGGACGAGCAGGCGGTCGTCGCTCGGCGACCAGCCCGCGGGCGTCAGCCAGCCGTCGCCCTCGTGCACGAGCTCGGCGTCGTTCCCCGTCTCCGCCCGCCCCTGCACGTAGACGTCGAACACGCTCTCGTCCCGGCGGTTCGACGTGAACGCGAACCGCTCCCCGTCGTGACTCCACCCGCCCCACCGGTGCTTCGCGTCCGGACGCCCCGTGAGGTTCACGACCTCGCTCCCGTCGCCGCTGAGCCGGTACAGCTGCGCGCGCTCGTTCCCGCCCTCGTCCATCCCGAACGCGAGCTCGCGTCGCTCCGGCGAGAACGACGCGAACGTCACGCGCTCGTCGTAGAACGTCCGCTGGACCGGCCACGCACCCGGTTCGTCGACCGTCCACACCTGCGACGTCCCCGTCGTATCCATCGTGAACGACAGACGCTCGCCGTTCGGACCGAACGACGCCCCGCCCGCGGACCGCACGTTGAGATACCGCTCGATGTCGTACGTCATACAACCACGTGGACGGCGGGGGGACGTAAGGCGTTGGGTCACGGAATCGCCCCGACCCGCCGACGCGGTCGCCCGCCAGCGAACCCGTCGCTCGACGGTCGTGGACGAAAGAAGTGGCCGGACCGTGGGTTCGGTTAGCTGTGGATCCCCATCGCTTCGATCTGCTCCTGGTAGCGGTTCCGGATGGTGACCTCGGTGACCTGCGCGACGTCGGCGACCTCGCGCTGGGTCTTCTTCTCGTTACAGAGCAGGCTCGCGGCGTAGATGGCGGCGGCGGCGTAGCCGGTCGGGGACTTCCCGGAGAGGAGGCCCTTCTCGGCGGTGGTCTCGATGATCTCGTTGGCCTTCGTCTGGACCTCCTCGGAGAGTTCGAGCTCCGAGCAGAACCGCGGCACGTACTTCTTCGGGTCGACGGGCTTCATCTCCAGGCCGAGCTCCTGGCTGATGTAGCGGTACGTCCGACCGATCTCCTTTCGTTCGACGCGCGATACCTCGCTGATCTCCTCGAGACTCCGTGGAATCCCCTCCTTTCGGCAGGCGGCGTAGAGCGCCGAGGTGGCGACGCCCTCGATGGAGCGCCCGCGGATGAGGTCCTCCTTGAGCGCGCGTCGATAGATGACCGAGGCGACCTCCCGGACCGACCGTGGGACGCCGAGCGCGCTCGCCATCCGGTCGATCTCGCTGAGCGCGAACTGGAGGTTCCGTTCACCGGCGTCCTTCGTCCGGATGCGCTCCTGCCACTTCCGCAGCCGATGCATCTGGCTGCGTTTCTTCGACGAGATGGACCGGCCGTAGGCGTCCTTGTCCTTCCAGTCGATGGTGGTCGTCAGCCCCTTGTCGTGCATCGTCTGCGTGGTCGGGGCGCCGACCCGGGACTTCTCCTGTCGCTCCTGATGGTTGAACGCGCGCCACTCCGGACCGGGGTCGATCTGCTCCTCCTCGACGACGAGCCCGCAGTCGTCGCAGACGAGTTCTCCCCTGTCCGAACTCTTGACCAGGTTGTCGGATTCGCACTCGGGGCACTCCCGAACCCCTTCCTGCTCCTCCGACTCGTCGGCCTCGAGGTCTCGCTCCCGCTGGCGGGTGGACCGTGTCATCGCACTTTTATAGTAGTAGTTCCAGTTAACTTAAGCCTTTGCCTGGTATCTGTCCTCATGGTGTAGGTCAGAATCTGGAGAGGAGATCCACCGAATCGAAAGACGGCGCCGATTTTAATTCATCTGACACTGTAACGGAATCAGAACCGTTATCACGCAGAACGGGTGACCAAGGGTCAATGCCGGTCATCGAGTGCGACGTCGACGCCGCCCGCGAGGCGCTCGCCGACGCCGGAGCGACGATCGAGGACGGAAACACCGAACACGAGCGCTATCGCGCACACCGCGGCGACGCCACCGCCGTCGCGTACGACGACAAACTCGTCGTCCAGGGCGCGAACCCACAGGACATCGAAGCCGTCGTCCGCGACGACGGCGGCGGCCGCGCGCACCTGTACTTCGACGGCGCGTGCCGCGGGAACCCCGGCCCCGCGAGCGTCGGCTGGGTCATCGTCACCGACGACGGTATCGTCGCCGAGGGGAGCGACATCATCGGGCGCGCGACGAACAACCAGGCGGAGTACGAGGCGCTCGTCGCCGTCCTCGACGCTGCGCGCGACTACGGCTACGACGAGGTCCAGATCCGCGGCGACTCCGAGCTCATCGTGAAGCAGGTGACCGGCGAGTACGGCGTCAACGACCCCGACCTCCGCGAGTACCGCGTCACCGTCCACGAACTGCTGGGCGCGTTCGACGACTGGTCCATCTCGCACGTTCCGCGAGAGATAAACGACCGGGCCGACGAGCTAGCGAACGACGCACTCGACAATGCCTGAGGACGCAAACGAGCCGCGAGAGAAGAGCGAACAGGGTAGAGCCACGCACGCACACGGCGACGCCGCCGCGGGCGAAGAAGGGATGGACGGGGACGCCGCGGGCGCGGATGCGACGAGCGGGGACGCCGTAGGCGAGGATGCGGCGAACGAAGCGCTTCCCGCGTCGGTCGTCGACGACGCCGAACGCCTCACGCGACTGGCGCGCGAAGCGGTGGACGACGGCGAGGCGGCGGCGTACCGCAGCGACCGCGAGGCGACGCTCGCCGAGCACGGGTTCACCGCACGCGTCCGCGACGACGACGCCGGGGAGACGCTCGTCCTCCACCCCGACGAGTGGGTGGCGGACGGAACCATCCGTCCCGACCGCATCGACGACACGAGTCGCGCGGTCGAGCTGTCGCTGTCGGGCGCGGGCGACCCCGACGAGTGGCAGGACGTCGACGACCGCAACCGCGCGCTCGTCGAGACCGTCCGCGAGACGCGCGGTGACGTCCACGCGGCGAACGTCGGCGTGCTCGCGGACTTCGCCGGGAACCACTACGCGAAACCCATCGAGGACCTGACCGCGACCGAGCTCCGCGAGTTCGAGACCGAGTACGTCCCGCGGAACGCGTGGCTCGACGACGACCAGACCGCGGTCCTGCGCGAGAGCGTCCGCTACGCGTTCGACGCTGCGAAAGAACGAGTGCCCGATTGGTGACCGCTCGCGCGGTCGAGGTGCCTGTCGTTCGCCAGCGGACTTACTGCTGTTCGTCGACGAGGTCCCGGAGCTCCTCGGCGCGCTCGTCGTCGGTGACGAGCTTCGAGAGCGACCACTCGATCTGGTCCATGACGGCGGCGTAGCCGTCGTCGGTGAGCTCGTACTGGTTCGTGCGCTTGTCGAGCTCTGACTTCTCGACGAGCCCCATGCCGACGAGTTCGTCGAGGTTGGGGTACAGGCGGCCGTGGTTCACCTCGGTCCCGTAGTAGTCCTCGAGCTCTCGCTTGATGGCGAGTCCGTACATCGGTTCCTTCCCGAGGATGACGAGGATGTTGTGCTGGAATGCGGTAAGTTCGCGTGCGATGCCCTGTTTGCCGGTCACGGATTGCGCCTCTGACATGCCTAGGTAAATGTCATCAAGCTATTTAACAGTTCTCAACTCTTCGAACCTCGAACGTCAGATTCGCCGCTCTGTCGGGCGAAAACAGCTTCTGAAGGGCGTGTCCGCGGAGGAAATCTCCGTTGGCTATCGCCCCGGTCGCCGGGAGGTGGTGCCTTCATATCCATGCCATCCGGTCTCCTGACCAGTTACCGATAGGTCCACATACACACGCATTGACCTATCTCTCGCCGGAGAGGTCGGCGTTCGGCGGGAACCAGCGCGCCGTCGTGCGAACGAACCGAAGGGCCTATTTCGTTCTCTCTCGCAGTCACGGCCTGCAATGACGAACCTCTGGGAAGACCTCGAGACGGGCCCGAACCCGCCCGAGGAGATCTACGCAGTCGTGGAGTGCCTCAAGGGCGAGCGGAACAAGTACGAGTACGACAAGGACGTGCCCGGCGTCGTCCTCGACCGCGTTCTCCACTCGAACGTGCACTACCCGAGCGACTACGGGTTCATCCCGCAGTCGTACTACGACGACGAGGACCCCTTCGACGTCCTCGTCCTCGTTGAGGACCAGACGTTCCCCGGATGCATCGTCGAGGCCCGCCCCGTCGCGCTCATGAAGATGGACGACGACGGCGAGCAGGACGACAAGGTCATCGCGGTCCCGACGGAGGACCCGCGCTACGACCACATCGAGGACCTCGAGGACATCCCCCAGCAGCAGCTCGACGAGATCGACGAGTTCTTCGCGACCTACAAGAACCTCGAGGAGGGCAAGGAGGTCGAGACCCTCGGGTGGGAGGACAAGGCCGCGGCGAAGGAGGCCATCGAGCACGCGATGGACCTCTACGAAGAGAACTTCTGACGACCGACTCCGGGGACCCGGTTCCCGGGCGTCTCTCTCGCGGTGGGCTGACCCGCGGCGATCTGACTCGCGGCGATTTAACTCGCGGTGGTCGACCGTCGGCGTGCACGGTCCGGGGGTCGGACGACGTATTCTGCGCGTGATTCGTCGTGGTTATGTGCCCCGCCCGAACCCATGCGTTATGAGCATGGGTAATAATATGTGGTGCCGGGCCGTACCTAGACACGTCATGGCCACCGCACGCCACCCCACCAGCGACCCAGACGACGCCGACCCCGACGACGTCGACCTGGACGACGACCGCGAAACTCCCTCGGAACGCCCCGGCGTCGGAATCGCGCACACGACCGTCGTCCCGACGAACTTCGACAGCGATCACTGACGGCGCCTCCCCGACGCACGCTCGACACGCGCCCAGACCGCGGCGATGCCTCGTGCTAAAAGAAAGTTCTTGTATCCCTCCCTGTAACTGGCGGGTATGGGTCTCTTCGACCGGCTTCGCGGCGACGACGCACCCCGCGTCGCCTTCTTCGGAATCGACGGGGTACCGTACAGTCTCATCCGCGACAACCCCGACGTCTTCCCGAACCTGAACGAGCTCGCGAGCGAGGGGAGCGCCGGCGCCATCGACTCCATCGTCCCGCCGGAGTCCAGCGCGTGCTGGCCGTCACTCACCACGGGCCGGAACCCGGGCGAGACGGGCGTGTACGGCTTCCAGGACCGCGAGGTCGGCTCGTACGACACGTACGTTCCGATGGGGCGCGACGTGCAGGTGGACCGCGTCTGGGATCGCGTGAGCGACGACGGACGGGACGCGACCGTCCTGAACGTCCCGGTGACGTTCCCGCCGCAGCGCGACGTCCAGCGGATGGTCAGCGGGTTCCTCTCCCCGAGTATCGACAAGGCCGCGTACCCCGACGAACTCCGCGACTACCTCGAAGGTATCGACTACAAGATCGACGCGAACGCGAAACTCGGGCACAAGGACGACAAGACGGAGTTCATTGAGAACGCCCACGCGACGGTCGACGCGCGCTACGAGGCGTTCAGTCACTACGTCGAAGAGGACGACTGGGACCTGTTCTTCGGCGTGTTCATGACGACCGACCGCGTGAACCACTTCCTGTTCAAGGACTACGAGCAGGACACCGACGACAAGGACCTGTTCCTCGAGTTCTACAGCAAGGTCGACGAGTACCTCGGGAAGCTCCGCGAGCAACTCCCCGATGACGTGACGATGCTGGTCGCGTCCGACCACGGGTTCACGAGCCAGGACTACGAGGTGCACCTGAACGCGTGGCTCGAACAGGAAGGGTGGCTGTCGTACGAGGACGACGACCACGAGGAGCTCGGTGACATCGCGGACGACACGAGAGCGTACTCGCTCATCCCGGGTCGGTTCTACGTGAACCTCGAAGGCCGCGAGCCGCGCGGGAGCGTCCCGTCCGAGGAGTACGAGGCCGTCCGCGACGAACTCCAGGCCGAACTCGAAGCGCTGGAGGGGCCGGACGGGAAGAAGGTCGCGCAGCGCGTCGTCAAGAAGGAGGACGCGTTCCGCGGCGACCACGAGGACATCGCGCCGGACCTCGTCGTCATCCCGAATCACGGCTTCGACCTCAAGGCCGGGTTCAAAGGCCACGAGGACGTGTTCGGGTCCGGTCCACGCAACGGGATGCACAGCTTCGAGAACGCGAGCCTGTTCGTCGACGACCCCGACGCGAACATCTCCGACACCGACCTCTACGACATCTCTCCGACCATCCTCGACCTGATGGACATCGACTACGACCGCACCGAGTTCGACGGCGCGAGCCTCATCTAAGACAACCGCTTTTCTTCCTCGAGTGGTCCCGCGGGCCACACTCGTCGAAAGAACGTTGCTGAAAAAGGCCCAGAGCCCTCCGTCCGGTCGCGCTCGGTGAGGGCGGTGGACCATACCGTAACAGCGGTCTCCGCATCTGTGACCACGACCGCCATCACAGCCGCGACCGTACCGCACCGTTCCGCGAGGATTCCGGGGCCGTTCGTCGGGTATTGGCGGCGTCGAGGTCGGAGAACGTGTCGAAAGAGTACCCTTTTTTACGATGGTCGTCGATGTTCGTTCTATGAGTAGTCGTTGGCGGTCGGGGTCGCTCACGGGCGTGGTGTCCATGTTGACGCTCGCCGCCGGGTTGGGGGGGATGTTCGCTGGGGTCCCGAACTGGTGGGCGGCGTTCGTCGTCGGGTACGGGTTCGTGCTACCCGCGGTGGCGATGCTCGAACGCGACGAGTCGGCGGAGACGACGTCGAGTGCGACCTCGGGCACGCAATCGGCAGGGTCGTCGTCGACGGACTTGGGGGACGACGAGGCGTCGCGGACGGACGCGATGGAGACGCTCCGGGAGCGGTACGCGCGCGGCGAACTCTCCGAGGCGCAGTTCGAGCGGAAACTCGAACGCCTCTTGGAGACCGAGACGCTGGAGAACGCTCGCGACACCGTCGAGCGGCCGGGGAGCGTGGACGACGACGCGGGGGGCGCGAATCGTCGTTCGACCGGGCGTGACGCGGAAGTCGAGCGGAACTGACGCCATCGGACTCCATGCTTCGGGTCACGCGGCGTCGCGGGCTCCGTCGGCTCGTCGGGTGATCGGACTACTGCCGTCGTCTCGTGTTCTCCGTGGGAGCCGCGGGTGCTGCGACGTGATAGTGGCGGCAATCCTTTTTGTCGGAGTCCACGAAACGTATTGTATGGCCGACGATTCGGGCGGTGGGCGATACACGGAGATCGCGTCGCTCCTGGTGCTCGGCGTCACGTTCGGGGCGTTGTTCCTGAACGTCGACAACTGGTGGCTCGGGTTCGTCCTCGGGTACGGCGTGGTCGTCCCGCTCGTCTCGCTGCTGACCGGCGAGGAGGTCGAGAGCGAGGACGAGCCGGACGAGACGGACCAGCGGATGGACGACGCGCTCGACGGTCGCGGGCGCGTCGAGGATGCGCCACCGTCGAAGCGCGACGCGATGGAGACGCTCCGCGACCGGTACGCGCGCGGCGAACTCTCCGAGGAACAGTTCGAGCGGAAACTCGAACACCTCCTGGAGACCGAGACGCTGGAAGACGCCCGCGAAACCGTCGAGCGCTCACGGCGGGAACGCGACGACAGGGAACGAGATGAGCGAGAGCGCGAACTCGACTACGAGTGAGCGCACTCGCGGAACGACGGCGCCACCGGCTGCGGTGGGGCCGCTGCCACGTTCGCGGTCGCGGTGGCGGAGGCGGTCGCGGCTGCGGTGGCGGCCGCTGTTGCGGTCGGGTCCAGCGCACTCACCGAGCGCGACCGCAGGGAGCGCTCGGTCCTTTTTTCATCAACGTTTTTTCAAGCGGGGGTGCGCCTCCGGCGCACCCCCCGCAAAAAAAGGTTGTCGCTAGAAGAGGTCGTCGAGTTCGTCGTTGTGGAACTGTTCGACGTGGTCGACGTCGTCTTGTTGTTGGCGTTCTCGTGCTTCTTTGGCGCGTTCCATGAACTCGTCGACGCGACGGCTGCGTTCGACGCCGCCGAGGAGGATGAGGGCGGCGAGGCGGTCGCTGTCGAGGGGGAAGTCGCCGCCGCGGACCTGGAGGCTGCCGGTCTCGTCCTCGACCCATTTCCGCGCTTTCTCGACGCCTTTGCGTGGGATGAGGTCGGGTTTGCCGGCGACGATGAGGAGTGCGCTGTCAGCGGTGGTGGCGTCCGGGAGGCTGGTGCCGGTGAGGAGGGCGTTCCGCGTGATGGTGGTGACGGCGTTGATGTTGTCTTCGGCGGTGTCGCCGCCGAGTGCGCTGGCGTATCCGAGGCACGCGATGCCGCCTTCGCGGAGGGTGTTGATGATCTCGCTGGAGTCGACGACGCTCTCGGCGACGCCGTCGACGGTCTCGCCGGATGCGAAGAGGAGGCCGACGCGCTGCGCGATGTTCTGGTTGATGGTCTCGAAGGCTTCTTCGACGCTTTCGCCGGCGTCGTGCCAGGCGTCGTTGTCGACGAGGAGCGTTGAGTCGGCTTCGCGGACGAGGGTCTTCAGTGACCGTCCGGCGTTCGCCTGGTACATTGCGCCTTCGCCGCGGCCGGGGAGGATGCCGAGGCCGTAGACGGGGACGCTGTACACGCGCTGGAGTTCCTTCGCGAGGACGGGTGCGCCGCCGCTGCCGGTGCCGCCGCCGAGGCCGGCGACGACGAAGATGGCTTCGGCTTCGGCGGTGATCTTCCCGTCGAGGGCGTCCATGACTTCGATGGCGTCGGCCTGCATGACTTCGGCGCCGAGTTCGTTGTCGCCGCCGACGCCGTGGCCGTTGACGCGGTCTTGCCCGACGAGTGTCGTCTCGATGTCGAGGTTCCGGAGGTCGGCTTCGGCGGTGTTGACGGCGAGTGCGCCTTTGACGGCGCCGAATCCCATCTCTTGGTCGAACTCGGCCAGGCGCTGGGTGAGTTTGCCACCCGCCTGCCCGACGCCGATGAGGACCACTTTCATGTCTCGCTCGTTTCCGTGGTGGACACATAGACCTTCCCCATACTCGACACCAAGACGCGGGTTCGGGGGGCGGTGCGGCCGTCGGTTCGGGGGCGAGGCTTCATACGGGGGGACGCGGCGACGAGAGGGTATGTCAGGTGATTTCGCGGACCGGCTCGCGGCGGTCGACGACGCGCTCGTGGACGAGTCGGGTGAGGATGCGCCGGGAGGGTCACGTCCGGGTACGGAGTCCGGGACGGAGTCGCGTCCGAGCGAGGACGGTGGGATGGCTGGTCGAGAGCGCTTCGGTGGTCGCGAGCAGTCGGCTGCGGCGGTGGGGGAATCGGGTGGGGACGTGGCGTCGGATGGAGACGTGGCGTCGGAGGCGGACGTGGCGGCGCTCGCGGACCGGGTGGCGGAGCTGGAGGCGGCGGTACAGGCGCTCAGGGGGTACGCGGGGAGCGTGCGTGCGGTGAACGACCGCGTGGAGGAGCGCGCGGATGCGGCGGTGGCGACGGCGGAGGACTGTCGGGAGCGCGTCGCGGCGCTGGAGCGCGAGTCCGCTGGGTCGACCGGGTCGGCTGACGGTGGTGGCCGAGACGTGGGAGCGGGTGGTTCGGGCGGGAGACGCGGGGGGAGGGACGCTGGTCGTGGCGGGGCGATGGACGCTGGCCGTGGTGGGACGAGGGACGCTGGTCGTGGGGCTGACCCCGGTCGGGTCGACGAGCGCACCGTCGACGCGGAGGACGGGCGGCGGGGCCACGACCGGGACGGCGAGCGCGCCGGGACCGGTGGGGACGTGCCGTGGCCGCCGTCGTCGCCGCGGGCGCCGTACGGCGAGCCGGACGCGGACGACGACCCCGAGCAACCCGGGCTGGTGGCACGCCTCCGGGACGCGCTGTGACGGTCCGCGTGGTCGTGGCGGTCGCGCTCGCGGTGACGCTGCTCGCGGTCGCCGCTCCAGGGATGCAGGCGGCTCGCGAGCGCGCCGCCGTCTCGGCCGTGGACGCCGACGCGGACCGGCTTCGAGCGGCGGTCGCGGAGATGGCGGCCGCGCCGCGCGGGTCGCGTCGCGTGGTGGCGCTGTCGCTCCCCGCGGCGACCGTCGGGGCCGCGCGCGTCGCCGCGGTCCGCGTGTCGACGCGTTCGGTCCGCTACCGGCTCGCGTCGGGGCGTCGTGGTGGTCGACGACTCCCGGCCGCGGTCCGCACGGTCGGCGCGGGCGGCGACGCCCGTGGCGACAGCGGTGACGGCGCTGGTGACCGCGCCCCCGGCGTGCTCGTGTTCGACTCGCCGGGCACGTACCGCGTCGCGGTGACGGCCACGGCGTGCGGCGTGCGCGTCGTCGCGCTCGGGCAGGCGAACGTCGGCGCGGTCGATGGCGACGCGGCGACCGCGGACGAGGGTCTAAACGACGAGGGGCGGCCAGGGCCCGCATGTTCGACCGTGGCGGCGAGTGTGGCTGTACGACGAGCGTCGAGGGGGACGCGCTCCGCGTCGACGCGAGCGACTGTGGCGACGACGGCGACCTGGCGACCGCGCCTGGGTGTCGGTCGACCGTCGTCGACGCGTGCCGCGACCGGGCGATAGCGTCGGTCGCGGTCCGAGCGCGCGGGTTCGAGCGTCGGTACGGCGACGGTGCCTGTGCGCTGTTCGCCGCCGCCGGCGCGTTCGCCGCGCGCGTCGCCGGCCGGGACGACCCGCTCGCGTCGACCGCGCGCCGCGACCCGCTCGCGGCGGCGCGGCAGGCGCGCGCTCGGAGTCCCCCGGCCTCCTCGTGGGCGGCCGAGACCGGCCTCCTCGTCGCCGGCGACGGGCTCGACGACTACGACGCGATGGTCGTCCGCGAGGGCCCGACGCTCGCGCCCGCTCGCGTCCGGCTGGACGCGCCCGACGCGTGGTCGGTCGTCGACCGCCGGTCGCTCTCGAACGGAGCGACGGCGACCCGGTACCGCGACGAGCGCGGCCGGTCGCGGTATCACCTCCGGCCGCCGTGGGCGACGCTCGACGCGGCGGGCCGGGAGGCGTTCCGGCGCGCGTACGAGCGACTCGCCGCGGGCGACGTCGGGGCGACCGAGCGCGCCCCGCGGCGGGCCGCGACGGCGGTCGTCGACGGCGACCCGGACGACGTCGTCGTGGACGCGCTCCGCCGGCAGACGACCGGCCACGGCGTCCTCGAGGACGCCTTCGCCGACCCGGCGGTGACGGACGTCTACGCGCCCAGCGCGGCCGACGGGCCGGCGCTCCACGTCGGGCTCCGGGACGCGGACTCGGTCCCGACGAACGCGCGGGTGACCGTCGACGGGGCGAGCGCGTTCGCGTCCGGCGTCCGTGCGGCGAGCGGACGGGCGTTCTCGCGGGCGTCGCCGACGGTGGACGCGGCGACGACGGTCGGTGACACGCCGGTCCGCGTCGCCGGCGTCCGCGAACCGGTCGCCGACGGCGTCGGGTTCGCGTTCCGGCGCGGGGACGCGGACGCGTTCACGCTCCCCGAACTCGTCGCGAACGGGACGGTCCCGAGCGACGCCGCGGCACTGCTCTCGCTCGCCGCCCGTCGCGCCGCGGCGTCGCTCGTCGCGGGCGCTCGCGGCGCCGGGAAGACGACGCTCCTCGGCGCGCTCTGCTTCGAGTTCGCGCCGACGACGCGCGCCGTGTTCGTCGAGGACACCCCCGAACTCCCCGTGGACGACCTGCGCGCGGACGACCGCGACGTCCAGGCGCTCCGGACGAGCGAGCGCGGCGACGGGCTCGACGCCGCGGCGGCGCTCCGGACCGCGCTCCGCCTCGGCGAGGGCGCGCTCGTCGTCGGCGAGGTCCGCGGGGAGGAGGCGCGCGTCCTCTACGAGGCGATGCGGGTCGGCGCGAGCAGCGACGCGGTGCTCGGTACCATCCACGGTGACGGGGCCCACGAGATCCGCGAGCGCGTCGTCGAGGACCTCGGCGTGTCGGCGTCGTCGTTCGCGGTGACGGACTGCGTGGTGACGTGCCGGCGCGTCGCGGTCGACGGCCGTGCGGCGCGGCGCGTCGCCCGCATCGAAGAGGTCGTCGGGGACGGCGCGGACGCGTCGTTCGAGCCGCTGTTCGTGCTTGACGATGCCGGCGCGCTCGCGTCGACGGGACGCGTCGAGTCGGGAGAGAGCGAGCTCGTGGCGTCGCTCGCGACCGCGACGGAGACGTACGACGACGTCCGCGAGGCACTCGCGGGTCGCGAGCGCGTGCTCGCCCGGCGTGCCGAGACCGGCGCGCACGACCCGAGCGCGTGGACGACGCGGGTGTCGACGTGACCGCTGGCGCTGACTCGGGGGCGGTGCCGCGGGTCCTCGCTTCGCTCGCGGCGCTCGCGCCCCTCGACGTGGACGCGAGTCCGGAGCTCCGCGGTGCGCTCGCGACGCTCGACGTCCCCAGCGCGGGGGAGACGGTCGTTCGCGCGGGCTACGGGGCGGCCGCGGTCGCCGGCGCGCTCGTCGTCCTCGCGGGGTCGTTCGTCCGACTCCCGCCGCCGGTCGTCGTCCCGGTCGCGCTCGCGGCCGCGGTCGGCGTCGCGCACGGCGTCCACGAGCTCCCCGGCGTGCTCGCTGCGCTCCACCGGCGGCGCGCGCTCGGCCGCGCACCCGACCTCGTCGCCCGGCTCGCACTCCGACTGCACGTCGAGCCGGCGCTCGAACCCGCGGTCGCGTTCGCGGTCGACGCGAGCGACGACGCGCTCGCCGCGGCGCTGGCCGCGCGCTGCCGACGAACCGACCGACTCGACGACGCCCTGCTCGCGTTCGCCGACGCACACGCGGAGGACGCACCCGGCCTCCGGCGCGCCTGCCACCTGCTCGCGAGCGCCCCGGACGCGCCCGAGGGCGACCGCGGCCGGCGCGTCGACCGCGCGTTCCAGGCGGTGCTCGACGGGACGCGCGACCGCCTCCGGTCGTACACGACCGCGCTCTCCGGGCCCGTGAACGCGCTGTACGCGTTCGGCGTCCTGCTCCCGCTCGCGCTCGTCGCCGTCCTCCCCGCCGCCGGGGCCGCCGGCCTCCCGGCGTCCCTCCCGGTCGTCGTCGCGGTCTACGACGTCTGCCTGCCGCTCGTCCTCCTGGGGGCGACCGCGTGGGTGCTCGCGAACCGCCCGGTCGCGTTCCCGCCGCCGCGCGTCGCCCGCGACCACCCTGCAGTCCCGGCGCGACGCTGGCCCGCGCTCGCGACCGGCGCGCTCGCCGGTGCGACCGTCGGCGGCGGCGCGTTCGCGCTCGCGACGACGGGTGGCTTCGGCGTCCCCGTCCTCGCGGGCGTCGCCGCGCTCGTCCCACCGTGGCTCGCCGGCATCCTCGGCGTCGGGGTCGGCGTCGGGGTCGCTGCCGGGCGACTCACGGCGGCCGCGGCGTCGGTCCGCGCGAGCGCGCTCGCCGTCGAGGACGGCCTCGTGGACGCCGCGTACGCGGTCGGGAGACGGGTAGCGAACGGGGACGCGGTGGAGGACGCACTCGCCGCGGGCGCCGAGGTCGGCGGCGAGACCGGCGCGGTGTTCGAGACGGCGATCGGCGTCCGCGAGCGCCTCGGCGTCGGGCCGCGCGAGGCGTTCCTCGGCGAGCACGGCGCGCTCGCGACCGTCCCGAGTCAGCGCGCTCGCGCCGTCGTCGACCTCCTCTCGCTCGCCGCCGCGCAGGGCGCACCCGCGGGGGAGGCGGTCGTCGCGGTCGCGGACCACCTGGAGGACCTCGCCGCCGTCGAGCGCGCGTGCCGGGACGACCTCGCGGCGGTCACGAGCACGCTCCGGTCCACGGGCCGGGTCTTCGGGCCGCTCGTCGGCGGGGCGACGGTCGCGCTCGCGGACGGCCTGGCGTCGCCGGACGCGCTCCTCGGCGACGCGCCGAGCACGGGCGTCGACCCGGGCGCGCTCGGCGTCGCCGTCGGCGCGTACGTCCTCGCGCTCGCCGGCATCCTCGCCGCGCTCGCGGTCGTCCTCGAAGCCGGCCCGGACCGCGTCGCCGTCGGCCGCGAGCTCGCGACCGCGCTCCCGACCGCCGCGACCGCGTTCACCGTCGGCGTCGTCGCGACTGGTGCACTCGTCTGAAGGCGGTGCCGTCGCCACCGGCGCACTCGTCTGACGCGACCGCCACGGCGCAGCGGTCGACGCCGCCGTGGCTTCAAGTCGGATGGCGCGGCCACGGTCGGCATGCTCGACGTAGCTCCCGGAGCGACGTACTGGTTCCTCGGGCTCGCGGCCGCGAGCCTCGTCGTCGTCGGCGTCGCGGCCGACCTGCCGACGCGCCCGCCGCCGGACGCGTCCGCGGCCGCGAACACGGTCGACGCGCTCGCCGCGAGCGACTACGCGGGGACCGCGACCCATCCCGTCGCCGCGAGTGCGGTGCGGGTAACCGCGCGGTCGTTGTCGCTCCGGTCCTCGGCCGGTGCTGCACACGCGACGTTCGCGTTCGGGCCCGTGACGCCGGCGCCGGCCGAGTCGGCGCTCGCCGCGGTCGCCCGCGGCGTCCCGCCCAGCGAGGCGTTCGACTCCCCGAGCGCGCTCGGGGACGCCGCCGCGGCCGCACGACGGGACGCTCGCGACGCCGGCTGGCGGCCGGCGGACGATTCGATGCGCGTCCGGCGCGTCAACTGGGGTGATGTGCGTGTCACGCTCGTCCTCGCCTGAACCCGCGGACCGGACCCAGAGGTCTGCGGACGCTCGCGGGCAGACCGGGCCGCTGCCGGCGCTCGCGGCGACGGTCGTCGTCGGTGCGGCGCTGGCGCTGTACGCGAGCTCGCTCTACGGCGCGTTCCCCGACCCCGCGGACCCGCGCGTCGCGGAGCCGACGCTCCAGCGGACCGTGGACGCGCTCGCCACCGACGGCGTCGTCCGCCCGGACGACCTCGCGGACGCCCGGTCGACCGCGCCCGACGGCTACGAGGCGGCGTTCGTGCTCGCGACCAACGACGACCGCTGGCGGGTCGGCCCCGCGAGTCCACCGGACGCCGCGAGCGCGACGCGGCCCATCGCGGTTCGGGTCGCCCCCGGCGTCGTCGTCACCGGCCGTCTCCGCGTCGTCGTGTGGCGATGAACGCGCTCGCGTCCGGACCGCCCGCGGACCGCTCGCGGGCCGACCGCGCGTCGAGCACGACGCTCGACGTCGTCCTGTGCCTCCTGCTCCTCTCCGCCGCCGTCGGCGTCCTCGCGGCCGCGACGCCACCGCCGGACGGCCACGACCCGCGGACCGCGGACCGGGCGGCGGCGCTCCTCTCCACGACGACCGTAACGGTCGACGCCCCTGGCGGTGCTCGCGCCCACGGGACGCTCGCGGCGCTGCTCGCACGCGCTGCACTCGCCGGCTTCCACGTCGACGCCAGCGACCCTGGGGCCGACGCTGGCGACCTCCGAACCGACGGCAGCGAGCGGACCACACCAGCGGGCGCGTTCGAGCGGACAATCGGGACCCGGACCGAGCGCGCGCTCGCGAGCGTCGACGCGTCCGTGAACGTCACGGCGTCGTACGCGCCGCTCCCGGGGAGCGACGCCGCGGGCGAGGCGACGGTCGGACCGGCGGTGCCGCGGGACGTGGACGTCTCGGTCGCTCGCGTCCGCGTGCCCGTCGGAACCGGCCCGAACCCGACCGAGCGTCGGCGCGCGGCGAACGACGACGGCGTCCGTGGGCTGGCGCGCACGATCGCGGACGCGACGCTCGCGACGGTCCTGGCGCCCTCGCCGGCGCGCTGGACGCTCCGCGACCCCGCGATGCGACGAACGGTCGTCTCGCGGTACCGCGGCCTCGGCCGGGCACTGGACGTGGCGCCGGCGGGGGCGCTCGCCGGCGGTCGCGTCCAGCGGGCGAACGCGCTCCTCTCGCGCGCCCTCGCCGACCGGTACGTCGCCGTCGCTCGCGCGAGCTACGAGACGCCCGCGGACGCCGCCGACGCGGCCAGGCCGCGCGTCGTCGTCCTCACCGTCAGGACGTGGTCGCCGTGAGGCTCGCCGACGACGACCGCGCTCGCGTCCCGTTCGCGCTCGTCGGTGCGTTCCTGCTCGTCGCCGCCGCGGGCGTCGCCGCGACCGTCTCCCGACCGACGCCGGAACCGACGCGGCCCGACGCCGCGGTCGCGGCCGAGCGAGCGACGGCGAGTGCGCGAACCGCTGTCCGGACCGCGGTCTCGACGGCGCTCGCCCGCGGCGCCGCGAACCCCGTGGTCTCGCCGGCGGACACGCCGTACGGGCGCGTGCTGAACGAGAGCCGCCCGTACCGCGACGCGCTCCGCGTCCGGAGCTACGTCCGCGTCGAGCGCGCGCTCGCCGCGACGACCGTCCGCGTCGGCGACGCCACGGCGACGCTCTCGCTCCCGGACGTCGACGACCCGACAGACCTCCGGACGGGAATCCAGCGCGTGTCCCTCTCCGGGCGCGGGAACGCGACCGTCGCGGTCGCCGTCCGGAACGTCTCGCTCGTCGTCCGCGTCGACGGCCGCGTCGTCCGCCGCGAGAACCGGTCGTTCGCCGTGACGCTCGCGTCGCCCGCGCTCGCGCTCCACGACCGCGTCGAGACGTACGACGACCGGCTCTCCAGGGGCGCGGTCGACGGCCCCGGGTTCGGCCGGCAGTTCGCCGCACGACTCTACGGGCTCGCGTGGCTCCGCGGGAGCGCGCAGTACGCCGGCGGTCCGGTCGGGAACGTCCTCGCGACCCGGCACGTCGCGCTCGCCGCGAACGGCGCGGCGCTCGCCACCCAACGCGGGACGTTCGGGACGGCGGACGCGGCCGGCGTCCGCGCGTACCGGCGCGCCATCGCCCGCGTCGGCGTCCGCGACCTCACCCAGCGGTGGAAGCGCCCCGGCGCGAACGCCGACCGCTACCTCACCGCCGTCCTCGGGGACCACCCCGGCGGTACCTTCGCGCACACCACGCCCGACGTCCCGGCGATACCCGACTCGGGCGTGGGGCCGGATAGCGCGCTCTCGGTCTCCGTGGACGCGACCGCGGACGACGCGTTCGCGGCGTTCCTCGCCGGCGACGACGGCCCGAGTCTCGACGCCGTGGTCGGCGCGAGCTACGACGCCGCGCTCCGGCCGGCGGTCACCGCACGCCCCGTCGAGCGCGCACCGCCGCCGAACCCGCCCTCGCCCGGGAGGAACTGGACCGCCGCGTCGACGACCGCGGACCGCGACGTCGCGGTCGCGGACGGCCCCGGGCCCGTCCCGTCGCCGCGTGCCGACGAGACGCGCGTCCTCGCGGCGACCCGGTCGGCGACCGTCACGCGGACGGCGCGGACGAGGTGGACGCGCGGGAACGAGACGACCGTGACGACCGACACCACGCGGGGACGGGTTCGCGTCGGCGTCGCCGTCCACGCCAGCCATCGCCCGAACGCGAGCGACCGCGTCGACAACCGCGAGGTCACCGGCGTCGTCCCGTCGGCGTTCCGCGAGCGGTCCGCGGTCGACCCGAACCTCGCGGACGTGGCGCGCGACGCCGACCGAGCGCTCGCCGTCCACGGCGGCGTCGACCGCGTCGCCGCCCGCGCAGCCGTCGGCGAGTTCCACGGCCGGACGATTCCGGCACGCGGCCGGACGACGAACCGGACGCGAGCGGTCGTCTACGACGCCGTCGCGACGCTCCGCGAGGACGTCCGGAACCTCTCCGTCACCGTCGAGCGCGAGAGCGCGCTCACCGGCGAGCCGGCGACCGCGGAACTTCTGGACGCCGTCCGTGACCGCCGCAGCGACCTCGCCCCTGCGCGAACCGAGTACGACTCCGTCGCGGCGCTCGCCACCGTCGCCGCCGAACGCGCGTACCTCGCTCGCGTCGAACGCCACCTCGAAGCCAGGGTGCGAGCCGACGAACGCGTCCTCTCCCGGGCCCGCCGCGCCGTCGACCGGACGCTCGCGGACGTGACCGACCGCGGCGTCGGTGGCGTCGCCGCCGTCCAGCGCGCCATCGACGACACCGACGACGACCCGGCGCCCGCGACTGCCAACCACCTCGTCGGCGACGTCGACCTCGCCGTGATGGGGTCACCGTCGTACCTGGTCGTGGACGGCGTCGACGCCGAGCGCGTCCCGTCGGTCGCGCGCGCCAGCGCCGTCCATCCGCTCGCGGCGCGGAACGTGAACGTCTTCACCGTCCCGTCCGGCGACGCCGCGTCGCGCGTCGTCGACGCGGTCGCCCCCGACGCCGGCGGCACGACGTTCCGCGCCGCCGTCCGGCAACTCGACCGCGCCCGCGACGTCCCCGAGCGCGACCGAACCGACGCGCTCGCCGAGCGCGAGAACCAGGTGCGGGACGCGGTCGCCGCGTCCGTCGCCACCACGCGACGCCGCGTCGCGTCGACGCTCGCCGAACGCACCCCGCTCGAACGGGACGTCGCCAGCGCCGCGGTCGCGGACGCGTTCGCGACGTACCCGTCGACGACCGCTCGCGGTCGCGCCATCGTGAACGGGAGCGCCACCGACGCCGTGGTCGCCGCGGTCGTCGAGCGCGCAGCCGACGCGTCCAGCACCGGCCCGGTCGACGCGCAGTTCCGGGACGCGACGCGGACGCACGTCGCGACGGCGCTCCGGCGGGCGCGCGCCAGCAGCACCGTCCGACCCGCCGACGACGTCGTTGCGGGTCTCCGCTCGTACCTCGACGAACGCGCCGGTGGCGTCGCCGAGAACGCCACGAACGAGTTCGTCGGCGGTGCGCGGAACGCGACGAACGCGTCGTTCCTCGGCCTCCCGCTCGCGCCCGTCCCCGGGTACTGGTACGCGACCGCGAACGTCTGGGTCGTCGACGCGAACGCGACCTATCCGACGTTCGCCGTCCGCGCCCGCGACGGCCCCGCCGGTGGTACCGGGGAGACGACGTACGTCCGCGACGGCGCGGCCGTCGCCGTGGACGTCGACGGCGACGGCGTCGACGACCGACTCGGGTACGCCGACCGCGTCACCGCCCGCGCCACCGTCCCCGTCGCGGTCGTCGTCCCGCCCGGCCGCGGCGGCCTCGGCGACCGCAACCTCGTCGCGTTCGAGGACTCCCCCGGCTGGCCGAGTCCCGTTCCCGACACGCGACCCGGCGCGAGCGACGCGAGCACCGATCCCTCGGCCAACGCGACTGCGACCGCGTCCACCACCAGCAACGCGACCGCGAACGCGTCGACGGCCGTCCGCTGCGGTCGCGGCGAGTGTGATGGAGATTTGTACCCGCGGTGGCAACGACCGTCCATGTTCCACGACCAACGTCACGACGTCGACGGGCTCTCCGTCGACGACCTCCGCGCGGAGTACGCACAGGACCTCGCCGCCGTCGTCGACGAGCACGGCGTCGACGCCGTCGTCGACGCCACCGACCTCGACCGCGACGCCGTCGAAGCCATCGCCGCCGCCGAGCTCCCAGCGGACCTCTCACTGCAGGACGCCGCCGCGGTGCTCTCCGTGCGCGACGGCGTCGCCGACCCCGACACCGTCGTCGAGATCGCGTGCGACCACCTCCTCCTCGGGATGACCACGGGCGTGATGGACGTCGACGCCGTCGAGAGCGACCTCGCCATCGACCTCGACGCGAAGGAGGTCCAGCAGAAGATCGAGCGCCGCGCACCCATGACCTTCGACGAGTACGTCCACGTCCAGCACGTCATCGCGAGCCGCCAGCGCTGACGCGTCGCGCTCGGCTGTCACGAGAGGCCCTGACGGCGACGCCAGGCGCCGCGAGACGCGAGGGTTCAAGTTCGTGCTCGCCCGACCGTCGCGTATGCGAGTGGTCGTCCTCGGCTGTGGGTACGTCGGTATCGAACTCGGCCGTCAGCTCGTCGACCGCGGACACGACGTCGTCGGCGTCCGACGGAGCGACTCGGGTCTCGACGCCATCGAAGGCGCGGGCTTCGACGGCGTCCGGGCGGACGTCACCGACGCGGAGTCGCTGGCGGCGCTCCCGGACGCGGACGCGCTCGTGTTCGCCGCGTCGTCGGGAGGGCGTGGGGCCGACGCAGCGCGCGACGTGTACGTCGACGGCCTCCAGAGCGCGCTCGGCGAGTACGCGACGCGCGAGGACCCGCCGCGTCGCCTCGTCTACACGTCCAGTACGGGCGTGTTCGGCGACCACGGCGGCGACTGGGTGGACGAGTCGACGCCCATCGACCCGACGACCGCGAAGACCAGGGTGCTCGCGAGCGCCGAGGCCATCGCGCTCGCCGCCGACCGCCTCTACGGCATCGACGGCACCGTCGCGCGGTTCGCTGGCCTCTACGGCCCGGAGCGCTACCGGCTCGAACGGTACGTCGACGGCCCCGTCACGGAAGGCTACCTGAACATGGTGCATCGCGACGACGCCGCCGGCGCCGTCCGGTTCCTCCTCGAGACCGACCGTGCCCGCGGCGACGTCGTCCACGTCGTCGACGACGAACCCGTCTCGAAGTGGGCGTTCGCGGACTACCTCGCCGACGCCTGCGGCGAACCCTCGCCCGCGAAGCGGACCACGACCGAGCGCCTCGCCGACGGCGACCTCTCCGCCGCCGCGGAACGCCGCATCCGTGCCGAGAAGCGCGTCGACAACACGCGCCTCCGCGACCTCGGGTACGAGTTCCGGTACCCGACGTACCGCGAGGGGTACGACGCCGCCGTCGCGGACTACCGCGACGACGCCTGAAGCGCCCGTCGACGTCGGAATAGGTGTCGTTCGAACGTCACGTCTACGTCGTCGACGACGGATTCGCCCGATGGGGGAACCTTCTTTGCCTCCGGCCCTATGTGGTCGGGCATGGCACTGCGGGTCCACGCGCCGCCGGCACGCGTGCCGCTGCAACTCGTCGGCGGCGAGCAGCGAGTCGTCGCCCTCGCCGCGGCCGTCGTCGTCGCACTCGCCGCCCTCGGCGCGCTCGCGTGGTGGTGGAAGCGCCGTCAGCATCCAGCCCGCCGCCTCAGGCGGGCGCTCGACGGCGTCGACGACCTCTCCATCCTCATGCATCCGAACCCGGACCCCGACGCGATGGCGTCCGCGATGGCCGCCGCGACGCTCGCTCGCGACGCCGGCGCGACGCCCGTCCTCCAGTACCCCGGGTCGATACGCCACCAGGAGAACCGCGCGTTCCGGACCGTCCTCGACCTCGAACTCGACTGCATCGAGACCCGCGGCGACCTCCGCGACGACGTCGTCCTCGTCGACCACAACGAAGCGCGTGGCTTCCAGGGCGCCGACGGCGTCGACCCGCTCGCCGTCGTCGACCACCACCCCGGCGACGGCACCGGCCGCATCACGGACGTTCGCGCTGACGTCGGCGCGTGCGCGTCGCTGTTCGTCGAGTACCTCCAGGAACTGGACGCGACCGTCGGCGCGGACGACGGCCTCTCCGTCTCCCCGCAGCTCGCGACCGGGCTCGTGTACGGCATCCAGTCCGACACGAACCACCTCACGAAGGGCTGTAGCGAGCACGAGTTCGAGGCGAGCGCGTACCTCTACCCCGCAATCAACGAGGACCTGCTCGACCGCATCGCGAACCCGCAGGTCCCCATCGAGGTCCTGGAGACGAAGGCGAAGGCCATCCTCGAACACGACGTCGACGGGTCGTACGCGGTCTGCGACCTCGGCGGCGTCCCGAACGTCGACGCCATCCCGCAGGCCGCGGACGAACTCACGCACCGCGAGGGCGTCACCGCCGTCGTCGTCTTCGGCGACTACGACGGCACCGTGCACGTCTCCGGGCGCTCGCGCGACGACCGCGTCCACATGGGCGAGGCGCTCCAGGCCGCCGTCGACGGCATCCCGATGGCGGAGGCCGGCGGGCACGCCCGCATGGGCGGCGGGCAACTGAGTCTCGACCACATGAACGGGCTCGGCCCGAGCGACGGCGTCACCCGCGAGGAGTTCTCCGAGCGACTGTTCACCGCGATGGCCGGCGACTACTGACCGCGCTCGTCGACGTCGACCCGGCGGCCTTTTAGCGTCGCCGCTGCTAGCGCGAGCATGGTCACGCAGACGGCGACGTGGGACTACCGGGACCGTCACACCGACGCGTTCGGGCGGACGTACTTCCGGCGGTTCGGGGACGGCGTCGTCTCCAGTATCGGCCTCGGCACGTACCTCGGCGAGCCGACGGACGCGGTCGACGACGCGTACCGCGACGCGGTCGTCGAGGCCGTCGAGAGCGGTATCAGCGTCCTCGACACCGCACGGAACTACCGCGCGCAGCGCAGCGAGCGCGTCGTCGGCCGCGCCATCGCCGACGCGGACGTCGACCGCGAGGCGCTCCTCGTTGCGTCGAAGTGCGGGTTCGTGCCGTTCGACGGCGAGCGCCCGGACGACCCCGGGCGGTACGTCCGCGAGCGCTTCGTCGAGAACGGCCCGCTCGACCGCGAGGACCTCGTCGCCGGCCAGCACGCGATGACGCCCGCGTTCGTCCACGACCAGCTCGACCGGTCGCTCGAATCGCTCGACCTCGACCGCCTCGACCTCTACTACCTCCACAACCCCGAGGTCCAGCTCGCGGAACACGACCGGGACACCGTGTACGACGCCATCGAGGACGCGTTCGTCGCGATGGAGGAACGCGCCGCGACCGGCGACCTCCGGCACTACGGCGTCGCGACCTGGGAGTGCTTCCGCGTCCCGCGAGACCACCCGAAGTACCTCTCGCTCGCCGAGGTCGTCTCGCGCGCCCGCACCGCGGCCGACCGCGCCGGGAACGCCGCCACGTCGTTCCGCGCCATCCAACTCCCGTTCAACGTCCACATGGCGGGCGCGTTCACCGAGAAGAGCCAGTCGAGCGCCGACGGCGACGTCAGCGTCCTCGAACTCGCGAACACCGCCGGCCTCGACGTCTTCACGTCCGCGTCGCTCAAGCAAGGGGACCTCGCGACCGACGACGCCATCCCGGACGTCGTCGACTCGAAACTCGACGGCGACACGCCCGCGCAGCGAGCGATCAACTTCGCGCGCTCCGCCCCCGGCGTCACCAGCGCGCTCGTCGGCGCGTCCTCGAAAGCGCACGTCGCCGACAACGTCGCCGCCGGCACGTTCGACCCGCTCGGCGCAGAGGCGTTCGACGCGACGTTCGAATGAGCGACCGAGGCGTTCGACGCGACGTTCGAGTGACCGAACCGTCTACAGTTCCTTCCACTCGCCGCCGCACTCCTCGCAGACGCGTACCGTCCCGATCTCGTCCGGGTCGTTCTTCGTCCCGAGCTTCTTCTCGCACTCGGCGCAGTTCAGTCGCTCGTAGGTGTCCTTGAACAGCGAGCCGTCGCGGAGCGCCTTCCTGACCGATTTCATGCCCCGTCCTACGAACGCACGTAATAAAACCCTGCGGTGACCCCTCCACGCACTGACGGGAGTTCCTCGATACCGGACCGGAGCGTCAGTTTCGGTTCGAAATACGTAAGCGGGCGACCTTCGAAGGACGGTCCGTGACACAGGGACGGACGAAACTGTTCGCTGCGATGTGCGCGATGGTGTTCCTCGTGAACTTCCCGCGCGTCGCGTTCGCGCCGATGCTCGACTCGCTCGCCCTCGCGTTCGACGTCACGTCCCAGGGGAAGCTCGGGCTCATCGCGACGCTCGTGTGGCTCGGGAGCGCGCTCCCGCGCATCCCGACCGGCTGGCTGCTCACGCGCGTCCCGCGGCATCGCGTCATCCTCGGCACCGGCGTGGTGCTCACGGCCGCCGCGACGTTCACCACGTTCGCGTGGTCCCTGAACTCCGTGTACGTCGGCTCGCTCCTCATGGGCGTCGCCAGCGGCGCGTACTTCATCTCCGCGAACCCGCTCGTCTCCGAGCTGTTCCCCGACCGCGTCGGACGAGCGCTCGGCATCCACGGCACCGCCAGCCAGGTCGCGGCCGTCGCCGCACCGCTGTTCGTCGGCGTCGTCCTCGCCGCGACGTGGATCGTCGTGTCGTTCGCGCGCTGGCGGCTCGTGTTCGCCGGCATCGCCGTCCTCGCCGCCACCACCACCGCCGTCTTCTACGCCGTCTCCCGGCGCGCGGACCTCCCCGACGCCGGCGCGGAGGACCGCGACCTCATCGCCGGCGCGCGCGCCCAGTGGCCGCTCGTCGTCGCCGGCGTCGTCTTCCTCGGATTCACGGGGTTCGTCTGGAACGGCGTCTTCAACTTCTACGTGCAGTACCTGGACTCGGTCAAGGACATCGCTCGCCCCACCGGCCGCGTCCTCCTCACGGGCATCTTCGCCGCTGGCGTCCCCGCGTTCTGGCTCACCGGGCAACTCATGGACCGCGTCAAGCACGTCCCCGTCATCCTCACGATACTGGGGGCGTTCGCCGCACTGCTCGGCGCGCTCACCGTCGCCACCGGACTGTACGCCATCGTCGCTCTCTCGCTCGCCATCGGGTACGTCATCCACTCGCTGTTCCCCGCGATGGACATCTACCTCCTCGACGCACTTCCGGACGAGCACCGTGGGAGCGCGTACGCGCTCTACTCGGGGACGATGATGCTCGTGCAGTCCGCGGGCAGCGTCGCCCTCGGCACGATGAACGACCTCGGCGTCTCCTTCACGCAGGCGTTCCAGGGGTACGCCGCGCTCGTCGCCGCGCTCGTCGTCGTCCTCGTCGCCCTCCACGCGCTCGGCCGACTGCCGACGAAAGCGCGCGCAGTCGACTGACGCCACCCGAGAGAACTAAACGGTAGTGTCTTCAACAGGCGTTCCGTGACTCGTAGGAACGATGCGTCGGCTACGGGCGGTCGCGGCCCGTCCGTGACTCGGGGAGCGCCCGTCGACGCGGACGCCCACGACGCCCCAGTGATCCCCGTCGACGGCGAGGACCGGGGCGCGAGAACGCGCGACGCGACGCGTGCAGGGGTCAGCGGCCACCCCCCGTTCCGGGACGACGTTGACGACGCCGAGTGGCCCGCGGGCCGCATCGCGACCTGCGTGAGGGGGGCCCAGGAGTGGGAGGTGCGGGCAGAATGACGGACCGGTTCGAACGACTCCTCGACCGCGCGAGCGACGCCGTGTACGCCGTCGACACGGACTGGCGGATCGAGTACATGAACGAGACGATGGCGGCCCGCGTCGACCGCCGCCGCGAAGCGGTCGTCGGGACCGTCCTCTGGGAGGCGTTCCCCGCCATCGTCGGCACCGAACTCGAAGCGACGTACCGCGAGGCGATGGAGTCCGGGGACGCGGTCACGTTCGAGGAGTACCTCGACGACCCCGTCGACTACTGGGTCGAGGGACGCGCGTTCCCCGACGAGCACGGGCTGACGATCTTCTCGCGCGACGTCACCGAGCGCCGGGAACGCGAAGCGACGTTGCTCGACGTCACCGAGCGCCTGAACCTCGCCATCGAGGGCGCGAACCTCGGCGTGTGGGACTGGAACGTCCGGACGAACGAGGTCCAGTACAACGACAACTGGGCGACGGTGCTCGGATACGACCCCGCGGAGATCGGGACGGGCCTCGAGGAGTGGTCGGGCCGCGTTCACCCCGACGACCTGAAGGCGACGACCGAAGTGATGGAAGCGCACCTCGCGGGCGAGACCGCCCATTACGAGGACGAGCACCGGATTCGGGCGGCCGACGGCGACTGGAAGTGGATTCGTACCGTCGGGAAGGTGTTCGAGCGCGGCGACGACGGCGAGCCGCTGCGTGCCGTCGGCATCCATCTGGACGTCACCGAACGCCGTCGGTCCCAGGAGGCGCTGCGAGCGCTCCAACGCGTCGCCGCCGACCTCACGGAGGCCGACTCCATCCAGGATATCGCTGACTTCGCGCTGGACGCGGCGTCGGACGTCCTCGACCTGCACCTGACTGCGATCTGGCGGTACGACGAACGCACGGGCGCACTCGAACCCGTCGCGCAGACCGACGCGGCACGAGCAGCCATCGGCGGCGACCAGCCGCGGTTCACCGCGGAGGAACCGAGTCTCGCGTGGCAAGCGTTCGAATCAGACACCGTCGGCGTGTACGAGGCCCTCGCCGACGTCGACGACGTGTACAACCCCGGAACGGCGTTCCGGAGCGAGCTCATCGTGCCCTTGGAGGGCGTCGGCGTCCTGACGGCGGCGTCCACGGAGGCCCGGGAGTTCTCCGAGACGGACCGGGACCTGTTCCGGATCCTCGGGTCCGCAGTGAAGGCGGCGATGGTTCGCGAGCGCCGAGCGACGGAACTTCGCCGGCAAAACGAGCGACTCGACGACTTCGCGAGCGTCGTCGCACACGACCTCCGGAACCCGCTCTCGGTCGCCACCATGTTCACCGAGCAAGCCATCGAGACCGGCGACCTCGCGTACCTCGGTGACGTCGCGGACGCGCACGACCGGATGGCCGAACTCATCGACGACGTGCTGACGCTCGCTCGCGCCCACCCGTCCCTCGAGGACCCCGAACCCGTCAGGCTGGGACGGGCCGCGGTCGAAGCCTGGGAGTACGTCGACACGGCGAACGCGTCGCTGTCCGTCGAGGACGCCGTGCCGGTCGTGGCGGGCGACAAGAGTCGCCTGACGCAACTGTTCGAGAACCTGTTCCGGAACGCGGTCGAGCACGGCTCTCCCTGCACCCAGGCAGAGCCTGAGAACGCGGTCGAGCACGGCTCTCCCTGCACCCAGGCAGAGCCTGAGAACGCGGTCGAGCACGGCACGACGAGCACCCGGCCGCAGCCCGGCGACGCAGTGGAACACGGTTCCACGAGCAACCAGACGCAGTCTGGTGACGCGAACGGGAACGGAGCGCCCGACCCCGACTCGTCCTGCGGCGAGACGGCCGACTCCGGAGACAGTGCGACCGGCGACGACGGCGAGATAACGATAACCGTCGGAGTCCTCCAGGACCGGAACGGGTTCTACGTCGCGGACGACGGCGTCGGCGTCGACCCCGACCTCGAAGGCGACCTCTTCGAGCACGGCGTCACGTCGAGCGCGGACGGCACGGGGTTCGGGTTGTCCATCGTCAGCGACATCGCGCACGCCCACGGGTGGTCGGTGTCGCTCGCGGAGAGCGCGGGCGGCGGCGCGCGATTCGAGTTCGAGACGCCCACGGACGACTGACCGCATCGTCCGGGTGGCTCCTTCTCGCCGCGAACGCACACCGCGGAAACTCCGTCGGTTCGCGCGCACGCTGTCGGCGTCGTCGCTTCCGTCACCACGCAGATTATACGACTCCGAACCGCAGGATTCGACAATGGAGTACGTGCAGGAGCGCGTGACGACGCTCCACGACTACGGCGACGCGGACCCGGTGGCGCCGACGGAGCGTGCGGCGGTCGTGGTGCCGATGACCGAACGCGAGTACGCGGGGCTGGCGCCCGAGCGCACGCTGTCGGCGCTCGAAGCGGTCGACCCCGGGAAGGTCGTGGTGCCGTTGTCCGCGTCGCCCGAGCACGTCGCGGACTTCGCGGACTGGCTCGCGTCGTTCGACCTCGACGCCGACCTGCTGTGGTGTAACAGCGACGCGGTCGACGCCGTCCTCGACGACCACGGGCTCCGTGGCGTCGCGGGGAAGGGCCGGGACGTCTGGCTGGCGCTCGGGCACGCCGCCGACGTCGCCGACTTCGTCGTCTGTCACGACGCGGACGCGAAGACCTACAACGAGCGTCACGTCCCGAAACTGCTCGCGCCCCTCGCCGGCGAGTACGCGTTCTCGAAGGGGTACTACGCTCGCGTGGAGAACGACCAGCTCTACGGCCGGCTGTTCCGGTTGTTCGTCCGGCCGCTCGTCCGGGCGCTGGACGACGCGACCGACCACGCGTTCGTCGACTACCTCGACGCGTTCCGGTACGCCCTCGCCGGCGAGTTCGCTTTGACCGCCGACCTCGCGCGCGAGGTGCGCGCCCAACGGGAGTTCGGCCTGGAGGTCGGGACGCTCGCCGACGCGTACGCGCACGCCGGCTTCGAGCGGTCCGCGCAGGTGGACCTCGGCCGCCACGAGCACGACCATCGCGCCGTCTCCGGGCCTACGGGACTGAGCGACATGAGCGAGCAGGTCGGGCGCGCGCTGTTCAACGCGCTCGCCGACCACGACGTCCCCGTCGACTACGACGCGCTCCGGGAGGCCTACCGCGACACCGCGGACGCGCTCGTCGACCAGTACGCCGCCGACGCCGCGTTCAACGACTTCGCGTACGACGCGCACGACGAACGCGAGCAGGTCGAGGCGTACGCTCCCGCAGTCAAAGCTCCCGACCGCGACGACCGCCTCCCGGCGTGGCGCGACGTCGACCTCCACCCGGAGACCGTCCTCGACGCGAGCCACCGCGCCATCGAGCGCGTCCGGACCTGAATCGCGGGGTCAGCCGCCCCCGTTCCCGTCGACGACCTCGAAGCCGACCGCGTGCCCCGCGCCTCGATTCGTGCCCCAGTAGACGAACCGATACCGACCCGGCTCCAGGGGCCCACAGACGCGGTACGTCGGGTCGTACTCGAAGGCATCGGTGAGTCCTCGTTCCGAGACGGTGACTGGCCACTCGAAACCGCTCCCGGGTTCGTGGGAGACCACCTTGTCGATGATACCGCCACGGTCCGGTGCAATCCCGAAGATGCTGTGCCAGTCGGCCTCGGTGGCACGCTGGACGTCGAGCTTCTTGCTGACGCCGGTCGTCTGGTCCTCGCCGCTGACGTTCGTCAACGTGAACGTCACCTCGTCGCCGAGCGCGACCCGGTCGGTGCTCGCGGTGAGCCGGAAGCCGTCTCGCGGACCGGGTCCGGCCGCGGTCCAGTACGGGTCGACCGGCTCGGTGCGTTCCCCGCAGGACGTCGCTGGGTCGACGACGCCCTCGGTGAACGCGGTCGCTTCTCGCGCGGTCGACTCCCGAGTCGTGTCGCGCGACGCGAGCGACTGACAACCGGCGACGACGGTCGTCGTGGTGGCGGCGAGCGCGGCGAGGACGCGGCGACGGGCGGGCATGGCCGGCCCGACGACCGGCGCCGAGAAGTGTCTTGTCCCGCAGCCGGTCGACCTCGTTCGCGTCGTCGACGCGTCCTCTCGCCGTCGCCCGAACGGTTTTGGTGTCGCGCCCGTACCGGTATTGACGTGACCGAATCCGACGCTGCGGCGGGGGGCGAGGCGGTGTTGTCGGCGGACGAGCTCGCGGGCGTCCTCGAGCTGTTCGGCGCGCTCGCCGAGTCGGAGTTCGTGCGCGCGGTCCGCGAGGCGGCGTTCCGCGACGGCCGCGAGGTGACCGAGGACGGTATCGCGGACCGCGTGAACGCCGCCGCGGAGTCGTTCCACGTCGTCCGCGTCGAACCCGACGCCGTCCCCGGCGTCGTCGACGGCCTCGGTGACGCGGAGGCGGCGTACGTCGCCGGGCCGCGCGCGTGGCCGGAGGAGCCCGCGCACGGTGAGGACCTCCCGCACATCCTCGACGTCGACGCGCGCGACGTCGACCGTGCGGCGCTCGCGAGGCGAGTCCGCCAGCAGCTCCGCGCCGCCGTCGAGCACGCTGCCGCGCGCAGCGACGCCGAGCGCCTCCACGAGGTCGTCGACGTCACGTACGACGTCGAAGCGTGGGCCGACGTCGACCTCCCCGACACCCGCGGCCTCGCCGATGGCGCACTCGCGAACCTGGAGTGAACTGGCCGCACGAGCATACGGCGTCCGGCAGGACGCCGTTTCCTGTTGGACTGCCCGCACGAGCGTGAACTGGCCGCACGAGCATACGGCGTCCGGCAGGACGCCGTTTCCTGTTGGACTGCCCGCACGAGCGTGAACTGGCCGCACGAGCATACGGCCGCCGCCAGGCGGCCGTTTCCGCGTTCCGGCGTTCGACCGATTCTGGACTGCTCAGACGAGCGTCCGGCCGCCGCTAAACGGACGTTTCGACCCTGGATTCTCGTCGTGCTGTCGTGGACGTGAATTATCGCTGTGAGTAAACCGTTAAGTGGCGACGCGGCCGATTCGCGGGTATGAGCGACCTGCCGGAGGATTTCAAGTGCACCATCACGAACTGGGAGTACATCTACTCGCTGTGCCGTGACGTGTCGAACGACGTGAAGCGGGACGCGTTCGAGCCGGACGTCGTTGTCGCGCTCGCTCGCGGCGGGTGGTTCGCGGGTCGGTGTATCTGTGATTTCCTCGGGCTGGACGACCTGACGAGCCTGAAGATGGAGCATTACGTCGGGACTGCCCAGAAGAGCGACGAGCCCCAGGTCCGGTATCCGATGCCGGAGGGGTCGGTGGCGGGCAAGGACGTCCTCATCATCGACGACATCGCGGACACGGGCGGGTCGATTCGGCGGGCGGAGGAGTACGTGATGGAGCGCGACGCGGGCGAGGTCCGCACTGCGACCCTCCAGTTGCTGGATACGAGCGAGTTCGAGCCGGATTACGTCGGCGAGAACCTGGAGGAGTGGGCGTGGATCGTGTACCCGTGGAACTTCATCGAGGACATGATCGACGTCATCTCGGGCGTGATGGAGCGCGCGGACGACTCGTCGTTCTCGAAGGCGGACATCCGGCACTATCTCTCGGAGTACCACGACGTGGAGCGTATCGAGATGGAGATCGCGCAGCCGAACCGGCTCGGCGAGGTGTTGACGGAGATGGAGCGTCGTGACGTCGTCGCGGACGCCGGCCCCGGGCAGTGGCGGCTCGTGGAGTGAGTTCTGGGCACCGTTTTAGTGACTACCGGAGAGATTCGATGGCATGGCTCGGACCGCTGGGAGTGAGGATTCGCGCCGGCTGTGGCCGGGGCTGTCGGTGTCCGCGATCGGCCTCGTGCTGCTCGGCGTGCCGGCGTACGACATCTGGGACGACGTCACCGCGCTCTCGTGGCATCCGACGACGACGCTCCTCGAGAACCTGACGTTCGTCGTGCTCGCGGGCGTCCTCGTCGCGGGTGGCGTGTGGTTGACGCGCGTGGACTGGGCGCCGCGGCACTCGCGGACGGTCGCGGTGCGGACGCTCGCGGGGACGGCCGTGGTGCTCTCGCTCGTCGCGTTCGTCGTCGTCGTCCAGGACACCGTGATGGGGTCGTTGAAGCCGTACGTCATCGCGATGGACGCGGTCCTGATCGGTGCGACGACGTCGTTCGGACTGGGCGTGTACAGCGCGCGAGCGCAGCGGAACGCGGTCGAGCTGTCGCGTTCCGCGCGACTGAACGAGCACCTCGAGACGCTGCTCGGGCACACGAGCGACCTCGAGGCGGCGCAGGACCGCGAGCGCGCGTTCGAGGTCGTCTCGGACGCTATCGACGCGCTGCTGGGCGAGCGCGCGGTCGAGGTCGTCGTCGACGGTGACGTCGTCGTGGCGCCGGCGGGCGTGGACGCGGACGCGACACCGACGGTGCGGGCGGCCGTCGACGACCGCGGGCACGTCGCGGTGTACGACGACGCGGTCCCGGGCCACGAGCGGGAGACGATGCGGTTGCTCGCCGTGCATCTCGCGGGGGCACTCGCGCGACTCGACCGGGAGGCGGCGATGTACAAGCAACGCGAGCGCCTGGAGTTCGTGAACCGGACGGTCCGGCATAACCTCCTGAACGACGTGAACGTCGTCTCCTCGCGGCTGTCGCTGCTGGAGCCGAGGCCGCAGGACCGCGAGCACGTGTCGACGGTCGTGGACCGCGTCGACGGGATGGCGTCGTTCATCCAGACGATGCGGCAGTACACGGACACCATCGCGGACGACGGCCCGGAGCCGTCGCCGGTTCCGCTCGAGCCGACGCTCCGCGAGCAGGTCGAGGCGGTCCGCGCGGGGTATCCGGACGCGGAGGTCGTCCTCGAGCCGGTTCCCGACGTCGCCGTCCTCGCTGACGAGCTCTTCGGGCCGGTGCTCGAGAACCCGTTGACGAACGCCATCGAGCACCACGACGGGGACCGGCCGCGCGTCGAGGTGGCTGCGACCGTCGACGGGGACGCCGTGATCGTGACGTTCGCCGACGACGGTCCGGGGATCGCGGACGACCGGAAGGACCGGGTGTTCGAGCGCGGGGAGACCGCGGGGATGACCGCGGGAACCGGGTTCGGGCTCTATCTCGTCAAGGACGTCGTCGAGTCCTACGGCGGGTCGGTGGACGTGCGAGACAACGACCCGCGGGGGACCGTCGTCGAGCTCGCACTGCCGCTCGCGGCGGACGACGATGGTGGAGACGGCGACGTAGACGGCCGCTCGGTGGACGCCTGAGTCAGTCGTCGACCGGGACGGCCTCGGAGCCGACGCCGTCGGTGTCGGGCGACGGCAGCGCGTCGTCCCCCCGGCTGTTCTCCATCGTCGCGGTCGGGTCGTCCCCGCGGCCGCTCTCCGTCGTCGCGGTCGCGTCGTCGTCGACGACGGTGTCCTGCCACGTGCCGCGCGTGAACCACGCCATCGCGGCGAGACAGCCGACGACGTCGCCGAGGGCGACCGCTATCCAGATGCCGGTGGCGCCGAAGTCGCCGGCGATGGCGAGCGCGAACGTCACCGGGACGCGTACCGCCCAGAGTGCGACCGCGCTGAACGCGAGCGCCGTCTTCGTGTCGCCCGCGCCCCTGAACGCGCCGAGGAACACCTGGAACGCGCCGACGAACGAGAACGCGATCGCCATCACGCGCAGGTACTCCGCGCCGAGTCTGACCGTCTCGGTCGCGGTCGCGGAGTCGGTGCGGAGGAACACGGCGACGATTGGTTCGGCGAACGCGAGCGCGACGACGGTGACGACGAGCCTGACGACCGCGACGAGCTTCGCGGCGAGCCACGTCGCTCGCGCGGCGCGTTCGGGTTCGTCGGCGCCGAGGTTCTGGCCGACGACGGTGTTCGTCGCCTGCCCGAGACCCATCGCGGGGAGGAACACGAGCGAGATGAGGCGGTTCCCGAGGCCGTACGCGGCGACGACCGCCGGCGGGAACGTCGCGATCATCGCGGTCAAGGTCACCATCGCGAGCGACGACATCGACTGTTCGAGCGCCGACGGCACGCCGACGCGGACGATGTCGGCGATGACGTCCAGGTCGGGGACGAGGTGCGCGCGTTCGATGGTCGGGCCGACGGTCGTCCCGAACAGGACGTAGAACCCGAGGACGGCGGCGATGGCGCGACTGAGGACGGTCGCGACCGCGGCGCCCTCGATGCCCATCGCGGGGATTCCGAGCGGCTGGAAGCCGAAGATGAGCAGCGGGTCGATGGCGACGTTCACGACGACGGAGACGAACATGATGCGCATCGGCGTTCGCGTGTTCCCGTACCCGCGGAGGAGGCTCACGAACACGAAGAACCCGAATAGGGCGGGGCTCCCGAGGAAGAACAGGCGCATGTAGTCCGCGGCGAGCGGGATGACGCGCGCCTTCGTCTCGGGGTCGGCGGGGAACGCCCCGAGCATCGTATCGGTGACGAGGAACCCGAGGACGGCGAGGACGACGCTGACGGCCATGACGAACGTGAGCGTCTGCCCCGCGACCTTGCCGGCGGCGTCGTCGCCGCCGGCGCCGGTGTGCTGGGCGACGAGGATGGCGCCCGCGGCGGTGAACCCGCCGCCGACGGAGATCATGAGGAAGATGACGGGGAACGCGAGGCTGAGCGCACCGACGGCGTCCGCGGAGAGCGCACCGAGCCAGAACGTGTCCGCGACGTTGTACGTGACCTGCAGCAGCTGAATGACGATCATCGGCCACGCCAACGCCACCATCGGTCCGAGGAGGTCGCCCTTGGTCAACTCCCGATTCTCGGTCATACGAACCGAAACATCACGGGGGCGTATGAAGGCTCGTAGCCCGTGCTAGCGCGGCTCGCTGTTCCCGACCGCGTCCTACTCTCCCGCCCATCGCCGGGATTTTTCTCGGAGCCCGCCGTCCGACCCGTCGTGTCCCCCGAACCTCCGGCGGGAGGTCGGCAGTTGCTCGGTGCCGGCGTGCGGTTCGTCGCGCACTGGGTCGTCCTCTCGGTCGGACTCCTCCCGTTCGCGTTCGTCGTCGCCGCACTCGACGTCGGGTACCCGTGGCTCGCCGGCGGCGTGACCGTCGGCCTGGCCGCCGTGGCGGTCGACCGCGGCGTCGCCCTCGAGACCACGGGCACACTCTCGCTCGTCGCCGTCGCGTCGTTCTTCGTCGTCCAAGCCGCCGCTGGTGGCGCGCTCGGCGACCCGTCGACCGCGTGGACCGTCGGCGCGGCGGGCACCGCCTACGCGCTCGCCGTCCTCGTCGACCGTACGAACCCGCGTCGTGCCCTCCGTGCCGCGGTCGACCCCGGGCGACGCGGCCGGCGCGACGACTGAACCGCGCCGCGAGGGCGACTCGCAGGGGTTAACTCCGCGGGCGGGGAACGCGCTGGTATGTCAATCGGCATCATCGGTGGGAGCGGCATCTACGAGGCCCTCCCGCTGGAGGACGTCGAGAAGCGAAGCGTGACCACGCCGTTCGGGGAACCGAGCGACGACCTCACCGTCGGCACCCTCCACGGGAAGGACGTCGTGTTCCTGCCGCGGCACGGCCCGGACCACCAGCACACGCCGACGAACGCGCCGTACAAGGCGAACATCTACGCGCTCAAGGACGCTGGCGTCGACCGCGTCATCTCGACGAACGCCGTCGGGAGCCTCCGCGAGGACCTGCCGCCGCGCACGCTCCTCGTCCCCGACCAGATATTCGACCGGACGAGCCAGCGCGAGCACACGTTCTTCGGCGACGGCATGGTCGTCCACATGGGGTTCGCGGACCCGTACGACCCCGCGCTCAAGTCCCACCTCGCCGACGCCGCCGAGTCCGCCGACCACGACGCGGACGTCGAGGAGGACGGGACGTACGTCTGCATCGAAGGCCCGCAGTACTCCACGCGCGCCGAGAGCGAGTTCTACCGCCAGCAGGGCTGGGACGTCGTCGGCATGACCGCCATCCCCGAGGCGAAGCTCGCTCGCGAGGCCGAGCTCGCGTACGCGACCGTCACGGGCGTCACCGACTACGACGTCTGGAAGGCCGACAACGAGGTCACCCTCCAGGAGGTCCTGGACAACGCCGCCGCGAACCAGGAGTCCATCAACGCCGTCGTCGAGGAGGCGGTGCGGACGATGCCCGAGGACTTCGATAGCGACGCCTGGAGCGCGCTCGAAGGCACCGTCAACACGCCGACGGAAGCGATCCCCGAGGCGACGCGCGAGCGCGTCGAGTTACTCGCCGGCGACTACCTCTAGGCGAACCGCCATGTCGTCGCTGCCCGGCCCGTCCCCGATTCCTCTCCCGTCCTCGCTCGACCGCGCTGTCGCGGTCCGTGGGGTCGCGGTCGCCGTCGGCGCGTTCGTCTACGAGCGGTCGCGCGTCGACGACCCGGTCGGCGACGGGTATGCTGGCGGGAGCCCTCGCCGGCGTCCACGCGCTCGGCTGCCCAATCTGTAGCGCCGTCCTGCTCGCGCTGTTCAGCTCGTCCGCGCTCATGACGCGCTTCGACCCACTCCGCCCGTCCCTCGGCGTCGCCAGCGTCGCGCTGTTCGTCAGCCTCTTCCACGTCCAGCGCAGTCGCGACTGCGAGACCTGCTGAGGGCGAACACGACCGCCGGAGACCGTCACTCGCCGAGCGTGACGGTGCGGATGCGGTTGTTCCCGCAGCTCGGGCAGAGGTGCCGGTAGTCGATGCGACGGCCGTTCGTCGACGCGCGCCAACTCCCGTCCTCGTCGTGGTACCCGCACTCGGGGCAGGTGAGGTCCGTCCCCTCGTATCGGTCGTTGAGACGGTCGATGAGCGACGACCCGCCTGCACTTCGGGACATGAGCGTGAACTTCGTCGCCCAACGGCATAAGTCATGCCATGAGTTACCATGACATTGGTCGGGGGTGGCCGTCCGCTCCTCGACGTAACGTCCGAGGAGCTCGCAGCCACCGGAGAGCGGCCGTCAGTCAGCAGCCGCGCTCTCGCTCGCGGTCGCCGCGTTCGGGTCCTGCACCCACAGGTCGCCGAAGAGTTCGTCCTGCTGGAGGCGGACCGTCCCGCGGTGACTCATGAACAGGACCGCGAGGAACGTCTGCACGCGCGACCCGTACGCCGCCGCGACCTCGCGGAACAGGACCTCGTCGCGACCCGCGTCGTAGTGCTCGCGTACCGTCGCCTCCACGTCCTCGATGACGGACTCGATGTCCTCCTCGTGCGTCGTCCCCGTCACGTCCGCCTCCGTCGGCTCGTCGTCCACGCGGAAGTCGTCCGCCGACCGATAGTCGAGCGTCTGCTCGCCGCGCCCGTACCCCGACGGCGAATCGCTCGTATCGTACTCGCGCTGGCGCTTCCACCACGACCCCCGCTCGGCCTCGCGGAGCTCGCGCACCAGCTCGTCGAGCGTCTCCGGCGTCCCCCGCGCGTGCTTGCGGTCCAACCGCCGCTCCATCTCGTCCTCCAACGCCGCGACCGGATCGAAGTCGCCCGGCCGCTCGCCGCCCTCCGTGCCGCCCTCCGGTCCCTCGGCGAACGGCTCCTCCCACGGCTCCAGCTCGTCCTCCTCGTCGTCGTCGCTCCCGTGCAGGAGCTCGTCGCCCTTCATCCGAACGAGCACGCTCGCGTAGAACAACGCCCGCCCCGACGACCGCAGGTCCGCGTCGTCCAGCGCATCCAGGAACTCCTCGGTCACCCTGACGACGTCGATGTCCCACGGGTCGATCTCGCCGTTCTCCGCGAGCGTCACCAGGACCTCCACCGGCTCGACCTCGTCGTCGTCGCCGTCGACCATCGCGTCCTCGTCCGGCAGCACCTCGTCCATCGTCTCCGCGGTCGCGTCCGCCGCGTCGGCGGCGTCCGCGTACGGATCCGCGTCACCGTCGCCACCCGACTCCGCGCCCTCGCCGCCGTCGTCGCTACCGAACGGGTCGTCCGCGTCACCCGGGCGCTCGCGGTCCTCGTGGCCCGCGATGTCGAGCATCGACGCCGGATCGCTCCCACCGTCAGCGCGCGGCGTCTCCTCGGCCGCCTCGCCGTCGCCGCCGTCAGTCATCCGCCGGCACCCCCTCGCCGCCCGCCAGGTCGATGCCCGTCACCGCCGAGACGTTGTCGTCCTGCATCGTCACGCCGATCGCGCGCTCCGAGCGGTCGAGCATCGCCGACCGATGCGACACGACGACGAACTGCGCGTCGCCCGCGAGCTCGTCCACCATCTGCCCCACGCGCTCCGCGTTCGCCGCGTCCAGGAACGCGTCCACCTCGTCGAGCGCGTAGAACGGCGCCGGATTGTGCCGCTGGATCGCGAAGATGAACGCCAACGCCGTCAACGACTTCTCCCCGCCACTCATCGCATCCAGCCGCTGGATGGGCTTGTCGCCCGGCTGCGCCTTCATCGTCAACCCACCCTCGAACGGGTCCGCCTCGTCCTCCAGATGCAGCGTCCCCGTCCCGTTCGACAACCGCTCGAAGATGTCCGTGAACTGCTCGTTGATCGCCTCGTACGCGTCCATGAACGTCTGCTTCTTCTGCGCCTCGTAGGAGTCGATGCGGTCGCGAATCCCGTCTCGTTCCTCGACGAGCGTCTCCTTCCCCGACAACAACTCCTCGAGCGCGTCCCTCACCTCGTCGTACTCGTCGATAGCGAGCTGGTTCACCGGCTCCATCGCCGCCATGTCCCCCTCGAAGCACTCCACCATCTCCACCACCGCATCGTGGTCCGGGACGTCCTCCGGGTCGTACTCGCCGACCTCCGCCTCCAGGCTCTCGACCTCCCACTCCAGGTCCTCGCGCTCCGCCTCGAGACTCTCGACCGTCGACTCGACCGCGTCCACCTGCTGCTGTTGCTCGTCCCTTGCCTGTCGCGCCGCCTTCGCCGCCTCGCGGACCGACTCGCGCTCGGCCTTCAGGTCCTCCAGCTCGTCCTCGAGCTCCAGGACCTTCCGGCGCTTCTCCTCGAGGACCGCCTCCTTCTCCTCGATGTCGCCCTCGAGCTCCGCGATGCGGTCCTCGTGCTCGGCCTTGCGGTCCTGGGCGTCCTCGATGTCGTCGTGGAGGTCCTCGATGGCGTCCTCCGCGTACTCCTTCTGCAAGGTCAGGTCGTTCAACGACCCGTCGATGTCGCTCACGCGACCCTCGATGTCGTCGATCTCCGCCTCGACCGCCTCCATCTCCGCCGTCAACTCGGGGACGCGCGAATCCGCGAGCTCGCCCTCGAGCTCGTCGATGTCCTCCTCGATGTCCGCGATCTCCGCCTGCTTCTCGCCGACCGCGGCCTCTATCTCCTGCATCTCCGCGTCCACGTCCTCGCGCTCGCCCTCGAGCTCGGCCTTCCGGCCCTCCAGGCGCTCGACGCGCTCCCGCGTCGACTCGACCTCCGCCTCGACCGCGTCGATGTCGGTCTGGACGTCACGGACCGCATCGGTCGCGTCCGCCTTCCGGTCGCGTGCATCGTCTAAGCGGTCGTCGATGTCCCGGAGCTCCTCGCGGAGGTCCTCGCGCTGCTCCTGGAGATCGGTTATCTGCTCGGCGACGCGCTCCAGCTCGCCGCGCCCGGACTTCGCGAACGAGTACCGCGACCCCGACGACGACCCGCCAGTCATCGCCCCGGACTTCTCGACGAGGTCGCCGTCGAGCGTCACGAGCCGATAGTCGCCCTGGAGGTCCCGCGCCGTCTCCAGGTCCTCCACGACGAGCGTGTCACCGACGACGTAACTGAAGATACCCGTGTACTCGTCGGCGAAGTCGAGGAGGTTGTACGCGAAGTCCACCACGCCCGGCAGGTCCGGGGGACTCGACAGCGACCGGTCGTGCATGTCCGTCATCGGGAGGAACGTCGCGCGGCCCGCGTTCCGCGACTTCAGGTGGTCGATGCACTGCTGGCCGACGACGTCGTCGTCCACCACCACGTTCGCCATCCGCCCGCCCGCAGCGGTCTCACAGGCCTGCGCGTACTGCCCGCCGACGCTCCCGAGCTGCGCGACCGTCCCGTGCACGCCGTCGATCCCCGAGTTCAGGATGGTCGTCACCGACCGCCCGTACGACGAATCGCCCGATGCCTCCGCGTTCGCCTCCAGCTCCGCGTACTCCTGTTGCTTGCGCTGGAGCTCGTCCTCCACGTCCTCGATGTCGCTCTGGGTCGCCTGCTTCTCTCGCTTCAGGTCGTCGACGACGCCCTCGATCGAGAGCGCGTTCTTGCGTGCCTTCTCCAGCTCGTCTTGGAGGTCCTCGCGCTCGGCCTCCAGTTCCGGAATCTCCGCCTCGGCCGCCTCGACGTCGTCCTCGACCTCGGCGATCTCGTTCGACCGCCGCCGCGCCTCGTCCAGCAACCGGTCCTGCTCGCGCTGCAGCTCGTTCTTCTCGTCCCGAGCCGCCTCCAACGCCTCCTTGCGGTCCTGGAGCTCACCCTTGAGCTCGTCGTACTCCGTGTCTATCGCGTCGATCTCCGCCTGCAGGTCCGCGAGCTCCGCGCGCTTGTCCTGGACGTCCGCCATCAACGACGACTTCTCGACCTTGCACTCCTTGATCTCGTCCTCGAGCGCCTCGATCTCCTCCTGCTTCTTGTCCACCTGCACGAACGCCTGCCGGCGGTCCGCCTCCGCCGACTCGATCGCGTCCTCGCTCGACGACACCTTCTCCTCCAGGAGCTCGATGTCGTTCTGGATGGCGTTGATGTCGCTCTTTATCTGGAGCTGCTCGTCCTCGCCCTTCCGCTCTATCTCGCGGTTCAACTCCTCGAGGTCGTCCTCGAGACGCAGCACCTTCCCCTGGCGCTCGTCGAGCTCGCGCTCCAGGTCCTCGAGCGCCGCTTGCTTCCGGTCGATGCGGCCCTCGACGTCCGCGAGCGCCTCGCGTTTGTCCTCTAACTCCGCGGCCTTCAGGTAGCCCTCGTACTCCTCCTTCTCGCGGCGCAGCCGCCGATACCGTAGCGCCTCGCGACGCTCGTCGGCGAGCTGGTCGAGGCGGTCGTGCTTGTCGTCGATACGGATCTCCGCCTCCTCGATGCGCTCCTTGACCGTCTCCAGCTCCTCCAGGGCGTCCGCCTTCTTCGCGTCGAACTCCGCGACGCCCGCGATCTCGTCGATGATCTCGCGGCGGGCGTACGGCGTCATGTTGATGATCTCCGTCACGTCGCCCTGCATGACGACGTTGTACCCCTCCGGCGCGACGCCGGCCTGCGCGAGGAGGTCCTGGATGTCCGAGAGGTTCACCGAGCGCCCGTTCAGGTAGTAGTACGAGTAGTAGTTGTCCTCGGTCTGCTTGACGCGTCGCTTCACCGAAATCTCGCCGACGTCGCCGACGTCGTCGGTACCGGCGGCGTTCTCGACCTGCGAGCGCGACAGGCGCCCCTCGTCGTTCGCGAGCACGACCTCGACGATCGCCTCCTTCGGGCCGCTGCCGGCGTCGCCGTCGGCGTGCCCGGGGTTGTAGATGAGGTCGGTGAGTTTCTCCGCGCGAATCCCTCGCGTCCGAGCGAGGCCGAGCGCGAACAGGACGGCGTCGATGATGTTCGACTTCCCGCTCCCGTTCGGGCCGGTGACGACCGTGAAATCCTCGTAGAAGGGGATCCGGGTCTTCCGCCCGAAGCTCTTGAAGTTCTCGAGGACGAGTTCCTTGATGTGCATTGTTAGTCCGAATCCACCGCGGGGATGCCGGCGTCAGGCGACGATGATGTCGTCGCCGACGTCCGAATCCTCCGAATCGTCGCCCGTTTCGCCCTCGGTGGGCTTGTCTCCTTCGACTGCTTCCTTCGTCGCTTCGGCGACGTCCTCCTGGCCGGCTTCGGGCGTGACGATCTCGGTGTCGGTCGCCTCGCTCTCGGGGATGTCGCCGCGGGCGGTGGTCTGCGCGGCGCTCTCGTCGGCGCCGAGGTCGACGTTCGGGTCGGCGTCCTCGACGACGGTCTGGGGGTCGGCGTCGAGTTCGGCTTCGAGGATGCGCACGCGCTCTTTGGTCTCTACGAGTTCCTCGGTGAGGCCGCGGACGGTGGACTCGAGCTCCGCCACGGTGGCCTCGAGTTCCTCAACCCGGTTCGTTGGCATACAGGATACGCGCGGGCGGAGTCTCTTAATGGTACGCAAGACAAATGTATCATTCCTGTAATGTGCTGGCGGGTGGTCGGCTGGTGGCGCGAGACGCGAGTTCCCGGCCAGTACTGGGGGACGATACCACACCACTCGACTGCACGTTTATAAGCCATCGTCCGGGGTCGCGTGCCTCCTCCGCGTCGACGACGACGCGACCGTCCCGGCACCGGGCCGCGCCGGCTAGAACAGCCCGGCGGCCTCGACGGTCTCGCGGTAGCACTGGAGGTAGGACTCGAGGACGACGTCGTGGTCGTACTCGTCGAACGCCGGGTCGTAGTCGAGGCGTTCCAGGTCGGCGGCGTCGCGGATGGCGTCCGCGAGCTCCTGTTCGCTCGTCGTCCGGAACGCCCGGTCGCGGTCCCCGCCGGGTTTCAGGTAGTGCTCGACGAGTTCGTGCGCGCTCGAGTTCGCGTGGTACTCGACGATGCCGACGCACCCGCTCGCGAGCGCCCACAGGAACTCCGTCGGGAACAGGCACTCGTCGGCGGTCTGCGCGAACACGTGCGCGCCCCGGTAGACCGCGATGCGCTCCTCCCGCGTGCACTCGCCGAGCCACGTGATGCGGTCGTCGATGCGGAGGTCGCGAGCCTGCCGTTCGTACCGCGCTCGCGCCGGGCCGTCGCCGACGACCGTCGCGGTCCAGTCGGTCTGACGGAGTTCCGCGAGCGCGAGCAGGAGCGACTCGAGGTTCGCCCCGTCGTCAAGCCGGCGCGCGTACACCACGTCGCCGACGCGGTCCGGTTCGGTCGCCCGGACGCGGTCGACGCTCACGCTGTTCGGGACGACCTCGACCGCGTCCGCCGCGAGGTCGACGTGCTCGCGGACCGCCGTCTCGACGAGCGCGGACGGCACGAGGACGCGGTCGGCCTTCGAGAGCGCCTTCCGCTCGGTCCGACCGTACCCGTCGACGTCCCCGTACCAGTCCGTCACGAGCGGCGCGCGCGCCATCCGCGCACCCTTCTTCGCGGCCGGAACCTGGCACGCCGGCGTCCCGGCGGCGTGCACGACGTCGGGACTGCGGCGCGGGATGCGCGTGGTGAGCGCCCAGCGGAACGACCGCTCGGCTGTCACGTCGTCCACGACCGCCTCGTACGTCACGTCGTTCTCCGTCCACGTCTCGTCGCCGCTCGTCCACCACTTCCCGCAGAGGACGACGACGTCGTGCCCGCGCGCAGCGAGACGCTCCGCGACCCCGCGGACCCGGGAGTTCGCCTCGGACCCACGATGAAAAGCGGTCTCCAACGCGACGAACACGACGCGCATACCCACAACCGACACAGGACGGGTATTAAACGAATCGGCTCCGTGACGGCCACCTCACCGTTCGGTGCGCCGAGACCGCCGTCGACGCGACCGAACGACCACGGCAGCGCGAACGACGACAGCTGACGACCACGGCACGTACCAACGGCGACAGCGGACCGCGAGGGGCGAGCAACCGGCGGCGAGGGGTCAGGTTCATGCCCGACGACGACGAACGGACGACAGATGCGGCTCGACGACTACATCGACGGCCTGGAGCCCGACGAGGACGCCAGACGCCGGCGGCTCGCGAAGGAGAAGTCCTACGAGGTGACGGAGTACCTGGAGGACTTCGAGCGCGCGTTCGAGGAGTCGGTGCAGGGCGGGGACCTGTTCGGGTCGACGTCGCCGTCCGTGTTCGTCGGCCGGTCGGGCTACCCCGACGTGTCCACGGGCCTGCTGTCGCCGGTCGCGGGCGACGTCGACCCGGAGAGCCTCGTGACGGACGCGTCCTGGTACGGCGCGGTCGGCATCGACGACGTCGTCCAACGCCGGAGTTCGCTCCTCAACTCGAACCGGCGCGCCGACGTCCGTGACGCCGGGACGTTCGACGGTTCCGAGAGCGTCCACGACGCCTGGAGCGGGTTCCTCGGCACGCAACGCGAGGTCGCGATCGCTGGCGACCCCGTCGACGTCGAGATCGGCCTGGACGGGACGCCCGAGCTGGACCTCGACGGCGGCGAGATCAGCGCGCCGCGGGGGCCGCGAGCGCGAGCGAACCGCGCCGAGCTCGCGGAGAACCCGTACGTCCCGCGGCCCGTGAAGAAGACGCTGGAGGACGACGACTGGCGGGCCCAGGGCGCGATGACGTACCTCTACCGGCGCGGGTTCGACGTCTACGAGATCAACAACATCCTGTCGGCGGGCGCGCTCGGTCGCGGCGAGAACCGGCGGCTCGTGCCGACGCGGTGGTCGATCACGGCGGTCGACGACACGGTCGGTCAGTACCTCCGCGGCCAGCTCCGCGGCACCCAGAGCGTCGACCAGGTGGAGGTGCACGAGAACGAGTTCATGGGGAACCGCTACTGGGTGGTGCTCGCGCCCGGCAAGTGGGAGTTCGAGCTCGTCGAGATGAAGGCCCCCGGGAGCATCTGGAATCAGGGCGGCGGCGAGGTCTGGATGGGTGCCGCGAGCGAGGGCTTCGAGGGCCGGAGCGGGTACGTCGGCGAGACCGCGGGCGCGTACTACGCGAGCCGGCTCGGCGTCCTCGAGCACCTCGTGGAGCGCGGCCGGCAGGCGAAGTGCCTCGTGCTCCGCGAGGTCAGCGACGACTACTGGGCGCCGGTCGGCGTCTGGCAGGTCCGCGAGAGCGTGCGGAACGCGTTCGACGACGAACCCGGCGAAGCCGAGGACTTCGCGACCGCCGTCCGCGCCATCGAACCGCACCTCCCGGTGTCGACGAACCGCCTCCGCCGGAAGTCGAGCATGGTCTCGGGCCTCCAGTCGTCGCTCGCGGACTGGGCGTGACGGCGTCGACCGGACGGGAGTCGGTGACTCCCGCCGGACGGTAATCGAGGAGTCCAACCGGCCGAGAGTCGAGCGACCGACCCGGCGATTCTTGACGTCCCCGAGCGAACCGACCTAGCATGCCCGCGTTCTCGCTCCCGCTCCAGGTGCCCGGCGTGAACGAACTCATCGTCATCGGATTCATCCTGCTGCCGCTCGTGGTCCTCGCGGTCATCGGGTACGTGCTCGTCCGACGCATCGTCGCGCTCCCGGACCCGAGTCGCGTGACCGACCTCGAACGCGAGGTCGACGCGCTCCGCGAACGCGTCGAGGAACTCGAAGACGAGCGCTGACCGACGACGCGGCCCCGAGTGGCGGTCAGTCCTCGACCGCGAGGACCTCGCCGTCGAGGTTCGCCATCGCCGCCTCGACGTACTCGCCGGTCTCGTCCACGATCGCCTGCCAGTCGTCGGTATCGGGCGCGATGCCGACGAGGCGCGCGATCTTCATGATGGAGACGTGGTAGACGTGCTGGACGCCGGGTTCGTCCTGCCAGACGACGACGTTACACGGGAACAGCCCGCCCATGTCCTTCGTGACGTCCAGCGCCTTGTCCGCGACCCCGGGGTTGCACGCGCCGAGGACGTAGTACGGGTCGCGGCCGGCGTCCACCTTCTCGTTCAGCATGTCGCTCGGCGAGAACTCGGTCGCGACGCCGAACCCGGCGTCGACGAACGCCTCGCGGACGTGCTCGACGGCGTCCTCGTGGTCCATCTCCAGCACCGCGCGCTTCGTACCGACGTCCGACTCGCTGACCGCTTCCGGGTCGATTGGGAGTGTCATCACTCTCCTCTCGGCGCTCGCGGCTGAAAAGCGTACGGCGAGTTGGGCACGACGGTCGCGCAACCGCCAGCTGTCTTCGCGCCCGTGCCCGACGAGCGCTCAGACTGGGATGGGGAGCCACCGGAGCCACCCGAGGACGGTGTCGGTGGCGATGATCGGGTCGTGGATGACGAGCCAGTCGAGCAGGACGAGCCCGGCGCCGTGCGCAACGACGCTCGGGAGCAGCGAGTTCGACTTGTAGTCGATCGCGCCGAACAGGACGTCCGTCGGCCCGGAGAGCAGTATCTCGATCGGTGGTTTCGTCGCGTGATGGACGGCGTACACGACCGGGCTGATGAACGCGGCCTTGATACCGAAGCGTTCGCCGACGCCGACGCAGAGCAGCCCGCGGTAGTACGTCTCCACCGCGAGCACGAGCGCGAACTGCTTCGCGGCGTGGACCGCGAACGCGCCCGGGTCACGGAGCTCGGCCGCGGTCCCCCACATCGGGTAGAACTCCCGAATCGAGGGGAGCGAGGAACCGACGAGGTAGAACGGGAGGACGAACAGCGCGAGCAAGGCGGCGTTCCGGACCGCGCGCCGGTCGACGCGGTACCCGATGTCGCGGCCGTGCGTCGCGGCGAGCGCCATCGGACCGACGAAGAAGATGAGGCCGTCCACGACGATGCGGCGGTCCAGGCCCGCGGGCGAGTACCGCATCCAGAGGACGGTGAGGACGAACCCCCAGACGAGGGACTTCGCGGTCCAGGACAGGTCCCGCCAGCCGTCGCGGACGCGACCGAGCGCCGCTGCGGTCCGCGTGCTCATGCGGCGAACGCAGACCCGGTGGTGTCGGCGGTCGCGGTCGCGGCTCCCGTCGACGTCACCCGGACCACGGTCCCGGAGTCACTCGGTCGCGACCGGGCCGTCGCCGACGACGTCTTGGACGGCGTCGACGAACGACTGGCGCGTGTCGAAGTACGTCGTGTCGTCCTCGTCGAGTACGTCCGCGAGCGTCCGCGGGCCCTCCGGCGTCCGGATCTCGCTGTCGCCCTCGAGTTCGAGGACCCGACTCTTCTGCTGGGGGTACTTGAGTCGCGACGCGACGCGTGCGACCGGGGCGCCCTCGACGGACGCACCCGAGCCGAGTTCGACGGCGGGCTCGTCTTCCGCTTCCTCGTCGTCTGCCATGCTCGGCGCTTTGCGAGCGCCGCGATTCAACCTTTCGCTTCAAGCGGGCGTCGAGCGACCGCGGCGACGCGACCGCCGGGGACGTCCGACACCGGCGGCTGCCGATTGTCTGACGCACCCTTTTGTCGGAGGCGCTCCAACGCGGACGCATGACGAGTCTCGCGGACGTGTACGAGGACAACGTCGGAGAGGTGGGGAGCGTCCGCCGACTGTACGCCGGAACCGGCCTGTTCGTCGTCGGCGTCGTCCTGACGCTCGCGGGCATCGTCGCCGGCGGGACGAACGTCCTCGCGACGGTCGGCGTGGACGTCCTCGGCGCGCGGAAGATCGCGGGCGTCCTCGGCGGCGTCGGTTTCCCGGCCGTCCTCCTCGGCGTGTTCACGGTGCTGCCGGCGAGCAACCGCGTGCGTGGCGCGGCGGCAATCGGCGCGAGCATCTGCGTGCTCGGCGTCGCGCTGTTCTGGTACGCGTACCCGACGTACTGGGTGACGTCGACCGCCGCCGACACCGACCTGACGCTCGTCGTCGCCGCGGTCTACGTGTTCGGCGCGTTCACGAGCATCTGGACGCTGTTCACGGCGGTCGTGAACTTCAAGACGCGGAACGACCCCGGTGGCACCATCGAACTCCGCATCACGCAGGAGGGCGAGACGCGCGTCGTCGAGGTCGACGAGGAGACCGCCGAGGCGGTCCGCGAGGGCGAGCGGTCCGCGGCGGACCTCGGCGGCGGCGTCGGGATGCTCGGCCGGCAGCCGGACGGGAACGTCGAGACGCAGACCGCGGATCCATCGTCGTCGTCCGCGTCGACGAGCGCGAACGACGGCGGGACTGCGGGGCGACCGAGCCAGCGGCAGGCGCGGCGCTCGAAGCGCGCCGGTGCCGGCGACGCGAGCGCCACCGGCGGGCATCCGGCGGCGAGCGACGGCGGCGCGACCACGCAGGACATCTCCTCGCCGCTCGACGACCACGCCGGCGACGGCTACGACGCCGAGGTCCTCGAGGACGAACCGACCGAGTCCGCGTCGACGAACCACGCCGACCGCTACTGCGGGAACTGCGAGCACTTCGACTACGTCCAGACGAACCAGGGCATCCAGCCGTACTGCGGGTACCACGACGAACAGATGGACGACATGGAGGCCTGCGACGCCTGGCAGCCGAACAACTGAAGCTGGCCCGCTGACGACCCGCCGCTTACGTGCCGTCGGCGGTCTCGTTCTCGCACACGGCGGCGAGCGTCTCGACCATCCGCTCGTGGTGGCCGCCCTTCCAGAAGCACTGCCCGCAGTCGCGACACCGCCAGACTCGCTCGTCGCCGGGGTCGGGCGCGTAGGCGGGCGTCGCGCCGGTCTCGTCGACCCGGTCGAGGACGCCGTTGCAGCGCCCGCAGCGTTCGAGCTCGTCGGTCGGTTCGAGGGGAACGCCCGCGGCGGCGAGTTCGCGTAGCTGGTCGACGGGCTCGCGTTCGCGGAGGAGGACGCTCTCGGTCGCGCCGGCGAGGTCGCGGTCGCGGGTGACGACGACGCGGTCCTCGTCGCGAGCGAGCGCCGCGATGGCGTCGTCGGCCTCGACGCCGCGGTCGAGGGCGTACGCGGCGTCGTGCCCGCAGACGCGGAGGTACGCGCGGACGCCGCCGCACATCGCGTCGAGGAGTAGCTTCATCCCCGTCAGTGGAGGAACTCGCGGAGCGCGCGCTCGTCGTAGGTGTTCAGGACGTCGTCGGGTTCCGCCCAGCCGCGGCGGGCGGTATGGACACCGTACGTCACGTTCCCGTACGTCCCGGGGCGATGCGAGTCCGTGTTGATGGAGACGGTCGCGCCCGCGTCGACCGCGGCCTGCACCGCGCTCCCGGAGAGGTCGAGGCGACTCGGGGTCGCGTTCACCTCCAGCGCGACCCCCTCGTCGGCGGCGACCGCGGCGAGCCGGTTCGCGTCGACGCCCAGTCCCTCGCGCTGGTTCAGGAGTCGCCCCGTCGGGTGCCCGAGGACGTCGACAGCGGGGTGTTCCATCGCCGTACAGAGCCGGTCGGTCGCCTCGTCACCCGGCTGGTCCAGTGCGCTGTGGGGCGACGCGACCACGACGTCGAGCGCGTCGAGGACGTCGTCCGCGACCGACACCGAGCCGTCGGCCGCGACGTTCGCCTCCACGCCCGAGAACGCCGTGACGCCGTTGACGTCGTCGTCGACCGCCGCGACCGTCTCCGCGAGGTCCAGGAGGTCGTCGTCGGGGACGCCCATCCCGCCGACGACGCCCGGCCCGGTCGCGTGGTCGGTGATGGCGACGTACTCGTGCCCGAACGCCTTCGCGGCCTCGACCATCTCGCGGACCGAGTTCGCGCCGTCGCTCGCGTCCGTGTGCGTGTGGAGGTCACCGCGGACGTCCGCCGCCGCGACGAGTGTCGGGAGGTCGTCGTCGATGGCGGCCCGGACCTCGCCGCGGCCCTCGCGGAGCTCCGGCGGGACGAGCGGCAGGTCCAGTGCCGCGTACATCGACGCCTCCGTGTCGCCACCGATCCGTTCGCCGACGCGCTGGCCGTCCTCGGCGTCGTCGACCTCGCTGACGTCGAACGCGCCGTACTCGTTGAGCTTCACGCTGCGCTCGATGGCGTAGTTCCGCAACGTGACGTTGTGGTCCTTGCTCCCCGTGAAGTACTGGAGCGCGCTCCCGAACTCCTCGGGGACGACGACGCGCAGGTCGATACGCATCCCGTCCAACCGCAGCGACGCCTTCTGCTCGCCGGCCTCGATGACCGCGTCCGCCGGCTCCCACGCGGCGAACGCGTCCACGACCGCCTGCCCGTCCGCGCTCGCCGCGAGCACGTCGACGTCCCCGATGGTCGCGCGCCATCGACGCGTCGACCCCGCGACCTCGGCTGCCTCGACCGCGTCGTGCTCGCTCACGAACGCGCGGACGCGCTCCGCGACCGGGCGCGCCTCGCCGAGGAGCTCGCGCTCGCCGGCCTGGCGCGCGAACGGGATGGCGTCGAGGATGTTCGCCTCGGTCTTCGCACCGAACCCCTTCACGTCCTGGACCCGGCCGTCCTCGGCCGCCGCCTCGAGCTCGTCGAGGTCCGTCACGCCGAGCTCGTCGTAGAGCGTCCCGATCGTCTTCGGGCCGACGCCCTCCACGCGCAGCAGGGCATCGAGGTCGACGGGGTACCGCTCGCGTAACGCCTCGACCTCCTCGATGGCGCCCGTCTCGTGGTACTCGACTATCTTCGAGGAGATGGCGTCCCCGACGTCGTCGAGCGCCTGCAGGGCGTCCTCGCCGTCCTCGGCGAGCGCCTCGAGCGACCCCGGGTACTCGCGGAGGCTCTCGACGGCGCGCCGGTACACGTTCGGTTTGTACTCCACGCCGTCCATCTCCAGGAGGTTCGCGTACGCTTCCAGTTCGTCGCCGACGTCGTGCTTGAGTGCCATCGTATCAGTCTCCGTGTCAGAGCCCGGTTCGCGGGCCGTCCTCGTCGTGGCCGAGCGCCTGCTGGAGGAAGTTCATCCAGCGCTTCCGGTCGGCCGCCGTCTTCGCCTGGGCTTCGCGCTCCAGGTCCGTCGGCCCGAGGTTCTCCAGCGCGTTCAGCGCGCGGTCCAGGCCGATGATCGCGCCGACGAGCGCCTCGCCATCCTCGAACGACAGGTCGGGGTCGTCCTCGAGGCGTTGCTTGCGCTGGAGGCGCTCGCGCCGCAGGTTCCGTTTCGCGTCCTGCACGCGCTCGCGGTCCTCGGGCGCGACGCCGTCGACGCGCTTCATCTCGAACACGAACGACTGGAGCTCCAGGGGCTCGCCCTGGACCGTGATGGTCTCGGGGATGTCCGCGCCGACCGTCGCGCTCTCGCGCTCGATGCGCTCCAGGAGTTGCTTCCGCTCGTACGACTTCACGGTCGACGCTCGGACCGCCATCGTCAAAACGCTGCGGGTCCCCCACCGCCCGTTGCCGTCGTTCCTGCCGCCGTCGCCGCGCACGGCCGCCGCGAGTCGGGCGCTATCGGTCGTCGACGACGACGACGACGCGGAGGTCGTTCACGTTCGTGCCCGTCGCCCCCGACCGCAGTCGGCCGCCGACAGGAACTCTGGTCCCGGAGGCGTCGCCCGCCGTCGCGCGCTCGAATCGCTCGAAGAACCCGCTCGCGTCGTTCCGCGCGAGCGCGTCTCGCGCCTCGCGACGCAGGTCCGGGTCGGCGAGCGCGTCGGCCGCGAGGACCGCGCCGGCGTGGTCGGTGCTTCCGTCTCGGCCGTCGGTATCGACCGCGGCGACCGCCGCTTCGACGGCCGGCGGTAGCTCGGGCCCCGCCGCGAGGTCGAGCGCGGCGCCGAGCACGAACTCCTGGTTCGGGCCACCGTCGCCGTCGCCGGACACCGTCACGGTCGTCTCGCCCGCCGACACGAGCACCGCCGGCGTCGCCACCGGTTCCCCTGCGGACGCGACCTCGCGACCGACCGCGGCGTGGAAGCGCCCGCACTCGCGGGACTCGCCCGTCACCGTCGAGGACAGCACCGTCGGCTCGTACCCGCTCGAGGCGGCCGCGTCGACCGCGCCCGCGACCGCCGTGCGCGCCGACGCGACGACGTGGAATCCCGCGTCGCCGACGCCGGTCTCGCGGAACGCCTCGTGGTCGACGCTCGGCGTCTCCGCGGCGCCCTCCGAGCCGTCACCGGCCGCACCCGCTTCGAGGTGCGCGCGGACCACGGGCGCGTCCACGTCGTACCGGTCCAGGACGGCGAGCGCGTCCGCGAACGTCGACGCGTCCGGCGCCGTCGGCCCGCTCCCGACGACCGCCGGGTCGTCGCCGACGACGTCCGACACCGCGACCGTCACCACGCGAGCCGGCGCCGCCGCGACCGCCAACCGCCCGCCCTTCACGGTCGAGACGTGCTTCCGGACCGCGTTCACCTCGTCGATGGCCGCCCCGGCGTCGAGGAGCACGCTCGTCACGCCCTGGAGCGCGTCCAGCCCGACCGGCTCGACGGGCGCGGCGAGCAACGCCGACGCCCCACCCGTCACCGCCACGAGCACGAGCGTTCGCTCGTCCGCGTCCGCGACCCGTTCGCGGACCTCGCGCGCCGCCGCCGCACCGCGCTCGCTCGGGACCGGATGGTCGCCGACGCGCACCGCCACCGGTCCCATCGCCAGTCCGGCGGTCGGCTCGTCGACGATGACCAGGCCATCGTCGACGCGGCCGTCGAGCACGTCCACGAGCGCCGCGGCGACCCGGTCACAGCCCTTCCCCGCACCGACGACCACGACGTTGTCGACGCCAGCGAGCGCGTACCGCTCCCCGCACACGACGAGCGCGTCGTCGTCGACCACCACCGCGTCGCGAGTCGCTCGCCCCGGGTCCGCGCGCTCGACACCCGCCGCGAGCGCGGCGACCGCCGTCTCGACGACGCCCGACCCCACGCTCTCACCACCGGGGCACCCGGCATCACCGTCACCGCCGAGGACGTCGAACACGACTCACGCGAACAACCGACGCGCCAGCCCGAACACCCTGTCACGCAAGCGCTTCGGGACGAACCGCACGAGCCCCGAGTACTTCGCGACCGGGCCGACCGGATACCGCGGCGCCGGATCCGTCGCGCTCGCCGCGTTCACGATCGCGTCAGCGACCATCGCCGGCGATATCGACGCCGGCCCGAACCCGCCCATCGACGCCGCATCGTCGTACAGTTCGTAGATGTCCTCGTACGCGCCCGAGCGCGACGTCGCCTCGAGCTCCTGGTCCGCGCGATCGTAGAACGACGACTCGACCGGCCCCGGCGCAACCACGGCCACGTCCACGCCGTACTCCTCGACCTCCGCGCGGAGCGCATCGCTCATCGACTCGACCGCCGCCTTCGACGCCGCGTACGCCCCCGACCCCGGGAGCGACAGCTCGCCGACGACGCTCGACACGTTCACTATCGTCCCGTCCCCGGCCTCGCGCATGTGCGGGAGCGCCGCGCGAACGAGCCGATGCGGCCCGAACGCGTTCACGTCGAACTGGCGTTCCATCGCCGCCGTCGACACGTCCTCGAGCGGCCCGAACTGCGCGAACCCCGCGTTGTTCACGACGCAATCGATGCGTCCCTGCTCGTCGACGACGCGTTCGACGACCGCCGCCACCTGCTCGTCGTCGGTCACGTCCAACTCGACGGTACGGCAACCCGCGTCCGCCAGCTCGGCCACGTCGTCGGGCTCTCGCGCCGACGCGTACACCACCCAGTCCTCCGCGAGGAACGCGAGGGCCGTCGCCCGCCCGATACCCGAGGACGCACCCGTCACGAGGCAGACGTCCTTGTGCCGGGTCTCCCCACCCGTATCGTCCTCGACAGCGACCGCCGACTCGTCCGCGTCAGTCATATCCCGGCGTTCGCCCGGCGGGTACGTAAGTGTCACCGGTCCAGCCGTCGCGGCGACGGCTCGCGACCCAAGTGACGGCCCGGGACTCAAGTACGGGAACGCGGCCACGGTCGTCGTCACCATCGGCTCGGCGCGCGTCGGTCCAGGCGGGAGCGCGACCCGCCGGCGCGCACGGACGACACGGGTCGCCTGTCAGCCCCCACCAGTCACGCAACTGTCGGTTCACCCCAGCCACGGAGCGGTCGGTCCACCCCAGCCACGCCCCAGCCGTCGACCTCGACTCTCAGTCCTCGCGACGCTCGACCTCGCGCTTGGCCTCGTCGGCGTACGCGTCGGCGAGCCGCGTCGGTTCCGGGAGCTTGTAGCCCGCGGTCGTCGCGAGCACCGCGTCCGCGGCTGTCGCCGCCGACACGCGATGCCCGGGACTCACCCAGAGCGGGTTGATCGACCGCGACCCCGAGTCGTACTGGCGGGATTGGACCGCGTACCCCACGACCTCGCCGTCGGACGCCGTCACGGCTTCGTCCGCGAGCACCGGCACGCGCTCGCCCGCCGCGAGCCCATCCACGTCGCGCTCTGGCGTCCCACAGAGCAGGTTCTTCGCGACGCCCACGGCCGGCACGTCGAACACGACACCCATGTGCGTCGCCAGCCCCGCCTCCCGATAGTGGATGCGGCCGCTCCCGTCGAACAGCACTAAGTCTGGGTCGTGCTCCAGTCCCTGGAGGGCATCCACGATCGGGCCGCCCTCGCGGAACGACAGCAACCCGGGAATGTAGGGTATCTTCAGTGACGTCACCGCGTACGTGCGCTCGACGACCTCGTCGCCACGCGAGACGACGACCGCCGACACCGCGCGGTCGTCGAGGAACGCCTGGTCGACGCCAGCGACCAGCGGCCCCTCCGGCCGCCCGACGCGCGCCGCGTCGAACCCGAAGTCGTCCGCGAACGACGCCACGTCCGCGACCGCGCGCTGCTGGGCTTCCATCTCCTCGCGTGACGCCGACGGGTCGGGAACGAACTCGGGGCGTTCGACGTCCATCAGAACCGACGCCTGCCACCCGGGCCACCGGGACCGCCGGGGCCGCGACCACCACCGCCGAACCCGAGGCTCTGCGGGCGCCGGACGTCGCCCTCGATGTACTTCCCGTACGCCAACCCGACGAGGAGGCCGACGAGGTGCGCGCCCTGCGCGACCCCGCCAGCGCCGACGCCGCCGCCGCCGCCGAGGATGGCGAGCGACGAGATGAGCGCGTAGAAGATCGTGATCGCCCAGATGGGGACGGGGAGGATGAAGTAGATGTACACCTTCAGGTCCGGCGCCAGCACCGTCAGGACGCCCAGTATCGCGAGCGCTGCGCCGCTCGCGCCGAGCACCCCCGACAGTTCGCCCGGGTTCAGCGCCATCGACAACCCGATCTGGCCGAGGCCCGCGAGCACGCCCGTGCCGAGGAACAGGAGCGTGAAGTCCCGCGACCCGACCAAGTCCTCGACTATCCGACCGAAGAAGAAGATGATGATCGCGTTCCCCGCGATGTGCCCGAGCGCCGGCGGCGGCGAGTGCGCGAAGATCGACGTCACCCACGTCCAGACGTACAGCGGGTTATCCGTGGACAACACGAACACGTCCAGGTACGTCCCCGCGCCGACGAACTCGAGGACCGCCCACTGCGTCAACCACGTCACGAACATCGCCGCGAGGAACACGTACGTCATGTTCCCCCGGAAGTACGACAACGCACCCCCGGGGCCGAACAGCGAGAACGACCGCCCGCTCCCCTCGGACTGGACCGAATCGTCGAACCCGCTGTCGAACACGCCCTTCGGGTCGTTCCACTCGGTCAACCCCGGACAGTCGTGCTTCTCCGGCAAGCGATGTTCGCCGCAGAACGTGTTCCCGCAGTGAGAGCACGTGTACGGCATGTTCTCGTGCTTGCCGCACTCGTCGCATTTCGCCATTGCCGGCGGCTACGGGAGGACGGGTCAAGGGGCTTTGGGTGTCCGTCATCGACGCCGCCAGACCTGCCGGGCATCGTCCGGACGGGTCGGCGGTGGTCGTCGACGGCTAGAAGAGCGCTTCGTCGTCCTCGAGCAGCTTCGCGGGGCCGCCGACCTCCCAGATGGTGGTGCGGACGCCCGTCTCCGCGACGGCTTCCTTCACGCGTTCGACGTGGTCGGCGGTCGTGTTCACGTACACGGACGCGCCGGTGTCCGTGGAGAACCACACGGGGACGGAGTTCACGTCGTCGTCGTCCTCGTACCCGTTCTCGCGGAGGTCGCGGACCGTGTCGAACACGGAGAGCGTCGCGGGCTTCCAGTACACCCAGCCTTCGGGGCCGGTCATCGTCGTCGCGGCGAGACTCAGCGAGTCCTGCTCGGCGATGTCGCCGACGCGTTCCAGGTCGTCGTCGTGCAGTGCGTCCTTACAGCTCTGGAGTTGCTCGTGGACGTGCGCCATCCGGTCGCCGAACATGTGGCTGCGTTCGGCCTCCTCGTGCGCGTCGTCGGTTTCCTTGTACGCGGGGACGAGTGCGACGACGATTTTCAGGTCGCTCTCGAGGTCTGTGGGGATGCGGTGACTCCGACAGTCTTGGTCGTTCATACCGGCACTCAGGTACGAGAACCCGCCGGTGACGGAGCGTGCGGCGCTCGCTGAACCGACGCGTGCGATGGTCGAGATGTCCTCGAGGGTCGCGTCCAGTTCGGCGGCCTCAGCGAGCGCGCGTGCTGCGGCCGCGAACCCGGACGACGAGGAACCGAGTCCGACGTTCGACGGGAACGAGTTCTCGCTCTCCAACCGGACGGGGTAGACGGTGTGCGCGGCGTCGCTCATCGACCGCGCCTTCTCGACGACGCGCTCGACGCGGTCGAACGCGGACCCTTCGAGTTCCTCGCCGTCGACGATGTACGTGTCCTCGTCGTAATCCATGGAGAACTCGACCGTGGTCTTCGTGTGACTCGGCGCCGTGCAGACGCTGATGGAGTCGTGGTACGGGAGTCGCTCGATGTCGTCGCGCATCCCGTGGTACTTGACGAGCCCCTGAATCGGGTGCGCCATCGCGGTAGCTTTCATACCAGTACGGGAGACGACCGCGCGCTTAAAACCCACGGCAGACGACGGACGCGGCCGGGTGCGCGGCGTCACTGGTCGTCGACGGGTCGGTGGTCTCCGGAACCGAACGGCTGAAACGGACCCGTTCCGACGTCCCTGGTATGGGAACGCCACGCGACTCGCGACGCGCGCAAGCCGAGACCGTCGTCGAACGCCTCCACGAGGAGTACCCCGATTCGACGATATCGTTGAACTACGCGTCGCGACTGGAGCTGCTCGTCGCGGTCGTGTTGTCCGCACAGTGCACCGACGAGCGCGTGAACGACGTCACCGAAGACCTCTTCGAGACGTACCAGACGCCAGCGGACTACGCGAACGCGACCCGGGACGAACTCGCGGACGCCATCTACGGGATCACGTTCCACAACAACAAGGCCGGCTACCTGCAGGGAACCGGCGAGCAGCTTCTCGCCGAACACGACGGCGAGGTCCCCGACGAGATGAGCGCGCTCACGGACCTTCCCGGCGTGGGTCGGAAGACGGCGAACGTCGTCCTCCAGCACGGCCACGACGTCGTCGAGGGGATCGTCGTGGACACGCACGTCCAGCGCCTCTCCCGGCGCCTCGGGTTGACGACCGAGGAGCGCCCCGAGGCCATCGAGCAGGACCTCCTGGACGTCGTCCCCGAGAGCGAATGGCAGCAGTTCACGCACCTCCTCATCGACCACGGGCGCGCCGTCTGTGGCGCGCGGAGCGCCGACTGCGACGCGTGCGTCCTCGCGGACATCTGTCCGAGCGAGCGGGGCGACGGCGAGGTCGACCTCGCCAGCGGCGAGGCGTGGTGAAACCGGGCGTCGCCGGCTCCGGCCGCGTCAACCAAGCCGATTTGGCCCGACGCATACCGGCGTGGCCAACCGCGTTCGACGTATGACGAACGACGAGACCAGTGACGACGAGACCAGTGACGCCGACCGACACGAGGAGCTCTCGCCCGAGGAGCGAACGAACGTCCCCGCCGAAGCACTCGCGGACGTCGCCGACGCGCACGACGACGCCGTCGAGGACGAGGAGAACGACCGCGAGCCCGGGGAACGGACGAACACGGAGAAGCTGAACGACGAGGCGCGCGATAAGACCCGACACGACAACGCGCCGGACGAGATGCCGAACCGCCAGCAGTGACCGGCGCGTGGGAGCATCGCCGGCAGTGAAACGGCGCTAGAGGATACTGTACCACCGCACGTACCGGGCGACGCCGACGAGGTACGCGAGGATCCAGAAGAACACGTACCCGAAGACGCCGACGCGCAGGCGCGTCCGCCACTTCCCCATGTGCTCGTGGAGTTCGTCGATCGAGACGTCCTGGTCGGGGTCGTCGTAGAGGTCCGCGCTGCGTTTCGCCTGGAAGATGCGGGCGATACCCCAGAGTCCGAACAGGAGCATCGCGTACGCCTGGAGCCCGAAGAACGCGTGGAGCGCGGTCAGGCTGCTGATGTTGTCGAACAGCCGCGGCGCCATCCAGAATACGACGGGGACGGTGTTCAGGGCGAGTCCGGTGACGACGAACTTCAAGTGATACATGAGGACGTCCCACGTCACGACCGGCTGGTTGATGATGTACCAGGCACCGTAGACGTAGAACGGGAAGCTGGCGGTGACGACGGCGGTGACGACCGTCGCGACCACCACGTCTTCGACCATGCTCGGCCCTAACGGCCGGGGTGTCCTAAAGGACGCGTTCCCGGACGCCCGCGGTCGGAAAGGGTAAACGCCCGTGGACCGAAGTACCGGGGGATGACTGACTCCCGACCGACGTCGGCCGACGACCCCGACCCCGGGAGCGACAGCGACGACCCGTCCGGGCCGGACCGAGACGCGTCACCGCCGGGCGACGTGGCCTCGTCCCCGTCCGACGACGACTCGGCATCGGACGCGGAACTGCGCGCACGCGTCGAGGAGAAGTACGACTTCGACGACTTCGGGCCGGGAGACATGGCGGAGATGACGCCCGAGGAATGGGACGCCGCGTTCGACGAGGGAACGTGGATCACCGGCGACGAACTCCTCGAACGCGTCCGGACGGACCTGGAGCGTCGCGTCGCGCACCGGGACGTGTTCGCGGTCGTCGAACGCCGCGAGGTCGACGGCGACGACGCCGTGCTCGCGTTCTCCGACGAAGGGTACGCCGTCGTCAAACGCGACGGCTCCGTCGAGGGGTTCGGGACCGTGCTCAGGGACGTGAAACCGACGGTCGCGCTCTGCTCGATGGACTCCTACGAACCGGAGGAGCCACCGGCCGGTGCCGTGCTACCGGACCCCGAGGAGGTCCCCGAGGGCAGCGGTGAACTCGGGAACTTCATGCTGCAGCTCATCGCCGGCGTGCTCGGGCTCTCCGGCGTCGTCCTCCTCGGCGCTGCGGTGTTCGCACCGGGTGCCGCCGGCACCGGCGAGATCGGTCGCGGCCTCATGATCGTGTTCGGCCTCCTGTTCCTCGCCGCCACGTTCGTCCTGTTCTTCACCGTCGCGAACGCGCGGCTCTCCGACAAGTTCCGCGCCGAAGAGTACCGGGAACGACTTCGAGCGATCGGGCTCGAGGACGGCGAACGTCCCGCGTTCCTCCCGACGGAGGACGACGAAGCGACCGTCGAGACGGCACTCGACGGGCCCGCAGCGGACCGTCCCGACGCGTCCGAATCGGCCTCCGAGCGGACCGACGGCACTGACCCCGCTGGAACGGGGCAACCCGACGCGGAACGCGACGGTGACGAGAGCTCGAACCCGACCACGTAACCCCCTCCAGACACCCGCATCGGTGGGTTTAAGCAACGTCAATCCTGACCTACGGATGTATATGAAAAGGCGGGACTTTCTGAGAACTGCCAGCGGCGTTTCCGGAGCCGCCGCGGCAGTCGGCGCGGCGTCCGCAGGCGCCGCCGCCGAGGACCAAGGACGCTCCGGCGCGCCCAACAACACGACCACCACGGGCGCACCGAACGGTACAGGGTCGGCCAACAACACCACGGCCGGCGGCGGTGCGCCCTCCGGCCCGACCAAGGAGGTCGTCGTCGGCCCAGGCGGCTCGCTCGTGTACGAACCGGCGGACCTCACGATTGCGAACGGGACGACCGTGAACTTCGTGTGGGACTCCGACAACCACAACATCGTCGTCGACGGTCAACCCGAAGGCGCCGGTTGGGAAGGGACGCCAGGTGCTGACTCGAAGACGTACAACACCGGGTACGAGTACTCGCACACGTTCACGACCAACGGCGAGTACCAGTACTACTGTCAGCCCCACGTCGGCGCCGGTATGGAGGCGAGCATCACCGTCAAGGACACGGTGGCCTCCGGCGGTGGCAAGGAACAGGACCCCGAACACATGGGCGTCCCGTTCCAGGCGCACTTCGTCGGACTGGCGACCATCCTCGCCATCATCAGCTCGCTGCTCTTCACGTTCTACACGCTCAAGTACGGCGAATCCGCGCACACCGCGGCCCCCAACAAGGACTAATCCATGTCGACCAAAGGAAGCAACTACGGCGACATCCACCGCTACGAGCCCGCTCGCGAGAGCACGGCCGCCGCGGTCGCCATCGTCCTGCTCACCGTCATCGAGGTCGTGTTCGTCGGACTGTTCACGTACGGTCTCGTCGCCGGCTGGGGACTGGACGCGGTCGGTAACATGTACCTCGGGACGATCCTCGCGATAATCTTCGTCGACCTCGCGTTCATCCTCCTGCTGTACCGGAAGGAGTTCCTCCCGGACGTCATGATCGTCAAGAAACGACGCCGGAAGTGGGAGGACCTCTACATCCGCGAGGAGGACGTCGACGGGGAGCAGAGCTTCGACCCCGAGAACGCGGTCGAGACACTGAAACGGGCAGTATACCCGTACTACAAGCGATAACAATGCCACTGGACGAAGACAAGTATCCGGTCGAATCGGACCGTCGGCGGTTCGTCAAAGGCGTCGTCGGCGGCGCCGCCCTCGCGGGCGTCACGACAGCGAGCGCCGCCGCCGTGAACACCGCCACCGCACCGAGCGGCGCCGGTGGTGGGACGACGACGTTCTACGCCGTCGAGAACACCGACGGCCCCGCACCGCGCGGGATGCCCCAGATTCCCGTCGAGATAGACAGCGAAGGCTACCTGATGGGCGCGTGGCCGGAGTACGAGGACGGCGCCGACGCTGCCGTCACCGAGAACTACGGCGGGACGGAGGTCGACTACTCGTCCGCGTGGTTCCAGTACTGCGGCGTGCAGACGTACTCGGGCGTGTACCCGGAAGCGGACCAGGACAACTACTTCCGGTACTCGTCGACGGGCTACGACTGGCACAGCGACAAGGGCGGCGACAAGATACACATCGACGACTTCCAGGAGCTCGGCGACCCCTGGCGGGAGTGGAACACGTCGTTCGGGACGAAGTCGAACGGGAAGCCGGCGGCCGGCACGTGGCGGTCCCAGGACCTGGACCCCGCCGAGACGATGCCCATCCAGATCGTCCGGTCCGAGAACGTCCAGGAACTCGCCGAGGAGGACGACTGGATCGACGCGTCCACGGCCGAGGGCTGCGTCGCGTGGCTGAACAAGTGCACGCACTTCTGCTGCGTCCCCGGCTTCAAGGACATCGAGGGGTCCGCGAACTTCGGTGCGGCGGACAAGATCTACTGCCAGTGCCACCAGTCCGTCTACGACCCGTTCAGTATCGTGAAGAAGTCGTTCGTGGCACTGCCACGGCCGGCGAAGGAGGACTGACACAATGAGCCTGGAGAAGAAAGACGAACACGACCATCGCGGCTGGATACAGAAACGGGACCTGACGCCCGTCGAGAAGGGCTACCTGATGGTTCTCGTGTACCTCGACCGGCGTCTCCGCATCGTTGACTACCTCGAACTCCTCGAGGACCTGTACTACAAGGTCAACATGCAGATGCCCAAGAGTCACACCGAACAGTACAACCTCGACAACAAGTTCTGGTACTGGTACCCACTGTACGCGTTAGGGTCGTTCTCGACGATAGCGTACGTCGTCGCGGCGTTATCGGGCGCGTTGCTGGGGTTCTACTACGCACCGGCGACGACCGGTGACCCGTCGGGTGCGTACAATCAGATCGTGTTCATCATGACGGACCTGAACTTCGGGTTCATGCTCCGGTCCATCCACCGGTGGGCCGCGCAGGTCATGGTGGCGGCGGTGTTCCTCCACATGCTCCGCGTGTACTTCACCGGGGCGTACAAGGAACCGCGTGAACTCAACTGGATCCTCGGCATCGTCCTCATCTCGTTGACGATGGTGTTCGGGTACACGGGCTACCTGCTTCCCTGGGACCAGCTCGCGTTCTGGGCCGGCCAAATCGGCGTGGAGATGTCCCTCTCGATCCCGCTCGCGGGTGAGTGGGTCGCCCAACTCCTGTTCGGTGGGTTCACGTTGAGTCAGGCAACCCTGCAACGGATGTACATCCTGCACGTGTTCCTGTTGCCGTTCATCGTGACCACGCTCATCGCCGTGCACATCGGGATCGTCTGGATGCAGGGCATCGCGGAACCACACTGATACAATGTCTGAGAACAACGACGAGGAACCCATGGCTGACGGCGGCAGTGGCACCGGCATCGTCGCGCCGGACGACGAGACCCCGACGTGGCGCGAGCGCAAGGAGCGCACGGAAGGGCTCTCCCGGTTGACGTACGAGTACTTCGAGCGTGCGCGACGCGAGGACCAGGACCTCCGTCAGGAGTCCGATTACGTCGAACGCGACGTGCTCGCGTTCCCGGCGTGGCCCCACGAGATGATCCGGAACCTCTCCCTGACGAGTTTCTTCGTCGGGATGATCCTGTTCCTGTCGGCGGCGCTTCCGCCGCACATCGGGCCGCCCGCGAACCCGAGCAGTACCCCGGCGATCATCCTGCCGGACTGGTACCTCTACTGGTCGTTCGGGCTGTTGAAGCTCGGACCGCTGAACCCGGAGCTCTCCATCCTCGGTGGGGAGACGGCGGCGGAGGGCGCGAAGCTGATGGCGGACCGCACGTACGGCGTGGTCGCGAACCTCGTCGTCGTCGGGTTCATCGCCATCGTGCCGTTCCTGAACAAGGGGAGTGCGCGCCGGCCGGTCGAGCAGCCGTTCTGGGCTGCGGTCGGCGTGTTCGGTGTCGTGTTCGCGTTCACAATCAGCATGCTCTCCATCAAGAACCTGCTCCCGATCGGGTCGAAGCTCCTGTTGGACGTGACGTTCCTGCTGCCGTTCGTCGCGGGCACCATCTCGTACGCGGTCCTGCGGTCGATGCAGGAGGGGTACATGTACGACCTGAACCGCCGGTACTACCGGCTGCGGCCGCCGAAGTAACTGCGGAATCCACGTTCTTTCGATGACTGACGACGAGCCAGTAGACGATGGTGCTCGCGGGTCTCGCGAGGTCGAGGTCCCGATGCGCCTCTACAAGACGGTGACGGTGTTCGCGACGTTGATTGCGATGGTTGCGGTCATCCTCGGGTTCGTGGCGTTGGACGTGGCGACGAACCGGGCGCAGGCGTCGCCGGACGAGGTGAACGTCGTGCTGGCGCTCGCGGGCCTCGGGAGTATCGTGCTCGGTGCGTTCGTGTACGCGTTCTCGACGCGCTTCCGGTCTCCGGGAATGGGAAAGTCTAAAGACGAATCCGACGAAGGTTCAGATAATGGCTGACGAATTCGCCAAAGGCACGGCCATCCTCACTGGTGTGGGACTGGTCTGGATGGTCCTGGCCGGCTGGTACAAGACGCCGTCGTTCGAGGGTGCACAGCTCACGGGGGCGCCACCGGGCGACCTGGGGACGTACGGTGAGATGGCGCTCATGCTCGAGAGTGGCCTTCGTTGGTTCATCATCATCGGCGTGTTGACGTTCTGGGTCGTCATCCCGGCGGCCGAGCAGACGCGCGAGTACCTCGCGAGCTGAGGCGGTGTTTCTGCGGTCACGTTCGATTCCGTACGCGTTCGTCGACGAGCGGTTGCGTCGTCCGCTCCCGATGGTCGAACCGGCACGGTGATGGCGTCGTTCAGTCGACGAGGGGATTTTGCTGGGGATGAGAGTCGTTCGGTCGACGCGAGGAAATCTCGCTGGGAGTGAGAGTCGTTCGGTCGACGCGATGAGTGGTCGGCAGTTGGTTGGGGGTGTGCTGTGGTGGGTTCACCCTTCGTCGCGTCGTCCGTCGTGAGTCCAGCGAGTCGGTGCGCCTCGAGTTCGCGTCTGGGACGGGGACTGTGGGGTTCTCGGGGTCGTCGTCCCAGCTGTCTCGACGTCGTTCGGACGGTCTCGACGGGTCGTTAGCACACGTTCAGTGCCGCTACCAGCTCGGCACAGACGTCGGTCTGTACGGGATGACTGTCGGAGAAACGGTCGGGGTGGTGCTACGAGTATGAGCGTTCGTTCGGAGAGCGGAGCACGCGTCGAGACGCGTGCGTGGTCAGATGATCTGGGAGAGTCCCTCGACGAACACGTCGAACTCGTTCGCGAGCTGGAACGTCGCGTACCCGAGGACGAGCAGGGATGCGAACAGTGCGCCGTTGGGCCGACGAACCGAGTCGTCTTTGCGGAGGTCGACGCTCCGCGTCTCGAACTCGAAGAAGTCCGTGACGAACATCCCGAGGACGAGCATCGTGAGGACGACGCCGCCGTGTTGCGCGTAGGTCGTGTAGTAGAACGTCGTCAGGATGAGGACGAGCGTCGACGCAGTGTGAAGCGGGTGACGGGAGGCGGTCTCGACGTCCTCGTCCTCGGCTTCGCTGACGTTACGCTGGTAGGCGAGGATGCGCGTCGCCATGTTGGCGAGCACGAGCACGACCAGCAGGTACTTGACGAGTTCGACGCCGAGCACCTTGCTGGTGAGGATGGCGTCGAGGGGTCCGAACATCGTCGCTGGGTCCATAGGTGAACCTGTGTGGACGAGGCATTAGTGCTTTTCCAATGCGTGCGGCCACGGTCCGGTGCTCTGCGGGGTGACGGCGATGGTGAGCGAGTCGTCCGGGGTGCTTTCGACGACGTCCCTGTGTCCGATGCGAGTGACGTGCGTGTCGTCGATGCGGAGGGAGACGTCGCCCTCGTCGCGTTCGACGGTGAGTGTGACGTCGTCGTCGGGGACGACCCAGTCGTCGGCGTTCGTCGCGAACGGCGCGATGGGGACGGCGGTGAGCACGCTCGTGTGGGGTGCGACGACGTGGCTGCCGGCGGCGCGCGCGTACCCCTGCGAGCCGGCGGGCGTGGCGAGGACGACGCCGTCTGCGCGGAACTGGCCGACGATGCGGTCGTTCGCGCGGAGCGTGTACTCGCTGATGCGAGCGGGTTCGCTCGTGACGAGCGTGACGTCGGCGAGTGCGCGGACGGGGTCGATGCCGGGTGCGTTCACGGCGAGCGTTCTGCGCGTCGCGGTGTCGTGTTCGCGGGCGACGACCGCGGCGATGGCGTCGTCGGCGTCGTCGGCCGGGACGCTACGCGTGCTCGGCGTGGTCTCGACCGGGAGGACGGGTGCGTCGATGCGTGCGCGGACGAACTCGACGAGCGCGCGGTCGCCGGCGGCGATGCCCGCGTCGAGGTCCATCGTGGCGAGCGCGCGTGCGTCGTCGACGACGGGCGTGCCGCCGGCGCGCTCGACGGCGGTGGCGAGCGCGGTGACGTCGGGCGCGTCGGCGGCGGTGGCGTCGACGATGCCAACGACCGCGTCGGCCGTCGTGGACTCGTCCATACTCGGGGTTGCGGTGGGGCGACCAAAAACCCTGCAGGTCTCGTCGCCGCGCCGTCGGCGGATGTACGCTCCACGGATCGGTGCGTCGGTGGACGTACGCTCCGCGGGTCGGTGCGTGAGGGTCGGGATTCGACGTCAGTCGTCGTACGGCCAGTCGCCGGTTATCTTCATGCCTTCGGCCTGGTCTTCGTCCTCGAGCTGGGTGGCGATGTCGCCGGGGTCGCGGTGGGGGATGGTCGTGTCGTCGTCGGCGAGTTCGACGGCGAGTTCGGCGAGGACGATGGCTTGCTCGCGGAGGTCGCGGCGTTCGAGCTTGTCGAGGGTGTCGGCGTGCGTGTGCCCCCAGCCGCGGCCGTCGCCGGGGGTCTTCCCGTAGACGTGCGTGCCGGGGACGCCGTGCTGGACGAACGGCCAGTGGTCGCTGTGCGGGCCGAGTTCGGGCGAGACGTACGCGGGGTGACCCAGGCGGTCGGTGACGTCGTCGATGGCGTCGGCGAGCTCGTCGAAGCCGTGCGCGTAGAACCCGAGGTCGCGACCCTGGCAGACGCCGTCGAGGTTCAGGACGGCGCTGACGTCGTCGCGGTCGGCGGTCTCGGCGAGGTGCGCGGAGCCGACGAGGCCGACCTCTTCGGCGCCGAAGCAGACGACGTGGACGCGCGTGTCGAGGTCGGCTTCGCGTCGGGCGAGGGCGTCGACGACCTGGACGACGGCGGCGGTGCCGGCGCCGTTGTCCATCGCGCCCTCGGCGATGTCGTGCGCGTCGACGTGACTCGTCAGGAGGAGTTCGTCGTCGGTGTCCGGGCCGAGGGTCGCGTGGACGTTCTGGCTGGTCGCGTCCTCGACGGTGGCGGTGACGTCGACGTCGACGGTGTCGCCGTCGGCGCGCCGTGCGATGCGCGCACCGGTCTCGGCGGAGACGCCGACCGCGGGAATCTCGCCGACGGGGTCGGCGTCAGTGCCGACGCTCCCGGTCGGTGGAAGGCAGCCTTCGACGTGGTTCCGATAGACGAACGCGGCCGCCCCCGCCTCGACGGCGTGGTAGTACTTTTCGCGCCGGTGCAGGTAGCGGTCGTACCACTCGGGGACGTCCGAGCGCGCGAGCACGACCTTCCCCTCGAGGTCGGCGCCCTCGAAGTCCCGCGGGAGGCCGTACCCGAGGTCGACGAGTTCGCCGGACGCGGCCCCGTCCGGTGACCGTGGGAGGGAGATCACCTCGTGGTTCTGGTCGTAGGTTTCGCCTGCCGCGTCGATACTGCTCGCGTGGCGCTCCCAGCCCTGGACGTCGAACTCGGCGAGGTGCGCGTCGCGCGCGCCGGCGTCTGCGAGGGCGTCCCGCGTCGCTTCGGCTGCGCGTCGCTCCCCGTCGCTCCCGGCCATCCGGTCGCCGATATCGACGAGTGCCTCCAGGTGGGTCCACCCGACGTCGCTCGTGAACGTCTCCCCGATCCAGTCTGTCATTGCCTCTCACGAATCGACGGTCCGTGTTAGGGTTTCCGGCTCGCGAGTACGCGGCCCGATTCGACGATTCGTCAATATTGCCACGACTCGACACCGCCAACCACCGACGAATCAGTGACGAGTTTAAGTACTCGATGATAATTCCATGGGCGAATCTGTTTGAGGCGATTCTTTATTACCCGTGCGGGCGATTGTCCGATAGACCCTCAGGTGTCACTAATGTCGAAGGCTGACAACATCGTTCGCGTCATGTCCCCGGGCGGCTCTCAAGTCACCGACCACAGCGTCTCCGCGGAGCGTGCACGCTCCCTCTACGAGACAATGGTACTCGCCCGGACATTCGACGAGAAAGCCGTCAGTCTCCACCGACAGGGGCGCATCGGGACGTACGCGCCGATGGCCGGCCAGGAAGCGGCGCAGATCGGCGCGGCCGCGGCGATGCCCGACCGCGACTACCTGTTCCCGACGTACCGCGACCACGCGATGTACCTCCAGCGCGGTATCGACCTCCGCGAGGTCCTGCTCCACCTCTCCGGTGACGGGAACTACATCGACCGCGAGGACCCCGCGGGCCTGACGACGTTCCCCATCACGATCCCGATCGCGACGCAACTCCCGCACGCGGTCGGCGTCGGGATGGCGGCGAAGTACAAGGACGACGACGTCGCGAGCCTCGTCTCGTTCGGCGACGGTGCCACGAGCGAGGGCGACTTCCACGAGGCGATGAACTTCGCGGGCGTCTTCCAGACGCCGACGGTGTTCTTCTGTCAGAACAACGGGTACGCCATCTCGGTGCCCCGGGAACGCCAGACGGCGAGCGCGACCATCGCCCAGAAGGCCCAGGCGTACGGGTTCGACGGCGTTCGCGTCGACGGGAACGACGTGTTCGCGGTGTACGACGTCGTCACGGACGCCCTGGAGAAGGCGCGCTCGGGCGGCGGACCGACGCTCATCGAAGCGGTCACGTACCGGAAGGGCGCGCACACGACGACCGACGATCCGTCGAAGTACCGCGACGAGGGGGACGCCGAGGAGTGGCGTCTCGAGGACCCGCTGGACCGGGCGCGGACGTACCTCACGGAGGAGTTCGGGTGGTCGGAGACCGACGAGGCGGCGACCCGGGAGTGGGCGACCGAGACGGTGAAGGAGGCGGTGACGGCGGCCGAGGAGCACACGGGCTACGACGCCGGGGAGATGTTCGAGAACGTGCACGCGGAGATGCCCGCGCACCTCCGCGAGCAGCGCCGGCACCTCGTCGACGAGCCCCAGGTCGAGCGCTGACGGACGGCGCTAGTCGAGCACCCCTCCTTCGCGCAGTCCCACGACGTCGTCGACGAGCGTGCCCGCCGACTGGCAGGGGACGTTCTGGGAGAGTTCGAGGAGGACGGCGAGTTCCTTTGTGGCGAACGTGCGGTGTGTGGTCGAGAGCGAGTCGGGCGTCGTCGGTCAGTCGTCGTCGGTGAGCGTCGCGAGCAGCGTCTCCATGCTGTAGCTCCCGAGTGCGCGGGCGTCCTCGTGGAGTTCGTCGATGACGTACGTGGAGTTCGTGCGTTCGACGGCGTCGACGGTCTCGAAGTCGCGGATGAGGCGGCCGACGTCGTCGCCGTCGGCCAGGCGCGCGATGGCGACGTAGTCGGTCTCCCCCATCGTCGAGAACAGTTGGGTGACGCCTTCGATGGCTTCCACGTCCTCGGCGACGTCCTCGTGGCTCCCGGAGTAGTCGGTGAGGACCTCGAGGATGACGGTGACGCCGAGGCCGAGCGCGTCGAGGTCGAGGTCGTAGCAGTCGTTCTCGATGACGCCGGCCTCGCGGAGGTTGTTCAGGCGGTAGTGGATGGTCGAGACCGGGATGTCGGTCTCCTCGTGGAGGCGTTCGGGGCTGCCGGTGCCGAGTTCGCTGATGGCCTTGAGCAGGCGCACGTCGCGGTCGTCCATGTGTCGACGCTCGACCGCGAGCGACTTCAGCCTCCCGACCGTCGTGGACTCGAACTGAATCCATAATAACGGCTGTAGCTGTAGTTTCGTTCAACTCCTGTGTCGACGCTAATTCACAATCCTGGTTCTGGACGTCGAGTTGCAACGAGTTTTAATACGGGCGTCCGCTGGCGTTGGACAGAAACCGATGATATCGCAGAAGTTCTGGAGAGCACTACCAGACACTAGCCTGTTGTTCGTATCGCTCGCAATCCTCTGGGGGACGTCGTTCGTCGCCATCGAGGTCGGCCTCCACCACGTCCCCGCGCTCGCGTTCGCCGCGCTTCGCTACGACCTCGCCGGCCTCGTCGTCCTCGCGTACGCCGTCGCCGCGACCGACCGCTGGCGGCCCCGCACCCGCACCGAGCTCGTCAGCGTCCTCGTCCCCGCCGTCTTCGTCTTCGGCGCGTACCCCGCGCTCCTCTACGTCGGCGAGACGTACGTCTCCGGCGCCGTCGCCGCGGTCGTCGTCTCGCTCTCCCCGGTCCTCACCGCCGGCGTCGGGAGCGCACTCGACCTCGAGGAACCGCTGACGACGACCGGCCTCGTCGGCGTCGCACTCGGAATCCTCGGCGTCGGCGTCGTCGTCGACCCCGGCCCGGGCGCGCTCGACGGCAGCATCGTCGGCGTCGCACTCGTGCTCGCCGGCACCGCGTGCTTCGCGCTCGGGAGCGTCCTCGCGCGGCCGTTCGACGCCGGCCTCCCGAAACCGACGACGCAGGCGTGGGGGATGGTCGGCGGTGCCGTCGGCCTCCACGTCGCCAGCCTCGCCCGCGGCGAGTCCCTCGCCGCCGCGACGTGGACGACCGAGGCCGTCGTCGCGCTCGGGTTCCTCGCGCTCGCGTCCGGCGCCGTCGCCTTCCTCGTCTACTTCGAACTCCTGGAACGCATCGGCGCCACCGAACTCACGCTCGTCTCCTACCTCGAACCCGTCGTCGCCGCGCTCGTCGGCTGGGCCGTCTTCGGGAACGTCGTCGACACCACGACCGCGCTCGGCTTCGTCGTCATCTTCGTCGGCTTCGCGGTGCTCAAACGCCACGCGCTCACCGACGTCCTCGACACCGTCCGGCACCACGTGCAGGTCCGTACCTGACCGCGACCCCACCCGAACCGCGGAGGGGCTGGCGACCCGCGAGTTCCGGCGACGCCATCGCCGTCCTATCGCTTTTTGTACCCGGCCGACCGACGGCGAGGTATGACCGACTTCGACTTCGACGAGTCGCTGCTCGCCGAACTCACCGAAGCACACGGCGTACCGGGATACGAGGACGCGGTCCGCGACGTCGTCCGCCGCGAGCTGGAGGACGCGAGCGCGGTCGAGGCGGTCCGCTCGGACGCGATGGGGAACCTCGTCGGCACCATCGAGGGCACCGAGACCCCCGAGTACGAGGTCGTCGTCGCCGCGCACATGGACGAGATCGGGTTCATGGTACGCAACGTCGACGACGAGGGCTTCCTTCAGGTGGACGCGCTCGGCGGCTGGGACCCCGAGGTGCTGCGCGCGCAGCGCGTCGTCGTCCACACCGACGACGAGGACCTCCTGGGCGTCATCGGCTCCATCCCGCCCCACTCCGGCGGGAGCGACGACGACGAGGACCGCGGCGTCCACGACGTCGACGTCGACCTCGGCCTCCCCGCCGACGAGGTCCGCGAGCGCGTCGCCGTCGGCGACCGCGTCTCCACCACGCAGACGACCGAGGTCGTCGGCGACTGCATCAACGGGAAGGCCCTCGACAACCGCGTGAGCGTCTTCGCGCTCTGCGCGCTCGCCGACCGACTCGAGGACCCGCCGGTGACCGTCCACCTCGCCGCGACCGTCCAGGAGGAGGTCGGGCTCCGCGGCGCCGAAGCCATCGGCGTCGACCTCGCGCCCGACCTCGCACTGAACCTCGACACGACCGTCGCGAACGACGTCCCCGAGACCGACGACGACGAGTACGTCACGAAACTCGGGAACGGCGCCGGCATCAAGTTCAAGGACTCGAGCGTCATCCCGAACCGGAAGGTCGTCGACCGCCTGCGTTCGGTCGCCCGCGAGCGCGACGTCGACGTCCAGCACGAGGTCCTGCCCGCCGGCGGTACCGACACCGCCGGCTTCCAGCGCTCCTCGGGGCCGACGCCCGTCGGCGCCATCTCGTTCCCGACGCGGTACCTCCACACGCCCGTCGAGAGCGTGTACGGCGACGACGTCGCCGCCGCCATCGACCTCGCCGACGCGTTCCTCTCGACGGAGACCGGCGACCACGACTACACGCTCTAGGGACCGACCGCCTCGCCGACCCGCCGTGTTCGAATCGAAGATTTCAGTACGGGGCTCCCCTAACCACCGGGTATGGACGAAGACGCTACGGACACGCCTGTCTCGCGCCGGCAGTTCATGACGGCCGTCACGGGCGCGGCCGCGACCGGCGCCGCGGGGACCGCCGCCGCTCAGGAAGGCACCGAAGGCGGTGGTGGCGGTGGCGCGACCGAAGAGGTCGTCGTCGGCCCCGGCGGCTCGCTCGTGTACGAACCCGCCGACCTCGAGATCGCGGTCGGAACGACCGTGAACTTCGTGTGGGACTCCGACAACCACAACATCGTCGTCGACAGCCAGCCCGAGGGCGCGAACTGGGAGGGCACCGAAGGCCCGGCGTCGAAGACGTACAACTCGGGTCACGAGTACTCGCACACGTTCGACACGACCGGCGAGTACGACTACTACTGTCAGCCCCACGTCGGCGCCGGCATGGAGGCGAGCATCACGGTCGTCGAGAGCCTCGACACCGGTGGCCCCACCGGCCCCGTGCTCCCCGGGAGCGCGAAGACCCTCGCCGTCGCCGGCACCGCCGCGATGCTGTCCGTGCTCTCGATGGCGTACTTCTTCATGCGGTACGGCGGCGACTTCGAGACCCCCGAGTAATCCAGTCGCGGTCCCGCGGTCTCGCGACCGGTACCGTTCACCGACTGCTCTCGTTCCTCGCGCGCCACGACATCGCCGCGACAGCGACCAGCTCATCGATCCAACGACCAACTCGTTGAGTCGACGACCAACTCGTCCCGACAGCAATCAACTCGTCGACCGATTCGTGGCAGAAACTCCCCGTGCTCAGGACGACCAGTACCCGCGCGTCAGGAGCACGAGCACCGGGAAAATCTCGAGGCGCCCGATCCACATCAGGACGACCATGAACACCTTCGCCTCGATGGTGAAGTCGATGTAGCTCCCCATCGGTCCGATGAGCTCCAGGCCCGGCCCGATGTTCCCGAGTGTCGCCGCCACAGCGGTCATCGCCTCGATGACCGACAGCGGCGCGGGCTGGGCCATCACCGCCGCGTCCGCGACCAGCACCCCCACCGACACGAAGAAGATAGCGAAGTACAGGAGCGTGAACGCGTAGATGCCGCGTATCGCGCGCTCGTCGAGCGCCTTCCCCGCGAGCCGGACCGGTCGGACCGCGTCCGGATGGACGGTCGTGAACAGCTCCCGACGCAGGGACTTCAGGATGACGAGCCACCGCACGATTTTGATACCACCACCCGTCGATCCCGCGGACCCGCCGACGAACATCGCGAACACGAGCAGGTACTTCGCGGGCCCGCTCCACGCGTTGAAGTCCATCGTCGCGTACCCCGTCGTCGTCACGAACGACACCACCTGGAACGTCGCCTGGCGGAGCGCGCCCTCCACGTCCTCGAAGATCGGGAACGTGTGCGCGATGGGTTCCGCGGCGACGCCCGTGTCGGCGTAGTGTGGTGCGGTCGCGTCGGTCGCCGGCCCCGCGAGCCCCGGGTCGAGGTAGACGAACGCCGCGGCGGCCGCTGCCAGAATGCCGATGACGCCGGCGTACGCGCGGAACTCGGTGTCCTGCAGGAGCTTGTCGAAGTTCCCTTTCGTCGCGTGCCAGAACAGCGCGAAGTTCGTCCCCGCCGCGATCATGAACGGGATGATGAGCCACTGCACCGCCGCCGAGAACGCCTCGATGGACCGGGCTTCTGGCGAGAATCCGCCCGTGGACATCGTCGTGAACCCGTGCGCGATCGCGTTGTACGCCGTCATCCCCGGCGCCATCCCGGCGACGTGCAGGCCGTAGAGGAGGGTCATCTCGAGGACGGTGATGCCGGCGTACGCCACCCAGAGGGCACGCGCGGTCTCCGCGATACGCGGCGTGAGCTTCTCGATGCCCGGCCCGGGCGCCTCCGCGTCCATCAACTGGGCGCCCCCGACCGAGAGCTCGGGGAGGATGGCGACCGCGAGCACGACGATACCCATCCCGCCGAGCCACTGCGTCAACTGCCGCCACATCATGAGCGCTCGCGTGTGGCTCTCGAACGAGATGTCGCCCATCACGGTCGCGCCAGTCGTCGTGAACCCACTCATCGTCTCGAACAGCGCGTTCTCCGGGTGCTGGAGCGTCGTCTCCGTCGCGTACGCGAGCGACCCGCCCTGGACGGTGAGGTGCTCCAGGAGGTACGGGATCGCGCCGACGAGCGACACCGCGAACCACGTCGCCGCGACCATCAGGAACCCCTCGCGCGCCCCGATGTCCGGGTCGTCGTCCAGCCGCTCCAGCACCGTGCCGACGCCGACCGCGACGACAGCAGTCACGAGGAACGGAACGACACTGCGCGGGTCGTAGATCAATCCGGTGACGATGGGGACCAAGAGCGCGACCGCGAGGTACTTCGTCACCCGTCCGACGAGCGAGACGCTCGCGCGCCAGTCCACCTTCATAACCGCGGCGTGACCTCCTCGATTATCGACGTCTCCGCGAACACGACGACGTGATCGCCCGGCCTGACGACCGTGTCCCCGCGGGGCGTGATGAGGTCGTCGTCGCGCGTGATGGCGCCGACGACCACGCCCTGGGGCAACTCCGCGGTCGCGTCCGCGATGGTGCGATCCGCGAGCAGGCTCTCGTCGTCCACCTCGATCTCGAGGACCTCGGCGCGGTCGCTCTCGATGATGGCGACGTTCTGCGTGTGCTCCTCGCGCGTGAACCGCGTTATCTCCTCGGCGGTCACCTCCCGCGGGTTCACCGCCACGTCGACGCCGACGGTCTCGAAGACGTCGACGAACGACCCGTCCTCGACGACCGCGACCGTCCGCTTCGCGCCCAGGCGCTTCGCGAGCAAGCTCACGAGGAGGTTCTTCTCGTCCGACGACAACGCCGCGACGACGAGGTCCGCGTCCGCGACGTGCTCGCGCTCCAGGAAGTCGATGTCCGTCCCGTCGTTCTCCAGAACGACGCTCCCGACGAGCTCCTCCGCGAGCTCGCGAGCGCGCTCCGGGTCGCGCTCGATGACTCGCGGCGTCACGCCCTGCGCCTCCAGCAACCGCGCCGTCTGATACCCGATCTCGCTCCCGCCGACCACGTACACGTCGTCGGAGCTCTCGAGCCCGTCCGACGGCGTCAGCTCGGTGGCGAGCAACCGACAGCTCTCCGGACTCCCGATGACGACGACCTTGTCACCGGGCTCGATGCGCGTGTCCCCGCGCGGGATCTTCACGTCGCCGTTCCGGAGGATGGCGGCGAACGTCAGCGACTCGAAGCGGTCCGCGGACTCGACGGTCTCGTTCGCGAGCGTGCTCGCCTCCGTCACCTCGAACTCCGCCATGCGGACGCGACCGCCCGCGAACGAATCGACGTCCTGCGCGCCCGGCAACCCGGCGATCCGGACGATGGTCTCCGCGGCGAGCAGGTCCGTGCACACCATGAAGTCGACGCTGAACGCGCCCTCGGCGCCCCGCCACGTCGTCAAGTAATCCGTCTTCCGGACGCGAGCGACCGTGAACACGTCCGAGACGGTCTTCGCGGTCGCGCACGCCACGATGTTCGCCTCGTCGCTGTCCGTGCTCGCGATGAGCATGTCCGCGTCCTCCACGCCCGCTTCCTTGAGCGTGCTCAGGGACGTCCCGTCGCCTTCGATGGCGAGGACGTCCAACTGGTACGTGATTGCTTCGACGCGGTCCGCGTCGGTGTCGACGACCACCACGTCGTGCGCGTCAGCGAGCCCACTGGCGATGTTCATCCCGACCTCGCCAGCACCGACGACCAGCACTCGCATCACGCGCTCACCTCGTGCATAGTCGGGCCGGACGGACGGCCCGAACAAGAGGGTTGTCATGCGCGACGCGGCCGCTGCCGGGTGCCGTGGTCGGCCGCGGCGCGGTCAGGGGTCGCGCGGGCTGGTGTCGACGTCCAGGTCGACGCGCCGTCGCTGCCCTTCGAGGTCGACGACCACCCGCTCGACGATACGGGTCGCCTCGCTCCGTATCTTCGGCTTGACCTTCTCGACGACCCAGGACAGCGAGACGAACCGCGGCAGGTCGATGCTCCCGACCGTCGCGGAGTCGGCGTCGTACTCGACGAGGAACCGGACTTGCGTCGCGACGTCCTCGCCCTCGGGCGGGTCGACGGAGTCGACGAACCAGTAGCCGGTCGCGTCGATGTCCTTCGTGATACGCCAGTCGATGCGCTCGGGCGGGTGCGTGTCGGTGACCTTCGAGTGCGCGGTGTAGGTGAGCTTCCACCACGCGAACTGGAGGTCGTATCGCGTGCCGGGTCCGCCGTCGCCGCGCTGGTCGACGTCCGTCAGATGCTCGGAGTACGCTGCGTACCCGGGGAAGTCGAGCAGGAACTCGTACACTCGCTGCCTGTCTGCGTACACGACGGTCGTGACCTCGACTCGCTCCACGACCGTACTGACGGCGGTTCGGAGGTAAACGTTTCGTCGTCGTCGCTCGCCCGCTCGAACTCGGTTCCCGCGCTCCACAGACCGATATAGCATCACACGCACGGAAAGATATATTTGCTGCGGTGAAGACTAATTGGAGTAAGTGGCTATGAGAAACAAACGTGGCGTTCGCGTGCTCGTGGTGCTCGTCGCCGCCCTCGCGGTGACCGGCCCGGTCGCCGGTGCGGTCGCCGGGACCGGCGGGACGGGTGACGTGAACGAGCCGACGGACGCGTCCGGCGTCGACCTGGGGCTGTCGGTCTCGGCGGGGTCGACGGACCCGGGCGGGACGGTGACCGTGACGTTCGTCGTGGAGAATACCGGTTCGACCGCGGCGTCGTCCGCGTCCCTCCAGGCGCGGTTCCCGCCGGCGTGGTCCGCGACGAGTCACTCGGACGACGGCGCGCAGTTCGCGAAACGCGGCGTCGGCTGGCTGTTCGAGACGCTCGAACCGGGCGAGAAACGCACGGTCTCCGTCACGATGCAGGTCCCCGAGGACCACGACGGAACCGACCTGACGCTACGCGCACAGGTCGGGGACCGTGACCGGAACACCGCCAGCGCCAACACCACGATCGTCGTCGGCGAGACGGACGGCGACGACGGGTCTGGCGGTGACGATGGTGGTGACGGCGACGACGGGTCTGGTGGTGACGATGGTAGTGACGGCGATGATGGTTCTGGCGGCGACGATGGGTCTGGCGGTGACGACGGGTCTGGCGGTGGACTGGACGGTGGCAGCGACGATGACGGGAGCTCCGGCGACGACGGGTCCGATGACGGCGGAACCGGTGGTGGTGACGACGGGGAATCCAGCGATGACGACAGTTCCGGCGACGACGAGGATTCCGACGACGGTGGGCTAAGCGGCGGTGACGACGGGAGCTCGGACGATGACGGCTCGAAGTCCGGTGATGACCCGAAGTCCGGTGATGACTCGAAGTCTGGTGATGACTCGAAGT